>NZ_CP063982.1:1401924-2102886 GCF_022811525.1 Orrella daihaiensis | reverse complement strand
CGGTGACTGGAAATGCACCTGATAAGCCTGAGAGCACATTCGCGGCACCTAGCCCACGAAGCTCGGCGTCGGGATCGGTGGGTACCTTTCGAATACGACCAATGGCACGTGCCATCGACACACTTTCAATAAAACCCACGACGCCAATTAAAAGCGCAGAGATCACCAGTCCACTGTATGCCGAACTCATTGGCGGCAGGGCAAGAATTGGCAAGCCAGTTGGCACGGAGCCCACCGTTTTGGTCGCATTTTCCAAATCCATGGCGACCAACACCAAAGTCACGATGCCTATCATCACCAAGGGGCTGGCCTTGGTCAGAATGTCTAGTACTAACCCGCGCACCCCGACGCGCTTGAGCCACATGCCTGCAAAGCGGCGAGCCAGCAGTAGCAACACAAATGTGCACAGGCCAACACTGAGTGTGATTGTGTTGACGTTGTGTAGATTAGTCATTAGTTGCTGCAACTGATCAAATGCAGTACCGCCTGTAACCTGGATCCCAGTCAATGTCTTGATCTGCCCGAGGATGATCAGGATGGCTGCACCTGAAACAAAACCACTCATCACCGGATGGCTAAGCAGTGCCGCAATAAACCCAAACCGTAAAAAGCCGAACACGATTAGAATGAGTCCAGAGGCAAGCGCCAGAAACATACCACCAGCCACCCACTCGGGTGAGCCTGGCGTAAAAAAGGGCATGAGTGCGTCAAACGTCATCACCGATGCAATCGCCACTGGCCCGACCGCCAAGGCCGGGCTGCGACCCAGCAGCGCATAACCAATCAGAGGCAACACACTGGCATATAGACCGATGTGCGCTGGCATCCCCGCCAAAAGGGCATAGGCGAGGCTTTGGGGAATCAGCATCAAGGTAACCACGACGGCCGCTGACATGTCACCCGTTAACGTCGCGCTATTTAAGCGAACGTCTTTTAGCCAGGGAAACAGGTTTGGTTTCATGCGGATCCAGTTCGGTGGGCTTGAGCCCATCAGTGAAGAGCATTTGCTCGTCCATTGAACACAGTCACTTTACTCAATATTTAATTATAGGCGTGACCCATGTTTGCAACCGTGACCCGGCTCAATCTGTTGGTTCGTTCTATCAGCGACGGCTCAGGATGTCAGGTAATTCATAAGCGGTCACAGCGGGTGGTTCGCCGTCGAATTTTTGGATGTCGACTAGACAAGTATGAGCGCTGCAGCCACCTGACAAATTAGAGCTTGCGATATCTAACGTCAGGATATTGGGGTTACCGTGCTTGTCATAATCCAGGCTCGCCCAATCATTGGGATCTAGCCAAGAGCCGGTGGATAGTCGCACCGCACCTACGATGATGTCAGGACAAATGTTGGCAGTGGCCAGACACTTGCCGCGGCCATTGAACACCCAGACCGTGTCACCGCTCTGGATACCGCGTGAGTCGGCGTCTTGTGGGTTGATATCAATCGGTTCGCGGCCTTTGCGTTTGGTGCTTTGGCTTAACTGACTGTGATCGAGCTGGCTGTGCAGTTTGCCTGCAGGCTGATCAGATATCAGGTGCAGAGGATATTGTTCGGCCAGCTCGCTGCCAACCCATTCTGCAGGTTCCATCCAGGTCGGGTGAGGCGGGCAGTCATCATGTTTAAAACTCGCGATGCGTTCGCTGTAGATTTCGATACGACCCGATGGCGTATTGAGTCGATGAGCTTTCGGATCTTTACGGAATTCTTCGAGCATGTTGTTGTACTGACCAGGCTGCTGTAAGTCGACGAGTCCTTGCTCCCAGAAGTGCTCGAAGCTCGGCAGGTTCACGCCGGCCGCTTTGGCCCGTGGTCGGCAGTCGTCGTACATATGCCGTATCCAGGCGGCGGCATCACGGCCTTCGGTGAAGGTCTCTTCACAGTCCAGTCGCTTGGCCAAGCCTGCAAATATGTCATAGTCATCGCGGGCTTCTTGGTGTGGTGGCAATATCTGCCGCATGGCAACCATAAATCGATCGCGCGTGGCGAACCCGATGTCCTCACGCTCAAATGTGGTGGTAGCCGGAAACACGATATCAGCTAGCTTGGCGTTGGTGGTCCAGAACTGTTCGTTCACAATCACATGCGGTACTTGTCGCCAAGCACGAATCAGCCGTTTCAAATCTTGGTGGTGATGAAACGGGTTGCCGCCAGCCCAATAAATGAGTTCGATTTTTGGGTAGGTATAAGCATTGCCGTTGTAAAAAAACGGTTCGCCAGGTTTTTCCAGCATATCGGTGATCCGGGCTACTGGGATCAAGTCGGGTATCTGGGGTTGACCTTGCGGTAAGGTGGGCCCACCAAATTTTGGGTTGGCCATGCCCATCATGTTCATGGCGCCGTAGCCGACGCCAAACCCGCCACCGGGTAAGCCGATTTGACCAAGCATGGCCGCCAAGGTTACGACCATCCAGAAAGGTTGCTCGCCGTGATGTGCGCGTTGAGCCGCCCAGCACACATTGATCATGGTCCGCGCAGCCATCATGCGTCGCGCTAATTCGGTGATTTGGTCAGCTGAAATCCCACAGATGCTCGCTGCCCAATCGGGCGTTTTGGGTTGACCATCTGATTTGCCAGTCAGGTAGGCTTCGAACCTGTCAAACCCCACACAGTAATTATTCAGAAAGTCGATGTCATGGCCGTTTTCCGCATGAATGACGAATGCGATACCCAACATACAAGTAACATCCGTATTAGGACGAATCGGTATCCATTCAAACTCACAGCCGATGTCGAGGTCTGCCCGTGTGGGACTGATGTTGACAAATTTCACACCCGACTTGGCCATGGCATAGAGACCACCCTTGACTAAATGCTCGCTTGCGCCACCCGGATTGACCTGTGCATTTTTACGGGGCACGCCGCCAAATGTCACAAAGAGCTCGGTGTGTTTTTCCATGACATCCCAGCTCGTATGCACAGCCATCAAGTCATCCATGGGTGCAACCACATGGGGCAGGACGACCCGGCCAGCACCTAGACTATACGAGTCCATGTGACGTACGTAACCACCAGCTGCGTTTAAAAACCGGTGTACCTGACTTTGAGCGTGATGAAACCGCCCAGCACTTGACCAACCGTAAGAGCCACCGAATATCGCTTGGTTACCATGGTGCTTTATGGTCTGACTAATGGCTTGCGCCGCCAGATCCAACGCTTGATCCCAGTGGACTTCGACAAATGGATCCAGACCTCGACGCTCAGGTGATGCACCTAGGCCGTTTTCGAGCACACTTTGACGAACACAGGGTCTGGCCACTCGTAGTCGAGTGCTAGCCTCCAGCATCGAGAGGCCGATCTCGGAGGGGTCTGGATCAGCCTTAAAAACATCAAGCAAGGGTTTACCATCGGCACCTTGCTTGATTTCATAAATGCCCCAGTGCGATGAGGTATAGCGCGCCATGGTGCCAATCTCCGGTGTGTGGCTCGATCGTGTGTGCAGCGAATTCTCAGTGACTGAGCAGTTGTAGCACGGCGGCCAGGCGGTTACCGCTCTTGTTGCTGCTCTTGTTGCAAGCGCTTGGCGAGCTCTCGTACGGATTTGCCTATCCAATTTTTATAGACATGTGCCATCGCGTTAAGATGAGTCACCACGCCGTTATCTAGCCCGTCCTGGGCCTGCCCGATCCGGGCGCTGTCATGCCCGTAGGCAAAGGCAAAAACGCCAATGTCATCGAGGATGTTAAGTGCTTCAATGCCTGCGGCGTCTTTGCCTACACCCGCATCGTTAAAAAATACCGCAAACGGCGCTCGAGGTGCATTGACCACGTAACTGGCTGACGATACGCCGCCATGTGAACCTGAGACAATGACCGCATCGCCCATCTCAGCGGTGATTTGCGTGATTGAGTCGATTAGGTAAAGGGATCTGGTCATGGCATCTGAGGCTGCAATCAATTGTTCAAGTGTTTTGCAGTTGAATCAAGCAACTCAGGATAGCGCGTGAACTGACTCATTGGCTATGCGTCGATGTCGCGCCCAAGCCACAATGCCATATCGTTGCGGCTATCTCGCATGGGTAATTCGAGGTGGTATTGAGCAACTAGGATTGCCATTTGGATAAGATCACGTTCATGGACTGGATCATCGAACGAATCGACTCGAATGAAGAAGCGGTTTACTTAAAAAAGCCGCGATTGGGTATTGCCCGCAAAATCTGCGTACCCGGGGCGTTTGACGCGTTCATTCACCAAGGGCAGCTAGTGATTCGGGCGAGCACGGGTTTTGTCTGGGAAGTCGAGCCCACGTCTGGCCGCCGCCGGCGTCGGGCTAGTGCTGCTCAGACCGCTTAAGTTTGGCGTGTTTTGCCTGGCGGCAGGTGGCCGTCAATTTGTGCTGCTCATACGGGCATTGTGGTTATCCCTTCAATGTTGGTTTCCCTTAGGTATTCTCTGCGGTTTTCTTGATGTGAAGCGGCAGGCCTGGCATGAAGCAAACCTCAGTAGATAAGCAGTTGATCAAGTTTTTGTTGTTGGAAGGGGTGCACGACAGTGCTGAGGCCTTGATTCGTGCGGCTGGTTATCACAATATCGAGCGAGAAAAGGGGTCCTTGGAGGGTCAGGCTTTGCTTGACCGCGTCAGAGATGTTCATTTCCTCGGTATACGGTCACGCACGCAACTGACAGCCGAGGTGTTTGATGCGGCTGCCAAATTGAATGCGGTGGGATGCTTTTGCATTGGCACCAATCAAGTGGATTTGAGTGCCGCGCTTGAGCGTGGGATTGCCGTCTTTAACGCGCCATTTTCAAATACCCGGTCGGTGGCCGAACTGGTGTTGGGTCAGGCCATTTTGTTATTGCGTGGTGTGCCTGCCAAGAATGCGGCTGCTCATCGAGGTCAGTGGCTTAAGACTGCAAATAATTCTTACGAACTTCGCGGTAAAACATTGGGTATTGTCGGCTACGGTTCGATAGGCTCCCAGCTCTCGGTGATGGCCGAGTCACTTGGTATGCGAGTGATTTTCTATGATGTGGTTACCAAGCTGCCACACGGCAATGCCAGACAGGTCTTGACCTTAAAGGAACTGCTGCAAGAGTCCCATGTTGTGACACTGCACGTCCCTGAGACCATTGAGACTCGGTGGATGATGGGGTCGACCCAGTTGGCACAGATGCGAGACAAGAGTGTCTTGATCAACGCGTCGCGCGGTACGGTTGTCGAAATCAGTGCTTTGAAGCACGCCATCGACAGTGGCAAATTGCTTGGTGCTGCGCTTGATGTGTTTCCGATAGAACCCGCGAGTAACCAGGATGCGTTTGACAGTGAGTTGCGCGGCTTGGACAACGTGATCCTGACGCCTCATATTGGTGGCTCGACCGTGGAGGCGCAAGAGAGCATTGGTCGCGAAGTGGCAGAAAAGCTTGTGAAGTACAGCGACAATGGCACTTCGGTCTCGTCAGTCAACTTCCCTGAAGTTGCGTTGCCTGCGCACGCGGGCAAACATCGCATCCTGCATATCCATCACAACGTGCCAGGTATTTTGTCGGCGATTAATCAGATTTTTTCCGATACCGGTGTCAATATCTCAGCGCAGTATCTGCAAACCCGAGGTTCGGTTGGTTATGTGGTCATGGACACTGATATCGAACAGTCAGTGGAGGCGCTTGGCCGTCTTCGGGAAGTTCCGGGAACCATTCGCACGCGTATTCTTTTTTAAGCCTGTTTGCGCTTGAACAAGTCAGATCCATCGCTAGACATGGATTGCGAACTTTCCGCTCAGTCGTCACAGTAATATCAGAGTCGGATTCTTGTGAGACCCAAAAGTGGAACTTTCAGTCTGGCTCGCTTTGTTTGCCGCCTCGTGGGCGATCAGCGTCTCGCCCGGTGCGGGTGCTGTGGCGGCCATGAACGCGGGCCTGACCCATGGGTTTAAACGAGGCTACATCACCACCGTAGGTCTTATTCTGGGCATCATGACCCAGTTGGTGTTGGTAAGCGTTGGTTTGGGGGCCCTGGTAGCCAGTTCGGCTATGGCGTTTGAAGTAGTTAAATGGTTCGGGGTGGCGTACTTGATCTACCTGGGGGTTTCTCAATGGCGTGCACCCCTGACCGAGGCAAAAGTGCAACGCGACGGTGCTATTGGCGAATCAGCTACCCGAATGATCCTCAAAGGTTGGCTGATCAATGCGGCCAACCCTAAGGGCACAGTGTTTTTGTTGGCGGTGGTGCCGCAGTTTTTGAATCTGAACGAGCCTTTGTGGTTGCAATACGTCATCATTGGTGCGACGCTTACCTTCACTGACTTGGTCGTGATGGCTGGTTACACCGCATTAGCCGCGAGGATATTCAAATACCTGAAGTCACCACGACATGTCCGGTTTTTAAACCGCGTTTTTGGTGGACTGTTTGTGGTGGCCGGCATATCACTTTCGTTTTTCAAACGAGCCGGCTAAGCGTGACCGGGTTAGTCTCACAGCCCGTCGCTCCCTTTGTTCATATGTCCTCGGATATGGATTGACCGAAATCAAATTCATGTCACACTATTGACTGTGTATCAGCAACGATCGTTTATGGAGACGAAATGACAATCGATTGGGCGAATTTCACGCCTTGGCTATCTCTGGCAGGCGGCTTATTAATTGGGTTAGCGACCGTGATGCTGATGTATTTCAAGGGGCGCATTGCAGGTATTAGTGGAGTGATCGGCTCGCTCATGCAATTTGGCAATACACCGCAGGGACATTTCAGCTGGCGTATCGCTTTCGTTTTGGGGTTGATACTTTCAAGTGCCATCTATGGCTTATTTGCGGTGATGCCAACGTCGCAAATTGACACCAGCTATGGCTTAGTCATTCTGGCAGGGCTATTGGTTGGATTTGGTACGCGCATGGGCTCAGGTTGCACGAGCGGTCATGCGGTCTGTGGCTTGGGTCGCCTCTCAGTGCGCTCGATTGCTGCGACTTTCAGTTTTATGGCCAGTGGTTTTGTGACGGCTTACATCGTGTTTCATGTTCTGGGAGCCTAGACCATGCAGACATTACTTGTCTTCATCTCTGGCTTGGTATTTGGCATCGGCTTGATCATCTCGGGTATGAGTAATCCGGCTAAGGTGATTAACTTTCTGGATATTGCGGGCAATTGGGATCCTAGCCTGGCTTTTGTGATGCTTGGCGCCATCCCGGTCGCATTTGTCGGGTTCCGTTTCATAGAGAAACAGGGGCAAACAGCATTTCATGAGCCCTTGCACCTGCCTGGCACTAAAACTGTTAACCGTTCTTTGGTTATCGGTGGTTTTGTTTTTGGTGCGGGCTGGGCAATTGCAGGGTTCTGTCCCGGACCGGCGCTAGTGGCCTTGGGTGCAGGCTATGGCAAGGCATTTGTTTTTGTGGCCGCCATGCTTGGCGGTATGTTGTTGCATGATCGGGTCTACAAGCACTTTGTCAAAGACACGCTGTAGGAAAAAAGAAGCCGAAACCGAATCAGCCGCTTAACCATCTTGATACCTCACCAGGGTATCGGTTGACCCTTGTAGTCTACGAATTGTGCCCCTGATTTGATCTGAAGTTCGTCCATGGCTTGGAGCAAGCCGACAGCCGACTCTTCGGGTGAGACCGTATCATGCCCTCGAGAGAACGGTGCAGACAGCGGTGATTGCACAGTGCCGGGTTGTAATGCAACTACTATGGTGTCAGGACGTCGGCGCTGCAGTTCAATGGCGGCAGTCTGCAAAAGCATATTGACTGCTGCCTTCGCTGCTCGATAGCCATACCAGCCGCCCTTATGATTATCGCTGATGCTGCCGACTCGGGCAGACAGTTTGGCAAAAATCGAACGGTCTTTGGTCAGCAGTGACGAGAAGTGCTTGATGATTAAAGCCGGGCCAATCGCATTGACTTCAAATGCACGTGCGAGCCGCTCGGCGTTTAAGGCACCAAGGTGTTTCTCTGGGCCATTGCCATCAATGGTCAGTGCGCCGGTGGCGTCAATAATCAACGCAAACGGTCCTTCGCCAGCGATCTCTGTAGCGGCCTGCTCAATCCCGGTTTCAGATTCAAGAGCGAAATAAGGGTGGGTGGCGCGCGAGATGGTTGCGACATGTGCGCAATTCGGGTCGGCGCGCAGTTGTTCAGCCAATGCGGTACCGATCGTGCCATGAGCACCGATCACTAGCGCCCGGAAGTCTCGCCCGAGAGATTGCATGGCTACCCCTTGTCTATAGTGGTGATGTTTGTTGTGGTACCGGCTTTTCTGTTGCGCGAGCCTTGCTGTAACTGACACCAACCATCGCGCCGATAATAATCAATCCACCTGCTATCGTACGCGTCGTGGGTACTTCAGCGAACAGTAGCCATGCTGCAACGATGGCGTATACCGGTTCAAGTGCAATCACCAATCCCGCCACATTGACCCGCAGCTTCTTTAAACTTGAGACAAATAAAGCATGTGACAGTCCCGTACAAAACACACCTAACACGACAAGCCAGAGCCAGCTAGTGATCGAGACTGTGGCTAACGTCGGCACAGCAAATGCGGCCATGACAACGGCCACAACTACATTCTGGTTACGCGCCACCCGAATTGGATTGACACTTGCCAGAAGTCTGCTGTTAAACACTGCCATGGCCGCAAACGACAGTCCGGAAATCAGGCCCATGATAAAGCCGTAGGTGACCTCGTCGGCTAGCTCAAGTGTGGGCGTAATGAGTGCCAAGCCGACTGTCACCACCAGAGTTCGCAACCAGTCTGAACGGCTAATTGCAATGCCACTGCCGGCGAAGATTCGAATAATGATCCATTCGATCAGCGTGATGAAGGCTGCAAAGCTGCTAAAGCCTAGGGTGGCGATGGCTACTCCACCGGTCTTGACCGACACAAAAAACGTCACCCAGTGAATCGCCAGCAAAACGCCAGATGTTAGATAACGCCAGCCAAGCTGAGTGGTCAAGGGTGCGCTGTTTTGTGTGCTAGCTGTCGGCTCGGTGCCAAGCTTGGTTAGCAAGGGCGGGATGATTGTCAACGCCAGCACCGCGAACACGGCTCGGCCAAAGGTAATGACGTTGCTATCGGCATCGATGAGCGTACCTAAGATGCCCGTCATGCCAAACAGGAAAGCCGCTAAATGGATGCCAAAGATGTCGCGTTTCAAGAGAGTGTCTTAATTGATTGCCAAAGAGGCAGGCATCTTAGCACCACAGGTCATCAAGTGGCGTCTCGGGACTGTAACGATGTGCAACTTGCGCTTGCAGCAGTTCTGCGGTGGCCAGTGCGTCTGTCAATGCGTGGTGAGGTTTGTAAAAAGGCAAGCCATAGCGCTTGCGGCTGTCGGCTAAGCGAATCGATACGGGTCTGTATTGTTTTTTACGGACAACGCGATCCCACCAGCTTGGTGGTGGTTGATTGCGATGCAGACGGGCTTCGAGTTCCATGGTGTCAATCATCGGAATTTCGATAGGCTCATGGATCAAACGGGTTAGCGCATTGTTTAGAAACTGGCGCTCAATAGCACGGCAATGAACAACCAGGACATGGCCAGCAATGGCGTGAAGCAAGTCACCCAGAATATCAGCCAGTTCGGGTGCATCAGCTACTTGCGAGTGGGTAATGCCGTGAATGGTCACTGATTCATCGGCCAGTGGTACATGCGGCTGCACAATCCAGTGGCGTGAAGCGCTTGACTGAATGCGGTCAATTGACATTGGTAATATGCCCACGCTGACGATACCGTCTTTGGCGGGGTTTAGTCCGGTAGTTTCTACGTCCATGGCCATCAGTGGTACGTTTTTCAGTGGCGTATTGCCTGCTGGCATGCCAGCTGCATAGTAAGCCTTTAGCCGCTCATCCTTGGTCTGTTGCGCCAGCACTGCAAATCGTCCGCGCCAGTCGCATGCGCCCTGGGCAGGAATCCGGTTGTCAGTGGGCAATCGCAGCAGGCCGCCATGCAGCACAGACTTCTCCTTTAATTCAGCCGGCCAGGCTGGTAGCGGAATTTAAGAAACTTCTGGGCGTTACCCAAAATCAGGAATGCATCGCGTAGACTTTTACGCTCAAAGTCCGACAGCATGTCTGGCTCGATGCTGTTGTCAGCTTGCTGGCCTGAGGTGATTTCATTGGCGTGATTGCGTGCGCGCGCCATGGAGATGAATTCGAGCGCATCATGCAGATCTTGGCCGCGACCGTTAGGCAAGATACCGGCTTTAATGATGTCAGCGACCCGATCAAATGAGTTGCGGCTACGTGAGCCGATCGCTAGAGCATGCACCCGGATGAGGTCGGTCAGCGGCGCCGTACCGCGACGCTTGAGATTAATGGCACGGGTGTGACGACCATCAGGCTCGACAACAAATTCTTTAAAGAACCCGATTGGGGGCGTGCGCTGCAGAGCGTTTCTGGCCATGCTTGCCAGAAACCGGGAATTACCTTTGGCCGTTTTAGCAATCAGCACCCGCAAGGTTTCGGCGAACTCGGTACGACCATGCACGCCGTCGAGGTCAAAAAAGATACTGCTGTCCAATAACGAGGCGGCAGTGGGCGACTCAATCCAGGTTTTAAAGTAACCCTGCCAGACCGACAGGGGCTGGCGCCACTTAGGGTTGGTTGCCATCACCTCACCTGTGCAATAGGGGTAGCCACAACGCGCCAAGCCATCGCTGACAAACTTTGCTAATGCAGCAAAGTATGCATCATGTCTGACCGGGTCAAATCGGTTGTCCAGAATCATGGCGTTATCCTGGTCGGTGACAATCAGTTGCTCTTGCCTGGCCATGCTGCCGAGCGCCAGAAAACAATACGGAATCGGGGGTGGGCCTAGTTCGGCTTCGCCAAGCTCTAGCAGCCGTTGTTTAAAGCTTCGTCCGATCGCTGCCATGGCACTGCCGATAATTTTTGCGCTGAAGTCTTCTCTGACCATGCGTACGAAGCTTGCTTGCACTTCTTCAGTCAAGGCCGCGAGGTCATCAACGTTTTGCTGATGGAAGATGCGACCCACCACAAAGAGACTATTGCGCGATTCGTAGCGAATGATGTCAGACAAGGACAGCACGCCGATGGCTTGCTGGTGTTTGAGTACCGGCAGATGGTGGACGTTATTGCGCATCATGATGTTCATGGCTTCAAACGCTAAGTGGTCATGACGTACGGTCACAAGCTGTTCAGTCATGATTTCGCGAACAGGCTTGTCAAGTGCCATGCTATGTGCCACCGCTCGGGTGCGGATGTCACGGTCTGTGATAATGCCAACTGGAGCGTCAGCTTCAATGATCAACAGTGAAGACACGCCTTCTTCCGTCATGCGAGCGGCAGCTGCTGAGACCGACAGAGTCGGGTCTGCGATCACAGCTCCCCGCACCAACAGGCTTTCAACTGATGCTGACATCAATTCATTGGCTTGCTCACTTTTGGAGACTACCGTGCGCAGCCTCGAGTGATCCTCGACTTCAACCAAATCAGCAAAGGCCTCATGCTGTTCAAACAGATCGATAAACATCTCGCCCGGCAGGACATAGAGCAGTGTGTCTTCAAGCGCATGGGCTGGGAAGCGAACTTGACGCCGTTGTTGTAGCAAACCTGCTTCGCCGAAATGACCACCTTCGGTTAAGCGGTTGTAGAGCGTACCGTCCCGGCGGAAGATCTCGACGGCGCCACTTCGAACGATGAACCAGTTGTGCGCTGGCTCACCGAACGTGAGTATGGAGGAGTCGGCCTTGAAATAGCGAACATCAATGGCACGCGCCACCTCGTGCAGCGTATCTTCGGGCAATGCCGTAAACGGCAGGTGTCGCTGCAAGAAGTCGAGTACCTCAAGTTGTTCGCTTTCCATTAGCCTTTATCCTTTGCCGATTTTGGGTTCACTGATCAAGCCCTTGATTAGTGAGGCGGTGGCAATCAAGAGCACGATCGCAAACGGAAACCCGGTTGAGACAGCCATGGCTTGGAGGGCCACCAAACCACCACCCAGAATCAAAGCAATGGCTACCAAGCCCTCGAACGTGCACCAGAACACTCGTTGCGGTGCGGGTGACTCCACTTTACCGCCAGAGGAAATCACGTCAATGACCAGTGACCCAGAGTCCGATGAAGTCACAAAGAACACCACGACCAAGATGATGGCCACAAACGAGGTGATTGAATGTAACGGTAGGCCTTCGAGCATGAGAAAGATCTGCAAGGGCAACTCACCTTCGGTGACTGCCAGATAACCTTGGTTAACGACTTGTGAAATTGCGGTGTTGCCAAACACCGTCATCCACAGGACGCAGGCCAGCGATGGCACAATGAGCACTGAAATGATGAACTCACGCACCGAGCGACCACGTGAGACCCGCGCGATAAACATGCCGACAAAGGGTGACCAGGAGATCCACCAGGCCCAGTAGAAGGCGGTCCACCCCTGCGAGAAATTGGTGTCCTCCCGGCCCATTGGATTGCCAAGAGCTGGCAGGTATTCTAGGTACGACCAGAGGTTCTGAAAGAAGCCGGTCACAATGGCAAGCGTCGGGCCCACCACCAGCACAAATAACAGTAGTACCACCGCCAACACCATGTTGATCTCGGATAGGCGCTTGACACCGGCCTCCAGGCCCGCGAGCACCGAAGCCATCGCAATCGCGGTGATGCCAATCACTAGCAGTATCTGGGTGGTGTCGCCTAGCGGCACATCAAACAGAAAGTGCAGACCGGCTGCGGCTTGCGATGAGCCCAGGCCCAATGAGGTAGCCAGACCGAACATCGTGGCCATCACTGCCAGAATATCCACCACGTGGCCCGGCCATCCCCAGATACGTTCTCCCAGAATTGGGTAGAAGACCGAGCGGATGGTCAGCGGCAAGCCTTTGTTAAAGGAAAAAATCGCCAGGCCCAATGCCAGCACGGCATAGATCGCCCAGGGGTGCAGACCCCAGTGATAGATGGTCGCTGCCATGGCCAATTGGGTGGCAGCGGCGTTGTCACCGGCTGCTGCTCCCAAAGGTGCCCAGTCTGTGCGAATACCGTTTTCTGTAGCAATGCCGCCGACCGAACTGCTGAAGTGCGACAGTGGCTCAGATACCCCGTAAAACATCAAGCCAATACCCATGCCCGCGGCAAATAGCATTGAGAACCAGCCCAAATACGAATAGTCTGGCTTGGCCTGGGTGCCACCGATGCGCACCCGGCCCAGCGGAGAAAATGCAATCACCAGGCAGACCAGAACAAATATATTGCCAGCGGTGATGAAGAACCAGTCGAGGTTTGATGTCAGCCAGCCACGCAGATCACCGAAAAGAGGCTCGGCCTGATCCTGAAACGTCATGGTCAAAAGCACAAAGGCAATGATGAGCAGTGCTGAGACACCAAAGACGCGGTTGTGGATATCGAGCCCAAATGGGCCAACGTTCATGACGATGTTGTCTTGTCCGATCGTATAGTCGGTGTCGATTGGATTGACCTCACCATCAGGTTTCATATAGTCAGAGTTTTTGTCGGTTGTATTGTCGCTCACGCGATCCTCCTTGGTCGTGTCGTACAGGCCAATGTTGCTGCCGTGCACTGCTGTCACACGCTTACGTTGGACGGTTTGACAAGCTTGGGTGATGAACCCAAGCTTGATTGAGGGCTTGCACCAAAACAGTACATACGATGCAAGCTACATAAAACCTTAACATGGAGCATCAGAGTTACTAAGTAATGCTTTATTAAACGAAATTTTAAATGAGCTTGAGGTTTAAAAGTTATGTTCAGACTTTGATGAACCAAGCGTCGCAATGCAGGGGTCGATCGTAAACAGAGACTCGCTCTGAAAAAGATCAATCGAGCGGAATTCAGGGGTTTAAAAATGTCCAAGTGGGGTGACTCTGCCAGGAAATTCTTGGAATGTTTCACATCCCGGTATCATTAGAGTATTGCTAACTTAGGTGAAATTCGATGTCGCTGTTTGACGCCCTTGGATTTAGGTGGGACCGGTCACTAGTGCCGGGGCATGTGCCTGTGCATTCTACGGAGCGTGTCTGCTTTCGGTTTCACAAAATGTTGCCAGAGTTTGTGTGGGATGCAGGGGTATTGGAGGGAAATCCGTTTACGTTTCCGGAAGTGAAAACACTGTTAGATGGTGTGACAGTAGGCGGACGCAAGCTGACCGATCAGGCGCAAATCGTAAACCTTGCTGAAAGCGCCAAGCGCCTGCTTGCCTTGGTCAAGGCCGGCGAGTTCAAACTTTCCAAGTCAGTGTTCACCGAGCTCAATGGGATCGTGGCGCGCAACGAAGCGCTTGAGTGGGGTCTGTTTCGTGGCGAAGGCCAAGAAACCAACTACACACCCAATGTGGGCTTGGGTGAAGCCGGCTTGTTTACGCCGATTGCCACTGCGTCGGGCGCACCAGTGTTAAACCAGGTGTTTGATGCGGGCGTCGAACAATTGGATGCTTGCCCACCATTTGAACGCGCCTTGGCGTTTTTTCTGTTTGGTGCTTTGCAGCAGTTCTTTTTTGATGGCAATAAAAGAACGTCGCGCTTCATGATGAACGGCGTTTTGATGTCTAGCGGCATCGATGCTATCAGCGTGCCGGCTGGCAAAGCTCAGGCTTTCAACGAGAAGATGGTACGGTTCTACCAAGGCCGCGATGGCACAGAGATGTTGCAGTTTCTCATCTCGTGTCATCCAGATGCGGATCAGCTCTAAGCCCGCATCTGCCTGACGTTTTATTGCGAGCGATTTTTTATCTGTGCCGTCCTATTCGATTCCCAAAAGAATCTCATTCAATGCCGCCGGTGACGTCACCATCGCATCGTGGCCAGCCTCGATCTCTAGGTAAGTCCAATCATCTCTGGTCTTGGCGTAGTCACGGCTTGCGGTGGTTGGTCCGTAATGCGGTGTCACGGCAATATAGGTGGTGGGCAGGCCATTGCCCGGTGGGTTTGTGAAGGTGAGCGCATCCTCGTAGGTGGCAATCGGGTGTGGGGTGCACTTGGTTTTCAGCCACGCAGCATCAGCCTCGTCAAACACGCCAAGCTTATCTGGGCCAGGTACTGGGATCGTCAGCCCGCCGGAAGTTCTTTGCGCAAGGTCACGTCGGCCTTGCGCCACCTCGGCTGGCAACAACGAGAACACACTCTTGCCAGACTCAGGAATCAGCGCATCAAGATAGACGAGATGACGAATCCGTTCAGGCATACGGTCTGCTGCCGCGGTAATCGCATTACCTGCAAAACTGTGACCCACTAGAATCACGTCGTTCAGATCCTCCCACAGCAGCACATTGGTTAAGTCCTGGGCAAAGGTCTCAAGATTGACGCTGGCATTCAATAAATGACTACGCTCACCCAAGCCCGTTTGAGTGGGGGTGAAGACCCTGTGCCCCGCGGCTTGCAATATCGGGGTGACTCGCTGCCAGCACCAGGCACCATGCCAGGCACCGTGCAGCAGTACATAGGTTTTTTGTGGGTTGGGTGCTGGCATGAGGTACTCCGTTAGGATGTATTAGTTCGGTGCGGGCGATGGGGCTATCGGCGTGGGTGCAATCGGTGTAGGTCCGATCGGGCTTGGTGCAACAGGCGATGGCGCAACGGGCGACGGACCAACCGGAGACGGTCCGATCGGGGATGGACTGACAGGCGATGGGCCCAAGGAGGGACCTACAGAGGGAGCCACAGAGGGAGTGACCGAGGGTGTTGGGCCGGCGGGGGTCAGTGGAGCCGATGCTGGTGCTGGTGCCGTGGCCGGGGTCTGTGAATAGACCAGGTCTCTGAGTGTCAGGCTGATTTGTGGCACATAGGAAATCAGCATCAAGCAACTGATGATGGTCAGTACAAATGGCACGAGGTACTTGATTACTTTTTCTAGCGAGACCTGCGCGACTGTGCATGCTGCAAATAAATTCACGCCAAATGGCGGGGTGATCATGCCCAGCGCAAGATTGACGACCATGATGATGCCGAAGTGGATCGGATCCACACCAAAGTAGATTGCCACAGGTGTCAGGATGGGCGCCAGCACAATGATGGCAGCTGATGTTTCGATGAACATGCCAATCACGAATAGGGCGACGTTCACGCCAATCAGGAACATCGCTGGCGAAGTCAGCATGGTAGTTAGCCACTCGCCGATCGCTTCAGGGATACCCGCGCGCGTGATGATGAAGGCAAACAGCCCTGCGTTTGCAATGATGAACATGATGACTGCACTTGAGACCACTGATTTTTTTAGGCAATCAATGATGTCACGCCAGCTCAGTTCGCGATGCAGCAGCATACCCACGATCAGTGCATAAAACACGGCCACAACTGCCGCCTCAGTAGGCGTGAAGATTCCGCCATAAATGCCGCCAAGAATAATCACGGGCATGAGCAGTGCCCAACCGGCTTTCAGGGTGGCGCTCGTCACCGACAAGCGACCATCACCGTCGTTCTTTCCCCAGCCTTTAAAGCGGCAGTAAAGGTGCACAAACAGCATCAAAGCAATACTGATTAGAATCCCCGGTCCGATCCCGGCGATAAAGAGCTCGCCAATCGAGACTTCGGCAGCCACTCCAAACAGAATCATGGGGATGGATGGCGGGATGACTACGCCTAATTCAGCCGAAGTGGCCTGCAAGGCGGCCGTGTAGGGCCGGGGATAGCCGTGCTTGACCAAGGCCGGGATCAGGATGGCACCAATGGCAAAGGTAGTTGCTACTGAAGACCCGGAGACGGCTGCAAAGATCATGCACGTCAGTACGGTCGTCATGGGCAGCCCGCCTTGCACGCCACCGACCAGACTCTTGGCAAAATCAACCAGGCGTCCAGAAATGCCGCCACGTTCCATGAGGTTACCTGCCAGAATAAAAAAGGGTATGGCAGCCAAAGGAAATTTGTCGATGGCGCTAAACATCTCCTTTGGCGCCATGATGAGTCTGCTGTTATCAAAGATGGCTAAGCCAAGTACGGCTGCACCTCCGATGGAAACGGCGATTGAGACGCTGAGCGCAAAGCCCAGCAACATGGTGATCAAGAGGGTGATCGGCATATCTGATTACCCCGATTAGTCGCCAGCAGCCATCGCACGTGCGTCTGGCTTTTTAGGGTCTAGATGATGAGCCATGACGGCCACGATGGCCAGTGTTGCCCCGACTGGGACCGCTGCGTAAGCCCAGGCAATTGAGATATCGATGCTGGCAAAAGTTTGAAACCGCACACGATAGGCAAGCTGCACCCCAAAATACACAATCGTGGCCAGAAATGAGGCGGTTGCAAGGGTTACAAACCACCGTACCGCAGTGTGCCATCGGCCTGTGGTCATGCGTAACGCCAGGTCAACGCACACGAGCACCCCTTGGCGTAAGGCGACCACAACACCTAGCATCACGCACCAGATCAAAAGCCTGCGCATGATCTCTTCGGTCCAGGTCGAGGGTTGCGACAATACAAAGCGAGCCACGACTTGCCATAAGCCAAGACAACTGATGATGGCCAACAAGAAAGAGGCCACTGCCCATGAAACGCCAGTGATGTATCTATCTAGCGTCAGAATTAGACGACTCACAATAAATTCCCCAACAACTTGCTGCTGACGCAATGGGTAAGCTCAGGAATCACAACTTAGTCACGCTCAGCGATCAGTAGATGTCAGTATCATGAAAGAAACGTATAGTAGCTCGTTTGTCAAATAAAACGATTATTGCGATCACAGGGTGTGCTGATGAAATCGGATTTCAAGTTTGTCTATTTTCACCGAGTACGCTGGGTTGAGTGTGATCCACAGTGGATCGTGTTTAACGGCCACTATCTGACCTTTTTTGATGTGGCGGTCACAGAATATGCGCGTGCCGTGGGCTTGCCCAACGTGGTCACCCAACAAAAATCGGGCAAAGAGTTCTTTGCGCGTAAGTCGGTAGTGGAATACCACGCCCCAGCCAAGTACGACGATGAATTGGAAATTCATGTGCGGGTTGCTTATTTAGGCAACTCGAGCCTTAAGTTCGTGCTCGAGATTTACTGTGGCGATGTCATGGTCACCAGCGGCGAGATGATCTATGTCTGTGTGGATAGTAAAACTCGCTCCAGCACTCCTTTGCCGGCAGACTGGAAACAAGCGGTGTTGCAGTATGAGGTTAAGGAAGTGGAACGGGCCGCCTAGTATGATTAGCAATCTTGTCATGTTCATGGTCACTTCCAACGGATTTTTGGGGCGTTTTGATGAAGCTGTTAATCACCGGTGCCGCCGGGTTTCTTGGGCGAGAACTTGTACGCGAGTTGTTGTCCCGTTCACAACTGAACGGGCAGGTCATTGAGTCGGTGGTCCTCACCGATAGGGTGCCTTCAAGTGATCCGGGGGTTATCGCGGACAGCCGGGTACAGGTGCACCAGGGTGACTTGTATGAAAGCTTGCCAGAGCTCTTTGAGAGCGTTTATGACGGCGTGTTTCATTTGGCGTCAGCGGTGTCGGCTGAGTGTGAGGCGGATTTCTCGTTGGGTTTGCGTGCCAACCTGGCCACGACCCAGGCGCTATTGGAGAAACTGCGTAATCAGCACACGGAAACTGGCTTGGCAGCCAAACTTTTTTTTGCGAGCTCTGTGGCTGTTTTTGGTGGTGACGCTGGTCTGCCGATGCCGCCAGTTATCACCGATGCCACCCTGCCTGTGCCCCAGTCCAGCTACGGCGTTCATAAGTTCGTGTGCGAGCAACTGATCGCTGATTACACTCGCAAAGGGTTCATCGATGGTCGAGTAGCGAGACTGATGACAGTCTGCGTGCGGCCCGGACGACCCAACGGGGCAGCCTCCAGTTTTTTGTCGGGCATTATCCGCGAGCCGCTCGCGGGGCAATCCGCGATCTGCCCTGTCGATCCAGAGACCAAAGTCGCGCTGGCATCACCACAAAATACCATTGCCGGCATCTTGCGTGTGACCGAGGCCTCGCGCGATGAATTGGCAGGTCGTACGGCGATCAACCTGCCAGCACTGAGCTTGACCGTGGCTGACATGTTGGCTGCACTTGAGGATATCGCAGGATCCGAGACTCGTGCTTTAGTGTCGCTTGAGCCCGATGCCACAATTGCCAAAGTGGTGGGTAGCTGGCCTGGCACATTCGATTCGGCTAGAGCAAAGTCTCTAGGCTTGAGGGCAGATGCTTCGTTTCACGACATCATTCATCAGTACATCGATTCGCTGGCCTGACCAAACAAAACCGGGCCGATCGCATACGTATCCCTGGCACATTCAATCCAGGCCCATCACATCGTTGTAATTTTGTCGCTGTCACAGAAAGTTCATGGTGGTGCAACCTTGGTGTCAAATGCACAGGGCACCATGAGTGTCCATGAACGCGACATCGCCTATCGAAACCCCCGCCCGAGTTCATGCGCATTACCGCGCCATCTGGATTTCCGATATCCACTTGGGTACAGCAGGCTGTCAGGCCGAGTTTTTACTGGACTTTCTGCGTCATAACCAGTCTTGGGATCTCTATCTTGTTGGCGATATCATCGATGGTTGGCAATTACGCAAGCATTGGTACTGGAAACAATCGCATAACGACGTCGTGCAAAAGGTCCTGCGTAAATCACGTAAAGGCACGCGAGTCACTTACGTAGCAGGCAATCACGATGAGGTGTTGCGCCAGTTCATCGGTCTAGCGTTTGGCGATATTCGTATCGTGAACGAAGCCACCCACCACATGCTTAATGGCAAAAAGCTACTGATCATTCATGGTGACTATTTCGACGGGGTGATTCAGCACGCCAAGTGGCTGGCCTACGTGGGCGATACGCTCTATACCCTGGTGTTGAAGCTGAACAACAGTTTTAATCGCTGGCGTCACCGGTTTGGGTTGTCGTACTGGTCACTTTCTCAATACCTCAAGCACAAAGTCAAGAACGCAGTGTCGTTCATCACCGCATTTGAAACCGCAGTGACCAACGAGGCAAAGCAGCGCGGATTTGACGGAGTGGTATGTGGCCATATTCATAAAGCCGAGATCCGTGACATTGAAGGCACACTCTATTGCAATGACGGCGACTGGGTCGAGAGCCTGTCAGCATTGGTAGAGACCCATGAAGGTGAACTCAAACTTATCCACTGGCCCTACCGAGC
This sequence comes from Orrella daihaiensis, assembly GCF_022811525.1. Classification (NCBI taxonomy): domain Bacteria; kingdom Pseudomonadati; phylum Pseudomonadota; class Betaproteobacteria; order Burkholderiales; family Alcaligenaceae; genus Orrella; species Orrella daihaiensis. Next base: position 2,082,909 of record NZ_CP063982.1, on the reverse strand, counting down.
CATGGCAGGAGAGAAAGTTGTTGAAGACGATCGAGAGCACACCGGAGAACACCTTGAACAACAACACAGACATCAACCTCACCGAGGTAGCCAGCCAGAGCCCGTCGTCATTGCACGAGCCGCCAACTGAAAGAAAAATAAAGCGATTGCTGATCGTGACTGACGCCTGGCAGCCACAGGTCAACGGTGTTGTACGGACGCTTGGCAATACCCGAGCAAACCTTCAGGCCAGTGGCGTGCAGGTAGAGATGCTAACGCCACTATCGTTTAAAACGTTGCCGTGTCCGAGTTATCCAGAGATACGGCTGTCTCTGACGTCCGCCCGGCGCGTGCAAGCCATGATCGAGCAAATCGACCCTGATGCGCTGCACATTGCAACAGAGGGCCCACTTGGATGGGCTGCTCGACGTGTTGCACGACGCCAGGGCTGGGCGTTTACAACGGCTTATCACACCCGTTTTCCGGAGTACGTCAAAGCGCGCATCGGCGTCCCACTTGATTGGTCATATGCTTTGTTGCGTCGCTTTCATGGTGCTTCATCGGCAGTGTTGGCGCCTACGCCTGCAATTGTCAAAGACCTGCAAGACCGTGGATTTCACCATGTAGTGCATTGGTCCAGAGGGGTGGCGCACGACATCTTCTATCCCCGTATGCAACAGGAGCCGCCTCGTAAAGACAACCCGGTTTTTTTGTATGCCGGGCGACTTGCCATAGAAAAAAACGTCGAAGCGTTTCTAAAGCTCGATTTGCCTGGACAAAAGTGGGTGGCGGGCGAGGGGCCGATGGCTGAGGGGCTAAAGCGTCAATATCCAAATGCACGCTACATTGGCGTGATTCCCCAAGAAGAGCTTGCCAAGCTCTACAGCCAGGCCGATGTCTTTGTATTCCCTAGCCTAACCGATACGTTTGGCCTGGTGATGGTAGAGGCCATGGCTTGTGGCTTACCGGTGGCTGCCTACCCGGTTGCCGGACCCATCGACGTGGTGGGAGACTCGGGCGCAGGCGTTTTGCATGATGATTTAAAGCAAGCCTGCCTGGCGTGTTTGAATATTGATCGGTCAGCGGCAATCCATCGGGCTGCCCAATTCACTTGGCCACTGGCAACGCAGCAATTTTACGATGCCTTGACGCCGATGCGCCGATGTTCAGCGTAGGGTGGTTCTTTGTTGCTGCGGGTCATTAGCGCATCAGTCTCATAGACTCTCTACACGGCAACGACATAAAGTTCGTTACGAGGTCCCGCTTGAGTTGCCACACGCCAAGCACGAAATAGTCTTGGTTTAATCCTTGTTCTGGACTGGCATTCTCGCCCTTAATGAGTCGTAGATCGGTTCACCTTTCATAAGGTCAGCCATGACAGTTGCGGTTACCCCAGCGACCACCATCGGAATCACCAAATCCACCGACCCACTCATCTCGGTAATCAGCAGTACGCCGGTAAACGGGGCTCGCACCACGGCGGTGAAGAACGCCGCCATGCCCACCAAGGCAAATGCCGCTGGGGTGAGCGCTGTGGAGGTAGGCAGGATCACGTTGGCGCCGTGGGCAAATAGTGCCCCGGTGACCGCACCGACCAGCAGCAATGGGGCAAACAATCCGCCAGGCGTGCCCATGGAGTAAGAAATAGGTCCTAGCACCCAGCGCACAGCAAATAGCAGCAGTAATCCACCGATGCCAAACTGGCCGGCTAGCACCATGTTGGCTTGCAGTTCGCCACCGCCCACCAAATTCGGCTGATAGTAGGCCAGCAGGCCGAGCGCTGCCCCGATCACGCCGGCCTTGGCAATGGGAGAGACAGTCGGTGCAATGTTGCTAAAACTGTTCAGGCCAAACAGAACGGACTTGTTGTAGGCCACGCCTAGAGCACCCATGATGCCACCAAATAGCGCGTAGACGATGAATTCGGTCGGTGTGGCCGGCAGAAACTCGGAGACGTCAAACTCGACGTCATTACCAAAATACCCGCGGTAAACCGCCATGGCAGTGGCCACTGCCACTAGGGTCACCAACAAGCGTCTGGCGGTTACCCGCCGGGCAACTTCCTCAAGTACAAACGCGGCGCCGGCTAACGGTGCGTTAAATGCAACCGATAGTCCGGAACCTGCGACGGCGGTGTACATCATGAAGCGGTCTTCCCGGGCAAGCCGGAAAATCTTGCCACATTGAGTACCAATGACTGCGGCCATCTGGATAGTGGGGCCTTCGCGACCTAAGGCCAGGCCCGGAACCATGGCCAACAAGCCGCCCACATATTTAATGGGCAATACCCGAAACGGCGCTGGCTGCGCTTGCTCGCGCATCACGGCTTCGACATGCTGCACGCCACTGCCGGCCGATGACGGCGCAAAGGTCACTAGCCAACGTGCCAGGGCTACTGAAGTGCCCACCACAGCCATCGCCGCAATCCAGCCGGGCAAACCCCAGATCCCATGCTCTTTCCAGTGAGCCAGAGTCTCTAAAAATCCAGCACCCCCATGCACGAGTAGCCAGTGGAAGCTGCCGCCGACCAAGCCAACGGCTACGCCGGCGATCGCAGCGACCGTCAGTAACCTGATCAGGCCCTGATTAATGTGCGCGAAAGATTCGTCGTCTAACTCAGTTTGATTGCGCTCAGTCGGCTGGGTCATAGGCTAAGTATGGGTTTGATTTGATTGAACACACCGAAGGTTAACCGGATTGAACCATGTTGTGGTTATGGTTACTGAGAGAACTAGGGCTGTCACTGATTTCTGGGCCTAGTCACGGTGCTAAGATCGTGCGATCTCTTTTTTAAAACTCTATGACACTTGACCATGATCGAGACAATCCAAGCCCCTGACTACGTAAAGCATGAAGGCATCAAGCGCTGGGTGGCAGACATTGCCAACAAAACCAAGCCCAAGCAAATTGTTTGGTGTGACGGTTCACAGCAAGAATATGACCGCCTTTGCGAGCAGATGGTGCAGGCGGGCACGCTGATTCGTTTGAACCCCGCCAAGCGTCCGAATTCTTTTCTGGCGCGTTCCTCGGCCGATGACGTGGCTCGTGTGGAGGATCGAACCTTCATCTGCACGGATCGCCAGGAGGATGCCGGCCCCACTAACAACTGGATTGCGCCCGCCGAAATGCGTCAAACGCTCGATGGGCTGTTTGATGGTTGCATGAGGGGGCGCACTATGTATGTTGTGCCGTTTTCTATGGGGCCGTTAGGTTCGCCGATTGCCCAGATCGGCATCGAGATCTCTGACTCACCCTATGTGGTGGTCAATATGCGCATGATGACCCGCATGGGCAAAGCTGTGTATGACGTGCTTGGAACGGATGGTCAGTTTGTGCCGTGCGTACATACCGTTGGAGCACCTTTGGTTGATGGCCAGGCCGACGTTGCGTGGCCTTGTAACTCAACCAAGTACATTGTGCATTTTCCAGCCACCCGGGAAATCTGGTCATACGGGTCAGGTTACGGCGGCAATGCGCTGTTGGGTAAGAAGTGTTTTGCGTTGCGTATCGCCTCAACCATGGGTCGAGCCGCTGCCAAGGATGGTTTGGGGTGGCTGGCCGAGCACATGTTGATTCTGGGTGTCAAAGCGCCCTGGGGCAAGAAATACCACGTTGCAGCTGCTTTCCCGTCTGCCTGCGGTAAAACCAACTTCGCCATGCTGATCCCGCCCTCTGGTCTATCCCAGCAAGGTTGGGAAATCACCACGATCGGTGATGACATCGCCTGGATCAAGCCCGATGCCAAGGGACGCCTTCGAGCCATTAACCCCGAGGCGGGTTACTTCGGGGTGGCGCCAGGTACCAATGAGCAGTCGAATTACAACTGTATGGCGTCTTTAAATGAGAACGTGATCTTTACCAACGTGGCATTGACCGACGATGGCGATGTCTGGTGGGAAGGCATGTCTAAAGAGCCACCCGCACACTGCATCGATTGGAAGGGCAATGATTGGACCCCGGAAAAAGGCAAAGAGGGTGTCAAGGCTGCCCATCCAAACGCTCGCTTTACTGTGTCGGCCACTCAGAACCCGGTTCTGGATGAAGCTTGGGATGATCCAGCCGGCGTAGAGATCGATGCGTTCATATTTGGCGGTCGTCGATCCAGTACGGTGCCCCTAGTGACTGAGGCACGTAGTTGGCAGGAGGGCGTTTACATGGCAGCAACCATGGGGTCAGAGACCACCGCTGCTGCTATGGGCCAGCAAGGCGTGGTGCGCCGGGATCCGTTCGCGATGTTGCCATTTTGTGGCTACAACATGGCCGAGTATTTTGAGCACTGGCTGCAGTTGGGCGAGCGCATGCAGGCCTCCGGTGCCAAGCTGCCATCGATCTTCTGTGTCAATTGGTTCAGAACGGACGAGAATGGCCGTTTTGTCTGGCCAGGGTTCAGTGAAAACGCTCGGGTGCTGAAGTGGATGTTGGCACGCATTGAGCGCGAAGCTGGCGGTCAAGAGCACGTGTTTGGTGTTACGCCGCGCTACGAGGATATCGACTGGGCAGGCATGGATTTCTCTGAGCAAATGTTCAATTCGATCACCTCAATCGATCCGAATGCTTGGCAGGAAGAGTTCAAATTACATGATGAACTCTTTGAAAGACTCGCGCACGGCTTGCCGGCTCATCTTAAGCAGATTCGCCTAGAGCTCGAAACCCGCCTGGTGCAATCGGCTTGAAAAGACCATGAGCTGGTCGTACGGTCAGGCTAAGGCCAGATCGTGTTTGGCTTGCAATTTATCCCCGTGCATCGCAAGATGACGGGGATATGTTTTTTGTGGTTCTTGATGATGGATTGACCACGCCGCCCGATAACAGAGCCAGACGAGAAACCATGAAGCTTGATGCCATTTCCCACCGTGACCGCAACGCCAAAATTCTGGCGACTTTAGGTCCTGCAAGCAGTGACCCTGAAGTAATCCGGGAGTTGTTTGCTGCTGGCGTGGATGTGTTTAGGTTTAATTTCAGCCATGGCAGCCACGAAGATCATCGAGCTCGATATGACGCCGTGCGCGCGATCGAGAAAGAGATTGGGCGCCCGGTTGGGATCTTGTTGGACCTACAGGGTCCTAAACTTAGGCTCGGCACGATTGAGGGTAGCAAGATCAAAGTGACTGAAGGGCAGCAGTTCACGCTTGATATGAATCCTGCACCCGGTGGTGCGAATAGGGTGCCGCTTTTACACCCGGAAATTTTTGCAGCGGTTAAAGCTGGTGATCACTTGTTAATCGATGATGGCAAGGTGCGCCTAGAAGTCATTGACTGTGATGGCAAGTCAGCCAAAGTCAGCGTGCTAAACGATGGAACACTGTCGGACCGCAAGGGCGTGAATGTGCCAGGGGCTATTTTGCCGTTATCACCCTTGACTGATAAAGACCGCAAAGACTTGGAGTTTGGTTTGTCACTCGGTGTGGACTGGGTGGCGTTGTCGTTCGTGCAGCGACCGGGTGACATTGCGGAGTTACAGGGCATCGTCAACGGTCGCGCTTGGGTCATGGCGAAACTGGAGAAGCCCGCTGCCATTGAGTCACTGGAGGAAATCGTTCGTATTTCTGACGGTATCATGGTGGCGCGGGGTGATTTGGGGGTCGAGTGTGCGCCTGAAGATGTGCCAGTGCTGCAAAAGCGAATCATCCGCACCTGCCGTGAGCTTGGTAAGCCAGTCGTGGTAGCAACGCAAATGTTGGAATCGATGATTACCTCGCCGGTGCCCACGCGTGCTGAGGTCAGTGATGTCGCTGGTGCTGTTTATGACGGTGTGGATGCAGTCATGCTTTCGGCAGAGTCTGCTGCTGGTGAGTACCCGATTGAAGCAGTCTCAATGATGAATCGGATACTGTGTGCTACCGAATCTGATCCCCTGCAAAAAAGTACGATGCAGGCGGTGCAGGCTTATCGTGACAACACGGCATCCGATGCGATCTCTGCAGCGATTCGAACCGTGGCCGACACCTTGCCAGTGGCGGCGACCGTAGCCTATACCTCATCGGGGTCCAGTGCACTTAGGGTTGCGCACGAACGTCCCAAGACAGCGATTTTGAGTATGACGCCCAATCTGGAAGTGGCCAGACGTTTGACATTGGTCTGGGGGGTTCACTCTACTCAGGCTATCGATATCAAGAGCATTGATGAGGTCGCCGAGCATGCTACCCGCGAGGTCAAGCGTCACGGCTTCGGTGAGCCAGGCCGTGCGGTACTGATTGCAGCTGGCACGCCATTTGGAGTGTCCGGCACAACCAATACTTTGCGAATCGCTTGGCTTGATTGAGACGGATCGAGGGGGCACCACAAGTTTTAAGGTTTTGATGTGTGTGCCAGCACGTTGCCCACTAACTCTTCCAGTTGCGCCGGCGGTAGTGCACCAGAGACCCGCCCGAGTTCTTGACCGCGATGAAATACCGCAAGTGTCGGGATCGACCGGATGTTGAATTTGGCACCCGCGGCCTGATTGGCCTCAGTATCAAGCTTTGCGAATATCAGGGCCTGACCATGCTTTTTGGCTGCTGCTTCGAAAGTCGGTGCAAACATCCGGCAAGGACCGCACCAAGGTGCCCAGAAGTCCACGAGCACCGGCAAGCTTGATTGTGCCAGGAGATCGTCAAGCGCTGTTCTGTCCAAAGACAGCACGCCTGTTAGAAGTGGCTCACCGCACGCGCCACAGCTTGGATGTTCGCCCAAGCGCTCGTTGGCCACGCGGTTCAGTTTGTTGCAATGAGGGCAGCGAATGTTCATGGCGAGCTTCTGAGTTAGTTGCTAAGTTCGATATGGTTACTAATATTTTATAAAAAAGTATATTAATAAGCAATCATGTATCTGCGCAGATAGTGGCTTCAAGCGGGGGCGCAAGTACAGATTTGGCATTCATCGAACAGTAGGCATTTTCTGATTGGTCTAAGCAGACCTCGCCGAAATTGTTATGCTTGAGTATCAACCACAAGTGAGTCACTGGAGCGCGCCTTGAGCCAAACCGACCCTATGCACAATCGTGCATTTATTGTGTTGCTTGTGGTGATCACACTGGCATTTGCATGGCTGCTGGTGCCATTTGCAGCTGCTGTGTTTTGGGCGGTGGTGATTGCCATTCTGTTTTATCCGCTACAAAAGCGTCTGGTCCAGCGTATGCCCAAGCGTCGTAATCTGGCTGCTTGCCTATCGTTGCTGGCAGTGATCCTGGTCGTGCTTTTGCCGGTATCGCTGGTCATGCGATCACTGATTGCCGAGACTATTCAGGTGTACCGGACTGTCCAAAGCGGAGGGTTTTCTGCGGGTGAATGGATTGAGTTGTCCTACAACGCCATTCCTGAGTCAGTTCGTCCGTGGCTAACCCGGGTCGGATTTGATGATCTAGAGGCGATCAAGGATTATGTATCGCGCGCTGCTACGCAGGCGATCCGCGTGATTGGCAACCAAGCCTTAAGTCTCGGGCAAAACACTTTTCTGTTCGTGCTCGAGCTGGGCATCATGATGTATCTGCTATTTTTCCTGTTGCGTGACGGCGCCAAATTAGCCGATCTGGTGCGCCGCGCTTTGCCGCTGGCTGATCATCAGCGCGACCGCTTTATCGACAAACTTGCCATGGTGGTACGGGCCACGGTCAAGGGCAATGGCGTGGTTGCGATTGTTCAAGGTGCACTAGGCGGATTGATTTTTTGGGTGCTGGGTATTCCGTCGGCCACACTATGGGGTACCGTCATGGCGGTACTGTCGTTGCTGCCTGCGGTTGGCGCAGGTCTGGTTTGGGGGCCAGTCGCTATTTACTTTGCCTTGACCGGAGATCTTGTACAAGCGGCGATTCTTGGTCTGTATGGGGTGCTTGTCATTGGTTTGGTGGATAACTTGTTGCGCCCCGTGTTAGTAGGTAAAGACACCCGCATGCCTGACTATCTGGTGTTGATATCGACGCTTAGCGGTTTGACTCTCTTCGGTATCAGTGGTTTTATTGCTGGCCCGCTCATTGCGGCACTTTTTTTGGTGGCCTGGGATCTCTTTATGATGAGGCCTGATCATGGCGTTAGAGCCCCATTAAATTAACCGCTGCGGTCAGCGTGTCTTGTGTGTCACAGATGAACACGACGATTTCATGTGGGTTCATGACCTCGAGGATGTTCAGGATTTCATCGAGCAATTCATTGACGTCTGGGGTTGTGTTAGCGCCCCGTGTTGAGAGTGCTCCCACGTGAACCGCTAGCCCGCGCTCAAAGACTGAGCGCGGCACCAAATAAGACAGCGCGTTTGGGTCAGGTGGTCCCACCACCAGAATGACTGACAATACTAAGCCGTCTTGCTGGATTTGAGAGACTGTTTCTCTAAGTTCAATCTCTTTCAGGGTATCGGTATTGCTCACCCAAGTGGCGGTCAGTCCATCAATCATGGCAGCTTCAACTTTTTTCCCGGATTTCGCCAAGCACTGGCATGAGCTCATCAAACAATTTGGCTAGCTCTGCGGTCATCAGCGTAAAGTCACTGTCAAATTTCTCGGCGGGGGTCTGCACCAAGGCCTCTTTTGCGCGCTCCTCCAATACTTCGAGTGGAGTCACCCGTTTTAAGTCCCCTGTATCCGTGAGCGTAAAACTGACCCGGTCTTGCCAGGTCAGTGCCAGACGGGTGCACTGATAGCCATCTTCAACGTGACTAGCGATTGTTTGAGCCGGTAGATCGTGTCGCACGTAGCGAATAGAGGCCGCCTGTTCGCCGGTCGCTTGCCACTGGCTGTCATCATCGACGGTGAACCCTGCTGGCGGTTGGCCCGAGAGCAGCCACTCGGTCATCAGTGCGGTTGGGCTATGTTCCAACTTTAAGGGCTCGACTGGGTATGGATTCAGGCTTCTGCCGAGCGCAGATAGTACCTCGTCTGATTGGGCAGCTGCGGCCGCATCAATGACTAACCACTGATTCATTGGGTCTATCCAGATAGCGATATCACGCGCAATGCTAAAGGCGCGTGGGAGTAATTCATCTGTGACGTTTTCTTTCAAGTCCCGCAGCTGCTTGCGTCCCGGGGCATAGCCTTGCTCGGCCTCTAGCAGCTGCGCGCGCGCCTTGACAGTTTGGTTAACAACAGTCGAGGGCAGAAGTTTCTTCTCTATCCTAAAAGCTAACAGATACTGGCCTTGAACCTCGAGAGCGAATCGGTCGTCGTCATCGCGGGGTCGCACCCATCCAGTCGCTGCGGCACTCAAGTCTTCTGCAGGCGCAAAGGCGTCGGCTTTAAGTGCTGCATCCAGATCGTTGATGTGATTGGACCAGTGCTTGGTCAAGCGAAATATTTTGAGATTCTTAAACCACATGCTCGTTCATTATTCCTTCAATCTTTTACAGGTGTTTCGCGGCGTGCAGAGCCAACCCCGCAGTGTAGCCCGTGCCGGTTTGATGTTTGCCAGATGTGGGGGTTTGTATGCTGTGGTTTGGCGAGCTTTGAGACGATAGCCCTCAAATCAGAGGCAACTCGGTGCTTTTGCCATCCCCTCGAAACACGTGTGTACTAAAAGTTCCACGATGTCATCGTCACTGAAAGCGCCACCACCTTTCAAGAAATCGGCTACCGGATCGCAAGAGCGAGCGTAGATGGTGTAGAGGACGACCTCTCCTGGCAGGGCGGGTGAGAGTTCACCTGTCTGCTGGGCTTGCCCAATCCATTCACCGAGTATTTCGGTGAGTTCTTCCAGGCGTTGCACGTAGGGCTGATGCGACAACAGGGCATGCTGAATGCTCGAGCGCGTCGATGGCAGTGAAGGCATGGTGCCCGATAGGTGAATGCGCACTGCCCAGCGCACCACGGACTTCAATTTCTCCAACGCACCCATGTGTGGTGACAGTCCTCGAGCCATCGCGAGTGCTTCCTCGATAAACCGGGTCATGGACGCAGCCGCCAAGGATTCCTTGGATTCAAAGTGTTTGTAAAGACTGGCTTTTGCAATACCCACCTCAGCAGCCACCTCATCCATGGTCATGAGGTCGTAGCCTTTTTGTGCCAACAGTCGATTGACCGTGTCGAGAATCGCGTTTTCACGGAACTGGTGCTGCTGCTCCCTGAAAGAGAGCTTTTTTTCGGAGGAGGACGCCACTGTTTGTGCCATGAGAACTCAAATTCAGGGTAACGCCGGTATTGCGTTAGTTAAAAAAATAGTATCTAATCGGTTCACAAAGTTACTGTTTAGTATTTTTCTGAACTAATCGGTACATTTTATAGCTTTTAAAGTTTAAGGGTGGGTCAGCGAGTTGGACCATTCAGCGCAAGATCTGATCAGCGTAGTGCGTTTTAGCTTGTTACAGCTACCCCAACACACTGATTGTCCTGCGTTATTTCCCGACTCACAACCGGCAAGTCTTTTTATAACTCATCAGTAGCGATCATTATGCCTGTAACCAATGCATTTGACGATGCCCCAAAGATAGCGCCACTTCCGACCGCGTTGACGGAGCGCTTTGCTGGTGACTGGCATGTCCACGGCCAAGGTCTGTTCACCTGGAGCGTTTTTCGGGTGTATCGAGCGGCCTTGCACATTGCGGGCGAGTGTTTTGCGGCCGATCAGATTTATGCACTTGACCTTAATTACCTACGAAACGTGACGGCAGAGCAAATTGCGCAAACCTCGGTTGACGAAATGCAGCGCATTGCGGATGTTGACGCTCAAACGGCCGAGCGCTGGGGCGAATTGCTTGTCGGCATCTTGCCCGACGTCAAGCTTGGTGATCGCCTGATCGGGGTGTTTGAGCCGGGGGTAGGCGTGGCATTCTTTAATCGGGATGGCGTGCTTGGTGAAATCCGTGATCCAGCATTCGTGATCGCGTTTGCTGCGGTCTGGCTCGATGAGCAAACCCGTGCGCCGGCGTTGCGAGCCAAACTGCTCGGACTGGAGCAGGGATAATGCAGGACATCGCCCGCATTCCTGCGCCAGGCTCACGCATTGCCGTCGTGGGGTCTGGCATAGCTGGGCTAGCCAGTGCATGGCTGTTGGCGCAGCGTTATCACGTCACATTGTTTGAGTCAGGGTCGTACTTTGGGGGGCATTCAAACACGGTCGACGTTACGCTAGAGGGCAAGACCCATCCGGTTGACACCGGTTTCCTGGTGCACAACGATCTGACCTATCCGAATCTCATCGCCTTGTTTGAATTGTTAGGTGTGCCGGTGCACCAAAGCGATATGTCATTTGGTGTGTCGATCGATCGGCCCGATATTGAGTGGGCTGGCACCAATCTGGCTTGCGTCTTCGCGCAAAAGTCCAATCTTATTCGTCCCGCATTTTTATCAATGTTGCGTGACATCTTGCGTTTTAACAGGGCAGCCGAGTCTTATTTAAAAGAAGTTCAGCAATGCCCAATGACGCTTGGCGAACTATTGTCCCGGTACAACTATGGCAAACCCATGCAGGACTGGTATCTGCTACCCATGGCAGCTGCCATTTGGTCTTCTTCTGTCAAGGATATCCTGGGCTTTCCCGCACAGACCTTTCTTAAATTCTGTTTGAATCACAGGTTGCTGCAAATTGAGGGTCGCCCGCAGTGGCGTACCGTGCTCGGTGGCTCGCGCGAGTACGTTAAAGCCATGCTGCCCAAGATTCAAGTCACACGTCTGAATTGCGCCGTGCGGGGTGTTAAGCGTGACCCCTCGTTGGCGCAAGGCGGGGTCGAAATCACCAGCTCGGCCGGTGGCGAGACATTCGATGGGGTGGTCATGGCATGTCATGCACCCACGAGTTGTGCGGTGCTTGACTTACAAGAGGACGAACGTGCGGTGCTAGGTGGTATTCGTTATCAACCCAATACCGCAGTGCTGCACACGGATGCCAGTTTGTTGCCGCGCAGGCGCAAAGTTTGGTCAGCGTGGAACTACATGTCCGAGGGGAGTGCGCAGCAAGATGGTATTGCCCGTCCCGTGGCAGTTAGTTATCTCATCAACAAATTACAGCCCCTGCCATTTAAAACGCCAGTAGTGGTGACACTAAATAGTTTCAAGGCGCCGGATCCCGAGGCGGTGATCGCCCACTTTGATTATGACCATCCGGTGATGGACACCAAGCTTATCGAGGCACAGCGCCAGCTGCCGTCGATTCAGGGCCAGCGACGCACTTGGTTCTGTGGTGCCTGGTGCGGTTATGGGTTTCATGAAGATGGCTTGCGCTCGGCGATTGCGGTAGCGAACGACTTTGGCGTACCAATTCCGTGGGGGCGAGATCTGTATGGCAACTGACTGTGATGCTACGCAGGTTTTACAGCTATGCCAATCCAAAGTCTGGCATCTGCGGTTACGTCCGTTTAAGCATCCTCTGAATTATGAGGTCTTTTGTTTGCGCCTGCGTATCGATCAGCCTTGGGAGCTGTCCAAACAAACGAGTTGGCTGTTTGGATTTAATCGTAAGCGACCGGTGAGTTTCATGAACGCTGACCATGGCTATCGAGACGGTGCTGACTTGAATGCTTGGTTGTCTGACACGCTGGCAGCCACCGGTGTCGATCATCCGGGCGGTGCGGTGTGGTTGCAAACTTTCCCTCGCATGCTGGGTTACGTCTTTAATCCGGTGAGCTTTTGGTATTTGCACGATGGAGACGGGCAGCTCAAGGTCATGGTGGCTGAAGTGAACAACACGTTTGGGCAGCATCACCATTATGTGCTCACTGCGCCAGAGGGGCGTGCGATCGAGAACGGACAGGCGCTTATTTGTCAGAAGGTATTTCACGTCTCGCCGTTTTGTCCAGTGACTGGGCACTACCGATTTGAGCATGTTGTTGATCATCGGCATGACGGTCAGGTGGTGGAGCGAATGACGATTGATTATTTCGATGACGCATCACTAGATGAGCCCATCATTCGAACCGGCATTGCTGCGCAGCCCAAACCTCACACAACAGCCGGTTTGCTTAAAGCGTTCCTGCGGATGCCTTTGATGACTTTTGGGGTGATCGTGCGCATTCACTGGCATGCCTTAAAGCTATGGCGCGGCGGCGCCAAGTTTTACAAACTTCCCGATTTACCCAACCAAGTAGTGACTTCCAACCAGGAACCCTCACGATGAACGCTAACGAATATGCGATAGACCATGAGACCATCCGTGAATTGCCATGGGCAGCACGGGCATTTGTGGCCATGCTTTCCAAACTAAAAGTCGGTTCTTTGACATTGGTCGATCCACAAGGTCGTTCAATGTTGTTTGGCAAGCAGGGCCAATGGCCGCATGCCCAACTAACGGTGCATGACTGGTCGTGCGCTTCGGCGATCATGCGCCAAGGTGATATCGGTTTTGCTGAGAGTTATCGGCGCGAGTGGGTCGATTGTCCAGATCTATTGAGTCTATTTCGCTTGGCGCTTCGCAATGAAGATGCGGTGGCTGCGGTGCACGGCAGTTGGTGGGCGTTGTTGTTCAAGCGCCTGGCCCACTGGGTTTTGCGTGACAACAACCGCAAAGGCAGTCGGCGCAACATCCTTGCGCACTACGATTTAGGTAATGAGTTCTATCGCCTGTGGCTTGATGCATCAATGAGTTATTCGGCTGCGATATTCAAGGATGGGGTTGACGGCGATTTAGAGGCTGCCCAGCATGCCAAGTACGATCGTCTGCTCGATGCCATTGATGCAAGACCTGGTCAGCACATTCTGGAAATCGGTTGTGGCTGGGGCGGTTTGGCTGAGCGCGCTGCTCAGCGTGGCATACAAGTCACTGGCATCACGTTATCTGATGAGCAACTGGCTTGGGCGAGAGATCGCATGCAGCGTCAGGGCTTAGATAGTCTAGTCACTCTGTCGATTTGTGATTACCGCGACGTAAGAGGTCAGTACGATCACATCGTATCGATAGAAATGTTCGAAGCTGTTGGGCTGCGTCACTGGCCAGGCTTTTTCTCGATGGTCAGAAGAAGTCTGAAGCCTGGTGGCAAGATCGCGATCCAAACCATTGACATTGCAGATGAGCGGTTCGATGCCTACGTCAGTGGCACAGACTTTATTCAGCAATACATATTTCCTGGCGGCATGCTGCCAAGCCCCTCTCGCTTTAGGCAACTTGCCGCCCAGGCCAGACTGTCTGTTGAGGATGAGTACAGCTTTGGGATTGATTACGCAGAGACCTTAAATCGCTGGCTGCAGCAGTTTGATGCTCAGTTAAATGAGGTCAAGGCACTTGGTTTTGATGAATCCTTTATTCGTATCTGGCGTATGTATCTGGCCTATTGCGAAGCCGGGTTCCGCGAGCAGCGCACCGATGTCAAGCAATGGCTGCTCACACATCAATGATTGGAGGTGACATGCGTCGTGCGATGGTAAAGCTACTGTTGCTGATATCAGTCATGCTGTTAAGCATTGCCAGTTTGACGTATTCAGCGACGGCTCGGGCTGACAAACCCGCGTGGGAGGTGTTTTTGCCTAACGCTAGTCAAGTGGGTACAGGGCAGTTTCGATGGTGGGGTTTTTTGGTTTATGACGCCTCACTGTGGGCGCCATTTGGCGAGTATCGATCGGGGCGTCCGTTTGCGCTTAGCCTACGCTACGCTCGGTCGATATCCAAGGCTGATATTGTCAAAGCGTCGATTGACCAAATGCGTGACTTAGGGTTTCCCGTCCAGCGTCATCCTGAATGGACTCAGAAGTTGAATCAAGTCATGGAGTCGGTAAGCGCAGGCGATACGTTGACCGGGATTTATATGCCTGACCAGGGCGCTGTGTTTTTTTATAACGATCAATTGACCGGTCAGGTAGATGAGCAGCTTGCTGAGGCGTTTTTTGCCATTTGGCTCAGCCCTAAAACGACTGCACCTGATTTGCGTCAGGCTTTACTGGGCAAATTGTCACGGAGCGCGCAGTGATACGCCAGTGGCCATTGGCTGCGTATAGTGCCTTGGCCTTGCCTTTGGCGATGGCGATGTTACCAATTTACATGATGGCACCCAAGTACTACAGCGACAGCCTTGGTGTGAGTCTTACTGCCTTGGGCGTGACCTTGTTTGCGATTCGGTTAATTGATACCGTGCAAGACCCGTTCATTGGACGCCTCGTGGATCGGCTAGCCAAGCATAGATCGGCATGGGCAGTGTTGATGGTTCTGGCCGCTATTGTATTGGCGCTCAGTTTTGCATTGCTGTTCATGCCTTCGTTGATTGTTGCAGAACAAGTGGCCTCTGCAAGCTCGAATCAAACAGTTTTGTTGTTATGGCTGGCATTCACTCTGGTGCTGGTTTACACCGCACATAGTTGCTTGAATGTGTGTTATCTGGCTTGGGGCGCGCGTTTGACTGATGACCAGGCGGGTAGGGCACGCGTAACGGGATGGCGTGAAGCCAGCGGAGTCATTGGTGTGGTCGCAGCTTCAGTGCTGCCGGTACTGTGGGCGGCTCAGTACGGAGAGACCCAAGCTTACGCCTGGTTCGCACTCGTGTTTGCGGTCGTGTTGATGATCGCATTGGTTGTGACACTGCTGGGTTCACCAAGGCCGATACTAGTCGCATCACAGTCTCGCTCGAATTGGCGTTTGGCATTAAAGAGCTCCGCGATACGTAGGCTTTACTGGTTTTATCTATTTAATGCGACCTCCGCGGCCATCCCCGCAACCTTGATTTTGTTTTTTGTGGATGACGTCTTGCAGGCCAAAGGCCAGGCGGGATTATTTTTGGGTGTGTATTTTCTGGCAGGGCTACTGACCTTGCCACTCTGGGTTCGTTATTCAGACAAAGTTGGCAAGAGAAGAGCCTGGGCAGCGGGTGCGGTGATGGCCAGCATGGCGCTGATGGGTGCCGCATTGTTGGGTGCGGGTGATATCTGGCTCTACGTGTTGGTGTGTGCCGTCAGTGGAGCTGCCTTGGGTGCTGATCTGGCCTTGCCACCGGCGATGCTAGCCGATGCCATCGCCCCAGCACAAAGGGCCAATACGGGTCTTTATTTTGGGTTCTGGGCACTGATTGCGAAGTTCTCACTTGCTCTGGCAGCGGGGGCGGCTTTACCACTTTTGGGTGGTTTGGGTTACGTGCCAGGCGAGCCCGCGACCGCAGGTGTCTTATCGCTTCTGTACGCGATTCTTCCAGTGGCTTTCAAAGTAATGGCAGCGTGGGTGATTTGGCCCGCGCCCACGAAGTTCAATCAAGCGGAGTCTTTGTCATGAAAGTTAAAGCGTTGTTTGCCGCCATGAGTGCGGCCCTGCTAACTGCGTGTAGCAGTGTCGATGTATCAACGTACGCCGATCAAAAGCCGGTGCTGGATCTACCCACCTTTTTTAATGGCGAGATGGATGCGTGGGGTATTTTTCAGAAGCGCAGTGGCGAGCTCGTGCGACGCTTTCATGTAGAGATCATTGGCACGTGGGAGTCGCCTGAGCGAGGTGTACTCGATGAATATTTCACATATGCTGATGGAGAGAAACAGCGACGTGTATGGACCCTGGTTAAGCAGCCTGATGGCACTTGGCATGGTACGGCCGACGATGTGGTGGGCGTGGCGATTGGCAAGGTCGCTGGTAATGCACTGCATTGGAAATACACGCTTGAGTTGCCAGTAGACGGCAAAGTCTATGAGGTCAAATTCGATGATTGGATGTGGCTGATGGATGAGAACACCATGATGAATCGCTCAACCATGTCGAAGTTCGGGTTTGACCTTGGTGAAGTGTCGCTATTTTTTAAAAAGCGTGAGCCCGCAAGCAACGGCGCTGGCGCAATCAAGCCGCAAGGTTCTTAAGGCGAGTCGATATGTTTAAGTCTTTGTTTAAGCCGCTTAATCCACCTATCAAGGATTGGGCGGGCAAGCGTGTCTGGATCGTTGGTGCCTCGAGCGGCATAGGGGCTGCGTTGGCTATTGCACTTCTGGATCTAGGCGCAAAAGTGGCGGTATCGGCCAGAAGGGCGGACCGTTTGAATGAGCTGGTCGACAGTCATCCCGATGGCAAAAATGCAATAGTCATACCGTTCGATGTGACTGATTCAGACGCCTGGTCGCAAGCCGTCGATGAAGTGGTCGCTCATCTTGGGGAGTTGGATTTGGTGGTGTTGGGCGCAGCCCGCTATGACCCACAGCACGCCTGGAATCTGAACATGGATGAGGTCAGGGCTAGCTACGAGCTGAATGTGATCAGCATGTACGAGGCAGTCAAGCATCTGGTGCCAAGGCTGCTGACGCAACGCCACGGTGGTCTGGCAATCATTGGCAGTATTTCAGGCTACACCGGCCTGCCGCGCGCGGTAGTCTATGGTGCGACTAAATCGGCATTACAGAACTTTACTGAGACGCTGTACTTTGAGCTTGAGCCCAAAGGACTTGGGGTTTACCTGATCAGTCCAGGCTTTGTAAAAACGCCGATGACTGCCAAAAACGATTTTGAAATGCCAGGCTTGATGACGCCTGCACAAGCAGCTCAAGCCATTATTAGTGGCATGGCCCGTGGACAGTTTGAAATCCGATTTCCGCGCGGGTTTGCCAACGGACTCAGGTGGGTGAGTCGTCTGCCTTACAGATGGCGGTTTCCGTTGCTTCATCGGGCGACCAAGCAATAACTGATCAACACACTTGTATAACGAATGCCATCATGACGAGCCCATTGCCAAAGATCACAGCTTGGTTTGAATCGCTCACACCAGAGACCTTGCAGTCAATTGGCGAGATTTATGCGAGCAATGCACACTTTAAGGACCCCTTTAATGATGTAGTGGGTGTTGATAAGATCCGTACTGTCTATGCCCATATGTTTGAGAACCTCGCGGGTGCGCGCTTTGAAATCACGCACGTTATCGAACAGAGCTCCAAGCGAACCGAACCATTACAGCTAGACCCGGTTGATGCGGGACGTAGTGCATTCGTAGCTTGGCAGTTCAAGTTTGAATGGCGCGGTCAGGCTTTTGATATCCCCGGTGGCACCCGATTTGAAATTGATGATCGGGGGCTAGTCACTGATCACGTGGACTATTGGGATGTGGCCGCGAGTCTTTATGAACGGCTGCCCTTGGTTGGGTCGGTGTTGAGGTTACTCCGAAGGCGGATGGCAGCTGTGCCAAAGTAGCGAGTTCAATCACTGGTTCGTCGAATCTGCGACGCATGGGTTCCGAAGGCTCATTAGCCACCACTTTTTGCGCGCTTGAGTGATTCAGCAAAAAAAAGAGGCCCAGATAAGCATCAGGGCCTCAAAAGCCGGTAGGGCGCAGCAGTCCCATCCGGCGGGGGATCGTTCAACCACAGCAGCAACCAGCTGCAAGCAAGAAATCCGGTATCAAATCCTGAAACCAAATCCTAAAACCTAAGCCAATTGCAGTGTCGGACTTAATATCTGCAAACTCGCCAAACTTTGACTACAGTCAACGACACTGAATTTCAAAACTCAGTCTTTCGTTATTCAAAAGACAAGCAAATGGTAGAAGAGTTTCCTGACTTAATGCTGACAGATATAGGGTTTGGTCTTGGGCGCTAGATCTTGCGGTGAGTTTTAGTGCACGGCGAGAGGGTCTGAGCTTTGTTGCGGATTGTTATTGTTGCAAATAGTTACGACCCTTGTGGAATTTTTGCAACAGTCTGCATATTTGACTTAAGTCAAAACTTAAGGTCAGACGGTATCTAACGCACTCGCCTGAAGGTCAACGTGAAACGAGTGCCGGGTGGCATCGAGCTTGGGTGCACCGCGTCGACCATCACGTTGGCGTGATGCTTCTGAGCGACTTCTTTGACAATGGCCAACCCCAACCCGCTGCCATGGGCTTGGGTTCCCAGTACGCGATAGAAGCGGTCAAATATTCGCGTGCGCTCATCGGCCGATATGCCAGGCCCATTGTCTTCGACGCATAATTTAACTTCGGTATCTGAAAGCTTGACGCTCACAGTGACATGTCCGGAGTACGGGGCGTAACGTAAAGCATTGTCAATCAAGTTGTTAAGGGCCTCTGACAACAGCAAGGATTGACCCCGTATCATGGCCGGTTCCTGTGTGTCTTCAAAGCCTAGATCTATGCCGCGAGCCAGTGCTTGGTCTACCCATTCTTCAGTTACATGACGCGCCAGCTTGTTTAGGTCTAGGGGCACCAGTTGTACTCGATCAGGGTTTTCAGCGGTGGCCATCAACAGCAACTGGTTGATCAGACGCGTGGCCCGTGCGGTACCCGCAACTATCTTGTGCAAGTTTTCTCGGGTTTCGGCATCCGGAGCCGACTTTAAAGCTAACTCTGCTTGAAGCCGTAAACCAGAGAGAGGGGTTTTAAGCTGATGCGCGGCATCAGCAACAAACCTGCGTTGCGCCTCGATATTCCCGGATAGTCTGCTCAGAAGGTCATTCATGGCGGTTACCAGGGGGGTGATTTCGGCAGGGGTGGAGTGTTCTTCAATGGCCGACAAGTCATCTGGGCGGCGTGCACGTAGCCGGCGTTGCAGGGCGTTAATGGGTGCCACCCCACGTGACAAGCCGAACCAAATTAAAAGTACTGCCACCGGCAATACCAGAAACTGTGGAATGATCACGCCTTTAATGATCGCATTGGCTAACTCAACGCGTGGCTCGCGGCCTTCGGCTACCACCAGCAATACCAGGTCGTCTGTGGGGAAGCGCTGGTTGTAAGCCCACTGATAGGCAAGACGGACATCAAATCCATTGATCGTCTGGTCCATGTAGTCCACTCGGCCAGGGCGAATGTCTTCATAGTTGAGCTTCGGTGTTGGCAGTGCGGCATCGCCGCCGATAACAGGTCCATCGACCTGACCGTCACCGGTGTAAAGAACAACTTGAGCCTTCCAGAATACGCCTTCACTGTCATGGGTACGCAGCGCGACTTTGGTCAACGGATTCAGCGGCAAGATGGGTTGGCCAACCCCCCCGTTTGGCCACTCAATTTGTTCGGACAGCACCGCCAGTGCACTTCGCAGGCCCCGGTCATAGGGCGTGTTGGCAATATCCTGGGCGACGACATAAGTAATGGCCACACTCATAGGCCACAATAAAAACAAAGGTGCGAGCATCCAGTCCAGGATCTCACCCAGAAGGCTTCGGCGATACAGTGTATTGGCGTCACCCCGCGAAAAGCTTGCTTCTACATCCGGGTTGGTGACATTCAGGGAAGCATTTTGGGTCAGTGGTGCTGCCCCTGTGGCTAGGTTGCCTGCAGTGCTTGGTGGCATACGTGCCTACATATCCAAACTTGATATTCGGTCTTAGTTGGTACCATTACCCATACCGTTATTCACTTCGTTGGGGTCACGCTGCAAACAGTAGCCTAAGCCTCTGACCGTGGCAATACGAACGCCACTGGGTTCGAGCTTTTTGCGCAGCCGATGAATGTATACCTCAATGGCATTGGAGCTCACCTCTTCCCCCCATTGGCACAAGTGGTCAACGATTTGGCTTTTATTTACCATCCGCCCAGCTCTCGTAAGCAGTATTTCCAGCAGACTGACCTCTCGTGCAGACAGCTCAAGCGGTTTGTCATCGACCGTGGCTACGCGGCCGGTCTGATCAAAGACAAGGCGCCCGTGCTTTAGCAAAGTGCTGCCACCGCCAGCACCGCGACGCGTCAATGCCCGCACACGAGCTTCGAGTTCCGACAATGCAAAGGGCTTGGCCATATAGTCATCGGCCCCGTAATCAAGCCCCTTCACGCGCTGATCGACCGAGTCAGCCGCAGTTAGAATCAGCACTGGCAAGCGTGAATTTTGAGCGCGAAGGTTTTGCAGTACTTCAAGTCCAGACATGCGAGGTAAGCCGAGGTCAAGAATCAGCAGGTCAAACTCTTGTGAACGCAAAACGGTGTCAGCAGCCATGCCATCGCTGACGTTATCCACGGCATAGCCGCTTTGGCGCAAGGATTGGGTTAGGGCGTCAGCCAAAAGGCTGTCATCTTCGGCGATCAGTATTCTCATGTTGTCGTATTTTTACGGATCAGACGAGGCAATTCTGTCACAGCTGTTGCAAATTGCATACAGGATATTCCCCAGATTTCGGCGCTTTATATTGGTTCTGATGCGGTTTCCTAACGATGTGATTGTCATACTGTTTATTTATCCAGTATTATCGGGTGTGATAATGCTCGGCATAGCTGCCTGGCTAACCAACAAGAACCGTCAGACAGTAATCTGAAGCAACTTTTTTACAGCAAGGAACAACATGGACGACAAAGTAAGCAAGCAAGCCGCTTCTGAAAAAGCCAAGGCCTTGGCGGCTGCGCTCTCGCAGATCGAGAAGCAGTTTGGCAAAGGTTCGGTGATGCGCTATGGCGACAACGAGGTCGAGCATGACATTCGGGTCGTGTCCACGGGATCCTTGGGACTGGACATTGCATTGGGTGTTGGCGGGTTGCCCCGGGGTCGAGTCGTAGAAATCTACGGCCCTGAGTCATCGGGTAAGACGACTCTGACCTTGCAGGTGATTGCGGAAATGCAAAAAATTGGTGGCACCTGCGCCTTTATTGACGCTGAACATGCTTTGGATGTTCAGTATGCCTCGCATTTGGGCGTTAACCTGACCGACCTTTTAATCTCGCAACCTGATACCGGTGAGCAGGCGCTCGAAATTGCCGATGCCTTGGTGCGTTCAGGCTCGGTTGACTTGATCGTCATCGACTCGGTTGCTGCGTTGGTCCCCAAAGCTGAAATTGAGGGCGAAATGGGTGATTCCTTGCCTGGTTTACAGGCACGGTTAATGAGTCAGGCGCTGCGCAAGCTTACCGCGACCATCAAACGTACCAATTGCATGGTGATCTTTATCAACCAGATTCGAATGAAAATCGGTGTCATGTTTGGTAACCCCGAGACCACCACGGGTGGCAATGCACTAAAGTTTTACTCTTCTGTGCGTCTCGATATTCGTCGTATTGGCGCTATCAAAAAAGGCGACGAGGTAGTGGGTAATGAGACCCGGGTAAAAGTTGTAAAAAATAAAGTTGCCCCGCCTTTTAAACAAGCCGAGTTCGACATCATGTATGGGGCCGGTATTTCACGCGAAGGCGAGATCATTGATCTAGGCGTCGCAGCCAACATTGTTGATAAATCAGGCTCTTGGTTCAGTTACAACGGTAATCGAATTGGTCAGGGCAAGGATAACGTTCGAGAGTATCTGAGAGAGCACCCCGAGATGGCCATCGAGATTGAGAACCGGGTGCGCGAGCATTTTGGGGTGAAGCCGCGCGAGGGTGCTGTATTGCAAGGCCAAGATAAGACGGCCGACAAAGCAACCCCGGATGCGTCAGAGTAATAAACCTGAAGAGTTTGAGCCCTTGCCTCGTGCAGGGCTCAAAGCAAAAGCGGTTCGCTGGCTGTCGGTGCGCGAGCATACCCGAACTGAACTTGCACGAAAGCTTGCCTCTTACACGGAGGACGCTGCAGACATTGAGGCGGTGCTTGATGACCTTGAGCGCGAGGGTTGGCAGTCTGATACCCGTTTTGTGGAGTCGTTTCAGCGCTTGAAGTCAAGCAAGCAGGGTAGTGCATTAATAGCTCAGGGCCTTCGCCAAAAAGGTGTAGATCCTGAGTTAATCAACCAAGCGATGGGACAACTTAAACTCACTGAACTTGACAGAGCCCGTACAGTCTGGCGCAAGAAGTTCGGCAAAGTTGGTCTTTCCCCCGACCCAAAAGAAAAAGCTCGGCAAGCCAGATTTTTGGCCAGTCGGGGGTTTGATGCCGGCGTGATCTGGCGTGTTCTCGATACAGAAGACCTAGAGGGTTAGGGTTAAGGCTGCACAGCAGAATTAACAGCAGGCAACGCACTCGCTCTAGCGGCACATTTCAGTATGTGAACTGATGTGGTTTATTCGCCCCTTATGGTTTCCATCTATAGTTACGTCAGATCGGTGTCAGCGGGCAGTCGCGCTTACGCGCTATACTCCATGGCTTAGTCTTACCAGTTAATGCCATGCCCTTATCTCCACCTGATTGCTCAAGAAAGCCGTTGCACAATCGGATAATTCACGCGCACTCTTACGAGCGTGATGATGGGCTTTGGGACATTGAGGCCGAACTGATTGACAGCAAGTCATATGACTACACCAAACGTTCTGGTGAAGTTCAGCACGCAGGTCAACCGTTTCACCACATGCACATACGCATCACGATCGATAGCGACCTCGTTATCAGGCAGGCACAGGCGGCTTATGACGCTGCGCCCTATAGTGAGGCTTGTTCCTGTATCGCGCCCGATTATGGCGACATGGTTGGCATGAGCCTGTTGAAAAACTTCCGTCAGCAGATGAGGGAGCGATTTGGACGTATTGCCGGTTGTACCCATTTAAATGAACTTGCTGGCTTGCTACCAACAGTGGCGATGCAGACTATGGCAGCCAAGCGTCGTAAAGCTCAAGAAGCTATCAGTGGCACACCTAAAAAACCATTCCAGCTTGAAGGCTGTCACGCGTTACGTTTGGACGGCCCCGTCGTACAAGAGTTTTACCCTCAGTGGTATGAGAAACACCGCGAGGCAGCGTCGAATTAGAGATATGCAGGGTTTGCTCATGCAGTTTAGGCAGGGCGAGCGACTGTAAAGATTTTTAATGTAGTTCTTGATTCATTGACCAACTGACAGACACAGGTTTCACATGAAAATTCACGAATATCAAGGCAAGGAACTGTTGCGAAAATTTGGCGTGACCGTGCCGCATGGCATCCCGGCATTTAGCGTTGACGAGGCAGTCACTGCCGCAGAAAAACTCGGTGGTCCGGTTTGGGTGGTCAAAGCTCAGATCCATGCCGGTGGTCGGGGTAAAGGCGGGGGCGTGAAGCTAGCCAGGTCAATTGAAGAAGTGCGACAGTTGGCTAGTGAAATCCTTGGCATGCAGCTTGTTACTCACCAGACAGGACCTGACGGGCAAAAAGTAAAGCGGTTGCTAATCGAAGAAGGTGCTGACATTCAAAAGGAATACTACGTCGGTATCGTCACCGATCGTGCATCGCAACGTGTCTGTGTAATGGCATCGAGCGAAGGTGGTATGGATGTCGAAGAAGTTGCTGCCAAGACGCCAGAGAAGATCCTCAAAGTATTTGTTGACCCTGCCAAGGGCTTCACTCAAGAAGAGGCTGAAGAGCTCGCTTTGGGCATTGGCGTGCCACAGACCTCGGTTCCCAAGGCTGCTGCTGAGTTCCAGAAGCTGTATCAAGCGTACTGGGATACCGACGCGTCACTGGCAGAGATTAATCCACTTATCTTGACTGGTTCGGGCGACATTATCGCGCTTGACGCGAAGTTTAATTTTGATAGCAACGCCTTGTTCCGTCACCCGGAGATTGTCGAGTTCCGTGATCTTGACGAAGAAGATCCTGCTGAGATCGAAGCCAGTAAATATGATCTGGCCTACATTCAGCTCGATGGCAATATCGGTTGCCTGGTCAATGGTGCCGGACTGGCGATGGCAACTATGGATACCATCAAGTTGTTCGGTGGCGAGCCGGCCAACTTCCTTGACGTGGGTGGTGGTGCAACAGCCGAGAAGGTCACCGAAGCTTTCAAGATCATGTTGTCCAATAAGGACGTCAAAGCGATTTTGGTGAATATCTTCGGCGGTATTATGCGCTGCGATGTCATCGCCGAGGGCGTGATTGCCGCCTGCAAGGCTGTCAATCTGAATGTGCCGCTGGTGGTGCGTATGAAAGGCACCAATGAAGAGCTCGGCAAGCAGATGCTCGCTGATTCGGGCCTACCTATCATCAGCGCTGACACCATGGCTGAGGCCGCTACCAAAGTAGTTGCAGCCGTCAAATAAGCCAGCCACACGAACTTGCGAAAGGGTTACCAAAGGATTTCACATGTCGATTCTGATTAATAAAGACACTAAAGTCATTACACAAGGCATCACCGGCAAGACCGGTCAGTTTCATACCCGCATGTGCCGCGAGTACGCCAATGGTCAAGCAGCCTTCGTTGCGGGTGTGAACCCCAAGCGTGCTGGCGAAGACTTTGAGGGTATTCCAATTTATGCGAATGTTGCTGACGCCAAAAAGTCTACAGGCGCCACCGTGTCGGTGATCTATGTACCACCGGCCGGAGCGGCGGCGGCTATTTTGGAGGCTGTGGAGGCTGAACTTGATTTGGTGATATGCATTACCGAAGGCATCCCGGTGCGGGATATGCTTGAAGTTAAAAGCAAAATGGCACAGACCCATAGCAAAACACTTCTATTGGGTCCCAATTGCCCCGGATTGATCACGCCAGATGAAATCAAGATTGGGATTATGCCTGGCCATATCCACCGTAAAGGTCGCATTGGAATCGTGAGTCGCTCGGGTACTTTGACATACGAGGCCGTGGCGCAAGTCACCGAACTTGGTCTGGGTCAGTCCAGTGCAGTAGGTATTGGCGGTGACCCGATCAATGGGTTGAAGCACATTGACATCCTCAAGATGTTTAATGACGACCCTGACACAGACGCAGTCATCATGATTGGCGAAATCGGTGGGCCAGATGAGGTTAATGCCGCGCGTTGGGCTAAGGACAATATGACCAAGCCCGTCGTCGGTTTTATTGCCGGTGTGACGGCTCCAGCAGGCAAGCGCATGGGTCATGCCGGTGCCTTGATATCTGGTGGGGAAGACACTGCGGACGCCAAACTCGAAATCATGGAAGCCTGCGGAATTAAAACGACGCGCAATCCTTCTGAGATGGGGCAGTTACTCAAGTCAGTGCTGTAAGCTTGACAGTCTGGTTACCTGATCACATCGGGGCTTGGTTATGACGTCGTTCATCCTGCAGTAGACGTTCAGATCAGCTCTTTGAAACCGATCACTCGAGCCTGTGCAATTGCGTGCAGGCTCGTTTTTATTTGTCACTGCTTTGGCGGTGGGTGAGATATCCGACGTCGTATGCAGGTCGACTGAGATGTAGGTTTCGTGACCAGGGTTGCGCAGCAATCATCATGTGCGCACGGGTGTTGCTAGATGGTTTACGATGGTGGGGTTTAGTTACCATCCGGAACCGTCGTGGACCCGATAGACCTCCTGCAAAACATCAGTTTGATTGTGGTGATTCATATCATACTGATCGATTTGCTTTTGAGTGCAGATAATGCAGTGGTCATTGCATTGGCTTGTCGTCACCTTGATCCGGCGCGTCGGCAGCAAGGTATCGTCTGGGGCACATTAGGCGCCATCAGCTTACGGATGTTGCTCATTTTTGTGGCGCTCAGTCTTTTGACGGTGCCTGGATTGAGGGTTATTGGTGGCGTTTTGCTGTTTTGGATAGCCATACGCCTTCTACAAAAGCCAGAACCGGATCACACCCGATCTGTCACCGGAGTCGTCGCCAACGCCTCATTATTGGGGGCCGTCAAAACCATAGTGGTGGCTGATTTTGTGATGAGCCTAGACAATGTACTTGCGATTTCAGGTGCAGTTCATGCGGGTATGCAAGCGAGCTCTTCGCAAGCGCAATTTGCCATCGTCGTGATTGGCCTTTTGATCAGCGTGCCTATTATGATCTTGGCTAGCAGCCTGGTGCTCAAGCTACTGGAAAGTTTCCCGATACTGGTGCTTGCCGGCGTCGGACTTCTGGGTTGGATCGCCGGTGGCATGATTGTGACAGACAATCTTGTTCTGAATCAATTTGGAGAACTCTCATCCCTTGCTAAACTGCTAGCTCAGATCGTAGGTGCCATGGCAGCCATCATCATCGGTCGTTATTGGGCTGGTCGTAAAGCGCAATGCCAGTAACCCTTGTGAATTGGGTATGGCACTACAGGGTGTCGCTTTAACAACTGTTTTAACCAACTGCGTCTGGTGGCGGTTGTGGACAATAGAATAGGAACGTTTCAATCATGTCAGAAAAACCCTCCAAGCATGAACTCACCATTTTGCAGTGGCTTGCTGTGGCTGCTGTTGCCGGAATTGTGTTAACCGTTATTCTGAATTACCTACGCTAGTTTTCTAGCTTGGTCAGTTCTTGGTGTTGAGTGTGACAATCACGCTTGAAAGACAGCGGCAAGCACATGTAACCAGCCTCTTTTAAAAACGAGACATACTCGCTGAAATTACTTATGGCCTTATCTATCCCCGATCGTCTGGTGATCGCTACTCGCGCGAGCCGTCTTGCGCTGTGGCAGGCAGAGCATGTGCAAGCCTTGCTGCAGGCTCAGTATCCACAAACAGAAGTGAGTTTGTTAAAGCTAAGCACCCGGGGTGATGAGATCCTTGATCGCAGTTTGCAAAAGGTTGGCGGCAAGGGGCTATTTATCAAAGAGCTTGAGAACGCTTTGATCGATGGCCGTGCAGACCTCGCGGTACATTCACTCAAGGATGTGCCAGTTGATATGCCGCCATTGTTTGAGCTTGCCGCTATTTTGCCAAGAGCGGAGAGTCGAGATGCCTGGGTCTCGTCCAAATACGCTAACCTTCAAGAGTTACCCGTAGGAGCGATCATTGGCACCAGTAGTCTTAGGCGCGAGTGCCAGCTCAGGGCCCAACGGCCTGACATTGTGGTGAAACCCCTCAGAGGTAATCTGGACACCAGATTAAAGAAACTTGACGATGGCGAGTTCGACGCGATCATTCTTGCAGCAGTGGGATTGCAGCGTCTGGAACTATCGGATCGTATACGAACCATTATTCCGCTTGAACAATCTTTGCCTGCTGCAGGTCAGGGTGCACTAGGTATTGAAGTGCTGAAATCGCGGCCTGAAATGTCTAGGTTGATGCAGCCGTTGGCGTGCATGCGAAGCACCGCAATTGCGCAAGCGGAGAGGACCGTCTCCCGAGTCCTTGGTGGTTCTTGTTCTACCCCGTTGGCAGCGCACGCCCAACTGATTAACGATCAACTCACGGTTTATGCTTTGGTTGCGACGCCTGATGGTCAGACAATTCTAAGAGCCAATGCCAGAGGCCCGATCTCTGACGCTGACGCTCCAGAAGAGTTAGGGGCAAAAGTGGCGCAAGCATTGCTGGACCAAGGTGCTGACAAGCTGCTCGCTCAACTTGATCATTGATGACTGTTCATGGCTGCAGACCCAACAAAGCGCGCGGCTCCAGGCAACAAAAAAACGTCAACCATGAGTGCCAGCGGTGGGTCACGTGAATCTGCCGCACTCAATCAACACGTAAAACGCGTTGTGCTGACTCGGCCGACCGAAAGGCAAAAATCACTTGTAAAAAACTTGAGACAGCAGGGCTGTGAGGTGCTGGAATTGCCAGCGCTCACCATATCCCCCAGACATCCACAACACCTGCCTTCAAGTGCCACAAGTACACCGAACCACGTCTCACCGACTCGAGGTGCTGTCCAGGAAGATATCCAGAATTGGCGGCCAGAACAGTTTGATGCACTAATTTTTGTGAGTAGGAGCGCATGGCAAAACTATTGCCGCTTCTATCTCTCTGGTCAGTTCGAAGGCAATTCGAGTAAAAATCCATCCCCGGTGATTAATGCTGTAGAGACGCAGCAACCATCATGGATAAAACGCGTGGCATCATTGATCTCAGCGCGACAGCTGATTGTTGCTTGCGTCGGTGTCGCAACAGCAAAACAGATTGCCGATGATCTCAATTTACCGCTTAGTACGATTGTTTATCCATCAGAAGGTCTATCCGCTGACTCGGAAGGTCTTTGGACCCTCTTAAAACCAATATTGGGTCCAGGTAAAAAAGTTTTAATTGTTCGCGGTCAAACTGGCCGTGATTGGTTGTTAGAGACGCTGACAGAGCATGGAATATCAGTTAGTTGCCTTTCGGTTTATCAACGCGAGCCCGCTTGTTGGGACGAAGATCAAATTCAGGTGCTAACGCGATGGGCGAGCGGCTGGAATCGTGAATCGACACATCGATTTACCAGCCCAGAAGACACCGACGTGGTCTCTAATGCTGGGATATGGCTTATTACCAGTGCCCAAGGACTAGCAGCGATACGGTCTCAGTACCAGCTTCACGGTTTCTTGGGTAAGCCGGGCTTTAAGCCTGAGCGGGTGGTGGTTATCCATGATCGACTTGTCAGTCCAGTGCGCCAGTGGCTCGCGCACTGGGAGCCACCTCAAAGGGGTCCTACTGACCATGCGCTTATCGTGGATCAGACACCGATTGTGGTCGTTGCACCCGATGATGAGTCAATTATCAGTGGGATACTAGTGGCCTAGCCAAGTCTGTCTAATGAACTGACTACGCGCTTGGTTTGTATGTCGCTGTTTTTAATGGGTTTTATTGGGTTTTTCAGGCAAGGCGATCCGACGTCATTCATCGCAACACGTATTGTGGATACAGGCTGACACAAAGGGCTCAAGCGATGGCAGTTCGACGGTAAATCACCGAATCACTTATATTGTTGTATGCCAGACCTGCGTAGGCTTTTGACCAGTCGCGGTCTACAATCGGGTTCATAAGGCGATATGAATCCGCCACTTCATGCCTTGAGCATGACAGAAACGCCAAACAACACAGCTATAAACTGAAATCCTAGATCAAGCGGGTACCATGAACAGCAAAAGCGAGAACAAAACCGATAGCAAGCAAGACAGCCCCCAGGAGGGGACTGGCGCAGCGGCTGCGGCGGCTGGCAGGTCTGTGCCGGCCTCTAAAAAAAATAATGGGATTCGGACAGGTTTCACCTTGGGGCTGCTGATCATCGTGCTCGGGCTTGGTGCGGGGGTGTGGTGGCAACAACAGCGTTTCGAAGTCGTCGCCAAAGAAGTCGCCAGTCGGTTGCAGCAATCCGAACAATTGACCACTGCTGCAAACGAGACAGCCAAACAGGCCATGGCGATTGCCACCTCTGAGCGTCAATCGGTGGATCAGCTAAGCCGTGAGCTCGCCGTGGTGAGCGCCGAGCTCAAAACATTGCAACAAGCCTGGGAGGCAGCCAATGAAGGCCTGGACCAGACCTTGTTGCTTAATGACCTCAAGCGCCTTATCACCATGGCTGACCAAGAGCTGGCTTTGTTTGGGAACGTCAATAGCGCTGTCTCGATTCTGTCCTCGGTTAACGCCATGCTCAATACCCAGAGTACGCCAGCGCTCAAACGTCTGCAACAGGCCGTTATCTCCGATCTGGCTCGCTTACAGTCTGTTCCCCAAGTCAGTGTCGCTACGCTATCGGTCAGACTTGACAGCCTCATAGAGCTGACGGGCAAAGCGCCTTTGCTAAGTCCTGCCGGCGCAATGATTGGTAACACTGCCGGCGCATCCGTTGAAAGTAAAGCGCCTGCTGCGCAGGAAAGTAGGCCTGTGACGACATCAACCCAGAGTGATGCACCCGCTTCAGGGTCGTGGTGGCCAGCCTGGGCGACTTGGAATCAAGCGTCTAGCGCTATCGCACAATGGACATCGGATGCTTCATCTGTGTTGGTGCGTGAATTCGCTGATGTCATGAGCATTCGCAAGGCGGATGATCCGCAGGCTTTGCTGCTGTCGGAGGAGCAGGCGATCGAACTCAAAGCCAACATACGTGCCATGCTGTTGAGTGCGCAACTTGCACTCATGACTCGTCAGACAGAGATTTGGCGTTCAGAACTGACGCAGGTGCGTTCGCTTTTGAATACTCGCTATGACAATCAGGCTCTAGACACCAAGGCGGCCTTAAATCTATTGGATGAGCTGCTAGATGCGCCCGTGGGTGCCGACGTGCCGCAGATCAGTGAGACATTGAGCGCCCTCGCATCGGCTGAGCGGGCTCTCACCACTGCTCAAACTGCCCAAACCCAAGGTGGTGGTGCTGTAGGGGACGGCGTCATCACGGACACACCCGTCAAAACGCAGACAAATCCGAGTAACACGTCAGCACCTTCGATATCGACCGTTGAGCCTGTGACTTCGTCGCCAACCAATACGCCTACCACCAGTCAGCAGGGGAATTGATCATGCGCACTTGGTTCTGGACTGTTTTGTTGGTGTCATTGGCGGTTTTGCTGGCGTTTGTGATTCATCGCTTCCCAGGAAACGTGCTGATTATTGTTGATCAGTGGCGTGTACAGGTCTCCTTGGCTTTCGCTATTTTGGTGGTGGTCACCTCGTTCGTAGGACTATATCTACTGCTGCGATTGGTGACCTGGTTGGTTAAAACGCCAGAGCGATTTCGCCACTGGCAAGGTCAACGACAAGAAAAGCGTGAACAGTCTTTGCTAGAACAAGGGTGGACTGCCCTTTTGGAGGGGCGTTACACGCATGCTGAAAAGATGCTTACCCGCTTGTCTGGCAAGTCAGCTGACAAACGTCGTCAAGTGCTTGCCATGCTTAGTGCCGCGAGGGCGGCGCACGAGGTAGGACAATTCAAGCGTCAGGACGAATTACTGATGCAGGCACAGACCGTTGCTGTCGGACAAGTTGCTGACGTTGAGTTAAATACCGCAGTGGCGGCTGCTGCCGCTGACCTGTGGCTGCAGCAAGGTAGAGCCCAGGAGGCCTTGGCAGCATTGCAGTTGGACCATGTGCAGCCCATGCGACATCTGCACACCATGCGATTATTGCTCAAGGTCTATCAACAGACAAATCACCACGCCAAGGTGTTGGAATTAGCTCGAGCATTAAAGCGTAAAGAAGCAATCGATCAGGTTGAAGCAGATAGATTGATTGAGTCTGCTGCCGCGGCCTTGATCAGGCAAAGTACTGATGCTGGCACTCAGACCGGACAGGACGATAGTGCCAGCGTACAAGCCGGACAACAGGATCGTGCTTGGGAAACTTGCTGGAAGCAGCTCAAAGCTGAAGAGCGGATTTTGCCGGAGGTGGCATTGGCGGCATCGCAGGCATTTCAACATGAAGGCAATTACAAAGAAGCCACCAAGGTCCTGGAAGCGGCGCTGACAGGAAATAATGACAAGTCGCAGAAAGATAAACCGCTTGACCCCAGGCTTTTAGCTGCTTACGCACGGGCTGAGCCCGAACAGGTCACTCCGCGGTTGCAAAAGGCTGAACAATGGCTCGAGGATCGCCAGGCAGCCATTGCTAATAAGCAAACGCCTTCTACCAATATTGCAGATCTGCTCACGACACTTGGCGCTTTGTGTCTGGCCGCCCAGATG
Source organism: Orrella daihaiensis (assembly GCF_022811525.1). Classification (NCBI taxonomy): domain Bacteria; kingdom Pseudomonadati; phylum Pseudomonadota; class Betaproteobacteria; order Burkholderiales; family Alcaligenaceae; genus Orrella; species Orrella daihaiensis. Next base: position 2,051,070 of record NZ_CP063982.1, on the reverse strand, counting down.
TGGGGGCAGGCTCAAAGATATCTCGAACGCAGCGCAAAGTTAAGAAAGGATGCACGGGTGCATGCGCTGTTGGGGAGTCTATTTGACAGAATTGGCCAGCCACAAAGGGCAGCTCAGCATTGGCGCTTGGCCACGGCTGTCAGTGCCGCATTGCCAACGCTGGCGCAGGATGTCGTGCTACCTGCTGCCAATACAGAGGCTGATCCTGTCGTGCCTCATGGTGAGGGTCTCGATGTGTATGGGGAACAGGATGCCGATGAGGTTCAATTCGCCTCACGGTCAGATGATGGACCTGGTGCTAACCAGACAGCCAAAACCGACTACGATGAGTTCTTCGACAGTGCTCCGATACCTCTGTCGATGGGTGCTTTTGAGTCTATTGATGATCAGGTTCAAGCAAAAACTCAAAAGACAGATGCGTAAACGCGTGTCTGATTACTTCAAAAGCAGCCAGCGAAATAATCGACAGGGCTCGCCCTTTGCATAAAAATGTCGGGCGGATATTGATCGTCCGCCCAGTGTGCTAATTAGCGTCAGGGCCGTCGTTAGCCTTTTTTATAGTTGGCGATGCCATCCATAATTTCTTTGATGGCTTCATCTTTGCCAGCCCAACCCAGTACTTTGACCCATTTACCTTCTTCCAGGTCTTTGTAGTGCTCAAAGAAGTGGGCGATGATTTTCAGCTGCGCCGGGTTTAGATCTTCAGGCTTGTTGATGTGGTTGTAGAGTGGCAGGATTTTTGTGGTGGGTACTGCCAGGACTTTGCCATCAAGACCACTCTCATCTTCCATGTTCAAGATGCCAATAGGTCTGCATGCGATGACAGCGCCCGCCACAACGGGAAAGGGAGTGAGCACCAGCACATCAACGGGGTCACCATCGCCGGCAATTGTCTGTGGGACATAACCATAGTTGGTGGGGTAATGCATTGCAGTCCCAACGAAACGGTCAACAAATAAGGCACCAGTTTCCTTGTCCACTTCATATTTGATGGGGTCTGACGCCATCGGAATTTCGATGATGACATTGACGACTTCAGGGGCTTTGTCGCCCGGCGTGACGTTATTGAGAGACATGCTTGTTTCCAAAGTTGATCGGGGATAAAACTCGATTTTAACGGCGCTTTGGTTACAGGGGCTTACGAAATGCTGACTACCTGTTCCGTGGCGAACCTGGGCGCGGGGTCTGTCGACGGGTGTTCCCCTGAGCATGAAAGGCAGGCTCGTGCATAAGCCCGGCTGGATCTAATGCAGTAAACTAAGGCTTAGTGGATAGAGCCTGACGTTTGTAGCAATCAATTTCAGACAGGATGCGACGGGTTGCTGAAGCATTTTGTTTGTAGTGGGTCTTGTCTGGACCTCATATTCAATCAATCCGCCATTTAGAAGTTCGTTGGCACACTTATTCCGGATAGGTTGCGGATTGCTCGTTGGTAAGTTGAGTTCGGCAAATCAGTCTACGTTCAATAGACAAATTACTCGAATATTGCGCTGATGGCTCTCGTTTTGTATCTAAAGGATTTTCATGAAAACTGCTGTAGTTACTGGTATCACCGGTCAGGATGGTGCGTATCTGGCAAAGTTTCTGCTTGATGCCGGTTATAGGGTTTACGGAACGTTTCGACGCACTAGTTCAGTCAATTTGTGGCGTATCGAGGAGCTAGGTCTAGAGAATCATCCACAGTTACATCTAGTTGAGTACGATTTGACTGACCTGTCATCGAGTATTCGGCTGCTTGAGCTCTCTAAGGCTGTGGAGGTCTACAACCTTGCTGCCCAGAGTTTTGTGGGGGTCTCTTTTGAGCAACCGATTACGACGGCAGATATTACTGGCATTGGGCCCGTTAACCTGCTTGAAGCCATTCGAATTGTGAATCCTCAAATTCGGTTTTATCAGGCGAGCACTTCGGAGATGTTTGGCAAGGTGCAGGCGGTTCCGCAGGTTGAATCGACGCCGTTTTATCCCCGCAGTCCATACGGTGCCGCCAAACTCTATGCACATTGGATGACCGTCAATTATCGGGAGAGCTACAACATTTTTGGTGCCAGTGGCATCTTGTTTAATCATGAATCGCCATTGCGTGGAAGAGAATTTTTGACGCGTAAGGTATCTGACGGCATTGCGAAGATCAAACTAGGCAAACTAGATGTGCTCGAACTCGGTAACCTCGATGCGAAGCGAGACTGGGGGTATGCCAAGGAGTATGTCGAGGGCATGTGGCGAATGTTGCAAGCAGACAAGCCAGATACATACGTGCTTGCAACTAACCGGACCGAAACAGTACGTGACTTTGTGACGATGGCTGCGCAGGCAGCTGGCTTTGAGTTGCAGTGGCAGGGCGAAGCGGAAAATGAAATTGGTGTTGACCGGGTTTCCGGACGTACGCTGGTGCGCATTAACCCAAAGTTTTATCGCCCTGCTGAAGTGGATCTTCTAATTGGCAACCCCGAAAAAGCTAAAACTGATCTAGGGTGGGAGCCTAAGACTACGCTTGAGCAGTTGTGCCAGATGATGGTGGAAGCTGACATAAAGCGCAACGAACGTGGCTTTTCGTTCTGAATGTCCATGTGATGAAACGAGCATTAATCACTGGCATTAATGGATTTACAGGGCGGTATGTTGCTCAGGAATTAGAGCAGGCTGGTTGGGAAGTCTGGGGAATTGGATCGCAGGCACAATCTGACTGCAGTCAACGATACAGGCAGGTCAACCTCCTTGATCACAGCCGCCTAAATGATGTTGTGTCGGATATCAGTCCCGATGTTGTGGTGCATCTAGCCGCCATTGCATTTGTGGCGCATGGTGACGCGGATGCCTTCTACCGTGTCAATATCGTAGGTACTCGCAATCTGTTGTCTGCATTAGCGAATTGCGATAAAACGCCCGATTGCGTTTTAATCGCGAGTAGTGCTTACATATATGGCAATGCGACAGCAGGCGTCTTAAATGAAAAGTCTGCCCCCAATCCTGCCAACGATTACGCAGTCAGCAAGCTCGCTATGGAATATATGAGTAATCTGTGGCGTGATAAGTTGCCCATCGTGATTGCCCGTCCCTTTAACTACACTGGCGTGGGGCAGTCTGAATCATTTCTTTTGCCCAAGATTGTGAATCACTTTCGCCGTGGTGAGAGTTTTATTGAGCTCGGTAATCTTGATGTGTCTAGAGACTTTACCGATGTACGCGCTGTTGCCAAGGCATATCGGCGTTTGCTTCAGACCAAGCCGATTAACGAGATAGTGAATATTTGTTCCGGCAAAGCGATTTCACTGCGCCATGTGCTCGATCTTGTTCAACGCATTAGCGGTCGAACCATCGAGGTCCGTTTGAATCCCAACTTTGTTCGTGCCAACGATGTGAAGACGTTGTCCGGAGACCCCAGTAAGTTGCTATCCATCATTGGAGACTGGGATTCTCCCTGCTTGACAGACACATTGAAGTGGATGATGGAGGCCTAGAGTCCGTGAGGCATAAAGCTATCGTCATATCTGGACTCGCCTAGGCTATGCGAATTGGTATCGATGCCCGTCCATTTCAGGCTCAGTTCGCAGGCACTAGACGTTATGCGCTAGAACTATGTCGTGCCTTAGACGTATGTTTGCCTCAGGCTGAGTTTTTTGTTTACGGCAATCGTCCATTTGATTTGCCGGTTCGCAATGAACGCTGGCATCGAGTCAGTGACCACTCACCGCTGTATGCGCGTTTGCCGCCTACGATTTGGTTCGCTGAGAGAGTAGGTTCTTTGCTTAAACGAGATAGCATTGATGTGTTCTGGGGTGGTGCTAATTTCTTGCCTAGGGACTTTAGAAGCCGCGCTGGCCACTGTAAAAGTCTACTGACTGTGCTGGATCTTGTGCCCGAACTGTTCCCCGAAACCATGGGGCTAAAGCATCGATTGGCTTACAGTTTGTATTTTCGTAATTCCTTGAACAATGCTGATCGTTTGATCACCATTTCCCAGGGGAGCAAGGATCGTCTATTTCAGACCTACGGAAAACAGGCAGATGCAGTGATTTATCCCTGTGCGAGCCAGCATTTCAGAATGCCCAGCCTAGAGGAGGTCAGACGAGTCAGAGGTGTGTATGGTCTGCACGAACCGTTTTTCCTGGCTGTAGCGACCCTGGAGCCTCGAAAAAATCTTGATTCATTAATCGAGGCGATGGCGAGACTGAAAACCGAGCGCCAAATTGAAATGCCCGATCTAGTCCTGGTGGGGCAAATGGGCTGGAAAACAAAAAAGCTGATGCAGGTGATCGAGTACGCTAAATCTTGTGCAGTACGCATTGTGCAGCTTGGTTTTGTACCCGATGAGGATTTGCCAGGTTTGTACGGTGCTGCGAAGGCTTTCATTTTTCCGTCGCGTTATGAGGGTTTTGGAATCCCTGTGCTTGAAGCACTAAAATGCGGCGCGCATGTGCTGGCTTCAGATACGCCTGAAATTCGCGAGGCAGGCGGCCAGCAGGCAAGCTATTTCGAACCGACAGTTGCCGGTATCAAGGCAGTGCTGCAGCAGACGCTGCAGCCCAACGATCTTGGTTCCTCAGGTGTGTTGTCTGTGGCGCATTCCGTTGACCTGGGGTCTACCTGGGCCAAGGAAGGTCAAAAACTGGCCCAGATGATTCGGTCTTTGCTATGAAAATCACCATTGACGCCACAGGAATCAGTGCCTATAAAACCGGCACTGTGACGTACCTTCTGGAAATCCTGGCGCAGTGGAATCAAGATGCTGACTTAGAGCATGAATTCATTATTTTTTGTGCGCCGTCGGCCAAACATCACTTTGAGTGTCTTGCACTGGGTAAGTCGTTTTCATTCAAAATGGCGTCGAACTCAAAGCTTATTCGGATGCTGTGGCAGCAAACCGCGCTGCCGTACTATCTGTGGCGAAATCATGTGGATGTGCATTGGGGGCCAGGATTTATCCTGCCATTGCTTAAGGTATGTCCGATGGCTGTCACCGTCCATGATATGACGTTTGAGTTACTGCCCCGGGTTCATGAGCCCATCAAGAGAATCTATTTTCCTTTCATGATTCGCAGGGCTATCAAACGGGCGGGTGTCGTATTCGCTGTCTCGAATTCAACAGCCAAGGATATTGATTTGTTATTGCCTGGCAACAGTGACAAGATAGTGGTGACGCCATTGGCAGCAGGCAAGTTCACCACCGATTTGCCCTCTGCGTCATCTGTTAGTGATATCCCAGTCACCAAATTGGATGACGGGAGTCCATGGTCACCCTATGTCCTCTTTATAGGGACGCTTGAGCCACGTAAAAATCTTGAACGCTTGCTACAGGCATGGCGTAATTTGGCCCCTGAAGCTCGTGCATCGTATCGGTTATTGGTCATTGGTGCAAAAGGCTGGATGGTTGATCGATTGCGCGAATGTGGTGACGAATCGGTGGAGTTCTTGGGACATAAGAGCGATACCGAACTTGCCTGGTACTTGCGTCATGCCACTTTTCTGGCATATCCGTCTTTGTACGAAGGTTTCGGTTTACCGGTCATCGAGGCCATGGCGGCAGGAACGCCAGTATTGACGAGCGATATCGCAGCCACCCGGGAGGTGGCCCAGGATGCGGCGGTATTGGTTGAGCCATTATCAGTTAGCAGTATTCAAGCAGGTCTCAGTAGGCTGTTGCTAGACCCGGCATTGCGTGACCGTCTATCGGCGTTGGGGATCGCGCGGGCAAAGCAGTTCTCTTGGGAAACAACGGCGAGGCGGACTTTGCTGGGCTTGAAAGAAATATCTGCCGGCGCTTGAACTCATGTAGCCACTGGCAATTGTGAAATAATCCCAACTTAGATGTTGATATGAGATTTGTTGCTTAGCATGAATTCATCCTCCAACCTGGCCATCCGTGATGTGTTGAGCGCGCTTAAACGAGCTGATCTAGCGGGCACATTAGGCTGGCAAGACGTCAAGCAACGCTACAGACGATCGAAGTTAGGCCCATTTTGGTTGACGATCAGCATGGGCGTACTGATCGCAGCGCTCGGCCTTGTATTTGGTGGGATCTTTAAAACACCCATGCGAGAGTTTTTGCCGTTCCTGGCAACGGGAATCATTCTCTGGACCTATATCGCTACGGTGATCAATGAAGGCTGTACTGCCTTTATTAGTTCCGATGCTGTGATCAAGCAGCTGCCTTTGCCAATGTTTTTGCATGTTATGCGTGTCATTTGGCGCAATCTTGTAATCCTCGCGCACAACGTTGTCATCATTCCTCTGATTTTCCTGTTATTTCTACGCCCGCTTGATTTAATGGCGTTACTTGCAATTCCAGGGTTGGTTTTGAGCTCGCTGACATTGGCTTGGGTAGCGTTATTGGCTGGTGTTGTGTGCACTCGGTATCGAGACCTGTCCCAGATTGTCGCGAGTGTTTTGCAAATCGCTTTTTACGTCACGCCAATCATTTGGATGCCATCGCTATTATCGGGTCGCCGCGAATTTGTCTTTTTAGATCTCAATCCGTTTTATCACCTAATCGAGATCGTCAGAGCACCTATCCTTGGAACTGCACCGACTCTGACCAACTGGTTGGTATCACTTGGTATGGCGCTAATTGGCTGGGTCTTTACCTTGATTGTCTATGCAAGGTACAAGCGCCGTATCAGTTACTGGCTGTAGGATAGATTTGCCTCGTTTTGAGAGGGTGGCTAGTTGAACTTTGATTGGGCCGGCAACCTGCTTGGACACGCCCGTCGAAGTCAGCTGTCAGTTTTGGTGATCGATGCAGTCCGAGCGCGATTGTGTGGCTCGCGCTAATACGCTGGTTGATTAACGTTAAAATCAAAGACATCTAAGAAGTAAGTAACTAATTGGCTTAACAGTCGAGTGAATATGGCTTTAATTGATTTTCAGGGAGTTTGTGTTGACTTCCCTATTTTTAACTCGACGGGTAGATCGTTAAAAAAACGCTTGATGCAAGTGGCTACTGGCGGTCAGTTAAGCGCTGATGCTGCCGGTGTCGTGGTAATTCGAGCGTTAGACAAACTCGATTTTCAGATGCGAGATGGCGATCGTGTAGCGTTGCTTGGACACAATGGGGCTGGTAAGACAACCCTGCTGCGAGTCTTAGGCGGCGTGTACGCACCAACAAGCGGAAGCGCTCTCGTACAAGGCAACCTAGGTTCTCTGATCGATATCTCGCTAGGCATCGATCCTGAAGCCTCAGGATTAGAGAATATCTACATCCGTGGTCGGTTACTTGGCCTGAGTGCGGCTGACATCAAAGAAAAAACGCCGGAGATAGTTGAATATTCCGGACTTGGTGATTTTATAGAAATGCCGGTCAGAACCTATTCGACCGGCATGCACATGCGACTTGCCTTTACGATCTCTACTGCCCTGCGTCCTGAAATATTACTGATGGATGAATGGCTGTCAGTTGGGGATGAGGGTTTCAAGCATAAGGCAGAAGCCAGAATGAAAGAAGTGGTTCAGTCCACTAGTATTCTGGTGCTAGCGACCCATTCGCGAGAGCTGGCCATGAGTATTTGCAATCGCGCTCTATGGTTAGAACAAGGCAAAATCAAAATGGACGCGACGCCACAGGAAGTCTGTGACGCCTATTTCGGGCCGACCGACTAGCTTTGCCGCTGTCTATTGATCGGCTACAAAGTGTCGATTGGCTTTGGGCATTCTTAGGCTGTAGCGCCTGAGGTACTTCGCCATGCTCCTGGCATGCCACTTCATGTGCTGCCATTCTCGTCGACTGGCTCTCTGGGCGTTATGTACAACAACTGCCTTCGAACTAGCGACAACGGCTAGATTTTTGAGCCAGAGTCGTGCGCAGATATCAACATCTTCGTAGTAAAGAAACAGACTCTCATCAAATCCGTTGATTGCTTGGTAGTGTTTCGAATCAAACAACATGCACATGCCAGCGATCCAATCCGGAAACAGCGGAAATTCCTTGTCAGCTTGCTTCATGATCGTCATGTCATGACCAAGCGCTTTTAAAACCAAGCTAAAGATTGTTGGGAACCGCCGCCAGCTATCTTCCTGCTCGCCTAACGGAGAGAGTACCAAGGGCCCAGCGACAGCTGCTCTGGTTTCGTTTAGGCACCCGAGCAGATGCGTGAACGTATCATCTCGCAGCACAATGTCGGGATTCAACACACAGAAGTAGGGTGTTTCGCAATGCGTAAACGCTTGGTTGTGATTGGTACCAAATCCCTTTGGCGTTGCATTTTGCAGCAAAAGTAACCGGTCATCTTGGGGTAGATTCAGCATCTCCTCTGTGTTCAAGGTGAGAACAAGGCGACTGATTAAAGGATCCGCAAGAACTTGTTTGACGAGCATTTCCACTTGCTGGCCATGCTTATGACTCACGATGGAAACCGTGATACTGGCCACAGGATCATTGGGCTCGCTTGGGTTTGACATGAGCTGGTTTTATGCAAAGTTCATATGTCGGGTGCTTGCAAATAATAGATGTTCAGATGATTGTTGCCATTAGTGAGCCTAATTCATCATAACTACTTTTACAAAAAATCAACTGATAAACAGATGAGCATGACTAAAGCAACTTACCTATTAGATAGGCTATGCCGTGAATGCGACGCTAGCGCGATGTGTTGCCGCTTGCCTTTCCATCGATGACTCCAAGGCGTACCAGTTACTATCAATTTATTTGTCAATTGTACTTCGATCGAGGTTTAAGTTTGTATTCGGGACACCAAGCCATGCCTGCACAACCATAGCAGGGCAGCCACTAACACCAGTTCGCCGATCAGTAAACCCAGAACCATGCCGGTTGCACCCTGTGTTGGACTATACAGGCTCGCGAAGTAAGTGCCTGATGCCAGAGCAATGGCTGATGACCAAAGGGTCGCTATGCCGGCTTTGTGTTCAAGATGAGCTGGCAGTAGCACGGCAAAGCCAAGTGTTTGATTGAGTAGGCGAAGTGGTATGAGCCACACCATGAGTCTTAGTAACTCGTTTACCGCAGCGTAACCCGGTCCTAGTAACAAGTGCATGAGACTGGGGCCGATAAAGAAAAGAGTGATGGCTGCTGCCATTCCTCCTGCCGTGATGAGTGTTATCAATATCAATGCCTGACGATTTTGTTGCGATCGATTTTCTACGAACAGGCGCGAGAGATAAGGATAGAAGGCTTGAAAAATCGGTAGAGGAATTCCGATAATAGCCTTCACCACCTTTTCGGTCGGTGCAAAGATGCCAACGATTGTTTTGTCTGCGACGATGCCAAGTACAGTGGTGGCGGCTGTCGTCATTATCTGGTTACTACTTTTATAGACAAAAAATGCGGTGCTGCTTTTTATTTGGGCGATGGCACCTGATATTGATCCTTTAAAACTGCCCACTTCGAATCGACACATGCCAATTGCTATCGTAGTAGAGATCGCAAAACTTACCGCCATGATAGTTAATCCTAGCGTTTTGTCTTGCGGTGAGTTGACAAATAAAAACAGACTGCACAAAGCCAGTAGGCGGGCAGTTGTTTCGATCGCCACTGCTCGCCCCATGCGCTCCATGCCTTGGAAATACCAAAATGGAGTCAATCCGAACCCTACAAAATACAAAAATCCTGCAGCTGCCATACCCGCCGACACAGGTGTGAATATCCAATAGGCCGCCAAGATTGGTAAGGTAATCAGACTTAACATCAAAAGTTTTGCAAGAAACACGTCGCCACAGAGCTTCTTCAGGAAAATCGGATCGTTCTTGCGTATTGCAATTTCACGCGCAGCGCTCAGGTTAAATCCGTAGTCCACTACGATCGATGCAAGCAGTGCTGTGGCCTGCACCCATACCAGTTCACCGTAGGCGCTAGCACCGAGCGCACGCGCCAGGATGGGAACTTCCGCCAACGAAATGAGGTAGCCTGCCGCGTGGGCTGAGGTCAGTGCAGCGGTAGATCGAATGACCGTTTTCATACCGCATTGTAATTTGTTGTCTTTCGGGCAGCCTTCGGTTCACTCAGTCGTGGTACGCAGGATTTCTACAGCACTGTTGATTTGAGTGCTAGGTGATTTCTCTTGGCATTGGGGGTTCGAGTTGCGTCGCACTTGAGCGTCAACGACTCAAGGCTAGAAGGGCTTATGGGTGCATCTGAGCCTAATTCGCAGTCAAGAGAATTGGTTCATTTTGTCCATGCTTGTTACTTTTTACGGTGGTTAATATTGCCTTAATTGCGTACCATAGCAGTTGACTAGAAGCACATATATTAAGGCTATTTGAGTTTGCCGAAGTAGGCCGAAACTTGTCTAATCGATTGCTACAAAATATTGCGACGACTCAATTGAACAAGCATATTGGATCAAATCTACCGAGCGCACAGCACGCCAAACTGCTTTACTTTATTGGTGTCGATTGGTTTTTTTATTCCCATTTTCTCGATCGCGCCATCGCAGCCAAGCAGGCTGGCTACGATGTGGTCGTGGTCACGCGTGTGACCTCAAAGTTAGACCGAGAACCAGATCGGTTATCCAAGCACGGCATCAGGCTGATCCCGATTCATATTGATCGGCGCAGTATGCATCCTTTAAGGCTCGTAAGAAATCTTCGAGACTTTGTCCGGATTCTTAAACAAGAGAAGCCGGATATCGTGCATCAAATCGCTTTAAAGCCGATATTGATCGGCTCTATCGCGGCTCGGTGGGTTGGTATCAGGTGCGTGATTAACGCTGTAGTCGGTCTTGGGTTTGCATTTTCATCCGAGACGCGAGCAGCGAAAGTGGCCCGTCTGTTCATGTCGTTACTTTTTCACTTGGTTCTAGATAAGCAGCACGCTAAAACTGTGTTTGAGAATGCGGATGACCGTGATTATTTTCTGCGCCAAGGATGGATTAGGGAAAGTGGCGCAGTTTTGATTCGCGGAGCCGGCGTTGATGTTGACCGCTTTCGTCCCAGACCAGTTTTGCCAGAGATAGAGGATACTTTCTCCAATCAAGGGCTTGCCAAACCAATTCCAGTGGTGATGTTGTTGTCTCGAATGCTATGGGACAAAGGGGTTGGTGAGTTTGTTGAGGCCGCCAGAAGACTTACTCGTCAGTACGGCCGTCAATACGCACAATTTGTACTCGTTGGTGACCCTGATGATGACAATCGCGGTGCAATTGCCAGGGAGCAGTTGTTAGACTGGCAGCAGGAGGGTGTTGTTCAGTGGTGGGGATTTCGGCCTGATGTTCAGCCTGTCCTTTCGAAGGCAACCATTTCATGTCTTCCCTCTTATCGTGAAGGATTGCCAAAGTCTTTGCTCGAGTCTCTTGCCATGGGATTGCCATGCGTTGCCACCGATGTGCCGGGATGTCGCGAGGCGGTGCAAGAGGGTGTGAATGGTTTTCTTGTGCCCCCGCGTGATGCTTCCGCTTTGGCCAACGCCATCGACCGCTTGTTACAAGATCCCGCCTTATGCCAGCAGTTTGGTGATGCATCTCGCAAAATGGCAGTTCAAGAGTTTTCTCGAGATATCGTCAATCAACAAACGCTTGAGCTTTATGCATCGGCTCTGCAAGCTGACGTTTCTTGAGCCCAGACATCACAGTTGTTCGGTCAATGGCTAGCGTCATGCATGGATTCACACAATACCTTTGTCTTTTAAAGCCTTGCGCTCGTCATCGTCTAAGCCAAGTTCGATCAGTATCTCTTCGGTATGCTCTCCAAGGCCTGGTGCTAATCGGTCAACCTGGCCGGGAGTTGAAGACAGTTTGGGAACAATCCCTGGAACCTCGATAGCGGATCCGTCAGGAAGTTGGGTTTGCAGAATCATGTTTCTGTCCCGGTAATGCGGGTCTGCAGAAATGTCAGCTGCGTCATAGCTTCGTCCATTGGGAACGCCAGCTTCGGTTAGTTTCGCGAGCACGATATCGAGTCGATGTTGGCTAGTCCATGCGGATATGGCGTCGTCAAGCTTCTGGGCATTTTTGGCACGGCCAATGTTGTCCCCAAGCTCAGCGTCATTGGCTAAATCATCCCTTTCGATGAGTGTCATCAGCCGCTTGAAGATGCTGTCCCCATTGCCAGCAATCAATGCGTATTTGCCATCTAGCGTCGGGTATGCGTTGGTTGGCGCAATTCCTGGCATCGAGCCGCCCGAGGGTTGTCTGATCACACCGAATTTGGAGTACTCGGGGATTAGGCTTTCCATCATGTTGAAGACAGATTCGTAAAGCGCCACATCGATTTCCTGGCCCAGACCGTTCTGTACTTCGCGGTGACGCAAAGCCATCAAGATGCCGATGACGCCATGCAGCCCTGAAAGCGTGTCGCCAATCGAAACCCCTACGCGCACTGGCGGCCTGCCTGGCTCGCCCGATATATATCTGAGCCCACCCATGGCCTCACCAATCACACCGAACCCCGGTCTATCTTTGTATGGGCCTGTTTGCCCATAACCAGACACCCTAAGCATGATCAGTTTTGGATTCACGGCATGCAGTTCTTTAAAGCCAAGGCCCCATTTCTCCATGGCGCCCGGACGGAAGTTTTCTATCAGGATATCGGCTTGCTTGGCAAGCATGCGCACCAGGTTTTGTCCTTCGGGTTGTCTTAGGTCAATCGTGATTGAGCGCTTGTTTCGAGCATGTGCGGCCCACCAGACCGAAGTGTCTTCATGGATGTATCGCCACTTACGTAATGGATCTCCTTCGGGTGGCTCGACTTTGATAACATCGGCCCCAAACTCGGCGAGGATTTTTGATGCAAAAGGTCCAGCAATCAGCTGTCCAAGTTCCAGTACTTTTAAGCCATCCAGCGGTCGTATGCCGATGCTGTCAGCCGGTACCTGGCTGGTTACCAGTTCGTCGGTGGTGTGCGTATCATGTTGCGCGTTCGCGCGGGGAGGGTTGTGCTTGGACATAATCCAGATAAATCAATGTTGATGACGGTAATCAGTGAATTGTATGTGCTTGTCTAACCCCATACGCAGTTTTGCATGGTTAGTGCTGGCTACTGATTAAGTTCGGTACCGGGTTTGGGAGTGAATGCGCGGTTGGGGTGTAAATGCAGCATTACGTAGTGGCTCGGCCCAGCGTAGGGATTGTCTGGCCGTCATCTCAACTGGAGGCAACGTTTGGCAGGTCCACCGGGTCGACGTGCGCCATCAGATCCAGCACCCTGTGGCGATGCATGACAGCCTCTCTGGCTGCTACCGCAATGTCATGACCCTGCTCCACGGTTAATGTGCGGTCGACCTCGATATGGGCATCAACCATCACCATGTCACCCATTTTTCGCGTGCGCACATCATGTACACCTAAAACGCCTGGTGTGCTGTTGAGCGTGCGGATAATTTCCTGCAGTTCCTGCTCGTCCACACCACGATCCATCAGATCATTGAAAGCCTCTGAGCCAAACCGCCACCCCATGCGAGCAATCATTAAGCCGACAATCAGTGCGGCGATTGGATCCAGGATTTTGTAGCCGAGCAGGTGACCCAAGATACCGATGGCCACTACCAGCGATGACGCAGCATCTGATCTCGCGTGCCAAGCGTTGGCCACCAACATACTGGATTTGACGCGTTTAGCTGCCGATAGCATGTAGCGAAACAAACCTTCCTTGGCAAACAGCGTCAGGATTGCAATTCCGAGCGCAATCGGAGCGACATCTGGAATGGTTTCTGGGTTCATTATCTTGTCTACTGAAGCCCAAAGCATGCCGATCCCGACAGATAGCAATATGCCTCCCAAGAACAACGAGGCCGCCGTCTCGAATCGTTGATGTCCATAAGGATGGTCCTCATCGGCTTCCTTCTGGCTGTGATGATTAGCGATAAGCACGACAAAGTCAGACAACAGGTCAGATAAGGAGTGGATACCGTCGGCAATCAAGGCCTGGGATTTGGCAAAAAAACCGACGGCAATTTGTAAAGTGCTCAACACGATATTGACCACGACACTAACCATGGTCGAGGACTTTGCTACCTTGGAGCGTTCTGCAGCCGTATAGGGCGTGTTCTTAACGTCCATTTCGGCTGATTCGTCAGCCACGGACTCCAAATGATCGTTCGCATGCGTATGGGCATGGCCGTGAGCGTGTATTTTTCCCATGAGTCATATTGTTATCCAAATTTATGACTTGGTGATGGCAATCGCCCGGTTCATGCAAAAAGTAAACCTAATTAACCGATAGATAGAATCATTCGCATTAACGAGCTCAGGTTAACCAACCATCTGATTATCAAAGCGTGGCACTCGCGAGTTTGATCCCAAACCAGATGAAGATACTCCCCACCGCACCTGCTGCCAAAGCGTTCAGTCTGGGGTATTGATGCATGCGCCTAGCCAAATGAGCACCACCGTGTATCAGCATGGCTAAATAGGCGACGCTGCAGATTTCAACGATGGTGCCGAGCAAAAAGAAGGTTAATACGGGATGGTCGTAATTGGGGTCGACAAATTGCACAAAAAAAGAAATGAAGAAAAAAATTGCTTTCGGATTCAGCAGGCTGATCAATAAAGCGCCCCGAAACGGCGCGCTGTGCGAGGTTTTGATTTGGCGGCCTGCGTGGCGTTTTAATTCTTTCTCTACGATCGGATCATCTGTTTGCGGGCTTGTCTGCTTGTTGGTATTTAGTGGCACGGCTTGTGCCTTCGATAACAGAGTATGCTTTTGGGCTAGACCAAGCCAAGCCTCTCGGAATAACCCCAAACCAATCCAGGACAGGTAAGCAGCACCGGCATACTTCAGCACCATGAATAGTGTCGGATTGGTGTAGAGCACTGATGCTGCGCCCATTGATGCCAGCAGCATCAAGATGGCATCACCAACGAATACGCCTGCAGCTGCTCGATAGCCAGCTGCCGTACCATGCATGCTTGCCGTTGAGAGTACGAAAACGGAGTTAGGTCCAGGCAGTAGCACAATGAATATGGTGCCAAGCATGAAGGTGGTCAGATCTGTAATGCCGTACACGATGGATTTGCCGGTTACCAGGTAGCAGAGGTTGATGCAGGCTTGGACGGGTCACGCAATTTTGCGGCTGCCGATCGGTGCTGTTATACGCACGCCTTACAAATTGTATGGGCAATTTGAGTTTATACGGGATGCGTCTTTGTACGGTGGGTTTAGTGGGTCGTGGTTGACGCAGGCGGGTTCGTTCAAGCATGATGCCGATGTCAGATCAAGTTAGGTAATAAAAAAATGGGTTCTGCTATGAGAGCTGTGTTCATCGATGCCAGCGATATGCATGCTGCGGTTACAGATCGTCTGCGTCTGCCAACTGACATCGATATCATGGTGAACCGCAATATCGACATCACGCCAGATGAAATCCCGGCCGTAGTAGGGGATGCAGACATTGCTTGGATAGATCACACCGGATTGCCGACTGATATTGCTAGCCAGTGTCCAAACTTGCGCCATGTTGTTTTTATGGGTACGGGTGCACGGTCTTACATGAATCCAGAGGAATTGGCTGAGATTGGCATTCAGGTTCACATCATCAAAGGCTACGGCGATACGGCAGTTGCGGAGTGCGCATTTGGCTTGATGTGGGCAGCTGCCAAAGATTTTGCTTACATGGATCGTGGTGTCAGGGCAGGCGGGTGGCCAAGGCGTGATGGTTTGCAATTGACCGGTAAAACTGTTGGATTGATCGGTTTTGGTGGAATCGGCGCGGAAATGGCACGCCTTTGCCTTGGCGCTGGTATGCGTGTGATCGCCTGGAATCGATCGCCTAAAAACCATTCGGGCGTGCAGTTTATGTCTTTAGATGAAGTATTGATGGGCAGTGATGTCATCTCGGTTCATTTATTGCTAAACGATGAAACTCGGGGTCTGATTGACCGCGAATGCATTCAGAAAATGCGCGATGGCGTCTTGTTGATCAATACGGCCAGGGGCGCCGTGGTCGATGAGCCGGCCATGATTCAAGCCCTCGTGTCTGGCAAGATCGGGCATGCCGCGCTCGATGTTTATACGACTGAACCGATGCCCGCTGGGCATCCCCTGTCCCAGCTTGAGAATGTCACACTGTCAGCTCACTCCGCCTTTCGAACGCAAGAGGCTAGCGACAACTTGATCGAGGCCGCTTTAGCCCATTGCAGAAGAATTGTCGCAGAAGGCTAAATACGTTGGTCAATCCTGGCTAGACCATCCTTAAGGTTAAATTGGTGTTGAATTGGGCAAACATAAGTGCCGCTTTTGAAGGCATTGCGGGCGGGTGTGTTGTCGTGGTGCCACGCAACAAAATGGTAGTAGGCCGTCACTGAATTCGGCTACTATCTCCGAATCTGCAATTGTTCAAGGATCGCTGCTCATGCCAGGCTCGGATTTTTCGGTGCGAAGGCGCGCCAATGTGACTTTTTGTGTTTGGCATGACCCGGCATCCAACAACCTAGAGACGCGTCATTCAGTGCCTGCCGTTTCGCGTGCTTGCATTTCCGAATCGACTGGTTTGGGAAAATCATTACTGAGATGGCTTGGCGCTGCGGCTGGCATAGCGTTACTAGCTGGCTGCATGGTAGGGCCGGATTTCAAACAACCGGAAGTGCTGGTTAATGAGCAGTGGCGACAAGAGACTGGCACACCGTTTTCCGCAGCGGTGGAGACGGTGCGCAATGCTCAAATCAATGCCGTGCAATGGTGGTCGCAGTTTGAAGATCCTACGTTGGATGAGTTATTGAAGTTGGCAGCGCAGCAGAACTTGTCGCTGCAGTCGGCGGCAGTTCGCATCTATCAAGCTAGAGCCCAGTTGGGAGTTAGCGACGCAACCTTGCTGCCCACAGTCGTAGCCGCCGGCAGTGCCATCGGTGGTAATAATGCATCCACCAAGGAAGCGATGTTACAGGCCAATTGGGAAATTGACTTTTGGGGTAAGTATCGTCGCGGCATCGAGAGCACCTTTGCCGGTTACCAGGGTGCTATTGCAGCCTATTACGCAGCCGATGTGTCGCTGGCCTCGATGGTGGCGAGGACTTACATCAATATCCGTAACCTGGAATCTTTAATCAGGGTGGCGCGTACCAACCTCGCTTTGCAAGGCGAGAGCCTTCGGATTGCAGATGCTCGTTACAAGGCGGGCTCAACGTCGTTGCTGGCGTTGAGTCAGGCTCAGACTCGCTACCAACAGACCAAGGCAGAAATTCCCCAATTGATCTCGCGCTTGAATCGCCAACAAAATGCCATGAGCGCGCTGTTGGGGCAGACTCCGAGTTTTTATGAGGTTACCTTTGGTGGTATCAAGAACCAGTTGAAAACACCGGAAGTTCTCAATGTCGGTATCCCCAAAGACTTGTTGCGCCGACGCCCTGATGTGGCTCTCGCTGAATACCAGGCAGTTTCCCAGTCTGCGCTGATTGGTGTGCGTGAAGCCGATCTCTATCCGAGCTTTTCTTTGACTGGGATGTTTGGATACTTGAATGCTTCGGTCTCATATACGGGCGGTCAAACGTTTAGTTTCGAAGGTTCAAGTGGTAGTGGCGGTGGCGGTTTTTATTTCCCACTGTTTTATCGTGGTGCTATCGTCGATCAAGTGCGTGTGCAAGATGCTGCTTTTCAGCAGGCATTGCTTAACTATCAAAACACGGTGTTGGCAGCGCAAGCAGAGGTTGAAGATGCTCTGGTGCAAATTGCTACGGCAAAGCAGGCTTCGATTGATTACGCGCGCGCTGCAAGGTCAGCAGCCGAATCAGCCAAGCTTGCCCTGGATCTTTATGAGGCAGGTCAGTCCGACTACAACACAGTCATTGTGGCCCAGCAGATTTTATTGCGGGTTCAGACTGATCTGGTACAAACACGCACCAATGCGCTACTGGGCTATGTCGATGCTTTCAAGGCACTCGGTGGGGGCTGGAGTGGTGAGCTGAAAGTTCCGCCGTTACCCAGTGAAATGGTGGCCCAGATGAAGGAACGTACAGACTGGGGACAAATGTTAAATCATCCTGAAACGCCCAGATTGATTAAGACGTTGGGACTTGATCCGACGGTTGCTGCGACCAACTCGGTAGCGCCAGCGACTGCAAACATGAGTAACGCTGCTGGTGGAGCGAAGTGATGAACTGGATGTCTATTTCAAAAGTATCTCGTTTTGGGGCGGCTGCAGTTGGTGTCCTGGTGGCGCTGGGTTTGGCAGGTTGTGAGAAAAAGGCGCCGCCCGAGCAACCGCCCGCTAAAGTGACTGTTGCTCCCCCTGTAAAGCAAACAGTTCAGAATTACGTGGTCTTTGATGGTACAGCAGCACCTTTGCTCTACGTCAGCCTTGAGGCCCGAGTACCCGGTTATCTTGAACAAATTCTATTCAAAGACGGTGCCAAGGTTAATAAAGGTGACTTGTTGTTTGTTATCGAACAGGACCAGTACAAGCAAGAGGTGGCACTTAATCAGGCCATTTACGACGAAGCAAAAATCGAGTTTGATCGTCAGAGCACCTTGTTAGCGCAAAAGGCGACGTCTCAGGCGGCTGTTGACAGTGCACGTTCCAAATTGCAGCAAGCACAGGCCAATTTGGCTTTGGCGCAAATCAATCTCGGTTACACCGAGGTGCGTGCTCCGTTTGATGGAGTCATGGGACGTCACCTGATCGATGTTGGAAATTATTTGGGTGCGAGCCCCGATGGCATCAAACTAGCAGATATTCGCCAAATCCAGCCACTTTATATTTATTTTTCGATGAGTCAAACCGAGCTGTTGGCTTACATCAAAATGGCCGGCGGCACCGACAATTTGGGCCAGGGCGTAGGCAAGTTGCCTATCTTCGCTGCATTGCAGGGAGATCAAGGGTTTCCACATGAAGGTGTACTCGACTTTGCGGCAAGCGATCTAGACATCAACACAGGAACACTGCAGTTGCGTGGTCAATTCGCTAATCGCGATGGCGCGATTGTGCCTGGCGTATACGCCAGTGTCTTGGTTTATTACGGTAACAAGCGCGATGCACTGCTGGTTCCATTTGAGGCCGTCTTGCGTGACCAACAAGGTCCGTACGTATTCGTCGTTGGTCAGGATAAGAAAGCTGCCCGACAAAACATCACCACGGGACAGCAGTTTGGACACCTCATTGAAGTCTCCAAAGGCTTGTCTGACTCTGACCAAGTGGTTATCAACGGCTTTGTGACTCTAAGCGTTGGCAAACCGGTTGATGCTCAGACGAGCAAGGTTGAACCAGCCGAATTGCCTGGTACCGGGGCGGCTGCTAAACCAGTTGCCGCTGGTTCCTGAAGAGCGTTGTCGGTGCAACTTTGTACTCAAGCGACGACCCTGACCTGATGCTTTTAGCACTGGAATATACCCATGCTTTCTAAGACCTTTATTGAACGGCCGATCTTAAGTAATGTCATCGGCATCATCATCGTACTGATCGGGGCAGTGTCGATTTTTGGTTTGCCGGTTGCGCAGTACCCACAGATGACACCGCCGACGATTCAGGTCACTACGAATTGGCCGGGTGCTAATGCCAAGCTTATCCAACAATTGGTGGGCAGCAACATCGAGAATCAGGTCAACGGTGTGCAGGGCATGCTGTATATGCAATCGTTCTCGACCGATGCAGGTACCTATCAGTTAACGGTAACTTTTGCAGTTGGCACAGATCCTGATATGGCTCAGGTCGATGTTCAAAATCGGGTTGCCATTGCATTGCCTATGTTGCCGCAAGCGGTGCAAAAGCAGGGGGTCACCACGCAGACTCAATCCACTGCTATCTTGCAGTTTGTGACCGTTACCTCAAAGGACAATAGCCGGGATGCTCTGTTTTTAAGCAACTTCGCTAATTTGCAGATGCAACAGCGTTTGGCTCGTATTCCAGGCGTTGCTGCTGCCAATGTGTTTGGTGTTGGTAATTACAGCATGCGGGTTTGGCTAAACCCGGAGCTGATGCTCGAGCGTAATCTGACGCCTGCCGAAGTGATGCAGGCGATTAACAAACAAAACGTCCTGCTGTCTGCCGGGCAGATTGGTGCTCCACCTGTGCCGGACGGTCAAGCGTTTCAATTCACGGTTAATGTCGCTAGTGCCATGGACACACCGGAGCAGTTTGGCGCAATTGTCTTGAAAGAATCTGATGGTCAGTTGACTCGATTGCGAGATGTGGCTCGCCTTGAAATGGGTAGCCAGAATTACAACCAATTTTTTCAGTTAGGTAATCAGCCCGCTGGTGGTATCGCGATCTATCAGTTGCCTGATGCCAACGCCTTGCAAGTCGCTCAAGCCGTGCGTGATGAAATGGAAAAAATTTCCAAGAGCTTTCCTGCGGACATTGAGTGGGGCATCCCATTTGATACGACCTCGTTTGTAACGGCCTCGATTGATGAGGTGTACGTCACACTCTACGAGGCTGGCTTATTGGTTTTGTTGGTAATTTTGGTGTTTTTACAGAATTGGCGGATTACCCTTGTTCCAGCCGTGACCATACCAGTCACCATCATCGGTGCGTTTGCGGGTATGGCAGCGTTGGGCTTTTCGATTAATTTATTGACTTTATTTGCCATCGTTGTGGTGATCGGTATTGTGGTGGACGACTCGATCGTGGTGGTCGAAGGCGTCGCCAAGAAAGTTGAAGCTGGCATGAAACCTAAAGATGCTGCAATAGCCGCGATGGGCGAACTAATGACGCCCATTATCGGTATCACGCTGGTACTCATGGCCGTGTTTTTACCCGCGTCGTTTATTTCAGGCATCACTGGGCAAATGTATCGTCAATTCGCATTGGTGATTGCCATTACAGCATTGCTGTCTGGTATCGCGGCCATCAGTCTGAGTCCTGCTCAGGCTGGTGAGTTCATCAAGGCCCCGAAAAAAAATGAAACGCCCAAACCCAAAAATCGATTTGCTCGAGCGTTTGATAAAGGTTTTGATGCAGTCTCCACACGTTATGCGAAGTTAATGCATGGCTTAGTGGCGCACAGCACGACCACTGCATTGATCGGTGTGGTAATTATTGGCGCATCGATCTATGGTTTGACACGCGTGCCGACAGGTTTTATTCCGAATGAAGACCAGGGCTATCTGATTGTCACGATGGAACTGCCCTCTGGTGCATCACTTCAACGCACGAACAGTGCTGCTCAAGAGGTGCGCAAAGTGATTGAGGCTGTTCCCGGGGTGCAAGATGTAGTCACCATTGGTGGTGTTAGTGTGCTGGACAATAACAACACTGACCCGAGTGCTGGTGCGATGTATGTGATTCTGAAGCCTTGGGATGAACGCGGCAAGGCTAAGGGTGAAGACCTGCGCTCAATCTACCAACGGATGTCGGCTGGTTTGCAAGAGGTCCAAAGCGCAAGTGCTCGGGTGGTCTTGCCTCCTGCAATTCCTGGGCTAGGTATGTCAGGTGGGTTTAATTTGCAGTTGCTGTTGACCGATGGCAGTAATAGCTTTGACAAGTTAGCCGATGCCACCGATCAGTTCATTGAACGCGTCAATAAGTTGCCTGAAGTCATGATGGCATTTACGACATTCAATAATGATGTTCCTCAGCTTGAGTTGACCTTCAATCCAGCGGCTGCCGAGACGCTAGGGGTGAATATTGGTGATGCCTATGACGCACTGCAATCTTACTTTGGGTCGTCCTACGTCAATCAGTTCTTCAAATTTGGGCAAACCTATCAGGTATATGTGCAAGCGGATGGCAAGTACCGCACAGACATCAACCAAATCCAAAAACTGTATGTGAAAAATCGCAGTGGCAATATGGTGCCGCTCGGTTCGTTCGTTGAAATCACTCAGACGTCTGGTCCTTCTATTGCTTCCCAGTACAACCTATTCCCGACGGCCAGTGTGAATGGAGCGGCCGCTCCAGGGTTTAGTTCGGGTCAGGTACTTGCAGCGATCACACAACTGGCCAATGAGAGCTTGCCCGAGGGCATTGGTTATGAGTGGACAGCCATGTCCTATCAGGAACAGTTGGTCGGTAATACTCAGATTCTTGTGTTCGCGCTGTCGATTTTGCTGGTTTATCTGGTTTTAGCCGCGCAGTATGAGTCTTGGGCTGCGCCTATCGCAGTGTTGAGTGCTGTACCGCTTGCTTTGTCAGGCATTGTGATTGCCTTGCTTTCTGTGGGGATGGACAACAATATTTATGTGCAGATTGGTCTGGTGTTGATGATCGCGTTGTCAGCCAAGAATGCTATTTTGATTGTTGAAGTGGCGCTTGAAGCAGTACAAAAGGGTATGACTTACACTGAGGCGGCGCTACATGCCTCGCATGAGCGATTCCGTCCGATCGTGATGACCTCGATTGCTTTTATCCTTGGCGTTGTTCCATTGTTAACAGCCACGGGTGCAGGCGCTAATTCACGTTTCTCGATCGGTATTACGGTCTTTAGTGGAATGATTGCTTCGACCACGTTGGCGGTTGCCATTGTGCCGATTTTCTTTGTCAAGATCATGGAATTCTTCCATAAGAACAAGAAAACCGAAGACGATGAACAGGTGGAATCGTCCGCTTCTGAGCTGTCTTGATAGGGTACTGGCTTTAAGTTCTAGCAAATTATTTTCTGAGCGTTGCAGAGCTGGAATGTAAAGGGCCTCCTGATCAGGAGGCCCTTGTGCTATCACAAACCGCTGATGTGTTACTTGGCAACCGGCATGGCGAACTCGGCGCCTGCGGCGATCGTCTCAGGCCAGCGTTGCATGATTGACTTCTGCTTGGTGTAGAAGCGCACACCTTCCTCACCGTATGCATGCATATCACCAAAGAGGCTGCGCTTCCAGCCACCAAAACCGTGCCATGCCATCGGTACAGGTATAGGTACATTGATGCCGACCATGCCAACCTGAATATTGCGGGAGAACTCGCGCGCTACATGTCCATCGCTGGTGTAGCAAGACACGCCGTTGCCATATTCGTGATCATTGATCAGCTTGACCGCTTCTTCCAGAGACTTGACTCGAACGCAAACCAAGACGGGCCCGAAAATCTCATCGGTGTAGATAGACATCTCGGGTGTGACGTGGTCAAAGAGCGTGCCTCCCACGAAGAAGCCGTTTTCATGACCAGGTACTTTGACACCTCGACCATCGACTACCAAGCTCGCACCCTGTGCAACGCCGGCAGCAATATAGCCTTCAATTCGGTCCTTGGCAGCTTGCGTAATGACCGGACCCATTTCGGCATCGCTTTCCATGCCATTGGCGATTTTTAGCTGTTTGGCACGCTCAGCTAAACGCGGGATGATTTTGTCAGCGATGTCACCCACGAGCACGGCCACCGAGATGGCCATACAGCGTTCGCCTGCTGAGCCATATGCTGCACCGATCAAGCCATCGACGGCAACATCTAGATTGGCATCCGGCATGACCACCATATGGTTCTTGGCGCCGCCAAGCGCTTGAACGCGCTTTCCGTGGGCCGCGCCGGTCTGATAGATATATTGAGCAATCGGTGTTGACCCAACGAAACTCAATGCTTTGACATCCGGGTCTTCAAGCAGAGTATCAACCGCTACTTTGTCGCCTTGAACCACATTAAAGACGCCATCTGGCAAGCCGGCTTCTTTCAAAAGCTCAGCCATCAATAGCGAGGCCGATGGATCACGTTCACTTGGTTTTAAAACAAAGGTATTGCCGCAGGCGATTGCGACGGGGAACATCCACATCGGTACCATGCAGGGAAAGTTAAACGGTGTAATACCTGCCACGACACCAAGTGGTTGGCGCATGGTCCAGTTGTCTATGTCGGTCGATACCTGATCAGTGTAGTCACCCTTTAGTAACTGGGGTATACCGCAGGCAAATTCAACGATGTCAATACCACGAGTGACTTCGCCCTGAGCATCCGAGAAGACTTTCCCATGTTCCTGTGTGAGCACCGCAGCGAGGGCGTCTTTATGCTGGTTGAGCAAATTCAAGTAGTTGTTCATGATGCGTGCGCGCCGGATCGGTGGCACGTTGGACCAAGCCGTGAAGGCAGCTTTGGCTGATTCAATGGCCTTTTTGACAGTATTGGCTGACCCAAGCTCGACTTGACGCACCACGGCACCAGTGGCCGGGTTAAAGACATCTTGTGCGCGCGCGCCAGTCTCTCTGTAGGGCTTGCCATCGATCCAGTGCGCGATGTGATCGGCTGGTTTCAAAGTCACTGCCATGTAAAGTCTCCTTTATCGAGAATCCTGATTAACCGTGTAATCATATTTCCAAAAGTGGCTTTGTGCCTCGCGATGATGGCAACCCGATAAAAAAAGCCTCGCCAATGCGAGGCTTTCTTCTACCAGCTGCGATTCGAAGTTATTTACTCTGTTCGTTTTTGTTGTAAAGGTAGCCGCCAAGAGTACCCACGGCTGCACCGCCAATGGCGCCCCATATGGCTGAGCCACCAGCAAGCGCAGTAATACCAGCACCGGCAGCTGCACCAATGGCACCGCCGGAGAGTTCACGTTGTTGAGCCTGGGTCATGTTGCCGCAGCCGGCTACCGCAAATGCGGCTACCACAGGTAAAACAAAAATAGCGCGTTTGAATGTCGTCATCATGATCAATCCTTGTCTGATTAAACGGGTCAGCTCACATTACTTCTTGCAAGGGTAGGTGGTGGCCAGATAACGCATCATGGTGTCAGCAGCTGGCAAACGGCTATATTCGGTAGCCTTTGATGCCCAGGCTACGTAACCCTTGATGGCATCAGCACGTGACGGACCTGGATTCGGAAAACAGATGTAGGCCGGATTTTCTGTAGGATGGATATCAGACACGTACATGTCGTAAACACCTTGTGCATACCCATTGCAAAAATTTTGTGCGGCAGGATTGCCAGTGTCCTTGCAAATCGTGACCATTTCCGAAGTGCTTATATTAATGGCGTGCGCTGTACCCAGGCCACCAGCCATGGACACAAGTGCAATGCCAGAGGCTAAAAGGAACTTTTTCATTAGCAGTCTCCATAAACAATGTGACTCGATTCTAGCGGAAGTCAAGATCGTTGGCGACGATATCGCTCGTCATAGAGCCCATGCAGCGAAAACCGACTAGAAGCGGTGCAGTCCTGTGGGTACGCTTGGCCCAGTGACTGTGGAATAAAAAAAGCCGCCCCAGGGCGGCCTTTTTTCTGGAAGAGCCTTCATTAGCCAGCTTTCTTGACCCACAAATTACACCATCCGGCTGCCGTCACGAGCTTGCCAGGAAACACGCTACAGGCACCGGCCTTAGCATCTTTGGGGGTGTAGAGTTGGCAATTGTCGCAACGCTGACCATCCTGATATTTTGCGAATTTTGCTTTATCGACTGCTGTAGCATCCTCTTTGTAGCCTAGGGCAACTGCTTGTGGCTCGCCTTCGCCGAGCATGGGTTGTGCGTATGCAACTTTGGCTGTGACCAGCGAGGCTACACTGACAGCGGATACGGCCATAAACTGACGACGGGTAGATTTCATTTTGCTTTCCTCTTGTGAAGCGACAAACTAAACTGGCAAAGAACGAATGGGTGTAGATCTTTTGATAGATATTGTACGAAACATAGTTAAGAAAGTCATGAATTGAATGTACACCTCACCATAAATTTTTGACATTCATCAATAAAAAATCCTGCTTGTCCTGTGAGTGAGAATTGCTTTCACTTGGCGCGCAGGAACGACGGTTAACTAGAACTGAGAGTTATTCTCAATACAAGGTTTGGCAGGTGCAAAAACTCTCGATTATTTGGGTAGGGCCGTTGTTTGTGCTGGTGTGGAGCACCGGTTTCATCGTCGCCAAGTATGGCATGCCGTACACCGATCCGATGACTTTTCTGACAATGCGGTTCGTGGGTGTGCTCGTGATTATGCTGCCGCTTTGTGTATGGTGGCGTCCAACGTGGCCAAGCTGGCGTGACACTAGCCACATCGCCATCGCTGGCCTCTTGATGCATGTGGGTTATCTTGGCGGCGTATGGTCGGCGATCAAGCTTGGCATGCCAGCGGGTTTGACGGCTCTAATCGTTGGCTTGCAGCCCGTGTTGACGGCCTTTCTAGCCGCACGCCTAGCAGAAAAAGTCAGTGCACGCCAATGGGCGGGTCTGGTATTTGGATTTGGTGGTGTTGCCATCGTCCTAGCGGACAAGCTCGGGTTTGACGGTGTGACCTTCTGGGGTGTCGTCCTGTGTTTCATCGCGCTCATTTCTTTTACCACCGGTACGATATATCAAAAACGCTTTTGTCCGATGTTTGACCTGCGCGCAGGTACCATGATCCAGTATGCAGCCAGTGCAGCTGTTGCCGCGGCGATGATGGTCACACTTGAACCAATGAGCGTGCAGTGGACTAACGAGATGATTGGTGCCTTGGTATGGAGTGTGGTGTTTTTATCGATCGGTGCGATGAGCCTTTGGTTTGTTCTGTTGCGTCAGGGGGCGGCCACGCGGGTAAGCAGCCTGATTTATTTGACGCCGCCCACTGTTGCTATCATGGCCTGGATTTTGTTTGATGAAGCATTGTCGCTATGGGTGGCGCTTGGCACGCTGGTGACGGTTATTGGTGTATGGCTAGTCACGCGCAGCAAGTGAACGATTTTTAAGGAGAGTGAAATGTCAGCTTATGTCATTGCGATGGTTAACGTCACTGATAATGACAAATATAAAAATTACATGGTCAAGGCAAGCGAGGCTTGTGCGAAATATGGCGGTAAATATCTGGTCCGAGGGGGTGAGACTGAAATCATGGAAGGCGCATTTCCGTGGTCCAGAGTGGTCGTTTTGGAGTTTGATTCACGCGATCGAGCCCGGGAGTTTTATAACTCGGTTGAGTATCAGGCAGGAAAAAAAGAGCGTCTCGGTGCTGCGGACTTTAATATGATGATCGTTGACGGCGCCTGACGTTAAACACGCGGGCGGGCAAGAGCACGACACCCATGGCAACGATGATCAGTGCGAGAGCAAACCAGTCTGGTATCGATACTTGTTCGCCAACGGTGAGGGCACTGCTAACAACGCCAATGATTGGCACAAGCATCACCGATAAGCTACTGACTTCTGGTGGTAGTCTGCGAGATATTCGATACCAGACGATGTAGCAGAATGAAAAAGTGATAAGTCCGCCATACAGAATCGTCCACGTCTCGGTGAAGTTTGGCCACCGCCAAAGATGACTCTCAAACCAGTACGTCAGGATGGCATAGGCTGGGACAGTGCAAATCAGGGCCCAGAATGCCATCGACTCGTTGGTGATTGACAAAGGGGTGTTACGTATCATTGCCGTGCCGGCACCCCAACTCATGGCCGCACCTACAAGAATCAATAGTCCAAACGGTTCAGCCAGGAATAGTGAGAAATCGTTTAGTGTCAGCGACAATACCGCGAGCAGGGCGAGACTGACGCCAGTAACGCCACGAGCAGTGATGGGTGCTCTGTAGATTAGGACACTGGTTACAAACGCCCAAACTGGCATGCTGTAACCCACGATAGATGCTCGACCTGCGCCCATCAGGATTACACCGTAGAGCAAACCCATCTGCCAGGCAGTTAAATTTACTTGGCTAATGGCAAATAGTTTCTTTAAGTCTGAAGCGGGGATTTTTAGAGACTGGCCACGCGCGACTAAAAAAATCCCCAAAGCCGCGATACCGATCACGATTGAAATCGCTCTGAACGTAATGGGTGGATACGTCTCTAGACCGAGCTTCATGACCGGAAAGGAAATACCCCAGCCCAGACTCACGAATGACATCAAGACGATATCGAATAAAGAGAAGGTGTTGGGTTTCTCGGTAGACAAGCTTAGGTCGTCGATGGGTTAATTTAGTCTTTGTGGACTCGCCAGAGGATAACATTGGATTAACTGAGTACTAATGCGATTTTAAGGGGCAAAAAGTGTCATCCATATCAGATTCGTCGTCGTATTTGTCGCTGACAGGGGTGCGTGTTATTGAGCTTTGCAACGTTGCTGCCGGGCCATTTTGTGGGATGTTGCTAGCGGATATGGGGGCCGATCTGATTAAAGTCGAAAATCCCAAAGGCGGTGACACCTTGCGCAGTTGGCCGCCAATTTCCGAGGGTTACAGTGAGAATTTTGCATCGCTTAATCGTAATAAGCGTTCCGTGACGCTGGATCTTAAAAATCCAGATGACCTGTCCAAATTCAAAACACTAATCAAAACCGCCGACGTGTTGATTGAAAACAACCGGCCAGGTGTGATGGATCGCCTTGGGGTTGGTTATGCCACTTTGAAAGATATCAATCCAGCTCTTGTGATGGCTTCAATCTCAGCTTATGGACAAACAGGTCCGCGCGCAGCCGAAGGTGGCTTCGATCTGACTGTACAAGCGATGAGTGGCATCATGAGCATAACGGGTGAACCAGGCGGGGAGCCGGTCAAGTGTGGCGTGCCCTTGGCAGACTTTTCTGCTGGGCTTTATGCTGCTTTTTCGGTGGTGTGTGCCTTGCGCACAGCGCAATCCTCCGGTCAAGGTACTCATATTGATGTGCCCATGTTGGGTGCCACTCTGGGTATTGCAGCTTTGCAGACGTCAGAATACTTTGGTAGTGGCAATGACCCGGTC
Source organism: Orrella daihaiensis (assembly GCF_022811525.1). Classification (NCBI taxonomy): domain Bacteria; kingdom Pseudomonadati; phylum Pseudomonadota; class Betaproteobacteria; order Burkholderiales; family Alcaligenaceae; genus Orrella; species Orrella daihaiensis. The sequence goes on along the minus strand of NZ_CP063982.1, from coordinate 2,022,698 downwards.
AAACTGGGATCAGCACATCCGCGCAATGCGCCGTATCAGGCTTTCAAATGCCGAGATGGTTACTTCGGGATGGCCGCTGGCAACAATGCCCTGTGGGCGAGTGTTTGTGAGGTAGTAGGTCAAGCTCAATGGGTGCGAGACCCGCGGTTTTTGAATCCGACGTTGCGTGCACAAAACCAGCAAGTATTGTGTGAGATGCTTGAGACTATTTTTATGCATGCTGATGCTGCGGTGTGGCTTGAACGGTTTCGGGCCAGGGGTGTGCCTTGTGCGCCCATCAATACCTACTCACAGGTGCTGGCTGATGAACAGGTCAGGCATATGCAATGGGTTAGGGATATCACACTACCTAATGGGGTCAAGACACGGACGTTTGGTTCACCGGTGCAATTTGATGGACAGTCCGTTGCAATTCGGCGTGCGCCACCGGCCCTAGGTGAGCATAATGCTGAGGTTTTTGGGGAAGGGCAATGAGCCAAGAATGTCTGCGGGTCCAAAAAAATGACGGTGTCTGGACCTTGACATTAAACCGTCCTGAAAAACGTAACGCCTTGAATGCGGAGTTGGTGGAGGCATTGATTGATGCCGTTGATCAGGTGATTGCTTCAGATGCCAGCGTGCTGGTGCTGCGGGGTGAGGGTAAGAATTTTTGTGCCGGTTTTGATTTCTCTGACTTTGAGAATGCCAGTGAAGGTGATCTGTTGTGGCGCTTTGTCCGAATTGAGCAATTGCTGCAAAAGCTAAATGCTTGTTCAGTTCTGACGGTGGCATTGGTTCACGGAAAAAACTTTGGCGCAGGTGTTGACTTGATGGTGACTTGCAAGCATCGTGTAGCGACTGCTACTACGACATTTCGGATGCCAGGCCTTAAGTTTGGTCTGGTCCTTGGTACCCGTCGCCTGGCTCGACTAATCGGTGCACAGCGCGTACGGCAAATACAGCAGGTTGCCAAGACGCTTGATGCCAATGATGCATTGCAATCGGGACTCGTTTGTGAAGTGCAAGAGCCGGTTGATTGGGATGCGGTGGTGAATCAGCAGGTGCTAGCTGGGGGTGCGCTTTCGAGTCAGGCGCGTGCTGCGCTATATGAGGTGCTCCGTGAGAATACCGATGATGCCGATATTGCCGATTTGGTCCGTTCGGTTCTGGTGCCTGGATTGAAGCGCCGGATTGCGAAGTACCGCGCCGCGGATTAACGTTACAAAGTACGGAGTAAATCAGTTGTTTGTTCAAGACAAAATAGGTGAGTCATATGTCAGAGGCATTGAATCGATTTGTAGCCAGTGTTGACAGCTTGGTAGAGGCGGGCGGCGAGGCGCAGTCAGATTTCTGGGATAAATTGGGCGATGCTATGCGCGAGCTAGTGGCTTGTGACGATTGGTTGCCTGAGGCAATGGCACAACCGCACCCACAGTATTATCAACAGTACTGTCTGTATGCGGATCCGGATGACAGGTTTTCCGTGGTGAGCTTTGTTTGGGGGCCTGGTCAAGCCACCCCGATTCATGATCACACGGTTTGGGGCGTCATTGGTATGTTACGCGGGGCAGAGGTTTGTCAGGCTTACGAGATTACCGAGCAGGCGCCGCCCAAGCCTATTGGTAAGCCCGAACGGTTGGAGTCTGGACATATCGGATTTGTTGCGCCATCAATTGGCGATGTTCATCGAGTCAGCAATGCATTCGACGACCGGGTATCCATCAGCATCCATGCTTATGGCGGCAATATTGGGAAGATTAATCGTCACGTATTCCCTGAGGATGGTGGGCCGACCAAGTCATTCGTGTCAGGTTACAGCGCGCCGGCTGCCCTATGAGTAACTCTTGCGATCCATCAGCGTTTGCGTTTGACGACGAGCAAGATGTGCCGATTGGTTACATGGAACGTACGCGGGCTTGGTATTTGGCGCTTGGCTATAACAACCCCTATCGATGGGCTCATTACCGAGAGGTTCCGTTTGTCAAACTAGCCAAACCGCTGCACGAGAGTGTGGTTGGTTTAATCACAACAGCGTCCCCATTTGATCCGGAAAAGGGACCGCAAGGACCTGGCGCACCTTATAACGCGCGTGCAAAGTTCTACGAGGTGTACTCGGGTGACACAGCCCTTTCGCATGATGTGCGAATTGCTCATGTGGCAATTGATCGGCAACATACGACCATGACAGACTCGGGGAGTTGGTTTCCGTTGCCGCTCTTACGTGAATTTGCTGCCGAGGGTGTGATTGGTAGACTTGCGTCAAGGTTTCATGGTGCGCCAACCAATCGTAGCCAGCGGCACACGTTATCTGTCGATTGTCCTGAGCTTTTGCGTCGGTGTCAGGCTGATGGCCTTGATGCTGTGGTCTTGGTGGCCAACTGCCCAGTGTGTCATCAGACCTTGAGTTTGGTGGCTAGGTATCTCGAGGCCAACGGCATTGCAACGGTTTTAATGGGGTGCGCCAAAGATATCGTAGAACACTGCGGTGTGCCTCGGTTTTTATTTAGCGATTTCCCCTTAGGCAATGCAGCTGGTAAACCCCATGATTTGGTCTCCCAGCGTGAAACCTTGCGGCTCGCGCTTGATCTCTTGGCAAGTGCGCCGGCCGCCCGTACGACAGTTCAGTCACCTCAGCGCTGGTCAGATAGCGCTGACTGGAAACTTGACTACAGCAATCCAGAACGGGTGTCGCCGCAAGAGTTGGCTAGGCTGCGAGCTGAGGCTGATCAGGCTAAAGCTGAGATAGCTCGCAAGAAGGCCGAGCTAGATGGAAGTGTACTGTCGCCGGATAAGGGAAAGCCCTGATGCCTGGCGATAGGGTTAGATTCGTTGACAGGCGATTTTTGCGCTAACTTTGGCAATCAAACTTTTGTCGTTTTTGGAGATAGTCATGAAAGCAAGCAAGTTTTTGCGCGTAGCTGCCTTAACGGCTGCGTTGGCTGGTGTTGGTGTTGCTGCTCAGGCACAAACCGTGCTCAAAATTGGTTACGCGACTTCACCGACCTCACACTATGGTGTGGGCTCAACGGTATTTTGTGAAGAAATTTCAAAAGGTACGCAGGGTCGCTACACGTGCCAGCAGTTTCCTAGCGGTGCGCTCGGTGGTGAGCGCGAGATGATTGAGTCGGTTCAGCTTGGCACACTGGATTTAGTCAATACTTCGACGGGTCCTCTGGGTAATTTCGTGCCTGAAGTTAAGATTGTTGACATTCCGTTCTTGTTTCGCGATTACGACCACGCCCGAAAAGTGATGGATGGTCAAATAGGTCAAAACTTGCTGGCAAAAATGCAGGATAAAGGTCTTGTCGGTCTGGCATGGACCGAGAACGGATTTCGCCATATGACCAATAACGTGCGCCCCATTGTTCAGGCAAGCGATGCTAATGGATTGAAGATGCGCACGATGGAAAATAAAGTGCACATGGACGGTTACAAAACCTTCGGTATCTTGCCGACACCCATGGCCTTTCCTGAGCTGTTCACCGCATTACAACAGGGTACTGTTGATGGCCAGGAAAACCCGATTCCTGTGATTTTGGCGGCCAAGTTTGCGCAGGTGCAGAAACATCTGTCACTCACCAATCACGTGTATTCGCCTGCTGTCATTATCTTGTCGCCGAGCGTTTGGAGTCAGCTGTCCGACGCTGATAAGCAAGTGTTTCTGAATGCTGCCAAAGCGGCCTCTGCCGCGCAGCGCAAGAAAGTCAATGACGATGAGGCCAATGGAATTGCTCTGCTGAGGAAAGATGGTATGCAGGTGGTGGAGCAGGTAAACGGCGAGAGCTTCCGTCAAGCGATTACACCTGCCTATGCTGAATACGCCAAAGAGTTTGGAGCGGATAATATCCGCGCGATTCAGGCAGTTCAGTAAGCCGGCTCTGCCCAGTGTCACTAACCCAACGGTTCTTTGACAGCTCTGCTGTCGAAGAACCGTTGGGTTTTTTGATGAGGCTTTATGAGGCGCGAGCCAATGTATCGATTTCTTGAGAATCGATACCGAGTATCTCAGACGTTTGAAGGATCTCCCGCCAAGTGTTCTCATCAACGGGAATACCTGTTTTTAGCCGTTCGGCTTTGGTCATTTGTTCAGGCTCGCCAGCGATTTTGACACCTTCAGTACCTTCAATCGGCGCAGATTGTTTGACCCATTCTAGGAAAGCGAGTGATTCTTCTACAAATAGATTACCTTTTCCGAGTCTATTGGGATCGATCAGGATCGTCAGCATCCCATTAAATATTCTGCTTTTCGTTGACCGGTCATGCAAGGTTTGTCCTGCTGACAAAGCGCCTCCCAACAGCTCGCATACCAGCGACAGTCCGAACCCCTTGTGTTCACCAAATGTTTTGATGGCTCCAAAGGGCGGTACGACACCGTAAGCAGGATTGGTGGTCGGTTTGCCTTCATGGTCTATCATTTGCCCAGGCTTTAATTCAATGCCCTTGTTATAGGCCACGCGCGTTTTGCCCTGGGCAATGACGCTGGTTGCGAAATCCAGAATGACAGGCGATCGACCCTCAATGGGAATCCCCACGCAGAATGGGTTCGTACCAAATCGGCCGTCTGCACCATCCCAGGGGGCGACCACTGGCTTGGACATGACGTTTACAAAATGGATGGAAATAAGCCCTGCGGCTGTGGCCATCTCTGCCCAGGCACCGATCCGACACAAGTGGTGTACGTTACCGAGCGACATGATGCAACTGCCATGCTGTTTGGTCCGCTCAATACCAATTAGCATGGCCTCATGACCGATGACTTGACCGAAACCAGCATGGCCATCCAAGCCTAGCATCGTGCCGTGGTCCACCCGGATGCTCACATGAGCATTGGCCTGCAAGCCACCTGCCTCTTTCAGAGAGAGCGCATAGCGTGGCAGCATACCAATGCCATGGGAATCATGTCCGGTGAGATTTGCTTCAATCAGGTTGTCGGTCACCAATTCGACTTCAAGGGGTTCGCTTCCGAACCCCTTGACCACTTGTTTAATTGCGGTACTTAGAGCTTGCGCATTAAAAAAGTGTGTTTGTGCTGCCATGCTGTCTCATCCTTGTTGTCATTACTGCATATACCACCCGTGGCTGACAACAAAAGATTGACCAGTCATGGCAGCCGTCGGAAAACCCGCCAAAAAGGTTACAACAGATGCGACGTCATCAGTGGTGGTAAAGATGCCATCGACTGTTTGCCCGAGCATCACTTTTTTGATGACTTCGTCTTCACTAATGCCAAGGCTCTTGGCTTGTTCTGGGATTTGCTTATCCACCAGGGGTGTGCGCACAAACCCTGGGCACACCACGTAGGCCCGCACATTCTTTTCTGCGCCTTCTTTGGCTACAACCCGCGCCAGGCCAAGCAGACCATGTTTGGCGGTGACGTAGGCCGATTTCAACTTGGAAGCCTCGTGTGAGTGCACAGAACCCATATAGATAATCGAACCGCCGCGACCACTCGCATACATGTGCTTGATAGCAGCCTGGGTCGTCAGAAAAGCACCGTCCAGGTGGATGGCGAGCATCTTTTTCCAATCGGCGTAGGGAAACTCCTCGATGGGATGCACAATTTGGATACCAGCATTTGATACCAGCACATCAATACTGCCAAGCTTATTGACAGTCTCCTCAATGCCGGCATTGACTTGATCTTCACTGGTCACATCCATGGACAACCCAATCGCTTTGACACCCAATGCTTCGATTTCCTTAGCTGTTGCCTGGGCACCGTCCGAGTTGAGGTCTGCAATCACGATGTTGGCGCCAGCTTTTGCCATATGGATGGCGCACTGCTTGCCAATTCCGCTTGCTGCGCCAGTGACTAGGGCTACTTTGTCTTTAAGTGTCATGAGGATATTCCTTGATTTGACGGGTTATGGATGGTTATCTAGGTGATAGTAGCAACGAAAGGGCTCACATTCGCCCAAATTTCGCGCTATGAAATATCAAGTCGGGTCTACCTAGGTAAAGTATTCGTTGCGGTGTTTCACTGGTCTAGAATCGAAGGGTGCAGTCAGCCGTGATGCAGCGATGAGGACTTAACGGTGTCGCCGTTAAGGGGTCGCATTATTTGGCATAGATGGCTTTTGATTAGAACAACAAGGGAAAGTACGATGACAGCTGATGTAAGGTTTGAAACGCCTGCTAGTGCCAAGGAGGCGGCTTTATTGCTGGCAGCAGCCGACGGGCACGGTAGGGTGCTCGCTGGTGGTACCGATTTGCTGGTGCAAATGCGATCCGGGCGAATCGCACCCAAACTGATCGTGGACGTCAAAGGCATTGACGAGATGGTATCTATTCGGCAAGAGTCAGGCGGCTGGCGTGTGGGTGCGAGCGTAGCCTGCATGGAGCTTGTTCGACACCGCGAATTCGCAGCCCTCTTTCCGGCGGTAGTTGATGGTGCCAATTGGATTGGTTCAATCCAGGTGCGAAGTCGAGCCTCGATGGGTGGTAATTTGTGTAACGCCTCACCGGCTGCTGACAGCGTGCCAGCAATGATGGCAGTGGGAGCGGTGGCCAGTATCGAGGGTCCCAATGGTCGGCGTGAGATCCCGGTTGAGCAGGTGCCTACGGGTCCTGGCAAGAACTCGCTTGAGCCTGGTGAGATTTTAGTGTCGATCTTTTTCCCGAACCCACCCGAGCACACCGGCAGTGCCTATATCCGGTTTACACCGCGAACAGAAATGGATATCGCTGTGGTGGGAGCCGGTATTTCGTTAACGCTGGATCAACAAGGTGTTTGTACCGCAGCCAAGGTTTGTCTGGGCGCTGTCGCTGAAAAAGCCATTGTGGTGCCAGAGGCAGCACAGGCGCTCATAGGCACGATGGTGGACGATGCAGCTCTAGCCAATCTCGGTTTGGCTGCTAGCGCTGCTGCGCGTCCGATCGACGATAAGCGGGGTACAAAGGTATTTAGAACGAAACTGTCGGGCGTGATTGCCCGGCGAACGGCACAAAAGGCGTTGGCACGCGCAAGGGGGAATATCTGAGATGGCCAAGCATCATGTGAGTACAACCATTAATGGCGAGCCGGTAGAGTTTTTGTGTGACACAAGTCAAACGCTTCTGGATGTGTTGCGTAATGAGCTTGACATGACAGGAACGAAGGAGGGTTGTGGTACCGGTGATTGTGGGGCCTGTAGCGTGACATTAGATGGTGAGCTGGTATGTTCCTGTCTCGTGCTCGGTGCTGAAGCCAACGGTAAAGCTGTTCAAACCATTGAGGGTATGGCTGCTGGCAGTGAACTGCATCCGTTGCAGCGCAAGTTCCTCGAGCATGCGGGGCTTCAATGCGGGATCTGCACGCCAGGAATTTTGATGGCAGCGCGTGAGTTGCTGAAGCACAACCCTGACCCAACCGAGGAGCAAGTGCGCTATTGGCTGGCAGGTAATTTATGCCGTTGTACCGGTTACAACAAGATAATCGAGGCCGTGCTCGATGCAGCACGAGAGATGCGAGGAGAGAGCCATGCTTAAAAAAACTGAAGTGGCCATGAACCCATCCGAGCTGATTGGCTCGCGTCCTGTGCGTCCAGATGGTGTTCCCAAGGTCATGGGTTTGGCACAGTATGGCGCTGACTATGAGTTGCCCGGCATGTTGTGGGGCAAGGTATTGCGCTCACCACATGCACACGCCCGCATCATCTCAATTGACACGAGTCGCGCCAAGGCTTTGCCTGGGGTGAAGGCCGTGATGACTGCAGCCGATATGCCTGATCAGGCGTTCGCCTACCAAGGTCCCGAGCGAGTGCAGCTCAATTTCTGGCACATGACTCGCAACGTCATGGCCAGAGAGAAAGTTTTGTTTGTGGGACATCCTCTGGCAGCAGTCGCGGCCACTTCGCAAGCGATCGCAGCTGCGGCGCTTGACTTAATCGATGTTCAGTATGAGGTGTTGCCCCACGTCATCAATGTAGAAGAGGCTATGCGTGCTGATGCGCCTGTTCTGTTTGATAATTTATTTACGCGTGGTGTTGAGCCGGTGCCAGACAAGCCGTCTAACGTCACGAGAATCAATGAGATCAAGGCAGGTGATATTGATTCTGGCTTTGCAAAGGCCGATGAAGTCGTTCAGATGAGCTTTACGACCGAACCAGTTCATCAGGGCTATATTGAGCCGCATGCTGCTTTGGCGCGTTGGGGTGCAGATGGGCAGTGTGAGGTTTGGTCGTCAAGCCAAGGGCATTTCGTGGTGCGAGCCTACACCGCCAAGCTTCTAGGCCTGAATGTGAGCGACGTGGTGGTCCATCCAGCCGAAATCGGCGGAGGTTTTGGTGGAAAGACGGTCATTTATCTGGAGCCGCTAGCTTTGACGCTCTCGAGATTGTCTGGGCACCCAGTCAAAATGGTGATGTCGCGTGAAGAGGTATTCCAGGCAACCGGGCCGACCTCTGGCTCGTCCATGACCGTAAAAATGGGCGTTACGCGTGATGGCAAAATCGTCGCGGCCGATGGCGTATTCAAGTTCCAGGCAGGGGCGTTCCCTGGTTCGCCTGTCATGAATGCGGCTATGTGTGCCTTTTCTGTGTATGACCTAGAAAACGCACGGGCTGTGAGTTATGACGTGGTGTGTAATCGTCCCAAGGCTGCGGCATACCGAGCGCCCGGCTCGCCGATCGCAGCCTTTGCCGTCGAAAGCGTCGTGGATGAGTTGGCTAGACGCATCGGCATGGATCCCTTGGAGCTTAGACTCAAGAACGCTGTAAAGGCTGGATCGCCAACCATTTGGGGACCCAAGCATGCACACGATGGGTTCAGAGAGACTATTGAGGCCTTGATGAACCATCCAGCCTACAAGGCGCCGCTTGGGCCCAATCAGGGTAGGGGTGTGGCATCAGGCTTTTGGTTTAATGGCGGCGGGGAATCCACTGCGACGCTACACGTGAACGAAGATGGTTCGATTGCGTTGGCGACCGGAAGCATGGATGTTGGCGGCTCGCGCGCATCCATGGCCATCATGGCTGCTGAAACATTGGGTGTGCCCTATGAGTCGGTTCGATCGACCGTTGCTGACACAGCGTCGATTGGCTACAACTTCCTGACAGGTGGTTCGAGAATCACCTACGCCACTGGCATGGCTGTTGTGCAGGCATGTCAGAAGGTCATTGAAGATATGCGTGCCCGTGCAGCCATGATCTGGGACGTTGATATCGAATCGGTTGTTTGGCAGAACGGTGCTGCGAGACCGGCAGATCCTTCAGTTGGTGATTTTGCACCTTTGACACTAAAGGATATCGCAGCAAAGCGCGCAGTCACTGGTGGACCAATTGTCGCCGAAGTTGCAGTCAACGCCGGCGGGCAAGCTCCTGGGTTTTCAACGCAGTTTTGTGATCTGGAAGTTGATCCTGAAACAGGGGCTGTGAAGATCCTGCGTTACGTCGCAGCGCAAGATGTCGGCCGTGCCATTCATCGTAGCTACGTAGAAGGTCAGATTGAAGGGGGTGTGGTTCAGGGAATTGGTTGGGCCTTGAATGAAACGTATATCTATAACGATCGTGGCCAACTCGAGAATCCGGGTTTTCTAGACTACCGGGTTCCTGTGGCGTCGGATTTACCGATGATCGAGGCCGTAATCGTTGAGGTGCCAAACCCAAATCATCCGTTTGGTGTCAAAGGTGTTGGCGAGGTAAATATCGTACCGGTCATGGCAGCGGTCGGTAATGCGATTCGTGATGCAGTGGGCGTGCGCATGACGGCTCTGCCAATGTCACCACCGGCCATTCTAGCGGCGTTAGATGCTGAGGCTGTCAGTGCCTGAGAGCCAAAATAGCAACCCGGTCAAGGTTACCTTGACCGGCGCGTTTGAGCCATTCACCAAGGGCGAGGAAGTCTTTGAGGCTCAGGCCTCGACCATCAGAGCCTTGCTGCGCGAAATCGACAAGCGCTACCCGGGCCTGGCTGCCGTGCTCGAGGAAGACAGCGCGGTCGCGATTGATGGCGTGATTCATGAGATTGTGTATACGCACTCGCTCACACCTGGCGCACAGGTGTATTTCATCCCGAGACTGGAGGGCGGTTGATCAGTTGATTTCAACATGGTCAGGTTCAGATAGCTGCATCTGCCACATCTGCGCATAAGTGCCACCACTTGCCAATAGGCTTTCGTGAGTGCCATGCTCGATCAATTCACCATGATCGATGACCAAGATTTGATCGGCATGCACGATTGTTGACAATCTATGCGCGATGATCAAGGTTGATCGATTGCGTGCGAGTTTCCAGAGTTCAGTCTGCAGGGCACGTTCTGTGCGTGAATCAAGTGCAGAGGTTGCTTCATCAAACACCAAAATCGCTGGATTCTTAAGTAGGGTGCGGGCAATCGCTAGCCGTTGCTTCTCACCCCCTGATAACTTCAGGCCACGCTCACCGACCGGTGTTTCGTACCCCTGCGGCAAACTCTCGATGAAAGCATCTAATTGGGCGGCTTTGGCGGCTGCCTTCATATCAGCGTCTGTTGCCTCAGGTCTTCCGTAACGGATGTTGTAGCCAACCGTGTCGTTAAAAAGAACAGTATCTTGCGGCACGATACCGATGGCTTGGCGCAGACTTGCTTGGGTCACTTGACGTACGTCTTGCCCATCTACCAGAATCCTGCCGCTGCTAACGTCGTAGAACCGAAAAAGTAATCGCGACAAGGTGCTTTTACCGGCGCCGCTGCGACCCACCACGGCGGTCGTGGTGCCTGCCGGGATTGTGAAGCTGATGTCTTTCAGTATTGGGCGTTGTTTGTCGTAACTGAAGCACACTTTATCGAAGGTTATGCTTGGGCCTCTGTTCGGGTCGTCAATGACAAGTGTCGATGCGTTAGGGCTGTCATTGATTTCCTGCTGTTCGTTTAGAAGGCCGAACATGCGGTCAATGTCGGCGGTGGATTGTTTTAACTCTCGATACACAACCCCCAGAAAATTTAATGGCATATATAGCTGGATCATCAGTGTGTTGACCAACACCAAGTCGCCCAAGGTCAGGCTGCCATTTGCTACGCCAGCAGCTGCCCGCCAGACAATTAGAACCAAACCGATTGAAATGATTATTTGCTGCCCCAGATTCAAAGCAGCCAGAGATTGTTGAGAAATGATTGCAGCTTTTTGATATTGCTGCATGCTCTGATCATAGCGTCGCGTTTCAAAGGCCTCGTTGCCGAAGTACTTCACTGTCTCAAAATTCAAGAGCGAATCGATGGCTTTCTGATTGGCGCGTGTATCTAGCTGGTTCATGGTGCGGCGCAGGTTGGTGCGCCACTCGGTCACGACCACCGTGAATATGATGTAGAGCACTAAAGCCACGAGTGTGATGACGGAGAACCAGATGTCATAGAAGATGGCTAGGTAACCGAGTACCAAAGCAAACTCAAAAAATGTCGGAAAGATGCTGTAGAGCGAAAATGACACGAGTGTCTGGATGGCTCGCGTGCCGCGTTCGATGTCACGGCTGACACCGCCTGTTTGTCGAGACAGGTGAAAATTCAGCGAGAGGCGATGAAGATGATTGAATACATTCAGCGCGATTTGGCGAACTGCATGCTGAGTAACTCGCGCAAACAGTGCCTCTCTGAGTTCAGTGAAGAGAGAGGTTGAGAGCCTAAGCAGGCCATAGCCTAATATGAGGCTGATTGGTACCACCAGCAAAGTGCCAGCTACGGTATTGACGTCGAGCGCATTGACCAGGTCTTTAAGCACGATCGGCACACCGAGGTTGGCGAATTTAGCTAACACCATGCACGCTAGCGCAAATGCGACACGCCACTTGTATGCGAGTAGGTAAGGCAACAAATCCCGAATCACTTGCCAGTCGGCGCGGTGATTCTTGTTTGGTGCCTCGTGGCTGTCAGTTCCAAACTGTCTCAAGTCGTTGCCTACTGTCTAGCCCATCACAAACGGATTGGCTATCTCCTTATTGGTGTTGATCCAGACACTTTTGGTTTGCAGGTATTCATAAATCATGGCCTGCCCATTCTCCCGACCTAGGCCAGAGCGCTTGTAGCCACCAAATGGCGACATGTAACTGACCACACGGTAGGCATTGACCCATACTGTGCCTGCACGGATACGTGCTGAAATGTCAATGGCACGATTGATGCTCTGAGTCCAAACACCAGCTGCCAGACCATATAGCACGTCATTGGCTAATTCGACTGCCTCATCGTCGTCTTTGAACTTGATGATGGATAGGACGGGGCCAAACACTTCTTCCTGAGCGATGCGCATCTGGTTGGTGACACCGGTGAAGATTGTGGGCTCTACAAACCAGCCCTCACCACATTCCGGACGTGAGGCTGCAGACCCGCCCAAGACACAGTTGGCACCCTCACCTTTGGCTACATCGATGTAGGACAGGATTTTCTCGTATTGAGGTCTGGTTGTAACCGGACCCACCTGTGTGGTGGCTTGCATTGGATCACCCATCTGGGCGGTCTTGGCCAGAGCAAGCAACTTCTCGACTACTTCATCGTGCACGCTTTCATGCACCAAAAGACGTGACCCAGCCAAGCAGGTTTGGCCAGTCGCTGCAAAAATTCCAGAGACGGCACCTCTGACGGCATTGTCGATGTTGGCATCCTCAAAAATGATGTTTGGTGATTTGCCGCCAAGCTCAAGCGATACAGGTTTGAGTCCTCGAGCAGCGGCCTCAGCCACCTTGATGCCACCTATTTCGCCACCAGTAAAGGCTACCCGTGCGACTTTGGGATGTTCGACCAAAGCGCTGCCGACTTCATGACCAAACCCAGTGACTACATTAACAACACCCTTGGGAAATCCGGCTTGTTCAACCAAGTCCATCATCTCTAACGCTGATGCCGAGGTGAATTCAGATGGTTTGATAATCACGGTATTGCCTGCTGCTAACGCCGGTGCAAGCTTCCAGGCGACCAGCAGCAGGGGTGAGTTCCAAGGGGTAATGATGGTTACCACGCCGTAGGGTTCATGGCGGGTGAAATTAAAAAAGCCAGGCTTATCAACAGGTATGACTGCACCTTCGATTTTGTCAGCCAGACCACCGAAGTAATAAAACCACTGAGGCATGTATTGGGTTTGAGCGTACATCTCAGCTTTCAGCTTGCCGTTATCTCGCACCTCAATATCGGCTAAGTGTTCGGCTTTTTCTGCAATCAGGTCACCGAGCTTTCGCAGCATGGCACCTCGTTGGCTAGCCGTGAATTTAGACCAGGGGCCTTTGTCAAATGCTTGCCATGCGGCTTTGATCGCACGTTCAGCGTCTTCTGTATTGCAGCGCGGTATTTTTGCCCAGGGCTGTCCCGTAAAGGGATTTTCGGTTTCAAACCACTGACCACTGGCTGGATCTACCCATTGCCCATCGATATATGCTTGGTACTGTTTCATGCGTTCCCCCTAAATCAATGCTGCCAGCATGATACTGCCAAGAAGTCCTTGGGGGAGAGAAGACACCCATTTTGCGTGGGTTCGGCGTGCCTGTATGGCGCGGTTAGGCTAGGCTTGGTTCGGTTGGTGCAGGCTCTGCTTGCAGTTCGACTGGTTCGTCTGCGGGCGGCCGTAATGGACGCAGGAAAGCATCTGGCACGGGGCCTTTGCTTTTAAAGCACAGTTTGCCTTTGATGACGTATGTCAGGGTGTCTGACTGAGACAGCGTTTCCACTTCCCAGGTATGCATCGGTCCATAGTCAGACCAGTGTTCAATACCGTTAGAGGCAACAACGCGCACAATACGCCCGAGGTTTTCCGGGATTTCGCATTTGACTGTAATAGCCAAGTCTCCGACGCGACAATTCAATGCCATGACAAATCCACCTACTGCCCAAAATTCTCCAGCATGCGTCCCAAGGGCTTGAGGGCCTCTTTCATTTGGTTAAGGCGTGAATTGAGTTCACCACCGGCCTCGGGTTTGAGTTGATCAATCAAAGTGTCTCGATCCTGGCTGAGTTCAGCTAAAGAGACCCCGCCGCTGTCATCATAGTCGAATGAGTTGATGATTGCCGATGCCATTAGAGGGCCCAAGGGCAGTCCGGCAGCCAATACACCAGCCAGATCATCATTGTTTGCGGGGGTCTCTTCACTGACTGCCGCTAGATAGCCAGCGACTCTAACAAGGCGTGCGATCTCGGCAGTGCTCAGGTTGCCATCACCAGAAACATCAACGCCTGCAAAGAGAGCATTAGCGCAAGCGTTACGATCAGTCTGGCATATTTTTTGGGTATCACTGACCACTTGCAGCAGGGCGACGGATTCCCCGTGTAACAGAACCTGACTGCGGGGCAGCGAATTGCCGCAGCTCTCGTAATCGGTTGTTTGCCAGTCCTCACTCGGTACCGACCCGAGCTCGGCATTATCGGGTAAAAAAGCCTCTCGTAGCCTACCGTCAGCAAGTACAGTAAAAAAATTGGGATATCCGTCTGACTCTTCAAGTCGCGTCCACCCGTTCGGTTGGGTAGCCGATAGGGTCAGACCAGTCAACGACGTTTCTTCCTCACCTAACCAGAGATAAAAGCTTTTATAGATCACCAGCGTATCTTGCGCGGAGGCGCAATTAGGTGTCGCCCAAACACCAGTCAGTGTCTCGGGAACGTCAGCAGACATAGACACCGCAGGGGTCAGACAAAGTAAGCAGATAGCGAGGCAGTGTTTCACGGCGGTCTCGGCGAATTGGACATCTTTAGTCTAGTTTGAGCGGGCAGGGTGGTCAATCAGCGACCAAGGCTAAAGCGAGCCACGATCTCAATCTCCCTTAGGCAAGGCTGGTTTGCCTGGGTCAGTCCTGTCGCGCCACGCGGTGGCAGTCGCCCGAACGGTACAAACCCGATACACAAAAGTGAACCTATCGTTTAATTTGATCGGATTGTTTAAACATTTGGACTTGTGTCATGACCACCACAATTGATTACTACTTTGCGCCCCAGAGTCCTTGGACTTATTTAGGGCATGAGCGTTTGACCAATATGGCAAAGGCAGCCGGCGCCAGTATTCGCGTTCGACCGATAGATTTGGGACGCGTGTTCCCTGTGTCGGGCGGTGTACAACTGAAGGACCGGCCTAAACAGCGTCAGGCTTACCGGTTGGTCGAGCTCGCGAGGTTTAGGGATTATTTGGGACTACCACTAAATCTGCAGCCCCAATACTTTCCAGTAGTGCCCACTTTGGCTTCCAGGCTGATCACTGCAGTGCAGTTGTCTGAAGGTGACGCGATCGCATTAAAGCTTGCGGGTGCATTGATGGCTGCGGTCTGGGCACAGGAGCGTGATATCGCGAATCCGCAGACTTTGACGCAAATTCTTGCCGAGTCTAGTTTGCCCGCAAAATACCTGACGCAGACGGAGTCGGTCGATGTGCAGGCAGCTTACGACGCATATACCGATTCCGCCATTGAACTTGGTGTGTTTGGTGCGCCAACTTATGTGCTCGATGGCGAATTGTTCTGGGGGCAGGACCGGTTAATGTTTTTAGAGCAGGCTTTGCTTAAACGGGCGTAATTTTTTTCAACTCGATGGCTCAGTTTGAGGTATTTGGTGTTTCCTGACGGTATCATGTCTGTCAGATTTTTTTAGTTTTAAGGGAAATGACAGTGACAACCATCGCATTTGTAGGACTTGGCGCCATGGGATTACCAATGGCACAAAACCTGGTGAAAGCTGGCCATGAAGTTCGAGGTTTTGATTTGAATCGTGAGGCGTTGGCTGAACTCGAGAAGTCCGGGGGCGCAACAGCTGCCTCAGCCAAGCAGGCTGCGACAGGTGCCCAAGTGCTGATGTTGATGGTGGTCAACGCTGCTCAGGCTGAGCAAGTGTTGTTTACCGATGCTGCTTTGGATGCTTTGAATCCTGGTTCGGTCGTCGTGCTTATGGCCACTTGCGCGCAGGCTGCCGTTCAAAACCTGGCCCAGCGGGTTGCTGAGAAGGGGCACCGATTTGTCGATGCGCCCGTCTCCGGTGGTGTGGTGGGCGCCCAAAGCGGCACGCTGACAATGATGGTCGCTTGTGAAACACCAACCTACCAGATGGTGTCGCCGCTTTTGCAGGTGCTCGGTGAACGGGTGTTCCATGTGGGTCAGACCCCTGGTCAAGGTGCAATGGTCAAGACCATTAATCAATTGCTGTGCGGTGTGCACATCGCCGTGGCGGCAGAGGCTTTCGCGCTTGCGGATAAGGCGGGTCTGGATCTGGCGTTGCTGTTGGAAATCATGGGTGGATCGGCAGCGTCGAGTTGGATGCTTCAGAATCGTGGGCCACGCATGCTCGACGATGACCCTGAGGTCAAGAGTGCAGTGGATATCTTCGTTAAGGACCTTTCGATTGTGTTGCAAACTGGCCATGACATGCGAGCCGGTTTGCCGATTGCTGCGGCTGCTCACCAGATGTATCTGGCGGCTTCAGGTAGAGGCGATGGCAAGGCTGACGACAGTCAGGTTATCCAAACCTATCGGGCCATGAATGGCGTTAAGGGCTGATCACAACGCCTTGGTGTTGTGTGTTTAGCGATGTGCG
Organism: Orrella daihaiensis; assembly: GCF_022811525.1. Taxonomy (NCBI): domain Bacteria; kingdom Pseudomonadati; phylum Pseudomonadota; class Betaproteobacteria; order Burkholderiales; family Alcaligenaceae; genus Orrella; species Orrella daihaiensis. The sequence continues at coordinate 2,006,275 of NZ_CP063982.1, read as the reverse complement.
CGGTCTATACCCCAACCACACACCAAGACTGGGTTAAAGCTACTTTTGGCTTGGATTTGCCGCCTGCTGCTTCGCAGATCTACCCCGGGCATCAAGGGCCGATCGTGGTGCGCAGCCACCGTGATGGCCGAGTCGCTATCGGCATGGCTCAATTCGGATTGGTGCCGCCTTGGGCCAAAGACACAAAAATCTCACGCCATACCTATAACGCAAGGTGTGAGACAGTGGCTGATAAGCCAAGTTTCCGCGATGCTTGGCGCCGTGCTCACTGGGCAATTGTGCTGGCAGATTGTTTTTATGAACCCTGTTATGAGACTGGCAAGGCTGTACGTTGGCGAATCGCACGGGCTAACGGTGAGCCCATGGGGATCGCGGGCTTATGGCAGCGCTGGCGCGACCCAGTGAGTTCGCAGGTTCTAGCGTCTTTCACCATGCTCACGATCAATGCCGATAAGCATGCAGTGATGAGTTGCATGCATAAGCCTGAAGATGAAAAGCGTACACCGGTAGTGCTTGCGCCAGAGTCGTTTAACCAATGGTTGGCTTGTGAGCCAGATACAGCTAGTGACTATCTGCAGCTCGGTAAGATGCCGCCCCTGACAGCAGCTGCGGATGCTCACGCTACTTAGATTATCGCTAAGCGTATCGATCTTCAGCCTGCCGAATTTAGTCTAGACTTCTTAAACGATTTGCTCGGGATGGTTTCATGGCAGCGTTAGTCGGTTTTACCTTGTTGTTGCTTTATCAGGTGGCGGGTGAAGTCATCGCTCGATTGTTCGGTCTAGATTTGCCTGGACCGGTTCTTGGGCTGATGCTTTTATGGCCATCCCTGTGGGTTCAGTGGATTCGCGAGCGAGTGGCGGCGGTCGCTGGTTTTTTGTTATCCAATCTGTCACTGCTGTTTATTCCCGTGGGGGTGGGTGTCATTCTTCACCTTGAGCTGCTATCGACGATTTGGTGGCAAATCGCTGTGGCTCTGCTTGCATCAACCATTCTCGGGTTAATCACGACCGTGGTGTTACTACGGGTTTTGATACGCGAATCTGTCGACGCGCCCGCTGCCGGGCAAGAAGATGCCAAAGCATTTGATCAGGAGAGCGGTCGTGGCTGATTTTGTGGAGCTTTGGACATATCTGTCTGCTACCCCATTGTTTGGCTTAACAGCGACATTATTGGTGTACGTGCTTGGTTTGGCGATTTATCAGCACTATGATCAAACGCCTTGGCTCAATCCCGTGCTATGGAGCATTGTCGCCTTGGGCAGTGCACTTTGGTGGCTAGAGATCCCTTATCAGCGTTATTTCGCTGGTGCGCAGTTCATTCATTTCTTACTCGGTCCGGCGGTGGTCTCCTTGGCGTTGCCGTTGTGGCAACGTCGCAGCGAGCTCAAGTGTCACGCATTGGCCTTGATAGTCGCTGCGCTTGGCGGTGGCATCGCAAGTGCATTAAGCGCATTCGGACTGGCTTGGTGGCTAGATGTGCCGCAGGAGGTTGCCTTGTCCTTGATTCCCAAGTCGGTGACTGCGCCTGTCGCGATGGGTCTGGCAGACAGTATTGGTGGCATCGCTGAGTTGGCAGCAATCTTTGCGGTGTTAAGTGGTTTGATAGGCGCCTTGTTAGCCCGATCGGTGTTTAGTGTCATGGGCGAAGGGGTTTCCAAAGTTGCGTGGATGCGCCGAGGCTTCGCCTTGGGGACCGTCTCGCATGGTATCGGCGCGGCCCGCGCCATCCAGGTAAGCCACCAGGCTGGTGCCTACGCCGGATTGGCATTGGCTGCCCAAGTCGTTTTGGCCTCTATCTGGATTCCTCTGTTACTAAGCTGGTGGTGACCCTTTCTGAATATGACGATTCATTAAAAGTAAAATAACTGTCATATTTGATGCGGCGACCTAGCTTAACGGCAATCTGTTCGGCCCAAAGCGATGCGCTCTTAACCACCACAAAGTTGATTCCCATGCAATTCGAAGATTTCTCTGATTTTAAAAAAGTAACAAAACGTAGTCAGCGGGAGTTTCTTCGATTTGGTATTGGCTTGTTCTTCGTGGTGTCGATCATGATCTACACCACTTTGAGCATTGGACTGTCAAGTCCCCAGGGCATTATGTTGGTGGTGGCATCCATGATCGGTGGCTACATGGCCATGAACATCGGCGCCAATGACGTTGCCAACAATGTTGGACCAGCCGTTGGCTCCAAATCCATCACGATGGTGGGTGCGATTGTCATTGCAGCAATTTTTGAAATGCTCGGCGCTTTGATTGCTGGGGGCGATGTGGTCTCTACGATTCGCGGCGGAATCGTCGATATGTCCTCCGTCCCGAGCACAGATCACTTTATCTGGCTAATGACAGCCGCTTTGCTAGCAGGCGCTTTGTGGTTGAATTTTGCTACGGCAGTTGGCGCACCTGTGTCGACCACGCATTCAATCGTTGGCGCAGTACTGGGAGCTGGCGTCGCAGCAGGTGGGATGGACGCGGCTAACTGGCCAGTGGTCGGACGGATTGCAGCGAGTTGGGTGATTTCTCCAGTACTCGGTGGATTAATTGCGGCTGGATTCCTGTTTTGGATTAAGCGGGCGATCACCTATCAACCTGACATGGTGCAGGCAGCAAAACGAACCGTGCCTATCCTGATTGGCATCATGGCAGCATCGTTCGGTACCTATTTGATGCTCAAAGGATTAAAGAAGTTGATTCCCGTCTCGTTCGGCACGGCCGTACTGGTTGGTTTGATAATTGGCTCGCTGGTTTGGTTGTGGTTGCGGGCAGCGATTGCCAAGCGGGCTCAAACGTTGAGTAATACGAAAGAGACGATCAATGGTCTGTTTACGATCCCATTGATTTTGGCAGCAGCCTTGCTTAGCTTTGCACATGGTGCCAATGATGTGGCCAATGCGATTGGTCCGCTAGCTGCTATTGTCGATGCGGTGTTGTCCGGTGGCGTGTCAGATAAGGCGGCTGTGCCTGTATGGGTCCTACTGGTCGGTGCCATCGGCATTGCAATCGGCTTGGCTTTGTATGGGCCCAAATTGATTCGTACGGTGGGAGGCGAGATCACTGACCTGGATCAGATGCGCGCATTCTGTATTGCAATGGCAGCAGCATTGACTGTGATTGTGGCATCGCAATTGGGTCTACCTGTCAGTTCAACTCACATTGCGATTGGTGGCGTTTTTGGGGTTGGTTTTCTACGCGAGCGTCTGAAGTCAAATTTCTCTTCCATGGTGGAGGAAATTCGTCTGCATCACTTAGGTGAGGACAAGGAGATTGTTGAGGCCTATCTGGACCGATTCACCAAAGCGCCCATGAAAACTAAAAAGCTCATGCTACAGGAGCTCAAAGCGAAGGCCGCGCAAGTGTCTTTATCCAAAAAGGAATACAAGAAAATCAAGAAGGTTTATCGCGGAGAACTTGTAAAACGTTCAATCGTATTTAAGATCATCGGAGCCTGGATTGTGACCGTACCAGCATCCGCTTTGATGGCGGCAACGATTTACCTGACGATTGTCTCTGTGGCACGCTAACTGTAAACGGGTTTATCCAAGCCACAAATCGAACGACAGGTCTGAACGCTGAAAGCTAGAGTAGAGCCATGGGACGCTCGCCATGTTCATACACGACATGAGCTCGCCCGACCAGAAGAGGGTCAACTGAGCCGATGTTATTGATGTCCTTGTTGTCGTATGCGAGCTTATGCAATACGTAACGCATGGCGTTTAAGCGCGCTCGTTTTTTGCAGTCTGACTTGATCACGGTCCAAGGTGCTTCGGCAGTGTCGGTGTGATAGAACATCGATTCTTTCGCGGCCGTGTATTCATCCCATTTGTCTAGCGATGCCAAATCGATTGGCGACAGCTTCCATTGCTTTAATGGATGGATTCGGCGCTCTCTAAATCGGCGTCGCTGTTCGTCACGGCTAACAGAAAACCAGAACTTCACCAGATGTATACCGCTTCTGACCAGGTTACGTTCAAATTCAGGTGCCTGGCGCATGAATTCGTCGTATTCGGCATCGGTGCAAAATCCCATGACACGTTCTACACCAGCACGGTTGTACCAGGATCGATCAAACATAACGATTTCGCCGCTCGTAGGTAGGTGTTCAATGTAACGCTGGAAATACCACTGACCCTTCTCAATATCAGTCGGTTTCTCCAAGGCCACCACGCGTGAGCCGCGTGGGTTTAGATGCTCCATGAATCGTTTGATGGCACCGCCTTTGCCCGCGGCATCTCGGCCCTCGAACAAGATGACCACTTTTTGACCGCTTTCCTTAATCCAGGCTTGGAGCTTGAGCAGTTCAACTTGCAGTTGATATTTGGCTTTCTCGTATGACTTGCGCGACATTAAATTGCGGTAGGGGTAACCGCCATCACGCCAGTTTGCAGAGAGTTCCTCATCGGCAATGAGTATTTTTTTGCTGCTCCCGCGATTGCTACGACTCATCGGGGTGAGCAGGGCACGCTTTAAGACGAGTGCATCATCTGGGGATGCACCTTGCATGATCGTCTCAAGCGCTTGGGCGAGCTCATGAGTTTTTTCTGGCATCAGTCCATGAATAATGTCCCGCACCGCCACCTCTTGTGAGGTGACAGCCGATGCAATTGCCTCAGCCGAGGTGTTGCGCGCCGCGGTTCGTGCACTGTTGCCTGCTATCACATCACCGGATTGAACCCGCTTGGGCTTGATTGTCGAGCTGCGCTTGCGCGCTGCAGCTTTAGCGGGCGTTGCGGACTGGGTCGATTTTTTTGGGCCAGAAATTGCCATCCGCCTGATCTCCTAATGAACTGGTGTATGTACACCTTTATTTTCACGCCGATGGTTTGATGAAGTCCGATTGTTATTTTGAACCATTTGACTTAAGTCAAATTCGCAACAATCATGACATACTGTGACGCTCGAGATCGTTAATCACATCCTCATTACCGATACATCATTTACACTCGGGCGATTCATCACTAGATACCGGTTATGCGTAGCGCATTGATACTTAGCTGTCACCACTGTGGTGCATTGTATGATCGGCCCGCGCTGGAGCCGGGGCAATGGGCGCGTTGCGTGCGTTGTGATGAGGTCCTGGAGAACGGCGGCCTGTTTAATGCACAAGCATGGCTTGCAGTTGTGTTGGCTGCGATCGTGACGTTTGGGGTGGCTAACGTATTTCCGGTTGCAACGCTCGAATTTCAAGGTTCGGGGCAAGCCACTACCTTTCTTGGTGCAGTGCAAGCCACACTAGATGCTGGGTATTGGGAAGTAGCGCTTTTGACGGGTCTGGTGGGGTTTGGACTGCCGCTGTTTAAGCTCGTCCTTTTAGCTCTATTGTTTATTCCAATCGCTTGCCAGCGAGTGCCATTCTATTTTGAGATAGTTTTGCGGCTACTTGGATGGGTTCGACCCTGGTGCATGGTGCCGGTATTTTTACTTGGCTCATTGGTTGCTATTGTCAAGCTTGTCGATTTGGCTCAGTTGACCGTAGGCCTTGGGCTGTACGCAACGGCTGCCAGCGCTGTTTTTTTTACGGCTTTATCACGTTTGACGCCGTCCAAAATCCGTTATCTAGTCTTGGATGCTGATCTGGTAGTTATGTCTCCTCAGCCTGAACCCGCACCAAGTCCATCTTGTCTGCCCAAGGCATGGGCCTTGCTTTTGGCTGCTGCGATTTTGTACATCCCGGCTAATGCGCTGCCGGTTATGACGATCACCGCGATCAGCGGTAGTTCGGGACACACGATTTTGGGGGGAGTGATTGAGCTTGCTCAGATGGGTTCTTGGGATATTGCGGCAGTGGTGTTTATTGCTAGCGTCTTTGTTCCCATTTTTAAGATCCTCCTTCTAGGAACGCTGCTGTGGCTCACTCAACAGCGCTCGGCTCGGGGATTGAAGCGTCGTACGCGGCTGTATCGACTCGTGGAGGCCATTGGGCAATGGTCAATGCTTGATGTTTTTGTCGTGATACTCTTGGTGTCGCTTGGACAGTTTGGGCGATTGCTAGATATTGAACCTGGGGCCGGTGCCGTGGCTTTTGGCGCTGTTGTTGTGTTAACGATGCTTTGCGCCATGACCTTTGATTCTCGACTGGCGTGGCGTTGGGCAGGGTATCGCCGTCAAGTTGTTAAGCCCGATGTAGCAGCATTACCTGTCACTTGAGGTTCTTGGGTTGCAAGGTCTTTTGTTATTTAAGTGAAACACTTCGCCAATGAATGATTCGACGTCAAACGAGCCTGTCACTCCGCCGAAACCGAAAGTTGGACAACGTTCCAAACGTAATCTGGCCTGGGTATGGTTGATTCCGGCAGTTGCTGCTCTAACCGCAGCATCGATTGTCTGGCGCGAGTGGTCCACCAGGGGTCCTGTTATTGAAATTTCTTTTACTTCTGCATCTGGTATTGAAGAGGGTAAAACCCAAATCAAATATCGTGATGTCGTCGTCGGGTTAGTAACTGACATTCAACTAAGCAAAAACCGAGAAAATGTTCTCATCACCGCTCAACTTGATAAAGACGCAGAGGCACTTGCGAGCGACCAGTCCCAGTTCTGGGTGGTCAAGCCAACCATCGGTGTGACGGGTGTATCAGGCCTGGCGACACTTTTCTCTGGTGCTTATATTGAAGCAGATACCAAAGCCGAAGGTAATATCAAGCCTAATAAGTTCTCATTTGTTGGTCTTGAGACACCACCACCGATTACCAGCGATCAGCCCGGTACTAAGTTTCGGTTGCGAGCCTCAACTTTAGGCTCTATCCAGCCCGGCACCCCAATCTATTTCTTGAGAATTCCAGTTGGCGTGGTGACTGACTACTTGCTTGACAAGGATGGCAAGCATGTTGACATTGATATTTTTATTGATGAACCGTACGACAAATACGTGAATATCAATACCCGGTTCTGGAATGAGAGTGGTGTACAGGTAGGTGTGGGACCTAACGGATTAAATGTACAGGTGGGATCCTTAGCCTCTTTACTATCGAGTGGCATTTCATTTGGCTCGTTCGGGGTTGAGCGACCAGTGCCAGATAGTTTCATATTCAAATTGTTCGATAACCATCAGGCCGCTAAATCGTTACCCGAAGGCCCATCTGTGCCAATTGTGATGCGCTTTGATCAGTCCACACGTGGACTAGCGGTTAATGCGCCGATCGATTTCCATGGCTTGCACATCGGTGTGGTCAGATCAGTTGAACTCAATCTTGATCAGCGTGACAAGAGTTTTTTTACTGAGGTGAAGGCCACCTTGTATCCAGCCATGCTTGGTGCGGCTTATGAGCATATTGAAGTTAAAGAGCGTGATCCACAAACGCTTGCCAAGCTCGTGCAGCAGGCGATCGATCTCGGTATGCGAGCGCAGCTACGGGAGGCTAGTCTTTTAACCGGTGGGCTTTATATTGAATTGGTCAATCGGGCCGGTACGCCGGCAGGCGAGAAATTTAACGGTACGTTACCTGTGTCGATTCCCACAGTTGCCTCGCAAACGCTCGATGACTTGCAAAAGCAGATCAGCGATATCATCACTCATATTGACAAAATCCCATTTGAGCGAATTGGTAAGGAATTGGATGCGTCTTTGAAACAACTGTCTGAATTTGGGCGTAGTGTTAATCAGACGTTAACACCTGAGTTACGCCAAACACTCGAGAAGCTTCAAAGTACCCTGACTGACGTGAACCGCTTGCTTGAATCTGGTGAAGAACTGCCTGCGCAGGCGAAACAGTCAATCCGGGATCTGGATGAGGTGCTGCGTTCGGCTCGTCAATTTGTTGATGAGTTACGCGAACGACCCAACTCACTCCTGTTTGGTGAGCCAAGCACGTCTTATTCGCGCGAAACGCTAGGGGCTGATAAGTGATGATGAAATTTTCTCTGACGAGTGTGTTTATTCTTGCATTGGTAGGTTGTGCGAGTCAGCCTAGTGTTTACTACACATTGACGGCACCAGCAGCCAACCAGCAGCTCAAGTCGACCGCTGTCGTGCCAACTGGTCTGTATTCGATTGTTTCAGTTTCTGTCCCGGCACCAGTCGATGACACATTAATCATCGTGCGACAGTCAGACGACCGTTTGATGAAGTTGGCGCATGATCGCTGGACCGCACCGTTAGGTAAGCAGTTTGGTAATGCGCTGGCAGTGGCGTTGACCGACGAATTAGGCATGCCGCCAATCTCCACAACACAGGCAGCACTAGATGCGAAGGTGACCAATATTTCAGTTGATGTGCAAAGGTTTGATTTGCTTCCGGGTCAATTTGCTGAGCTAGCTGCTGTTTGGCAAGTCTCTGTCGGATCGATCAAAACCGGCTCGCCCAATCTCATCTGTTACACGGTAGTGCGCCAATCAGTGGAACCTGGCGTCGCACCCTTGGTTCAAGCGCAGCAGATGAATATCCAAAAGCTGGCTAAAGCCATCAGTCTGAGCTTGCAAACTGGCCAGCCATATGCTGGCACCCAATGTCAGTAAACGAGGTCTCACCGGATGCAAGTTGTCCATGCGCTTGATGTTGAGTCGCAACTGAGTTGGGTTGAACTGTCACATGCAATTGAAGCGGGTCACCAGCTGCCCCGAGCAAAAATCAGCGACAGCTTTTTGACCCGCGGTGATGAGACATTACTGTTGCGCTCGTCTTGGATCGATGGGCTTGGTATGGCTGTTAAGGTTGCCACCATTTTTCCGGAAAATACGCGACACCAGTTGCCATCGGTTCAGGGCAGTGTCTGTCTGTATGACGATCAGACGGGTGGCTTGCAAGCAATGGTTGATTTTGATTTGGTCACCAGATTTAAGACGGTCGGTGATAGTTTCCTGGCTACACGCAGGCTTGCTCGGTCTGACTGCCAACAAGTATTGATTGTGGGAGTCGGGCGTATCGCATTGACCGCTTTAACAGCCTATCAGACTTTGTTTCCTGATGCTGTGTTCACGATTTGGAATCACCGGCGTGAAACAGCACTGGCTGTGGCTGAACGTATGCCCAACGTTCGGCTCGCCGACGATCTGGGAGCCGCTGTTCGTGAGGCTGATTTGATCAGCTGCGCCACGTTATCCAAAGTGCCTCTGATTAAAGGTCAGTGGCTAAAGCCTGGTCAACACCTCGATTTGATTGGTGCATATCGCGCCGATATGCGTGAGGCCGATGATGAGGTGTTAAACCGAGGTCGATTATTCGTCGATAGTCGAGACACGACGATTCATCATATTGGTGAGTTGAAGATTCCTATCGATGCAGGCGTGATTGAAATCGGGGACGTTATTGCTGATTTCTATGATTTGGATACGGGAAAGTTCGGTCGCCAATCTGAGGCTGAGATTACCGTGTTTAAAAATGGGGGTGGTGCCCACCTTGACCTGATGACTGCTAGGTACATTTTGGCTTGCTATCAACGTCTTCAAGAAAAATAATCGGTATCAAATTGCCGTAGGTCAACGACTTACGTGGTAGATCAGTACTTACCCTAATGACTGAATGGTCCGGTGCCTATATCCTGCGATCTTCGATAGGTAGTAACTAAGAAAACTACTGTCTATCGCTTAGTTTGGGTGCTCGAGTGCCAATACGGTCACTCCAATCACTTGCCCGTTTCAACTGGAGGATATTTATGAAGTTCAAGCACATTCTGGGCTCGGTGGCGGTTGCTTCAGCGACATCATTGTTAGCAGCCATGCCCGCAGTTGCTCAAGACCGCAGCGACTGGCCAAAGAGCTTTACGGTCGGTACCGCATCGCAGGGCGGCACCTACTTTACCTACGGTTCAGGCTGGGCGAACTTGGTTTCTAAAGAGCTTGGTGTGACCGGAGGTGCCGAGGTAACGGGTGGACCGATGCAAAATATGGCACTGGTCAGCATGGGTGATGCCCAGTTTGGCATGACGACCATGGGTCCTGCGCGCGAGTCGATTGAGGGTAATAATCCAATCGCTCCGGGCGTGAAGCTTGACAACGCTTGCGCCATGTTCCCGATGTACACCACGCCCTTCTCAGTGACAGTGTTGACCTCATCCGGCATCAAGAGCATCAAGGATATTCCGGCGGGTGCCAAGATTGGTTTTGGCCCTGCTGGTTCCACTTCTGACACTTATTTCCCCAAGATGCTTGAAGAACTTGGTGTGAAGTTTGAACGGCGCAATGGCGGTTGGTCGGATTTGGCTGGTCAGTTGCAAGATGGACTGCTGGATGTGATCGCCTTTGCTGCTGGTGTGCCGGTACCCGCGGTTAGCCAGCTCGAGGTGCAGACCAAAATCAATATTATTGAGTTCACGCCTGAAGAGCAAAAGAAAATAATCGACACTTTCCCTGTCTCGGCGCATGAGATTCCTGCCGGTGCCTATACGTCGTTGACTGCGCCAGCACGCTCTGTATCGATGTGGAATTTCGCGATTGCCAATTGCGAACTGCCAGAGTCTTTTGTGTATGAGGCGGTTAAGGTTGTGATGGGTGACCATGATCGTATGATGAAAATCCACAAGGCAGCCCGTTCGACTGTGCCAGCTAACTGGGACAAGAACGGTGTGCTCAAGTGGCATCCGGGCGCGGCTAAGTGGTTCAATGAAAACGGTGCTTCAATTGGTCAGGATATGATCTTTAAGAAGTAATCTGTATTCCGTTTGATTGACGGGCCGCAAGCCTTTGTAGGCTGTGGCCCGTTTTTGTGAGTAGGGTCGATTTATGATCCGCTCATCCTTTATGTCTGAGTATTATTCGCCAGCGCAGGTGTTGGCATTGTTTAAAGTGAATTGATTTATGACCCAAGCCAATCCAGAGACCGGACCGATTCTTGCCGAAGGCGTTGACCAAGAGCCAGTCGAACACAATCGACGTATCTTCACTGGTGGACGGCTGGCCTTCATTGCTATCGCTGCAGGGATATATGCGTTTTTTCATATGGCTGCATTAAATGGTCTGTCGATCTTCGCGATGACGGGTGGCTTGGTCAATTTGTCCTTCTTGCCAGACTTTCCGATGGAGACGTGGAACTTCCGGATTGTGCACGTCGCAGGTGCGTTGGGCTTGGGATTTTTGTGGTTTGCCGGCTGCGGATATCCAACCGATATGTCGCGTAGCCAACGTTGGATCGATGTGGTCTCAGCAGTGCTATTGCTGGCGGCTTTATTCTCGTTGGGCGTGGCCATCTGGTTTGCTGTTGATATCGCGGCAGGGGTGAAATGGAACGGGATCAGCAAGGAGATCAAGTTCAAGGAAACATGGCTTTATGGGGTTCCGCTGATGGTCGCAACAGTAGCTTCCATTGTGCTGTCCTGGTTTAACAAGCGCGATCGCGCTAGTTTGACCATGCCTGATATCGTGCTTGCGGTCTGTGGTGTGTCGGTCGCGGTTTATTTGATTGTGATCTACGGCACATTGATGCGTAACGCAACAGGTACACCGTTTGCGCCAATCGGCATTTCGATTGCAGCAGTCGCTGGCACTCTGTTGATCATGGAGTTAACCCGACGCGTGGCGGGCTTGGCGTTAGTGATTATTTCTCTGGTCTTTCTGGGGTATGTGTTCGTGGGGCATTTGTTGCCGGGATTTTTGAATTCACCTCAAATCACCTGGGAGCGTTTCTTTAGCCAGGTCTATACCGACACGGGTATCTTGGGTCCGACAACGGCTGTGTCGTCGACGTACATTATTTTGTTCATTATCTTTGCAGCATTTTTGCAGTCCTCCAAAGTGGGTGACTACTTCGTGAACTTCGCCTTTGCATTGGCGGGCCGCGCTCGGGGTGGTCCAGCCAAGGTTGCGATTTTTGCATCAGGCTTGATGGGCATGATCAACGGCACATCGGCTGGCAACGTGGTGGCTACGGGTTCGCTGACGATTCCGCTCATGAAAAAAGTTGGCTACGACAAAAAAACCGCTGGTGCGATTGAGGCGGGTGCTTCAACAGGTGGGCAGATCATGCCGCCGATTATGGGGGCGGGTGCCTTCATCATGGCCGAGATCACGGGGATACCGTACGCCGAGATTGCGATTGCGGCAATCATTCCAGCCATTCTTTACTTCGTGTCGATCTATTTTATGGTTGACCTTGAGGCTGCCAAGCGTGCCATGCGTGGCATGCGTGATGATGAGTTGCCTCGCGTGGCAGAGATGCTAAAGCGCGTGTTTCTGTTTCTGCCCATCATCATCCTGATTGTGGCGCTTTTTATGGGTTATTCGGTGATTCGTGCGGGCACTCTAGCGACCGCTTGTGCGGCTGTTGTGAGCTGGTTAACGCCTTACCCAATGGGTATCAAGTCCATCTTCAAGTCATTTGAAAATGCCGGCCAGATGTCGATCCAGATTATTGCTGTCTGTGCGTGCGCCGGTATCATCGTGGGCGTGATTTCTTTGACTGGTGTCGGTGCACGCTTCTCTAATCTGTTACTTGAGATTGCAGATCAGTCACAGCTGCTAGCCATGTTCTTTGCCATGTGTATCTCAATCTTATTGGGAATGGGGATGCCCACCACTGCAGCCTATGCAGTGGCTGCCTCAGTAGTCGCACCGGGTTTGGTAAGCCTAGGTATCCCATTGCTAACTGCGCACTTCTTTGTGTTTTATTTTGCGGTGGTATCAGCGATTACACCGCCCGTGGCTCTTGCCTCATACGCAGCTGCCGGGATCTCGGGTGCAAATCCGATGGAGACTTCCACGGCATCGTTCAAAATCGGCATTGCAGCATTTATCGTGCCCTTCATGTTCTTCTATAACTCGGCACTTTTGATGGAAGGCACATGGCTTGAAATCCTGCGCGCCGGCGCAACCGCGGTGGTTGGCGTATTTCTCTTGTCCTCGGCGGTGCAGGGCTGGTTTATGGGCAGGGCAGCGGTATGGTTCCTGCGCATCGCGCTAGCCTTTGCGGCACTTGCCATGATCGAGGGTGGATGGACCACTGACTTGATCGGCATTGGAGTGGCTGTCGTTGTGGTGTTTATTCAGCGAGTCATCAAGCCTAAGCCCGGTGCCACGCTGCGCGCCACCGGAATGGATTGAAACTGAAGGAGGCAGCCGCTTAGCCGCAGCTGCCAATACTGCCGCATGCCGTGCAGTAATCGCATCCGTCTTTGCGGATCATGGCGTATGCACCGCACTCGGGGCATTTGCGCCCGGTCATGGTTGGGTGCTTGCCGCTGTCGGGCTCATCTGCTTGAGAGCCTTCGGCGACGAGACCCCGGCGCTGGTCAATGATCCGTTGCACAGCGTAGGCGATCGCTGCCACTTCTGAATCGTGCCAACGTGGTATCTGCGTGCCGTCAGATTTCAGGGCTGTGCCCAAGCGAACCGGACCTCGGTCCCAAACGACTTTACGCATGTCACTTAAGGCACGTTCGAGAAAGCCGCCACGAGCAGCGAGTGACAACAGGCGCATACTAGCGGTAATCCATTGTTGCGACTGGTCGCTTTGACCTACCGGCATAAAGAATTCAATTGCGCGCTCGATGCTCTGTCCCGTGTCAGGGTCGGAAACCGGGATGAATGACACAACGATATAGAGCGTCTTTTGTCCCTCCTGGGTAACGTATTCGATCTTCTCTGCCACCGCTGGCAAGCCACCTTTGGGACGCTTTTCGATGACTGTACGCATTGGATCCACGGCAGATACCCCGGCCTTGGCAGGCTCTGGCGCAGTTGAAAGCACTGATCCCAAAATGTTGTTGGGCCGATAGGTAGCAAGACCTTTGAGATCGGCCTTCCAGGCTTGAACATAAAGCTGTTTGAAGTCCTCATAGGGGTAGTCTGCCGGGATATTGACGGTCTTGGAAATGGCAGTATCTACATAGGGTTGAACTGCTTCCATCATGGCGATGTGGTCGTCAGCTGATAGCTCAAGCGCAGAGATGAAATAGTTTGGCAGGTTGTCTACATTGCCACCGAGCTCGCGATATAAGCGCCAAGCGTGGTCTTCGACTGCATACTCTTGAGTCGTGCCATCGGCTTCACGTTTTTTACGTTGGTAGCGCCATGAGAATGCGGGCTCAATACCGTTTGACGCATTGTCGGCAAATGCCAGGCTCACTGTGCCGGTCGGAGCAATCGAGATCAGGTGGCTGTTGCGGATGCCATGTGTGGCAATGTCGGCTTTGATGTCCTCAGGCAGGCGGCTAGCAAACGTGCCAGCTTCCAGATATTTCGCCGCATTAAACTCGGGGAAGGCACCTTTTTCTTTGGCCAGCTCAACAGAAGCCCGGTAGGCCACATCACGCATGGTACGTGCGATGCGCGTAGCCATCTCGCGACCATCGTGGTGGTCGTATCGTAAGCCAAGCATGACCAGTGTGTCACCCAGGCCCGTGAAACCTACGCCGATACGGCGTTTGGCCATGGCTTGTTCATGCTGTTCTTTCAATGGCCAAAAGGTGGCATCCAGAACGTTATCCAATGCCCGGACTTGCACGGCGACCACTTCGCGAAACCCCTCGAAGTCAAATGACGCTTCGCCGTCACGGCTAAATGGATGGTTTACAAATCGCGTCAGGATAATGGGACCTAAATCGCAGCAGCCATAGGAGGGTAGTGGTTGTTCGCCGCATGGATTGGTTGCGTCGATGCGTTCGCAATAGCGTAAGTTATTGTCCCGGTTGATGTTGTCCAAAAACAAAATTCCCGGCTCAGCAAAATCGTAGGCTGACTGCATGACAGTGTTCCACAGGTCGCGGGCGCGTACCGTGCGGTAGACCCACCGGCCATCGGCAAGCAGGTGGGCTCCTTCTTGCTTAAGCGTCTCACTTGGCTCAGCCGTGTGAGTTAGTTCCCATTGCGCATCTTGTTCAACAGCCCGCATGAATGCGTCGGTGACCCCGATCGATACATTGAAGTTATTCCAGCGTCCGGGAGTGCGTTTGGCCGTGATGAACTCCTGCACATCAGGGTGATCAATACGCAATACGCCCATTTGCGCGCCGCGGCGCGCACCGGCACTTTCAACGGTCGAGCATGACTGATCAAAGACATTGATATAGCTACAGGGGCCAGAGGCAATCGAGGCTGTACCCTTGACACGCGCACCCTTGGGGCGAATGCGCGAGAAGTCGTAGCCAACGCCGCCGCCTCGCCGCATGGTTTCGGCTGCTTCGCGTAACGCCTCATAGATGCCGGGATAGCCGTCCTTGTCTTTGCCTTGAATACAGTCACCGACAGGCTGAACAAAGCAATTGATGAGTGTCGCCTCAATGTCGGTGCCGGCGGCACTCATAATACGACCTGCCCCAATAGCGCCACGTTTTAAGTTCTTTAGAAACCTGTCTTGCCATAGATCCCGGTCTTTGGGCTCAACGCTTGCCAATGCGCGGGCTACCCGACGATAGATGTCGTCGGCCGAGTGTTCGCCTGGTTTTAAATACTTCTCAGCCAACACGTCGAGGCTGATGGGTTGCATGTTGGTAATGTTTTGTAGGATGGTCATATTATGACTGCTCCGTTGGCAGCAGAAGAAAGCCGCTCCTGCCGTTATCGTCGTCTTACTTTATTCTTGGTCGGTTGAGTCGGTTACAAACCTATCATTGATATTCTGATCGGTGTATTAACAAGCGAAAAAAGATTTGCCAATAAGATCCCTTGCTCACTACGAAATACAAAACGAGGTGAAAAATTATTCTTACTGGACTATGTTAACTATTATGTGTTGAGTCTAGGCTTATAAACCAACAAGAGGTTGTGCCAGATCAATCTGTTTGCTTAAGCGTTTCAGCCCCGTTTATTCTTCTATGCGAAGAAAGTCTAACTGGGTATTTAGGGCGATAACGGTGGTTTAAGAGGGCTTTAATTAGTAGCCGTGGCTTGGTAAGGTTTTGTTTACACTGGCCATTGAATGCGTGGCCAGTTTTTGGGCACGGCTGATGGGTCGTGAGTAACAATCACACAGCAACGGCCAGATAGCCAAGGTCTAATTCGCTCGATTATGGTCTGAATCAGATCGTTTTGCAGCCCGCGAAATGGCTCGTCAAGCAGCACTAATGCGGGATCTCGCAAGAGCAATGCAGCCAATTGCAGTCGTCTGCCTTGACCGCCAGAAATCCGACTGCCACCAACACCGAGGCGGTAGTCAAAGCCATCTTGAGTGTTGTCCAATGTAGCCAGTAGATCGACGGCGTAGAGTACTTGACGCAGATTGTCATCACTGACGTCATCAAGACCTAGGCTTAAAAACTCCCGAATCGTCAGGTCCAGTAATTGATCGTTTTGACTGAGGAACCCGACAAAGCCGTAACGCTGGTCATCCTCCAGTGCCAATAGGTCGATGTTGCCGAACATGACGCCTCCGGCTACAGGCGCAAGCTCACCAGCCAGTGTCGCCAACAGACTGGATTTGCCAGTGCCGCTTTGGCCATGAATGATCAATGGTTTGCCTGGCTCTAACCGCGCTGTCAGGAACTGACGGGTGTCGGGCTGGCGCTGACAAGACAGTTGCTGGATGTCGATGGCGCTAACTGAAGGGTTCCCGACGATTGTGCTGGTGTTGTTTGGCGGGGTCTTGCTTTCAGTAGAGATGGATTCAAGATCCATCAGCCTTTGACCGGCTTCGGTTGATTCACCCACACGCCAGAAAGCACCTGGTAACGTTCCAAGCGCTTCGTTCATGCCCAGCGTCATGAGTGCCAGCAATGTCACCACAGCCGGGTCAAGTGCAGGCCAACCCAGTGCCAACACAACGAGTGTCATCAATGCTGTCAAGGCCTGCACGCCGTGTTCAGACCAGCTTGCATAACGCTCCTGATCCATGAGTCTGGCGCTCTGGGCTTGCTCAAGTATTTGCAACCGTTGCTGGGAGGCATCTGCTTTTCCATAGGCAAGAAGGTCACCCAACCCGCCAAAGTGATCGCTTATGGCTATCCGCTGCTCGACACGTGCTTGAATCACAGCGCGGCCCTTAGCGTGACCCGTCCGCGCAAGCCAAGCCGACAGGGCAAATGTTACGAGCCCGCCTAGTCCAATCACGCTAGCGATTACAGTGCCACCCCAGATAGCGCCAATGACAACAACTGCTATCCATGTTAGAAAAGCCGCCAACAGAGGGCCTATTACTCGAAGTGGCACGCCATCCAAGGTGTCAACATCAGCGGTTAATCGATTGACCAGATCGGCATAGCGACGGTCATCGATGTCTTTTGCTGGACGTACTGCCATCGCCACAAAAGCCCGAATACGTAAATCGGCTAGCGTTCGCAAAATAGCCTCGTGTCCGATGACTCGTTCGGCGTAGCGACCCGCGGTGCGCAAGATGGCTAGACCTCGAATGGCCGCTGATGGTGTGAATATATTCAGGTTCACAATAAGTCCAAGACCCGCCATGGCGCAAGCGGTGATGAACCAGCCAGAGACAGCCAGCAGTGCGGCTGCCGATAACCAGGTCACGGTAAGACTGAGAAATGCAATGAGTAACCAGCCTGCACGAGGCTGGTATAGCTTTAACAGGTAGCGCCAGATCGTCATGTACGCACCTCAAGCCGGCCGTGTGCGATGGTGACTACCCGATCGCAGCGCGCTAACACTTCGCTGTCATGGCTGGCGATGATGAGTGTGATTTGATGTGTTTTGGCGTGCAGCAGCATGGCATCAAGCAAGTTATCGCGGGTGTCAGCATCCAAGGCTGCGGTGGGCTCATCGAGTAGCCAAAGCTTTGCACCACTGATCATGGCCCGGCACAGGGCGATGCGTTGCGCTTGGCCGCCAGAGACACCCAGGTTGGTTTCGCCGATCTGTGTGTCTAGCCCTTTTGGCAGCAGCGGATTGGGTATCGGTAGCCCTACCTTGCAAAGCGCAGATTCCAGCTCTACATCCGTTAACGTCGTTTGACTGCCAAGCAGTAAGTTGTCTCTCAAAGTTGCGTGAAACAAGTGTGGACGCTGAGCGAGCCCAGCCCAGTGTCTGTCACGGGTGACTCTGCCAGAGACCGGCGTAATAAAGCCTGTCAACAACTGGATAAGTGTGGATTTGCCTTGACCGCTGTCACCTGCAATGCCAAGGATCTCCCCTTGAGGAACAATCAAATCGATGTCAGCGAGTACTGGCGTATGAGCGTCAGGCCAAGTCACGGTGACCTTATCCACGCGTGCGGCAACGGGTTGGCCTGTATCAGCCCATAGATGGGATTCGGATGTGGTTTGGGGCATGTTTTGGGTATGCGCAGTTTGACCGGCTAGATCAGAGAACAATGGCTGCAACACCTCAGCACTGGCTTTGGCCGCATTCATGTCGTGGTGAGCCTGCGCTAGTTGTCTGAGCGGCATGAAGCACTCTGGTGCCAACATCAACATAAATAGACCAGTGGCCAGCGTGATCTGGTCAGCCGGTCCAAAACTGACTAACCCAATGAGCGCAAAACCGATGTAGATGGCCATCAGACCAATGGAGACAGCGCTAAAGAACTCGAGTGTGGCTGAAGATAGAAAGGCCACGCGCAGCACCCGCATGGAAATCTTGCGATAGTCCTGCGCAGCTTGTTCAACGCCAAGCTCGGTTTGTTTAATCGCACCCATGCGTCGCAGCCAGGGCAATGCTTGTAGACGGTCCATCAAGTGGGCCGCCAGTGATGCTTGTTGATCTTGCTGCGCCCGATGAACGCTCTCTGTGCCCCAACCAATCAAGATCATAAAAATCGGGATGATGGGTGTGGCCAACAGAATCAACAAGCCGGCTATCCAGTCTGTGGCCAGTGTCACCGCGATGATGATCACGGGAATGATGGCCGTTGCCTGCTTGGCTGGCAAGTAGCGCGCCAGATACCCATGCAGCGCATCAATTTGCTCGAGACACTGGTGTGCCCACCAAGCGGTGTTGCCTTGACGGGCCAGCAGATGAGGACCGCTTTGCGTGGTTTGAGCGGTAAGCTCGTCTCTGAGACGAGTGCGCACGGCGACCGAGAGTGTCTGGGCAATGCGGTCGCGCCAGAGGTTGGCTAAAAGACGCGTGCCGATGCCAGCTATCCCCAGCAGCCATAGCCAGGCAGGCGGCGTTTGCTCGTGCATGGCGGCATCGACGATCAGCGCAACCGCAGCACTAAAGGCCACCGTGCCGATAGTCGCCATGGCAGCAGCCAAGCTAAAAAGCCTTAACGAGGGCTTAGCCTCTTTCTTGATATGTCCCAGAAAAGAGGCCGACGCTGATTTGGACGCCGGCCTCGAGTCAACGGACAATGTGTCGGAATCAGTGGTATCCGCTTGCACTGGTGACTTTGCCTCTAAAGACGTAATACGTCCATGCTGTATACATCAAGACAAACGGCACCACAAATAGAACCCCTACAAGCAGGAATAACTGGCTCTCTGGCGCTGAGGCCGCATCGTGGAAAGTGTAGTTTGGCGGCACAACATAGGGCCACTTGCTAAAGAGCAGGCCACCATAAAACAGGGCGAACAAACCGATGGTGCCGATAAAGGGTAAGGCATCATATCGCTTGTTGATCCAGCGCCACACCATCAGTGCGAGAAAGGCGGTAAGTGCCGGCAAGATCCAGATCCAGGTGATGTTGCCAAACCAGCGATCATTGACGTAGCTATCGATCATGGGTGTCCACAGGCTAACAATCGCAAAAAACGCCATCATCGCAATCAGAAGCTTGCGTGCCCACTGACGAACTCGGTCTTGCAGTTGGCCCTCGGTCTTAAGCACTAGCCAAGTGGCGCCAAGCAGTGAATAACCAACGACCACACCAAGTCCAGTCATGACGGTAAAGGGTGTGAGCCAGTCAAACGCGCCGCCTACATAACGGAAGTTCTCGGTTTCAAAGCCCTGGATGTAAGTGCCCACCACGGCACCTTGCGCAAACGAGGCGACAAATGAGCCGAGGCTAAACGAGAGATTCCAGAGGTGTTTGTTTTTAGCCGAAGCTTTGAATCGAAACTCAAACGCAACTCCCCGAAATATAAGGCCTGCCAAGAGCAGAAATACCCCGATATAAAGTGCGGGTAAAAACACGGTGTAGACCAGTGGAAAGGCAGCCAAAAGCCCAGCACCACCGAGAATCAACCAAGTTTCATTGCCATCCCAAACTGGTGCAACAGAATTCATCATGATGTCGCGTTCAGACTCATCCTTGGCAAATGGAAACAGCATGCCAACACCCAAATCAAAACCGTCAGCCAGCACGTACATCAACACACCAAAACCAATGATGGCAACCCACAGGTACGTAAAGTCATACATGATCGTCTCCTTTACGTTAAGCGTTAAAGAATGAGGGCGCGCTGCCGGGCTGAGGGTCGGCGGCAGATAATGGACGCTTGGGGCGTCCGGTATCCGACACAACCTGTATCTGCTCGGTGATGCCATGGTTGATCAGCTTGCGCAGAAAATGGATGCCAGCGGTAAATACCACGGCATACACCGCGATATAGCCAATCAGTGTGACCAGCGCCATCCAGCCTTGCAGGCTCGGGGTGATAGCCTCGCTAGCAGTCATCATGCCGTAGATGAGATAGGGCTGGCGACCAATCTCGGTGACAAACCAACCGGCCAGCACCGCAATGAATGGTGCTGGGATCATGAAGGTCAACAGGCGCAGGTACCCACGTGATTGCAGCAGTTTGCCACGCCACGTCAACCAAGCACCCCAGAGACTGGCCACAATCATGAGAATCCCAATGCCAACCATCACCCTAAAACTCCAGAACACGGGGAATACTGGAGGCTGTTCGGCAACTGGAAATGACTTCAGGCCTTGAACCGTGCCGTCAAGATCATGTGTCAGAATCAGACTGGCAAGCTTCGGGATCCCAATCTCGAAGTGGTTTTCTTGTGCCTCTTGGTCAGGAATAGCAAACAACAGTAGCGGCAAGCCAGACTCTGTATCCCAAGCGCCTTCCATGGCAGCGACTTTGGCGGGCTGATGTTCAAGCGTGTTCAAACCGTGGGCGTCGCCTACGAAGAGTTGCAACGGTGCGATCACGGCCAGCAAGGCAACGGTCATCTTTAAGGCCTTGCTCGCGGTTTCAACTGCGTGGCCTCTAAGAATGTAGAGTGCCGAAACCCCAGCCACGACAAATCCGCCAGTCAAGAAAGAAGCCAGCGCCATGTGGGCAAAGCGGTAGGGGAATGACGGGTTAAAAATCGCTTGCAGCCAGCTTGTGACATGGATCATGCCATCGCGCATTTCGACGCCAGCAGGCGTTTGCATCCAGGAATTGGCCGACAGGATCCAGAAAGAAGAGATGAATGTGCCGATGGCCACCATGTAAGCCGACAACAGATGCAGGCCTGGTGGTACTTTGGTGCGCCCAAACAGCAATACGCCCAGAAAGGCTGCTTCCAGGAAGAAGGCTGTGACAACTTCATAAGCCAGGATTGGTCCCAGAAAGTTTGAGGCGGTATAAGAAAAGTTGCTCCAGTTGGTGCCGAACTGAAAGGCCATTACCAAGCCTGAGACAACGCCCATGCCAAATACCACGGCAAAGATCTTGGTCCAGAAAGTGGCGAGTTTTTCCCAATGCGGGTTCTTGGTGCGTAGCGCTAACGTTTCCAGTACGGCGATATAGCTAGCCAAACCAATGGTGAAAACCGGGAAGATGGCGTGAAAGGAAACAACAAAAGCAAATTGGAGTCGCGATATGAAGAGGGGGTCGAGTTCCATGGTCAGCTCCACATGGACGGATGCGCGGCATCCTCGTGCGGCAACACCAGGATAGATGTTGCATTGCGTTTATAGTACTCGAAGATGGCAATTAGATTGATTTAAGTCAATTTCAAAATCAAGGTCATTGTTTTTTGATCAAGGTGGTCCAGATGCGGTGAATTTGACACGTCACATAGCGGCGCGGCCCATCAGTGCTAAGTCGGTAGGGTTGATTAGGCCAGGTAAGCGGTTCGGTTTTTAATCGTTCTATCTGTTGCGCAAGAACTTTGATCGTGGCATCAGAAGGGTCAAACCCTTGTCTGGAGCGTTTCTGAATGCGCCGCCTCAAAACAGCTACCGGTGCTTCGCACCAGACTGTGGCTAATTTGATTCGGTGCTTGCCAGCCAGTTTATTGAAAAGATCAATGTGTGGTTGAGACAAAAACGTGGCATCGATAATGACAGTCATGCTTTGCAAGAGCAAGGTATCGGTAATGTTTGCCAGTTTGGCATAGGTTTTTTGACTGGCTTGTCGGGAATAGAGAACTTTTGGATTATTGAGATGGCTGGCAAACAGTTGCTTGCGAATGACATCGGCTCGTAACTGAATCCCAGATAGGACGCTGACGAGTTCTTTGGAGACTGTGGACTTGCCGCTACCGCTTAACCCGCCAACCAGCAGCAGATGGGGTGGATTGGCCGGTGCAACCAGGCGGTTTGCCAGACCCCAGTAGCGATCGAAAGTTTTGGTGTGGGTCTGCCTACAGGCGAGCGCAGCAACCTTAGCTCTGACAATTGCTCGGTAAACAGTGTAATAGCGTAGCAACGGCAAACCGCCGTAGTCGCCCGTATGTTCACACCATTGATTCACCAGAGACCAGGCAAGATCGGCCCGGTCATGGGCGATAATATCCATGAAAGCAAACGCGATGTCATTGATAACATCGATCTGGCTGAGCTCCCGATTGAACTCAAGCGCATCAAACGCGACCACATCTTTACCCAGTTTCACCAGATTGCCCAAATGCGTGTCGCCATGGCAGTTGCGGTAGAAGCCTTGTTGCAGTCGTTGCTTGATCAGCCGTTGGTGGTTTCGGGCTTGGTCCTTTGCCCACTTCGCGATTACATCGGCGACTCGGCGTTCTGAGGGAAAGATCGTGGATATTTCTTCAAGACTTTGAAGCAGCCAATCAATCGTTGGGCGATGCGCTTGAACTGTTTGGAGTTTTAAGCTGGGCAATGCGTTGGTGAATTTGGCGAGATGCTCACCTAAATCTTGAGCCATCTGGGTTGTGATGTTACCGGCGCGGATCAGATGGCTCAAAAGATCAGACTGTTTAAAGCGTCGCATCTTCACTGCCCAATCAAGTATTGGACCTGAGCCGGAAATTCGAGGTTTTTGGATGGTGCCAGTTATTCGCACGGTGTCCAGATAAAGTGCAGGGGCTGTGCGTTGATTCAGACGTAGTTCGCGCTGGCAGTCTGCATGGCGCAGGGCAGGCGTAGAAAAGTCCACAAAGGACAGCTTGACCGGTCGCTTGAGCTTATAGGCATACTTGCCACAAGTAATCACACTCGAGATATGTGTTCGATATATCCGAGCAGGTTTACCTGTTTTTTTACACAAGTGAGCGGCTAGGTTTTTGACAAGCTTATCGTGCTCTAGTGGGTCAAGCGTCATGGCGTGATCTCGGTGTCAATTCTTCTGTCTGCAATCCAATGAGGGTTAGGGCAACAGCTTCTGCCAAAAGTAGCCGATAATGCAAGCTTGCTACAAAACTTTTGATCATTGACACCCCCGTTAATTTTGTTGATAGCCTGCCATGCCACGTTTGCGAGTTCAATCTCTGACGAAAGCCTATCCCTCTGTTTTGGCCAATGACCAGGTCAATTTAAGTGTTGGCGCAGGAGAAATTCACGCGGTGCTCGGCGAGAACGGTGCGGGTAAGTCAACACTCATGAAAATGATTTATGGCGTGACGGCCCCCACAAGTGGAACGATTTATTGGGAGGACCAGCCAGTCGATATCACGAGCCCAGCGCAGGCACGAGCATTGGGCATTGGCATGGTGTTCCAGCACTTTTCTTTGTTTGAAACATTGACGGTGGCAGAAAACACGGCACTATTCTTGCCACCCGGACAGTCGCTTGATGCTTTGTCTATCAAGATCCGTGAAGTTTCAGAGCACTACGGCTTGCCGATCGATCCCAATCGACATGTTTTCGACTTGTCTGTTGGCGAGCGTCAGCGTGTCGAGATTATCCGCTGCCTGATTCAAAAGCCCAAGCTTTTAATCATGGATGAACCCACATCGGTGCTAACGCCAGCAGCGGTTGACCGCTTGTTTGAAACATTACGGCAAATACGTGCCGAGGGCTGTGCCATTGTCTACATCAGCCACAAGCTTGATGAGATATTGGCCTTATGCGATCGAGTCACTGTACTGCGAGATGGTCGAGTCACCGGAGAGTGCGTGACTGAGGATCAAACGCCTGCTTCATTGGCACGCATGATGATTGGGCATGATTTTGAGCATCCCTTTAAGCCCGAGCCGACGGCTGGTGAGGTGGCGCTGTCTGTCAACAATTTGTCGTTGAAGGCTGTTGATGCGCACGGCGTGAGCCTTTCTGAACTGAGCTTTAGCCTTAAGGTGGGTGAGATTGTTGGCATCGCCGGTATTTCGGGTAATGGCCAGAGAGAACTGTGCTCTTTGTTGGCCGGTGAGGTCATGCCTGACGCTGGAGACATTCACTGGTTCGGGCAATCATTGGTTGGCGAAGGCTCGACGCGTCGACGCCAGAGAGGACTTTGCTACGTGCCCGAAGATCGGTTGGGTACAGGGGCTCTGGCCGACATGAGTTTGACTGAAAATTCGATTTTGACTGCCGCTGACCGGGCTGGCCTGGTCAGCGCTGGTTTTTTAAAGCTGGAAAAAGCTCGTGCGTTCGCAGATCGCTGCATCAAATCGTTTCAGGTTAAAACCGTGGGCGCGCGGGCTGCCGCGAGGTCTCTTTCAGGTGGCAACCTCCAGAAATTCATCATGGCGCGCGAGCTAGAGCAATCCCCGACAGTGCTGATTTGTGCGCAGCCGACTTGGGGTGTCGATGTTGGTGCGGCCGCACAGATCCGGCAGTCTTTGATTGACTTGGCGCGCTCGGGATGTGCGGTTTTGGTGATTTCGGAAGAACTTGATGAATTATTTGATGTTTCTGACCGTATTGGCGTCATGTTTAATGGCAAACTGTCACCCATCGAGCCGATTAGCAGAACCAACCGCGAGCAAATCGGTCTATGGATGAGTGGGCTTTGGCAAAAGGCTGCCTAAGTCTTCTTTTAATTGAGATAGCGCCCTGCAAAATTTGTTCTAATATCAGGCTATGAGCGAAAAAACAAACTACTCCAATATCTATCTTCGTTTCCTCAACCTCATGCAGGCTATCCGGGAGTTGCCGACATTTCCTCATGTCGACCCGGTCGAGGAGCGTTTGCTAAACGCTTTGGCCGCAATCTGGCACGGTGGTGGCAAGGTGACGGTACTTGAAGCGATGGCGTTGCCGGTTGATGTGTCGCCCACGACACTTCACCGTCGGCTCAAGTCGCTGCGTGCCAAGGGCTTATTAGCATTAGAGACAGACGCTGCAGATACTCGCATCAAGTACGTGGTGCCTACCGATCGTGCTACTGATTACTTCAGTACATTAGGTCGCTGTCTGAACGAAGCAGGTCAAGCGTAAGGTCCCCTGCGATATGGATTCGAGTTTGCGCACACCGCCCTCGGTGTTTGCACAGCTGGCTGTGATCGCTGGATGTTGGGTTTTTCTGTATATCCTGAACGATTGGCTATTTGATAACGTCGCGGTCTCCCAATACGCTTCGTGGGTGTTTTTGCCTGCGGCATTACGTATGCTTGCGGTTTTATTGTGCGGCTGGACCGGAGTGCTGGGCCTATTTATTGGTAGCTTCATTACGGCCCTATATACCCACAACTTCACAGACCCTGGGATGGTGATCGTGCTGGCCGGGCTCTCAGCGTTGGCACCTATGGTGGCATATGTGGCTTGTGCGCGGCTGTTTGGTCTGCGTACTGACCTGCAAGGCCTAAGTGCGGTGCAGCTTGTGATCCTGAGCGTGGCTGCTGCGTTGGTGGGATCGATTCTGCATAACCTGCATTTTTCAGCAATTGGTATCTCGCATGCTTTCGGGCACACATTTGTGACCATGTTTGTCGGTGATCTGATCGGTACATTCGCGATGTTGTACGCTGCCAAGTATTTGATGGGTATTCTTTTGACGAGAAAGTCTCCCGTTGCCTGATGGTGGTTATTTTGTTCGAGGTACCCGCACAAGTATGCCTCGACCTGCTATTACTGCAAGCAGCGACGTTCACAAGGTAATCATCAAACTAAAAACACAACGTACAAGAATGTGGAACCCAAAGACGTTGTACCTATAACGCCTAAACAAAACCGCCACTCAATCGAGTGGCGGTTTTGTTCTCAAGAACTTGAAGTCAATACAACGGATTAACCGACCGTGTCGCCCCAGATGTTCTTGGCCCAGCCCCAAGCATAAATGCCTTCCATTCGGTTTGGCTCTGGTGACAAGCCACCAGCACCTTTAACAGGTAAGAAGGTTTTTTCAGCTGCATCGTATTGGTGAACGCTGGCCACGTGCACGACATCACGCTCATTGACAAAGCTGTAACATGTGTTGGTAACTACAGGCGATGGATTAACAGGGAAGTTATTCAATTCCGAAACAATCGCAGCAGCCGCAACCTTAGCTTGTTGGTTTGCCATGTGACCCGACTTAGGCATGCGTGGGGCTACCTGAATTGAGTCACCCACAATGTGAATGTCCTTGGCCTGCGTTGACTCGAAGTTCAAGAAATTGACTTCTGCCCAGCGGTTATTCATATTTGCAAGGCCGGTTTCGACGACCAGAGAACCAGCGCCCATGACAGGTATCACGTTCAGTACGTCTGCCTTGAAATCGTCTTCGAGTTCAAATTTCAAAGTTTTGGTCTTGGCGTCTACCCCGACGACCTTGTGAGCAGGACGGTAGTCAATGTAGCCATCGTACATGCTCGCCCACGCTGCCTTAAAAAGCTTACCCTTGGATGTGACATCAGGGTTGGCGTCAAACACAACAATTTTTGACTTCGGCTTGTTGTTCTTCAGGTAGTTTGCGATCTGGCAGGTCCGCTCGTATGGTCCGGGAGGGCAGCGGTAGGGTGCCAATGGAATGGTCAGCGCGACCACACCACCATCTGGCATGTCAGCAATTTGCTTGTGCAAAGCGACGGTCTCTGGACCAGCCTTCCATGCTTGCAGTGTTACTCCAGCCGCATTTGCTTGAGCCAAGCCCTCAACGCTCGCCATGTTCATGGTGATGCCGGGTGCTAGTACGAGTTTGTCGTAAGCGATGGTGTTACCGCCTTTGGTGGTGACAGTTTTTTTCTGGGGGTCCACCTTGGTCACCATGTCTTTGACCATGGTGATGCCATGCTTGTCTGTCAGTCCTTTGTACGAGGTTGTTAGCGCGCTGATTTTTTCTTCACCACCTACGACCAAGTTTGAGAGCGGGCAAGAGATGAAGTTGTCATTTGGTTCAATCAGCGTGACGCTAATCGAGTTATTCGACAACATGCGGATGTATTTGGCAGCGGTTGCGCCACCATAGCCAGCACCGACCACCACCACTTGGGCTTTACTCGGTGCGCTCGCAAGCGCAAGTTTATTGATGCCGACGGTGGTGCCAAACAGTGCGGCACTTTGGCCAAGGAATAAACGACGATTCATGGTTGTCTCCTGTTTCCGTTTAATCGTGACCAAGTACTTTGGCGATGATATCGATTTGCTCTTCGGTGTAGCCCTTGGCAATTTGCGGCATGATCGTGCCGGTTTTCTCACCGGATTTGTACTGACGTAGTATTTCTGCAATTTGGCTGTGCGTCAGTTCGTTAATCTTGGGCATGTCGTTGCCCGCAACACTGACACCGCCCGTGCCGTGGCAGTTTGCACAGGTTGCAGCCAAGCTCAGGTGATAGATACGCTCAGCAGAGAGGTCGTTTGCTGAAGCTGTGCCAGCTGCTCCTAGAAGCAGGCCAGTGCTAGTCACCGCAAGCCCAACAGCCGTTCGAGCTAGTTTCATCGTCAGTCTCCTTTTGTATCGCCAACATAGGCTTTTAAACGATGGTTGATTTATATCAATATATTCTGTTTTGCGATAGTTTTTTGTGCTTAATTGCTTATAACTGCCTTGCGTAGCTGTGAACACCGGGCAAACAAAGCTTGTCCTCGCCAAGTGCAATCCAGATTTCCCGGATAACCGTTTAGCTCACACACCGTGCTGAGCAAACCAGGCCAAACACTTTTCCCAGCCATCCTTGGCCGCAGCTTCCCGGTAGCTCGCGCGGTAGTCAGCATGAAATGCATGAGGGGCATCCGGATAGATTTCGAACTTCGATCCTTGAGCCGCTGCATTGCCAGTTGCTGCTGCAAGAGCTGATTTCATTTGGTCAACGGTAGACAAAGGGATACCGTCATCTTTCTCGCCATAAAGGCCTAGCACTGGCGCTTTGAGTTCTTTCGCAAGATCGACAGGGTGCGCTGGGAAGTTCTCGCTTTTTTCACCAACCAGACGTCCGTACCAGGCAACACCAGCTTTCATTTGTGGGATGTTGGCGCAGGCGAGCCAAGTGATGCGGCCTCCCCAGCAAAAGCCTGTAATGCCCACGCGCTCGGGATCGCCACCATTCTTGGCAGCCCATGCGAGACTGGCCCGAATATCATCCATGACTTGCGCGTCTGGGGTTTTGCCGACGATTTCCTTCAAAATCTCTGCGATCGTGCCTAACGAAACCGGATCACCGGCCCGGGTAAAAAATTCCGGCGCAATCGCCAAATAGCCTTGCTTTGCAAAGCGACGAGCGATGTCAGCGATGTGTTCGTGCACCCCAAAAATCTCGCTGCACACGATAACGGTTGGTAGGGGGCCCTTGGCGTCCTTGGGCTTGGCGTAATAAGCGTAGAGCTCGATGCCATTCTCTTCAATAAAAGCCTCATCCGTCTCGAGACCATCGAAGCCTGTGCTGATCACTTGTTGTGCCTGTATCGGGCGAGCTGCCACCGCAAATCCGCCGATAAGGCCAGCAGCGGTGGTATTGCGTAAGAATGCCCTGCGCGAGGTGTCAGAGCGCCCACCTAGCGCTTGCCCGTCAAGGTATAGGTCAACCGATCCGTTGGTTTGCTGCTTTAGTTCGTCAGTTTTGTCTGTCATCTTGTGTATCTCCTACGGCTAAGCATTGTTTTGTGTGGTGTTGGTTTTAGTGAGCCTTACAACAGTGCATCAAGCACGTAAAGCGCGATATTAGGGTTTCTATTGATCTTGATTAAATGTGAATTTTTTATTACTTTATCGAATTATTAAATAACCACATCAATTAGTCCGTATCGCAGCTAGGGTCAATCCTTGGAGAGAGTCTTGAGCAAGTCAAAGCTTTTTGAAACACCCGGGCAGGTGCGTCGAGCACCCGAGAGTTTCTTGCCCGCCGATTTCGTTGCCGACGTGTCGGCCAACGGGATGAATGAGGAGCGTAGAGGTTTTCTGCGTAAGAGTTTTTTGGGTGCCCTCGGAGCGGGCTTGGCCACAGGGATGGGTGCGAAGGCTATGGCTCAGGCTGGTCCGGACGACCCAGCGATCATTGAAAAGCAGATCTGGCAAACCACGTTGGGGCAACCCGTAGCAGTTAAGCCCTATGGTGAGCCCTCGATCTACGAGAAATACTTGCAGCGCCGGCAGTCCCCAGGTTTGACAGCAGTTGATGCTGCCTCGGTCTCATTCGCGCCGTTGCAGGGCTTCTTCGGGATCATCACGCCCAACGGCTTGCATTTTGAACGTCACCACCAAGGCTGGTACGACATTGATCCGAATAAGCATCGTCTGATGATCAATGGCATGGTGAAGAAAGAATTGGTCTTCACGATGGACGATCTCATGCGTCTGCCGAGTACCTCGAAGTTTCATTTCATCGAATGCGGCGCTAACACCGGTATGGAATGGGGCAACGTAGCGGTACCAACCGTGCAGTACACGCACGGCATGTTGTCCTGTTGTGAATTCACCGGCGTGCCTTTGTCGTTGCTGCTGGAAATGGCGGGGGCTGACCTGAAAAAAGGCAAGTATGTATTGGCCGAGGGCAACGATGGCTCTGGCATGACACGTACTATTCCGATGGAAATCGCATTGGATGATGTGATGGTTGCTTGGGCCATGAACGGCGAAATGTTGCGCCCAGAAAATGGCTATCCATTGCGTCTGGTTGTGCCAGGCGTTCAGGGCGTGAGCTGGGTCAAGTGGCTGCGCCGTATCGAAGTGGGTGACAAGCCTTATGGCACCAAGGATGAAGCGGTTCACTATATTGACCTCATGCCTGATGGTACGCACCGTCAGTACACCACGGTGCAGGAAGTTAAGTCGGTGATCACCACGCCATCGGGTGGTCAGCAGTTGTTGACCACCGGGTTCTACAACATCAGTGGTTTGGCCTGGTCCGGTCGCGGCAAGATCCAGCGCGTTGATGTGTCTGTGGATGGCGGCAGGAATTGGAGCCAAGCCAGGCTGGAGTCTCCCATCATGGATAAGTGCTTGACGCGCTTTAATATTGATTGGGTCTGGGATGGCAAACCAGCTATCTTGCAATCGCGTGCGGTGGACAGTACCGGTCATATACAACCCATGATCAATGCTTTGCGCGAGGTGCGTGGCACTCGCTCGATCTATCACAACAACGCCATCCAGTCCTGGAAGGTTGATACCAATGGAGAGGTTAGCAATGTTCAAGTTGGCTAAGCTTGTCGGATCTGTTGCGCTGGCTGGCATGGCTGGTGTGGTATTTGCGCAGGATGTAAAAACCTATGAGGGTATTGGTCGTTTGGCTACCCCAAACGAAGTTGCAGCTTGGGATATTGATGTGCGTCCCGACTTTGTCGGCTTGCCCAAGGGTTCGGGTACTGTTGAAGATGGCATGGGTATATGGGACACTCAATGCGCTAGCTGTCATGGCACTTTTGGTGAGTCCAACGAGGTGTTTACACCGATTATTGGTGGCACCACAGCCAAGGATCAGGAAACAGGTCGGGTTGCTTCACTCACAGACCCTAACCAGCCTCAGCGTAGCACGTTGATGAAGGTTCCCACCGTCTCAACCCTTTGGGACTATATCCATCGTGCAATGCCTTGGACCAACCCGCGTACGCTATCGGTTGATGACACCTATGCCGTGCTGGCTTACATTCTTTATTTGGGTGAGATCGTTGATGACGAGTTTGTGCTGAACGAACAGACCATCAAAGAAGTGCAAGAACGTATGCCCAATCGAAACGGCATGACGCTCGAGCATGGTATGTGGCAGCGTGATGGCAAGCCTGACGTCAACGGTAGTGACTGCATGACTAACTGCGTGACGGCTGTTGAAATCACGTCGACATTGCCGGATTATGCCCGTAATGCGCACTACAACATCGCAGAGCAAAACCGTATTTTTGGACCGTTCAGAGGTGCTGATACGACCAAGCCACCTGTTGCGGAGTTGCCTGGCGCAAACTTTCAGACCGTTGCCATGACCACAGCAGCTCCTGCGAGCTCGGGTGGTGAGACCGTTGATGTCGCTGCTTTGTTTAAGGCAAACAACTGCGCTGCTTGTCACGCTGCTGACATGAAGATGGTAGGCCCATCGATTAAGCAAGTGGCAGAAAAGTACGACGACAAGCCTGAGACCTTGGCAATGTTGGCTGGCAAGGTTAAAAATGGGGCTGTGGGCACTTGGGGGCAAATCCCGATGCCGCCGCATCCGCAGGTGTCTGAAGAGAACATCAATTTGATGGTTCAGTGGATGGTGTCTGGTGGCCAGTAAGGCTGGTGTGCTAGCGGGTTTAATGAAGTAGTTTTTATATTCGAGAGGAGTCTACAAATGAATCAACAACGACGTACGCTGATGCAAATGACCGCATTGGTCGGTTTGATGGCCAGCGCCGGCCTGATGACTAAAGCTGAAGCCGCTGCCTGGAACGAGGCTGCTTTTAAAGCCAAGTCTGTTGAAGACGTAGCCAAGGTGCTAGGTTCTTCAGGTATGCCACAAGTGTCTGACAAAGTGTCGGTGCGCGCACCTGACATCGCTGAAAACGGTGCTGTGGTGCCGGTTGGCGTGGAAAGCTCACTGAAGGCAACTGAGATGGCCATTCTGGTTGAGAAAAACCCCAACGCCATGGCTGCCATGTTTATTTTGCCTGAAGGCGCGGAGTCGTTTGCGACCACTCGCGTGAAAATGGGTCAAACTTCCAATGTTTACGCATTGGTGAAGTCCGACGGCAAGTGGCTGATGGCTTCCAAGGAAGTGAAAGTCACCTTGGGTGGTTGCGGCGGTTAATCGCTGACAGTCAACGTAATCGGTTTTGAATTCGCGCTAAGCGAAACATGAGATAAAGAGAGGCACAAAATGGCAAGTCCAATGCGTATTCGAGCAACAGAACAGGATGGTGTGGTAGACGTCAAGGTTTTGATGCGCCACGCCATGGAAACCGGCCTTCGTAAAGGTTCGGATGGCAAGGCAATTCCCGCTTGGTACATCGAGACCGTCGAAGCCAAAGTGGGTGACAAAGTTGTATTCACTGCTTTGTTTGGCCCGGCCGTATCGAAGGATCCGTTCCTGAATTTCAAGTTAAAGGGTTCAGCCAAGAAAGGCGACACGATCGCCGTTACCTGGAAAGACAACAAGGGCGAGTCACGCACCGACGACACCCAGGTGAAATAAATAGGTTGATCTCAAGGAGGAGACACATGAAATCAACGGTAAGCAAGTTCGCTGCCGCAGTGGCAGTTGCCGGTTTGTTTAGCGCGCCAGCTTTTGCGCAGACGGCTTCAGACCAACTCGCCGAGTATCGCCAGATGCTTGCAGATGGTAACCCCGCCGAGCTTTATGAAATGGAAGGCGAGGAGCTCTGGGTCAAACCCATGGGCCCCAAAAACGCAACACTTGAAACGTGTGATCTGGGGCTGGGACCCGGGGTTGTCGAAGGTGCCGCAGCCCAGTTGCCCAAATACTTTGCCGATACCGACAAGGTCCAGGATCTCGAGTCGCGTTTGATGACCTGCATGGAAACTATCCAGGGGATCCCATCAGCCGAGGTCATTAAAGAGGGCTTTGGCAAGGGCGTACGTAAGCCGATGGAAGCGATCGTTGCCTATGTTGTGGGTCAGTCCAAGGGTGTGCCCATCAATGTGCCTGCCAACCACCCCAAAGAAAAAGAGATGGTTGCACTCGGTGAGCAGTTGTTCTTCCTCGAAGGAGGTCCTTTCGATTTCTCTTGCGCATCCTGTCATGCGGTCGACGGTCAACGTATCCGGATGCAGGACCTGCCTAACCTCACAGAGCCCAAGGGTGCAGCAGCGGGTTGGGGCAACTGGCCAGCGTACCGCGTCTCCAACGGCACTTTCTGGACCATGCAGCGCCGCTTGAACGACTGCTATCGCCAGCAGCGCGCTCCGCACCCGATATTCGCCTCAGATGCCACCATTGCGTTGTCCATGTTCATGGCCAACAAAGCAAGCGGTGCTGGTGAGATGAACACCCCGGGCTTGAAGCGTTGATTGTTTAGGAGACAGCAGAGATGATTAAGAAAATGACATTGGCCATGGGTGCGTTGGCGTTGGCTTCCAGTTTTGGGGTTGCCGCCCAGCAGATGGACCCGGCATTGAAGGCCATGCTTGACTCAAGCTTCGAGGCAAAGGGTATTGCCAAGAAAGATCGGATTTATCCGGACGAGGTGCAAGCGCTTTGCTCTGATCAGGCATATTTCAACTCGCCTGAAGGGCAGAAGAAAGCAATCGCCTTGCAAGAGGCTCAGCTTAAAGCGATCAAGCCACCATCAGATGGTAAGTATCTGGGTGACTGGAAAGCCGGTGAGAAAGTTGCTCAAAGTGGTCGTGGCATGACCTGGCGTGATAGTCTGGACAAGCCAAACGGTGGTTCCTGCTACAACTGTCACCAGGTAACAAAAGAAGAAATTTCTTATGGCACGATCGGACCATCACTTCTGGGTTACGGCAAGCTGCGTGGTAACAGCAAAGAAATCATCGAATACACCTGGAACCGTATCAACAATTCCAAGGCGTACAACCTGTGCAGCAACATGCCACGTTTTGCGCACTTTAATATTTTGACCGAACAGCAGATCAAGGACGTGATGGCCTTGTTGCTGGACCCCAATTCACCGGTCAATCAATAAGCAGTTCCTTTTCTAAAGGGTCTTCGGACCCTTTTTCTATTTCTAGGTTGGGTTTGACTATGAGTATGAATCGTCGTGAGTTTATGCAGATGTTGGCACTGGCTTCAGCTGCGGGCATGGTGTTAAAGCCGGGTATGGCCCAAGCACAAGCGGCTGCTGACAAGTTTTACGACATGCCAAAGTTTGGCAATGTGCATTTTCTGCATTTCACTGACTGTCATGCCCAGTTAAACCCGATCTATTTCCGCGAGCCTAATGTGAATCTGGGTTTTGGCACGATGTACGATCGTCCGCCTCATTTGGTTGGTGAGTATCTGTTGAAGTACTACGGCATTGCACCCAATACCCCAGATGCGCATGCGTTTACTTACCTGAACTTTACCGATGCTGCTCAACAGTACGGCAAAGTCGGTGGTTTCGCCCATTTGGCCACGCTGGTCAAGCAAATGAGGGCATCACGCCCGGGAGCGTTATTGCTCGATGGCGGCGATACCTGGCAGGGGTCTGGCACGGCTTTGTGGACCAACGGCCAAGACATGGTTGATGCTTGCCTGCAGTTGGGCGTTGACATCATGACGCCGCACTGGGAAATGACGCTCGGTGAAGATCGTGTGATGGAAATCGTGGAGAAAGACTTCGCTGGCAAAGTCGCATTCCTGGCACAAAACGTCAAGACCACGGATTTTGAGGATCCTGTATTCGAAGCATTCACCATGCGCGAAATGAACGGCGTCAAAGTCGCCGTCATCGGCCAGGCCTTCCCCTACACGCCCATCGCCAACCCGCGTTATTTTGTTGAGAACTGGTCATTTGGCATTGATGAAGAGAATATGCAGAAGACCGTCAATGAGGCGCGTTCCCAAGGTGCACAGGTTGTGGTTGTCATTTCTCATAACGGGATGGATGTTGACCTGAAGCTTGCAAGCCGTGTCACCGGGATTGATGCAATATTTGGTGGTCACACGCACGATGGTGTGCCACAGCCAGTCAAAGTGAAAAATCCTGGTGGTGTGACGCTAGTTACCAATGCTGGTTCGAATGGCAAGTTCCTCGGCGTGATGGACTTTGATGTTAAAGATGGCAAAGTCTCTGATTTCCGCTATAAGTTAATGCCGGTGTTCTCTGATCTTTTGCCTGCCGACCCAGAGATGACTGCATTGATCAAACGCGTTCGTGAGCCCCACGAGGCTAAGTTGAATGAAGTGCTCGCGACCACCGAAGGCTTGTTGTACCGCCGAGGAAACTTTAACGGTACATTCGACCAAGTCATCTGTGACGCGCTGATGAAAGGTAAGGATGCTCAGATTGCTTTCTCACCAGGCTTCCGTTGGGGCACATCGCTCTTGCCTGGCCAAGACATCTTGATGGAGCACGTTCTGGACCAGACGGCAATCACTTATCCCTGGACCACGGTCACGAATATGTCCGGTGAAATGATCAAGGTGGTGCTGGAAGACGTCGCTGACAATCTCTTTAATCCTGATCCGTACTATCAGCAAGGTGGTGATATGGTGCGTGTCGGTGGTCTTGAGTACACCATTGACCCAACAGCAGATTTTGGGAACCGCATTTCCAACATGATGCTTGACGGTCAGGCGATCGATGCCAGCAAAACCTACAAGGTCGCAGGCTGGGCTCCTGTATCACCCGAAGCCCGTGATGCTGGTGGTGAGCCAATTTGGGATGTCGTTGCCAACTATTTGCGTGATCAAAAAGTCGTCAAAGATGTTGCGCTGAACGAACCCAAAATTATCGGAGCAGAAAATAACCCGGGTTACGCACCGCTTAGTTGATAAGGTGGTCGCTCACCGGTAGTGTTGGCATCGACGGCGGGGCGGGTCCCCGCCGTGTCATTTGTGTTTACACCAACAATTTTTAATGCATGACCCGAAGAGGTTTTTAACAAAAGGAGACAGTAATGAAGACAGTTTTTGCTTTGGCATTGGCAGCGGTGATTGGGTTGGTTGGCTTGATGCCGGTTGATGCACAGGCGCAGGATGCCAAGCCCAAGGTGGTTTATCACCTCGATGATGCCTTTGGTAATGGTTTGAAAGCCTTGCGCAACATGCGCAATCACTTGAACACAGCCCCTGATACCGATATCGTGTTGGTGATGCACTCAGGCGGTGTTGATCTGATGTTCGAAGGCGCTACCCATGGTCAATCGGGTACCGCCTACGGACCATTGATTGCAGACCTGCGTTCCAAGGGCGTGAAGTTTCTAGTTTGCGAAATCACGTTACAGCGCCGTAATCTGAAAAAAGATCAATTCATCCTTGAAACCGAATTCACGCCATCTGGGGTTGTGGCACTGACCGATCTTCAGTTGAAAGAAGGTCGGGCTTACATCAAGCCGTAAGGTAAGCTGAGGTTTGGCAGTTCAGCCCCGGATTGAGCGTGCTTGGTTCGGGGTTTGTTTTTTGCGGTAACGAATGAAATGAGGAGTTGGGTGATGAGAAAGTGGTTGGCGATGGTTGCTCTGATGTTTAGTCCTTGGGTCGTGGCGAGCGAAGCGCCCAAACTTGAACTTAAGCAAGTGAGTGACCATGCCTATTACGTCGAGGGTTTGTTTGAGCTTGGCACGCCGCTGAACCAGAACTTCATCTCCAATGCTGGCGTGGTAATTGCGCCTGAGGGAGTGGTGGTCATTGATGCCTTGGGTTCACCGGCGCTGGCTGAGCGTTTGGTAGTGGAAATCCGTAAAGTGACTGACAAGCCGATCCAATATGTCATCATCACTCACTATCATGCTGACCATGTTTACGGCCTGCAGGTGTTCAAAGACCTCGGTGCCAAGGTCATTGCGCAGGAAAAGGGAAAGCTTTATCTGACCTCAGAAACTGCGAAGCTACGGTTGGAGGTATCACGCGAGGAGCTTGCGCCTTGGGTCGATGAGAACACTCGCTTGGAGGCTGCTGATGTCTGGGTGATCAACGATGAGCAACTGATGTTAAGTGGCTGGCAGTTTGATCTGCTCAAGGTGGGGCCAGCACATACGCCAGATGACTTGTCAGTCTATGTGCCAGCAGAAAACGTGCTGTTTGCCGGCGACTTGATGTTTCAGGGCCGCATTCCGTTCGTGGGCAATGCTGACAGTGCCGGCTGGATCAAGTCACTGGATCGCTTATTAACGCTAAGCCCGAAAGTGGTGGTGCCTGGCCATGGACCACATTCAACTGATCCGGCAGAGGACTTGAAGTTCACCCGCGACTACTTGCAGTATTTGCGCGACGAAATGCGTGAGCCGGCTTTAAATCTGGATGACTTTGATGAGGCGTATAAAAATGCTGATTGGTCACCGTATGAGGGCTACCCGCTCTTTAGGGCTGCCAACCGCATGAACGCTTACAACGTATTCCTGTCTATTCAGACATCTGAATAAAAATTTACTAGCGTTTGGCGTAATCAGCCAGATCCCAGACGTCAAGGTCGATCATCTCACCATAGTCTTTCTGTACGACCTTGCCTGAAGGGTCAACGACATAGAGTTCGGGGATGCCTTGGCGCTTGCCGATTGCTTTATCAAGCTCTGGCGTCATCATGGCCACGGGGAAATTTAGCCCGTGCTTTTCGACGTAAGGTGGAACATCGGCAGGTTTGCGATCGATTGACAAGGCAATGATCTGCATGGGCATGCCTTCGGTTTTGTTAGCGAGTTCGATGAGATTGATGTTTTGCCGGTGACAGAACGGGCACCAGGTGGCCCAGACTTGAACGATGACGTGCTTGCCTGCCAGGCTCTCGCGCGTGATGGTTTGACCGTCTATGGTTTTCAAGTTGTCGATGATGAGTGTGTCGCCGACTTCGATGGCGTGGGCCGATAAGCAAGCGAACCCTAGGGTTAGGCCTGACAGAAGTTTTCTGCTGACGTTGCCAATTAAAGCCAAGCGCTCGCCAAGGCCAGCAAATGATTGTTTCCAGTCTGCCAATCCTTGTATGTTGATGGTGTGCATGCGCCGAATCCTCTCTGATGACCTGTTGATTTGCAGCTGCTGTTAAGTCAAATTTTATTCACAAAGCATACGACAATTTTTTGCGTCAAAGACGGTTTTTCCGCAGATTGTTCGGGTAGACGCGAGTCTGATTTCAATTCACCACGTTGATTGGCTGGCCCGCATGAAATGCCTGTAAATTTTGCTCTAGGCCCTGCACCAGACGGCTTTGGCCATCAGTGGCTGCCCAGGCGATGTGGGGTGTGATGATGAGGTTGGGGTGCTTGAGTTTGAGCAAGGGCTCGTTGCCGGTTGGTGGCTCTTTGACGAGCACATCAAGTACCGCACCCCCTAAGTGGCCAGTTTCAAGGCCATCAATGACTGCATCTTCGTTGACCAGGGGGCCACGAGCGGTATTCACGAGCAGCGCGCCAGGTTTCATGTGGGCGATTTCAGCCTGGCCAATCAGCCCTTGCGTAGCCGGTGTTAACGGGCAGTGCAAAGTAATGACATCAGACTGGGCAATCACCGTTTCAAATCGGGTGTACCCGCTGCGAACTTCGGTTTTGCCACGATGTTCGGCAAAAAGCACCTGCATGCCAAGTGCTTGGGCGAGTCTGGCGACTTCGCCGCCAATGGCACCTTGACCGACGATGCCGAGCGTGGCACCGGCGATGTCCAGAATCGGTCTGTCGTGAACACAAAAGTGCGCCGAATCCGGCCAGGACTCGGGGCCGATGCGGGCGTAGGTCATCAAGTTCCGTCTTAATGCGAAGATACTGGCGATGACGCATTCGGCCACGCTTTGCTTGGAGTAGCCTGGCACATTGCTGACAACTACACCATGTTCGCGGCAGGCCTGTAAGTCCACGCAGTCATAGCCCGTTGCTGCCACGCAGACAAACTTAAGCTTGGGGCATCGCGCCAGAATGGCGGGGGTGATGCGGATTTTGTTGGTGATGCAGATCTGGGCATCGCCCAAGGCTTTGACCACCGCCTCGGTGGTTTGTTCGGTTGCCGGGCAGTTAATCCACTCGGTGATCCAGTCTGGGCGGCTGATCGGGTGTGGCAGGGTGTCGCTGTCAAGAAATACGAGTTTCATGGGTGTTGAGACGGGTGCGTTGGGTCTGTGATCGCGGTTTTGAATAAAACAGCCCTGATTTAAGCATGTGTGAAGGCAGTCTGGGGTGCGATTCACGATCTCTGGCGTGAACTTTGTGGACATAGGCTGTTCAAATGGTGTGGGATAAAAACAGGCTCCCTAGGCTTTTCCCGTACTGTGCGGTGGCATCACGGTCAACGACGGACAGTTTGCGGTAACCTTGGGAGCAAACAAAAATCATCTCCAATCGGCAAGGTGTTTGCTAGCTGCTGGTTGGGTTTGTGAACCATATGAAAATTCAACACAGTCAGGTCATTGGGGTAATTGATGGGGTGGCGCGAACGCTAGCGTTGTCTGTCATGGCCGCGTTGTTTTTTGCCACCCCTGAACTGGTATTGGCTTACCAAATTAATGGCAAAGTGGTCAAAGTCGCCGACGGTGACACGATCACGGTACGTGATGGTTCAGAGAACTATCGGATTCGCCTGGCGAGCATCGATGCACCAGAAACAGGTAGTGGTAGCAAGCGGCCTGGCCAACCCTACGGTGAAGCGTCACGGCGGTTTCTAGCCAACGAGGTTGCCGGTAAGCAAGTGGAGCTGGAATGTTTTGAAGAGGACCGTTATGGTCGACATATTTGTGATGTATTGATGGGCGAGATCACAGTGAATCAATTGTTGGTCTATGCGGGGCTTGCGTGGGCCAACCGTCAAGGAAAAGACAAATATCTGCGCGATCGCAGGCTTTTGACGTTGCAAGACGATGCCAAAGCCAATAAGCGAGGTCTTTGGGTTGAGCCCAATCCTGTGCCGCCCTGGGTGTGGCGCTACGACTGCTGGAGGCAAGGGCAGTGCGGCAAATGACGTTGGGATGCTTGTATCGATCCGTGCTAGCGGCAGGGCTTGCCTTGCTGCTGGCTGGCTGCGATCTGGTCACTGATCCGATTAACAGTCCTTATCAGGCCGGTGCTGAGGCAGACAACACACTATACACTGCCTTTACCCAGCGCTCGCCACGCTACCTAGACCCAGCCAAGTCGTACTCCAGTGATGAAACGCCTTACACTTACAACATTTATGAGCCGCTCTATGGCTATCACTATTTGAAACGGCCTTACGAGCTGATAGCACGAGCGGCAGCGCAAGTAGCCCAGCCAATATTGCTTGACGCCAATGGCAATGTCTTGCCTGATACGGTTGCGCCTGATTTGGTGCACGAGAGTATTCATGAGATCAAGTTGCGTCCAGGTATTTTGTTTCAGCCGCATCCGGCATT
This sequence comes from Orrella daihaiensis, assembly GCF_022811525.1. Classification (NCBI taxonomy): domain Bacteria; kingdom Pseudomonadati; phylum Pseudomonadota; class Betaproteobacteria; order Burkholderiales; family Alcaligenaceae; genus Orrella; species Orrella daihaiensis. The sequence continues at coordinate 1,966,159 of NZ_CP063982.1, read as the reverse complement.
CGCCAAAAAGCCTGATGGCCAGTACACGTACTATCCGCTAGCTCCCGGTGCGCTCGAAGATCGTTATGCCATTACCGACTTTGCTCAAACCGGTACCCGCGAGCTGACTGCCCACGATTATGTCTATGCGTTCAGACGCTTGGCGAGTCCGCGTGTGGCCTCGCCAATTTATTCAACACTGGCGCAGCATGTGGTGGGGTTTGCCGAGTATGGCGAGCAGTTAAAGACTGAGGATGCCAAACTGCGTGAGGCAGGCGATGGAAACAATTTGCCATGGCTTGACCTGCGTGAATATGCGTTTGATGGCGTTCAAGCAGTTGATGATCACTCCTTGCGTATTCGCGTCAAAGGTAGCTACCCGCAGTTCAAGTATTGGCTGTCGATGACCTTTACCGCCCCGGTGCCTTGGGAGGCCGATCGCTTCTATAGTCAGCCAGGCATGGCCACCAACAGCTTGTCGCTCAATACCTGGCCGGTGGGTACCGGGCCTTTCATGATGGTCGAGTCCCTGCAAAACCGGCGCCATGTACTCGCACGCAATCCGAATTTCCGAGGTGAACCTTACCCTTGCGAAGGTGAGCCGGGCGATCGGGAGGCAGGACTGCTTGAGGACTGTGGCAAGATGACGCCGTTTGTGGATCGCATGGTTTTTAGTATCGAGAAAGAGTCAATACCGTTGCAGGGTAAGTTCATGCAGGGCTACTACGATTTGCCCGAGTCCAATCGGGGCGATATAGGCGTTGCGATGCTGGTGGCAGCTGGCGACTCTTCTGAAAAAGCTGCGCTTTACGCTGAGCGCGGCATACAGCTGCCTAGCACCGTAGAAGCCTCTATCTTTTATCTGGGCTTTAATTGGCTTGATCCTGTTGTCGGTAAAGGCGATACGCCTGAACAGCAGGAGAAAAACCGCAAGTTACGTCAGGCATTGACCATTGCGTTTAACTGGGAAGAGTTCATCGCTATCTTCCGTCAAGGTCAAGCACAACCAGCTTATGGGCCAGTGCCACCAGGCATTCTGGGCTACCAGGAGGCACCAGAGGGCATTAATCGAAGCATTTATGACGTCGTCGATGGCAAGGCCCGGCGCAAGTCACTGGATTACGCCCGGCAATTGCTGGCGCAAGCGGGCTATCCGAACGGCCGAGATGAGGTGACCGGGCAGCCGCTGGTGCTGTATTTTGATTCAGCAGCTGGTGCCAATGCATCAAGCCCCACGCTTGACTGGATGCGCCGGCAGGTCGGCAAGCTAGGCATCCAGCTCGATATTCGCGCCACCGACTACAACCGCTTCCAGGAAAAAATGTCGCGCGGCGTGGCGCAGATGTTCATGTGGGGCTGGATCGCCGACTATCCTGATGCCGAGAACTTTCTGTTCTTGCTCTATGGCAAACAGGTCAAGGCAGGCAAGGGTGGCGAGAATGCGGCCAACTACAGCAATCCTGAATATGATGCCCTATTTGAAAAAATGCGAGACCTGCCTGACGGACCCGAGAAGGCGGCCATTATCGATCAGATGATCAAGATCGTGCAGCATGATGCACCGTGGATGTTTGGGTTTTTTCCTAAATCAGCTGGCGCTTTTCAGCAATGGGTGCATAACGCCAAGCCCTCACAGATGGTTCGTAACAGTTTGCAATACCTGCGTATCGACAGCGAAGTAAGGACTCAGAAGATCGCCCAATGGAATCGGCCAGTTTGGTGGCCACTGGTGGTCTTGGCCGTGGTGTTGGTGCTCGTGGTCTGGCCGGCCTGGCGCATGGTCAAGCTGCAGCAGCAGCGCACCGCCTTGCCACTGAAGGCCAACGGCCAAGGAGGCTCGCGATGACAGGCTATATCGTGCGGCGCTTGATGTATGGCGTCATGATCCTGATTGGCGTGAATCTTTTGACTTTTGTGCTCTTTTTTGCGGTCAATACGCCAGACGATATGGCAAGGCTTGCTATCGGTGGCCAGCGCGTGAGTGCTGATGCGATCGAGAAATGGAAAGCTGAACGCGGCTACGACAAGCCGCTTTGGATTAACGCTCAAGCCGCTGGCGCAGAGAAGTTTACTGACACGATTTTCTATGAGCGGTCGGTGCCGCTTTTGACGTTTGATTTTGGGTTGTCAGACAGTGGTCGTGACATTGGCTGGGAAATTCGTGAGCGCATGGGGCCAAGTCTGGCGTTAGCTATACCGAGCTTTGTGCTTGGGATATTGGCGAGCATCTCGTTTGCGCTTTTGTTGGTGTTTTTTAGAACCACGCCGCTCGATTTCTGGGGAGTGGTGTTGTGCGTATTGATGCTCTCGATCTCGGGACTTTTTTACATCATCGCCGGGCAGTGGCTGTTTGCCAAGGTTTTGCGCTTGGTGCCTTACTCGGGCTACATCGGTGGGCTAGACATGGTGAAGTTTTTGGCCTTGCCGGTGCTTGTGGCGATCATTTCGCGCTTGGGGCCTGAAGCGCGTTTTTATCGCAGTCTGTTTCTGGAAGAGATCAGCAAGGATTATGTTCGCACGGCACGTGCCAAAGGGCTCGGTGAACGGGTAGTTCTGTTTAAACACGTGTTGCGAAACGCCATGTTGCCGATTTTGACGGGTACGGTTTCTGCTTTGCCACTACTTTTTATGGGCAGCCTGATTGCCGAATCGTTCTTTGGTATTCCAGGTTTGGGGAGCTACACCATTGACGCCATCAATGGACAGGATTTCTCGGTGGTCAGAGCCATGGTGTTTCTGGGGGCGTCGCTCTACATTGTCGGCCTGATTCTGGCCGACATCTCTTACACCCTGGCTGATCCACGCGTGAGGTTTGAATGATGCCGAACTTCGTGTTTCTGTGGACTGATATTGCGCTGTTTGCCATGGTGGCCGCTGTTATCTTTTACGCGTGGCGTGTGAGCCGATCAGAGACTGCACGCGCCACTTGGGCGCGAGTGGCTCGTAGTACTCCAGCCATGAGCTCGGCCGTGGTGTTGCTATTTTTTGTGGTGGTGGGTTTGCTTGACTCGGTACATTTTCAGCCTCGTTTGCCATCAGCGCCAGATGCGCCGCCCAATGCCCCAGTGGTTTATTCACCGAAAGTGGTGTCCTTATTGGACACTTTGCTGGATGACACGGCTCTAACCCATCAAGAAAAGACCTATTCATCTCCTTTGGCTTACCGCCAGTTCACCAAGGAAACCATGCTGCAAGAGGGCGGCGAGCCCTACCGTGACTTCCCGCGGTTACGGTTTGGCGGGGCGCATTTAGATGACCCCGAAGCACAATGGTTGGCGGATGTTAGCCAACGTGCAAGCCTTGGGCTTGCTGGCGGCTTGGGTGTGGCTCTGGTTTTAATGAGTGTCGTGGTGGCACTGATTGCCCGGTCACGCAGAAAACGTGAGATACACGCCTCGTGGTCGATGGTCGCTCTGGATGTCTGTCGTGGTCAGACTGATATTCCATGGCGAGCCATGTTCATGACTGCCTTGGCGATGTGTCTGGTACTAGGCGTGGTGTTTGGGCTGGCCACAGGCTACCACGTCATGGGTACCGATCAAACCGGTAATGATGTGCTTTGGCGGGCGCTAAAAAGCGTTCGCACAGCCTGGGTCATTGGTACGTTGACGACCGTGGCAATGCTGCCACCAGCGCTATTTTTCGGGATTGCAGCCGGTTACTTCAAAGGCTGGGTGGATGACGTTATTCAGTACATCTACACCACACTAACGGCGATTCCGGGTGTTCTTTTGATTGCCGCTGCCGTGCTCATGATGCAGGTCTACATTGACACGCATCCGGATCTGTTTCCAACCTCGGCTGAGCGTGCTGACTTGCGCTTGTTTTTGCTGTGCATGATTCTGGGATTAACTGGCTGGGCCGGTCTTTGCCGCCTGTTGCGTGCCGAAGCCTTAAAGCTGCGTGAGCTTGAATACGTGCAGGCAGCTCGTGCTTTCGGCATCTCGCACTTTGCCGTGATGGTGCGTCATCTGTTGCCCAATGTGATGCATATCGTGCTGATCACCGTGGTGCTTGAGTTCTCTTCTTTGGTTCTATACGAAGCGGTGCTTTCATACCTAGGCATTGGTGTGGACCCCACCATGAATTCGTTTGGCACCATGATTGACAATTCTCGCTTGGAAATGTCACGCGATCCAATGATCTGGTGGAATCTCTTGGCTGCTTTTGTGTTCATGTTGGCGTTGGTGTTGTCTGCCAATCTCTTTGCTGACGGGGTTCGTGATGCCTTTGATCCGCGCAGCCAGAGTTTCCGTCCGGCGCGCCGCAGCCGCCTGTTGGCGATGTTGAACAAAGGGAGCACCTGATGGCAGCAAGCAAAGATCTGGTGTTGGATGTAAAAGACTTGTCGATTGCCATCGATCATGATGAGCAGTTCAAGTTTGCTGTCGAGCAGCTGGCCATTAGCGTGCATCGTGGCGAAACCTTTGCGCTGGTGGGCGAGTCAGGGTCTGGCAAAAGCATGACGGCGCTGGCACTCATGCGACTCTTACCTGAGGCACTGCAGGTCGTGCAGGGCGATGTGTTGCTAGATGGCCAGAATATCAATGCCTTGCCTGAGATGGCGATGCAGCAAGTGCGTGGCGGTCGCATTGCCATGATTTTCCAGGAACCCGGTACAAGCTTGAACCCGGTGATGAGAATTGGGGATCAACTGCTTGAGACGATTGAGGTCCACACAGATCTTCGTGGCAGTCGTGCTCGTGAAAAGGCGATTCATTGGCTTAGCCGCGTGGGCATCCCGGAACCAGAGGCGAGGATTGATCACTACCCGTTTCAGTTTTCTGGCGGACAAAAGCAGCGCATCATGATTGCCATGGCGTTGGCAGCCGAGCCCGATCTGCTTGTGGCTGATGAGCCGACCACAGCCCTTGATGTCACCGTTCAAGCCCAGATCCTTGAGTTATTAGCTGACATTCAGAAAGAGTTTGGCATGGCAGTGCTCATGATTACACACGATTTGGCAATCGTGCATCAGGTGGCTGATACGGTGGCCTTGATGCGTCACGGAAAGATTGTGGAGACCGCGCCAGCGACTGAGTTTTTTCAGTCGCCTAAGCACCCTTATGCGCGTGAGCTCTTTGATGCAATTCCAACCTTTGAAAAACGCGGGCGACCATTGTCGGCAGTTGGTCAGCAGCGGCAAGGTAGTCAGTCTCTGCCTGTTGAGTCGGACCAACCCGTGGTGCTGTCGGTTGAAGGTTTAAAGGTGGGATATCCGATCAGGCGAGGGTGGTTGCGCCGACTTGTTGGCATGGCTCAAATCGTTGATGGTGTGAGCTTCGAATTGCGCTCGGGTCAGACTTTGGCGCTATTGGGAGGCTCTGGCTGCGGCAAGACCACGGTGGCTAAAACTTTGTTGCGACTTCTTGATGGCACCGCAGTTTTTAGCGGTGATGTTCGACTCGTCAGTCAAAACCTGTTGTCTGCCAGTGGTGCGGACCTGAAACGGTTGCGCACCCAGATACAAATCGTATTCCAGGATCCATTTGCATCACTCGATCCCCGTATGCGGGTCGGTGAGATTTTGGCGGAAGGGGTGGCGGCGCTGCTGCCAGATGTCTCTGAAACCGAAAGACAGGCCCGGGTGATTTCATTGCTAGATCGCGTCGGACTGCCAAATGACGCTTGGACGCGTTATCCGCACGAGTTCTCTGGCGGTCAGCGCCAGCGTATTGCGATAGCACGCGCTTTAGCGGTTGAGCCAAAGGTATTGATATTGGATGAGCCAACCTCGGCGCTTGATGTGTCGGTTCAGGCCCAAATCTTGGACTTGCTCAACGATTTGCAGCGGGAAACAGGTATGGCCTATTTGTTTATCACGCACAACTTCGGGGTGGTGGAGTATTTTGCTGACGACATTGCCATCATGGATGCGGGCAAACTTGTTGAGGTAGGGTCGGCTGAGTCTGTTTTGCATAGTCCCCGGCATGCGGTGACCAAACGCTTGCTAGAGGCTGTGCCACGCCTTTCATTTGGAAAGTAGGGAACTTGGTCTTTGATGGAAGTTCGGGCCGTTATACTGGAACCCTGAAGCCGCAGAGCTTGAAATCAAGGGTGTTAGCCCCACTTAATCAGTATGTCCTTAAAAGTTTTTAACCTGCAATGTGACACCGGCCATTTGTTTGAGGGCTGGTTTGGTTCTCACGATGATTATGACGCGCAAAAAGCGCGAGGGTTAATCACGTGTCCGATGTGTCAAAGCGCTCAGATCCAGAAGATGCCTTCTGCGCCACGCATCAACTCGTCGCGTACGCTTGGGTCTAGCGAGCACGCTCAATCACCGGACTCGAGTGTTGTCGCCGAATCGGTCTCGATGCCCGTAACCCACGCAGCTGAGCTTGCGAAGTTACAAGCTGCTGTGCTTGCCAAGATGCGCGAGGTTGTCAACAGCGCAGAAAACGTCGGTGCGGCATTCGCCCGCGAGGCCAGGGCCATGCATGAGGGGGAATCGAAGGCCAGATCGATTCGTGGTACCGCCACACCCGAGGAGCGTCAGGAGCTCGCTGAAGAGGGTATTGCAGTCATGACATTGCCAGATTTTTTGTCTGATGACCGGTTGCAGTGATCGTTTAGATTGGTAATGGCTTCATAGAAACAGAAAACGCCGCTTGTAAGCGGCGTTTTCTGTTGGAAAGGCAATTGGCCTTAGGACATCACGCGGCTGCGATACTCGCCGGTGCGGGTGTCGATCTCAATCTTGTCGCCGATATCGCAAAAAAGCGGCACTGGCAGTTCGTAGCCCGTGTTGATTTTGGCGGGTTTCATGACCTTACCCGAGGTGTCACCACGAACAGCGGGTTCGGTGTAGGTGATTTCGCGCACGACAGACGTAGGCATTTCAACCGAGATGGCGCGGTCTTCGTAGAAGACTACTTCGACACTCATACCTTCCTCGAGGTAATGTAAAGCATCCCCCATGCTGTCCGCTTCAACTTCGTACTGGTTGTACTCTTCGTCCATAAAAACATACATGGGATCGGCAAAGTACGAATATGTGCACTCTTTACGATCGAGAACGACGACGTCAAATTTCTCGTCAGCCTTATACACGGCCTCACTACCGGATGCTGTTAGTAAGTTCTTGAATTTGAGCTTGACTACTGCGGCGTTACGACCCGACTTGTTGTATTCGGCGCGTTGCACCACCTGAGCTTGACCATCGATGATGACCACGTTGCCGACACGCAGTTCCTGCGCTGTTTTCATGACTAGAGACTCCATCTGCGCGCGTCTGCTCGAATGTTGCAGCGCACGATAGTGATAAACCCTAGATCATAACCGATTCGCTGTGCCACTTTGGGTCCTCACCCAGTTATCGAGTCGAGTGGCTAAATCGGCTTGTGTTTCCAGACTGTCGCTTAATCTTTTGCTCGCATGCTCCCAGTCTTGCCAACCTTGGTTAGCTAATGAGGCGCTCAGGTCGGTTTTGAGCAGGCCATCAGCCCACTCGTGCATGGCCTGTCCAATCGGGTCTGCGAGGCCTGCTAGTTTTAACCACGCATCAAGCTTGGGATGATGCGCACCGTCTTTCTGTGGGTAGATCTGCCAGAACAGTGGTTTGCCTGCCCAGATGGCACGTACAAACGAATCTTCGCCCCGCACGAAATTCAAGTCACATGACCACAACAGTTTGTCGTAGTTCTCTTGTTGCATAAACTTGATTGCTTGCCAGGAAACCTGCTCGTTAGGTGAGTTGCCTTGTGATGAATTGTTTAATGAGGGTAGATTTGATGGCACCAATAGATGAAATCGTTGGCGAGTCTGTCTTAATTGCTCAATCAAACTGTGCATTGGGGCATGAGGGTACGCAAAAAACGATATCAGCCTTGCGTTGTTTGGAATGCTAATCCCGAGGCTGGCCAGCCATGCTTGTTTGTCCTGTGTCGCGACCCACCGGTTTCGTTGCTCGATCAGCCCATGCTCGCGAATGAGGCCGCCGGTGTTGTCATGAAATCCGGGAAAGAAAAATACGGGTCTAAGCGAATCGTTGCGCTTGGAGTGCAACCCATGAAATGAGCTAACCCAGTCTTGCGCGCTTAGGTACTCTAGTTGCAGCCAGATCGGTTCGGCAGTGGTAGCTAATTGCCGGATGTAATCATCTGGCAATTCACAAGAAAATCCTGCGATTGCCACCTGACGTGGTGGCGTTGGTTGCCAGTCGTCCATCCAAAGACATATTTGGATATCCTGGCAGATTTGAGTGGGCACGCTCGGGTTTATGGCGGGTTCGATTTCTTGAAAACTCTCCAGCCGATCTACCCATAATCGTATGTGCCAGTTTTTTTCTTTGGTTAATTGACGCGCTAGTCGCCACATCACGCCAATGTCGCCAAGGTTATCGACAACGCGGCAGAACAAATCAGCCGATACCATCGGGAGTCGTGTGCTGTGCTGACGGTTGTCCGTATTCAATGAAATCGCTGAGGTGCGTCAAATGCCTCCTGCGGCAGATCGACATGCACCAATTCTCCGTCTGGATTCGGAAATAATGGGGCACCACAGTCCTCGCATGTCTCGGGCAGTAAAACACCTGGAATGCGCTTGATATGATCAACCCCACAGTCTTTGAGAATAGCGGCGATTTCATCCACGGCGTCAACAATTGACCCGTTTTCTATCGACTCGGGATTATCAAACAGCGGCCAGATCGTGCCGTAAATAACATCTCGCTCTCGGCCTCGATGATAGCCCACGCGATATTCTTGCACGCCATGTTCCCCCACTGCCGCTATCGTTGCTCGCAGCTCTCCTGATTTGAGATTAAGCGTACTTTGTAGCCACTCGGTTGCCGAAATGATGGCAATCAATCGCATGTGTTGCTCTGATAGCTCAATGCTGCTGTGGTAAGCCTGCGGCAGTAGGGCATGAAACTGACAGCCTGGCAACAAATTCGTCAAGACAGGTGTTATGTGCTTGGTCCAGGCTAAAAGGCAGTCCTCATGGCTGATAGTGGGATCAGCTTGCCAGCGAAATATCGCATGACCTTTGGGAACTGCCACTGCGAGCACCAGGTGACGGGTATCGACCAATAAGGCCGGGTTAGGCTCAACGGTGATGGTTTTCGGTAATGCCGAGCGTTTGCCCACAGCTCGATTGGCAAGTTTGTTAAGCCAATCATACGTCTGGCTAAATGAGCGCGGCATTTCATCGATACCCAATAACTGCGGTACTGAGGCGATCTTTACGTCTGGTGTGAGCACAGTGAGCTTGAGGCCCTGTAAAAATTGGGCCAGGACGGCGTCGGTCATCTTGACTTGAGGTAGTTGATAACGCGTCCAGATAGCGCATGCGCTCGTCAGAAGAATAGCTTGCCACGGTTTCCCATCAAGATCGAACTCTGTGTATTGGCATGCTGCTTGCACATGTTCGAACAACTCGTCTGCCTCATCAGGATCTTTATTGGTCAGTTGATATAGGGCCGTTTCAATGATGTCATCCTCTGCGGCAGCTAGATGCTTGCGCACTAGCGCACCAATCTCGGACTCCCAATAACGATCCTCATAGCGACTTGTGGACGACATCGAAGCGTGTACGGTGGCGATCAAATGGCTAGTGGCGATTGACAGAGACGATCTGGGGGACTTTTTGGGCATGGTCGAGAGTTCAAATAACTAGCCGAGTATTTTAGCTTGGTCTTTGCATGGCGAGCATAAAGGCTTGAGTGACTTTTGACGGTTTGCCCCTAATAGGCAAGACAATCCGAATTGAACGTGTGAGTCCCTCATTGACCGGTATGCCTACAAGTGTGCCGTCTTCGTGTCCGAGCGACAGTTGGGAGACAAAACCTACTCCGAGACCAGCCCTGACGGCTTGTTTGATGCCTTCGACACCTGCAAGTTCGAGATAGCCTGAGATGGCGAGATTCTGACTGGCAAATGCTTTGATCACCAGGTTTCGCACGCCTGAACCGTCCTCACGCATGATCAGTGATTGCGTAGCCAATTCATTTAGATCTAATGACTTGCGTTTTGCCAGTGGGTGAGACGGTGGCAGGATTGCAACCACTTCGTCGGTGGTCCATGGTTGCACGTTGCATTGATTAAGCGTATCCGGACTTAACTCACCTTCGAGCACTGCCACATCGAGTTCTGTCAGCTTGGCGATGATTTCTCCTGTATTACCCGTGATCATCTGAACGTTGATGCCAGGATAAGCACGTTTGAACTGGGCGACGATCTCCGGCAAAAGGTAACTTGCCGGGGTAGTGCTAGCACCTATGCGCAAGGTGCCGGCAGCCAGTGTCTGATTGGCTTTGCGAGCGTCGAAGGCTTCTTCCATGGCTGCGCGTAAGCGATTGGCTGGCAATAGCAATCGCTGACCCGCTGAGGTCAAGGCAATTCCGCGGCCATGGCGACGATAAAGCGACTCGCCAAACGATTGTTGCAGCGCTTGCAGTTGTCCGGAGACCGCTGGTTGAGATAGATGCAGCGCCCGTGCTGCCCGGCTGATGTTGCCGTATTCAGCCACCACGCTAAATGTAATCAGTTGGTCAGGTGTCATGAGTGGCTGGCTGCTGGTTTGTTGAAAATAAAGATAAATATAATTAAAACTGATACTTTATATAGAAATTAACAGATTTTCAGATGTGATGCGCTTGATTAGACTTCGTGTTTCAAAGTTATTTACTCAAGGCTCTTCACGTGAACACCGTAGCAACGACTTCTGAGACCATCTGGCGCGACCGAGGAAATGGTTTGCTGTTTGTCGGGTTGATGGCTTTTGCCGTGTTTCAGTTAGCGCAGCTTGCACCGATTAAGGCGCTGAGTATTAGCCCGTTAGTGCTTGGGATCGTCTGCGGGATGCTTTACGGCAATCTGCTGCGTGGCACCATGCCAGCTGAATGGGGGGTTGGTGTTCATTTCGCGGCCAGACGGCTGTTGCGCATCGCTGTTGCCCTCTACGGCCTGAACATCAGCATTCAGCAAATTATTGATGTCGGAGCGCCGGGAGTTGTGGTGTCTATCGGTGTGGCCGTTGGGGTGCTGGGATTGGGGACTTGGCTGGGCACGCGTTGGCTACGACTCGATCGTGATACAGCCATGCTGACAGCGGCAGGTAGCGCCATTTGTGGTGCCGCCGCGGTGCTGGCATTTGAATCCACGCTACGTTCAGTGCCACACAAGAGCGCGGTGGCGGTGGCTACAGTGGTACTGTTTGGCACGATCTCTATGTTCCTGTACCCCGTGCTCTATGGTGTTGGTTGGTTACCATTTGATGGCACCGCGCTAGGTATATTTCTAGGTGGCAGCATTCATGAGGTGGCGCAAGTTGTGGCGGCAGCCAGCAACATCGATCCAGCCACTACCGAAGTAGCCACCATTGTAAAAATGACTCGCGTAGCGCTACTCGTACCACTGTTATTGGTCATTGGCCTGTGGTTACAACGCCGCGATGCTTCCCTCACAGGCAACAAGGCAAAGCTGCCTGTGCCGTGGTTTGCGATCTGGTTTCTGATATTTGCGATCGTTAACTCCCTTGGTGTTATCCCTGAATCGACTCTTGAAATGCTGCGTGCATTTGATATTTTCTTGCTGACCATGGCAATGACAGCGTTGGGCATTGAGACCCGGTTTGCTCAGATGAGGGCAGCAGGCCCTCGTGTTCTCGCATTGGCAGCGGTGCTGTTTGTGGTGCTGTTTGGTTTGACCAGTGGCTTGGTGATGTTGGTGAGTTAGGCCCTACATCGACTGATATGTTGTTTGTTAGAAAGAATTTTCACTCACAAGTTATTAATTTTTAAAGAATTTATGGTAATTTGTGCAAATTCGTTTTTCAAAAGTGGATTTTCATAAATGATTCCGCGTCAAGCCCAAATCACCGTCGAGCGTCTGGCCAGAGGGTTTCCCGTGGTTGCGGTGACTGGCCCGCGTCAGTCCGGCAAGACGACATTAGCGCGCGCTGTATTCTCAAACAAACCGTATGTCTCGCTTGAAAATCCCGATGAGCGGGAATTCGCAACGCAAGATCCCAAACGGTTTTTGGCTCGGTTTGGAGTCCAAGGCGCTGTGATCGATGAGATTCAGCGGTGCCCGGAGCTATTGTCCTGGTTGCAGGGTGTGGTCGATGAACGACAGTTGATGGGTGATTTCGTGATTACGGGCTCAGCGCAATTTGAACTCGTGGCATCGATTTCGCAGTCTTTAGCAGGTAGGGTGGGCCGGGTGGAGTTGCTGCCGTTAAGCTTGGGCGAAATTCGAGCGGTAGATAAATTGCCCTCGTCGCTTGGTGAGTTATTGTTACGTGGTGGCTATCCCGCTTTGTACGTGCGTGATATTTCACCTGAAGACTGGTTTACGAATTACATCGCGACTTACGTCGAACGTGATGTTCGGCAGCTGATCGCAGTAAGAGACCTCGGCAGTTTTCAGACATTCGTTAGAATGTGTGCGGCTCGTACGGGTCAGCTTTTGAACGTTGTCTCGTTGGCCGCTGACTGTGGCATTAGTGCCTCGGCAGCCAAGCAATGGCTAACAGTTCTACAAGCTAGCTACATCATCACACTGCTTCGGCCGCATCACCAGAACTTCGGCAAGCGCATGGTCAAGTCGCCCAAGCTCTATTTCCTGGACGCTGGGTTGGCCAGTTGGCTATTAGGCATTCGGGATGCCCAAACATTGATGACCCATGCTGCGCGTGGAGCGTTGTTTGAAACGTGGGTGGTTGCCGAGCTGCACAAACAGCGTCTCAATCAAGGCGCTACTGCTGACCTTTATTTTTGGCGTGACAGCGGTGGGCACGAGATTGATGTCTTGTTTGAAACGGCTGATCGGCTAGTTCCATTTGAGGTTAAGTCTGGCTGCACGTTCGCTTCAGACTGGTTGACTGGGCTCAAGAAATGGCAGGCAATCAGTGGCACCAAGTCGGGCATAAGTCATTTGGTATACGGTGGCTCGGAAAGTTACAAGCGAGAGGGCGTGGATGTGCATAGCTGGCGCGACATGGGATCACTGCTGTCTTGATAAAAGCGACTGGTGTTGCTGGAGGCACTGCCCTCAAACCACATCGGCAGCACAAATTGTGCTGCCGATGTGGTTCGGGATGCGCAAGTCGGAATTAAGCCGCCAGCAAATCCCTTAATACGTACGGCAAAATACCGCCGTGCTGATAGTAGTCAACCTCAATTGGCGTATCGATGCGCAACAACACCTTGACACGATCGGTCTTGCCGTTGTCTCGATGAATGACCAATGTGACATCTTGCTGAGGCGTGATACCAGCCTCGAGACCTTCAATGTCATAGATCTCTTTGCCCGTAATCCCTAAAGAGTCCACGCTATCGTTGCCTTTGAATTGCAGTGGCAACACGCCCATGCCCACCAAATTACTTCGGTGGATACGCTCAAAGCTTCGTGCAATGACAGCTTTGATACCCAAGAGCATGGTGCCTTTGGCTGCCCAGTCGCGCGATGAGCCCGTGCCATATTCCTCGCCACCAAAAACAACGGTAGGCACCCCGGCTTTTTGATAGGCCATGGCAGCGTCGTAGATCGACATTTGCTCACCGGATGGCTGAAACAATGTTTCGCCACCTTCAAAGCGACTGCCATCTGGGCGCGGTGGGATCATGAGGTTCTTAATGCGTACGTTGGCGAAGGTGCCGCGCATCATGATTTCATGGTTACCACGGCGTGAGCCATAGCTATTGAAATCCGGTTTTTTCACGTGATGCGCCAAAAGCCATTGGCCTGCAGGTGAGGTTTCTTTAATCGAACCAGCAGGCGAGATATGGTCGGTCGTTACCGAATCACCAAACACGCCAAGTGCGCGTGCGCCACGGACCGCAGGCACTGAGGCTGGCTGCATGGTAAAGCCTTCAAAGAATGGCGGCTCAGCGATATAGGTCGAGCTTGGCCAGTTGTAGAGCTCGCCCTTGACGCCCGTGATTTGTTCCCAGAGCTTACCTGGATTGTTCTTGACGTTGGCGTAATTGCTGCGAAACACATTGGCGTCTAGCGCGAACTTCATTAACTCATTAATCTCCTCAGACGTGGGCCAGATATCACCGATGTAAACGTCACCATTTTTGCCTTTGCCTACCGGCTCGGTCATGAGATCGCGGCGAATGGTGCCAGCCAGCGCATACGCCACCACCAGCGGGGGAGACGCCAGGAAGTTTGCTTTGATATTGGGATGTATCCGCGCTTCGAAGTTACGGTTGCCAGAGAGCACCGCTGAGCAAATCAGATCATTATCGATGATGGTTTCATTGATATCGACAGCCAGATCGCCGGCATTACCGATACAAGTGGTGCAGCCGTATGCAGCGACATCGAAGCCCAGTTTTTCCAGATAAGGCAGGAGCTTGGCTTTTTTAAGGTACTCAGTGACCACACGAGATCCAGGCGCCAATGAGGTCTTGACGTATGACGGTACGGTCAAGCCAGCTTGTACCGCTTTCTTGGCCACCAGGCCAGCCGCCAGCATGACGCTAGGATTGGAGGTGTTGGTGCACGAAGTAATCGCAGCAATCAGGATGTCACCATTGTGAAGCTCAGTGCCAGTCGAGGTGGTGAACGTTTTTTCAAGTTTATCCTTGGGTTGGTTAAAGCCGTTTTGTGCCACTGGCTTGGCGAACAAGGTGTCGAACGTTTTGGCGACATCGCCAATTTCGATGCGATCCTGGGGGCGCTTGGGGCCAGCCAGTGACGGTGCTACTTTGGATAAATCCAGCTTGAGCAGTTTGGTGTAGTTGATATCCTTGCCGTGGGGAACACCAAACATGCCCTGCGCTTTGAAATAGGATTCGAAGGCTGCGATTTCCGCTTGTGAGCGACCCGTGCCACGGAAATACTCAATGGTTTTTTCATCAACCGGGAAAAATCCCATGGTGGCGCCATACTCGGGAGCCATATTGCCAATCGTGGCTCGGTCAGTTACCGACAAACTTGCGGTGCCAGCACCACAAAACTCCACGAACTTGCCAACTACTTTTTCTTTGCGCAGCATCTCTGTGATGGTGAGCACGAGATCCGTGGCAGTTACTCCCCCACGCAATTGCCCGGTCAGTTCAACACCCACCACGTCTGGCGTCAAGAAATACACGGGCTGGCCGAGCATCCCGGCTTCGGCTTCGATGCCACCTACGCCCCAGCCGACCACGCCAATGCCATTAATCATAGTGGTGTGACTATCGGTGCCTACCAAGGTGTCGGGGTAATAGACGTTTGACTTTTTGTCGTGGTGTACACCGCGGGCCAAATACTCGAGGTTGACCTGATGCACGATGCCAAATCCGGGCGGCACCACGCCAAAGGTATCGAATGCTTGCATACCCCATTTCATGAACTGGTAGCGTTCCTGATTACGCGAGAACTCCACTTTCATGTTCAGATCAAGCGCATCTTTGGTGCCGAAGTAATCAATCATGACCGAGTGATCTACGACGAGATCAACAGGCACAAGCGGTTCAATTGATTTCGGTGAGCGACCCATTTTGCCAGCGACATCACGCATGGCAGCTAGGTCTGCAAGAAGAGGGACACCAGTGAAGTCTTGCAACACGACGCGGGCCACCACAAACGGAATTTCGTCTTCCCGTTTGGTGTTGGGTTGCCAGTTAGCGAGTTCTCTGACATGGTTCTCTGTGACTTTTTTTCCATCACAGTTCCGTAGCACTGACTCGAGCACGATCCGAATCGAAACTGGCAACTTGGCAACGTCAATTCCGAGTGATTGGCCAAGCGCAGGCAGGGAATACAGGTTGGCAGATTTATTGCCAATCTTGAAAGGCGTTAGGGTTTTGAAGGGATCTTGTGCCATGATTTGGGGCCTCCGCAAAGTGGTTCTCTAAGCATATATCAGCCTTACGTTTGCGTGAATAGTCCCCCTGTTGGCATCTGCAAAAAAATAAAAAACCGCCTGTCAAGCAGGCGGTTTGTCACCACATTCCCAACTCCTTATTATTAGTCGGGAGAGTTGGCTGGCTTATACATTCACAGCATCTGCCACGTCCTTGTAGTCCTCGATTTGATCGAAGTTCAAGTAGCGGTAAATTTGGTCGCCATTTTCGTTAATCACCCCGATGTCAGCCATGTACTCCTCGCGTGTCGGGATTTTGCCCAGACGCGAGCAAATGGCGGCCAATTCCGCTGAGCCTAAGTACACGTTAGTGTTTTTGCCCAGACGATTGGGGAAGTTACGCGTGCTCGTTGACATGACGGTTGCACCCTCGCGCACCTGAGCCTGATTGCCCATGCAAAGCGAGCAACCTGGCATTTCGGTGCGAGCACCCGCAGTACCGAAGACGCCATAGTGACCTTCTTCAGTCAGCTGCTGGGCATCCATCTTGGTGGGTGGGGCTACCCAAAGTTTGACCGGAATGTCGCGCTTGCCTTCGAGCAGCTTGGAGGCAGCACGGAAGTGGCCAATATTGGTCATGCAACTGCCAATAAACACTTCGTCGATCTTGGCACCAGCGACATCAGACAGCGTCTTGACGTCATCGGGGTCATTCGGGCATGCAACGATGGGTTCGACGATCTCAGCCAGATCGATCTCAATTACTGCAGCGTACTCGGCATCCGCATCGGCTTTCATAAGTTGCGGGTCAGCCAGCCATGCCTCCATGGCCTTGATCCTGCGAGCCATGCTGCGCTCGTCTTCGTAGCCGTTGGCGATCATCCACTTGAGCATCACAATATTGCTTTGCAAGTACTCAATGATGGGTTCTTTGTTCAGATGCACTGTGCAACCGGCAGCCGAACGTTCAGCCGAGGCATCTGAGAGCTCGAATGCTTGTTCAACTTTCAAGTCTGGCAAGCCTTCAATTTCCAGAATTCGGCCAGAGAAAATATTTTTCTTACCTTGTTTTTCAACCGTCAGTAGGCCATTTTTGATGGCGTAGAAGGGAATGGCATTGACCAGATCACGCAAGGTCACACCGGGCTGCATCTTGCCCTTAAAGCGTACGAGCACTGATTCCGGCATGTCCAGGGGCATGACGCCGGTCGCTGCAGCAAAAGCCACCAGACCTGATCCAGCTGGGAAGCTAATGCCGATCGGGAAGCGGGTGTGTGAATCACCACCAGTGCCAACGGTATCAGGCAGCAACATGCGATTTAGCCACGAGTGAATCACGCCGTCACCCGGACGCAGTGAAATACCGCCACGTG
Organism: Orrella daihaiensis; assembly: GCF_022811525.1. Lineage (NCBI taxonomy): Bacteria > Pseudomonadati > Pseudomonadota > Betaproteobacteria > Burkholderiales > Alcaligenaceae > Orrella > Orrella daihaiensis. Next base: position 1,949,066 of record NZ_CP063982.1, on the reverse strand, counting down.
TGCTGATGAACTGCGGCAATGTGTGATGGGTTTTAACGTCTACCGGCTTGGGGTAGGCGGCTGTATGGCAGAAAGACTGCATCACCAGATCAGCTGAAAAGCCCAGACAAGCAAGGTCTTTGAGTTCGTCACGGGTCATCGGACCTGTCGTATCTTGGCTACCTACCGAGGTCATGCGGGGCTCGCAGTAGGTTCCCGGACGAACACCTTTACCCTCGGGCAAGCCACAGGCGCGGCCAACCATTTTCTGTGCCAGGGTGTAGCCCTTACCACTGTCTGCCGGGTTGTGTGGGAGACGAAACGCATCTGATGGACCTAGGCCCAAGGCTTCACGCGCCTTGGCGGTCAGACCACGACCAATGATCAACGGAATCCGACCACCCGCGCGCACTTCATCGAGCAAGACATCAGACTTTAGTGAGAACTCGGCGATCACCTCACCGTTCTTCAGTGCTTTACCTTCATAGGGACGTAATTCGATTTCATCGCCCATTTCCATCTTGGAGACATCTAGTTCGATCGGCAGGGCGCCAGCGTCTTCCATCGTGTTATAGAAAATCGGGGCAATCTTGCCGCCCAAGCATACCCCACCAAAACGTTTGTTGGGTACATTTGGGATGTCCTGGCCGGTGAACCACAGCACGGAGTTAGTTGCTGATTTGCGAGAAGAACCGGTGCCGACCACGTCACCAACATAGGCCACGAGATTACCTTTGGCCTTCAATTCATTAATCAGTTTGATAGGGCCTGTTTTACCGGGCTCGTCTGGCTCGATGCCTGGGCGCGGATTTTTAAGCATGGCTAGCGCATGAAGAGGAATATCTGGGCGCGTCCATGCGTCGGGGGCTGGTGACAGGTCATCGGTATTGGTTTCACCGGACACCTTGAAGACGGTCAGCTTCATGCTTTCTGGCACCTCAGGGCGGCTAGTAAACCACTCGGCGTCGGCCCAGCTTTGCAGTACTTCCTTGGCGTTCACACTGCCTTTATCGGCTTTGTCCTTGACGTCATGGAAAGCGTCAAACATGAGCAGGGTTTTTTTCAAAGCGTTAGCAGCGGTTTTACCGACCTCGGCGTCATCGAGCACTTCGATCAGCGCTGAGATGTTGTAACCACCGAGCATGGTGCCCAAGATTTCAGTGGCCTGGACCCGAGAAATCAGGGGGCACTTTTCTTTACCGAGTGCAACAGCAGCCAAATAGGATGCCTTAACTTTAGCGGCGTCGTCCACGCCGGCTGGTACGCGCTGGGTAAAGAGTTCAAGCAAAAATGCCTCTTCGCCCTTGGGCGGGTTTTTAAGCAGTTCAATCAGGGCAGCGGTTTGTTCGGCGGTCAGGGGCAGGGCGGGAATGCCGAGCTTGGCACGCTCAGTGACATGTTCACGGTAGGCTTCTAGCATGGGTCTGGCCTTATGAAAGTAAGGAAATGAAAAGGATCTTCAACAACAATTTTAAGTCTACGAAACGGTTAAGGGCAAATGTCTTATATAAGACATAAGACCAAGGATGCTTCTTAGGTGGTTAGATCAACATACTCAGGATGGCGTTTTATGTAAACCGCAGCGTAGGAACAGCGCGGAACCACGCGCCATTTGTTGCTGCGGGCAGTGTCAAGCGCTACCTGTGTCAGGCTAGCCGCAATACCCTTGCCGCCAACAGCCTCAGGTACACGGGTATGGGTGATGGTCATGCTCGAATCTGTCAGTTCATACTCGAGCACGCACAAGTGATCATCAACCGTGGTTGTAAATCGCTGTTTTTGAACTTCATGTTTGATTGGATGTGTCATGTGTGTTCCAGTTCAAGCAAATGTTGCGATGTCCCCAGGTATCCGTACCCAGCCCTCCATCAGCACGCGCGCACTTCGGCTCATGATGGCTTTTTTGACTTGCCAGTCACCATCGACTTGTTCGGCTTGGGCACCAACACGGAGCGTTCCTGATGGGTGCCCAAACCGCACTGCATCCAGCTTGCCACCGCCAGCGGCGAGATTGACCAGAGTGCCCGGAATGGCTGCAGCGGTACCAATGGCCACAGCGGCCGTGCCCATCATCGCGTGGTGAAGTTTGCCCATTGAAAGTGCGCGCACGAGCAGATCAATATCCGCAGCTTTGACTGCCTTGCCGCTTGAGGACACGTAGTCAATCGGTTTGGCGACAAAGGCAACTTTGGGTGTGTGTTGTCGTTTGGCAGCCTCTTCGATGTGATGAATCAAACCCATCCTCACGGCGCCATGTGCGCGGATCGTTTCAAACATCGCCAGAGCTTTGGTGTCATTGTTAATGTCGTCCTGCAGCTCTGTCCCTTTGTAGCCAATTTCTTCCGCGTTCAAGAAAATCGTGGGTATGCCGGCATTGATCATGGTTGCCTTGAAAGTGCCTACTCCTGGCACCTCTAGATCGTCGACAAGATTGCCAGTCGGAAACATTGCACCACCGACGCCTTCCTCCTCTGCCGCCGGATCCATGAACTCGAGCTGAATTTCAGCGGCAGGGAATGTCACGCCATCGAGTTCGAAGTCACCGGTTTCCTGCACTTGACCATTCGTCATCGGCACGTGGGCAATGATGGTTTTGTTGATATTGGCCTGCCAAATGCGCACGGTTGCAATGCCATTTTCTGGGACGCGACTGGAGTCTACGAGACCACTGGCAATGCCAAAAGGCCCAACAGCGGCAGACAAGTTGCCACAGTTACCACTCCAGTCTACAAAAGCTTTGTCGATTGATACCTGGCCAAACAGATAATCAAGGTCATGATCTGGTCTGCTGCTTTTGGAGACGATCACGGTCTTGCTGGTGCTAGATGTCGCACCACCCATGCCGTCGATTTGCTTGCCGTACGGGTCAGGACTTCCTATCACGCGCATCAACAAGGCGTCTCGGGCAAGGCCAGGGACTTGCGCTGCTTCGGGCATATCGTCAAGCTTAAAAAAAACACCTTTGCTGGTGCCACCCCGAATGTAGGTTGCTGGGACTTTTATTTGCGGTGCGTATGCCATGGCAGTTACTCATCAGAACTTGGTTTAAATTTTCAACTGCTGTTTGAATCATTACAGATCAGTACTGACCTCACAGCTGGTGTTGCCAGTTGTGAGGTCATTATGCAGCTTCGGACTCTAAAAAGTCCTGGGCAAAGCGCTGTAATACACCGCCAGCTTTATAGATAGAGACTTCCTCGGCTGTATCGAGGCGGCATGTCACAGGCACTTCAATCGTTTGCCCGTCTTTACGGTGAATCACCAAAGTTAGCGTTGCACGCGGCGTATGCTCGCCAATCACATCAAACGTTTCGGTGCCATCAATGTTTAGCGTCTTGCGCGTTGTGCCGGCTTTAAATTCAAGCGGCAGTACACCCATGCCCACCAAGTTGGTGCGGTGAATACGCTCAAACCCTTCAGCCACAATCGCCTCAACACCAGCCAGGCGAACCCCCTTGGCTGCCCAGTCACGTGAAGAGCCTTGACCGTAGTCAGCGCCAGCCACGATGATCAGAGGCTGCTTGCGGTTCATGTAGGTCTCGATCGCTTCCCACATACGAGTGACCTTGCCTTCTGGTTCGATGCGAGCCAGTGATCCTTGTTTGATTTCACCGTTCTCTAGCACCATCTCGTTTAGCAACTTGGGATTGGCAAACGTGGCGCGTTGGGCAGTCAGGTGGTCGCCCCGGTGCGTGGCATACGAGTTGAAGTCTTCTTCTGGCAAGCCCATCTTGGCGAGGTATTCGCCAGCTGCGCTACTGGCCAAAATAGCATTCGACGGTGATAAGTGATCAGTCGTGATGTTGTCGCCAAGCACTGCCAGAGGTCGCATACCTTTCAAGGTCCGTTCGCCGGCCAGTGCGCCTTCCCAGTAGGGTGGGCGACGGATGTACGTGCTTTGGGCGCGCCACTCGTAGAGCGGGCTAATTTTCTCGCTGCTTTGAACCGTTGCAGCAAACATAGGCTCGTAGACTTTACGGAATTGCTCGGGCTTGACGCTTGACTTGACGATGGCATCAATTTCTTCGTCTGTCGGCCAGATATCTTTGAGAGTGACAGGCTTGCCTTCTTTGTCTAGGCCTAACACATCCTTTTCTATGTCAAAGCGAATGGTACCCGCAATCGCATAGGCCACCACCAAGGGAGGGGATGCGAGGAATGCCTGTTTCGCATAAGGGTGAATACGACCATCAAAGTTACGGTTGCCCGATAGCACTGCTGTGGCATACAGATCACGATCGATAATTTCTTGCTGAATTTTCGGGTCAAGTGCACCGCTCATACCGTTGCAAGTGGTACAGGCAAATGCCACGATGCCAAAACCGAGTTTCTCCAGTTCGGGCAAGAGATGCGACTCTTGCAGGTAGAGTTCAACTGCTTTGGATCCAGGTGCTAGCGAGCTCTTAACCCAAGGTTTGCGAGTCAGTCCGCGCGCGTTGGCATTGCGGGCCAACAAGCCGGCTGCAATCACGTTACGTGGGTTGCTGGTGTTGGTGCAACTTGTAATGGCTGCGATGATCACTGCGCCATCTGGCATCAAGCCTGGCTCGTTTTCCACTTTACCGGAGATGCCTTTGGCAGCCAGATCAGTGGTGGCAACCCGACGATGAGGGTTGGAGGGACCTGCGATGTTTCTGACAACAGATGACAAATCAAACTCGAGCACGCGTTCGTACTCGGCTGTGTCCAAGCCATTAGCCCAAAGTCCTGTCTCTTTGGCGTAGGTTTCTACCAGTTGCACCTGCTGTTCTTCGCGGCCGGTCAGGCGCAAGTAGTCAATCGTTTGCTGGTCGATGGTAAACATGGCTGCTGTTGCGCCGTACTCAGGGGTCATGTTTGAGATTGTGGCGCGGTCACCAAGTGTGAGGTTGGCTGCCCCCTCGCCAAAGAATTCAAGGTAAGAGGAGACAACTTTTTGATTGCGCAAGAACTCAGTCAAGGCAAGCACTAGATCGGTTGCCGTAATGCCCGGTTTTAGTTTGCCAATAAGTTTGACGCCAATGATATCGGGCAGACGCATCCATGATGCGCGTCCGAGCATGACGCTCTCAGCTTCCAAGCCTCCCACGCCGATTGCGATCACACCTAAGGCATCAACGTGTGGTGTGTGGCTGTCGGTTCCGACGAGCGTGTCGGGAAATGCCACACCGTCACGGGAATGAATCACAGGCGACATGCGTTCCAGATTGATCTGGTGCATGATGCCGTTACCCGGGGGGATCACGTCTACATTTTTGAATGCTTTTTTTGTCCAGTTTATGAAGTGAAAGCGATCTTCATTTCGACGGTCTTCAATCGCACGGTTTTTAGCAAAGGCGTCAGGATCATCGCCGCCACATTCAACAGCCAATGAGTGATCAACGATCAATTGTGTTGGCACGACCGGGTTGACTTTCGCCGGGTCTCCACCTTTGGCTGCGATGGCATCGCGTAATCCGGCAAGGTCAACGAGTGCCGTTTGTCCCAAAATATCATGGCAAACGACGCGAGCCGGAAACCATGGGAAATCCAGATCTCGCTTGCGCTCAATGAGCTGCTTTAATGCGTCGGTCAGCAACGATGGGTCACAACGACGTACCAAGTTCTCCGCATGTACCCTCGACGTGTAAGGCAGTTTGTCGTATGCGCCAGGCTTGATCGCATCAACCGCTTCGCGAGCGTCAAAATAGTCAAGCTTGGTTCCGGGCAGTTTTTTGCGGTACGCAGTGTTCATGGCAGTCTCGCTAAGAAAGGCGAATAAGGCAGTCTGGGCAGTCAGAATTCTTGCCAACAGCCTGAGCGTGATCTCTCAGGCTGTTGCGCGATTACTTACGTCTATTGATCGGCACGAACTTCAAGTTCTCAGGTCCAACGTAATTAGCAGTCGGACGGATGATCTTGTTGTCCACACGTTGCTCAATAATGTGAGCGGACCAGCCAGCAGTGCGGGCGATCACAAATAGTGGGGTGAACATGGCAGTTGGTACACCCATCATGTGGTAAGAAACCGCTGAGAACCAATCAAGGTTAGGGAACATTTTTTTAACGTCCCACATGACACTTTCGAGACGCTCGGCAATGTCGTACATCTTCATGTTGTTGGCGCTTTTAGATAAACGCTGCGCAACGGCCTTGATGACTTTGTTGCGTGGATCAGCGATGGTGTAGACCGGGTGCCCAAAGCCGATGACCACTTCCTTGTTCTCGACTCGACGGCGGATATCAGCCTCAGCCTCATCAGGTGTTTCATAGCGTTTTTGCACTTCGAAGGCGACTTCGTTAGCACCACCATGTTTGGGGCCGCGTAATGCACCAATTCCGCCGGTAATTGCCGAGTACATGTCTGAGCCAGTACCCGCAATCACCCGGCTGGTGAAAGTCGATGCGTTGAATTCGTGTTCGGCATACAAAATGAGCGAGGTATGCATGGCCCGCACCCACTCTTGGTCGGGCTTTTTGCCATGCAATAGATGAAGAAAATGGCCACCAATGCTGTCATCGTCAGTTTGTACATCAATGATGCGACCATTGTGACTGTAGTGATACCAGTAAAGCAATGCTGATCCCAGGCTTGCCATCAATCGATCGGCAATATCGCGCGCACCGGGAATGTTGTGGTCATCTTTCTCGGGCAGAACACAACCTAGTACTGAGGTCGCTGTACGCATCACATCCATCGGATGGCTTGCAGCAGGCAGAGCCTCGAGCGCCGCTTGCAGTTGGGCTGGCAGACCACGTAATGCCTTGAGTTTTTCTTTGTAAGCGCTGAGTTCGGACTTGTTGGGTAACTTGCCATGAATCAACAAATGTGCAATTTCTTCAAACTCACAGACATCGGCGAAATCCAGAATATCGTAGCCACGATAATGCAGGTCATTGCCTGTGCGACCGACGGTGCACAAAGCAGTATTGCCAGCAACGACGCCAGACAGTGCGACCGATTTCTTCGGTTTAGGCGCAACGGGCGCTTGTTCTGCAGTTTTCTTGGCTGCGGGTTTACGGGTGGTGGCCATGGGTAACTCCTTGTTGCAAATTCAGATTTAAGACTTGGATTGAGCAAACAATGCATCAAGTTTTTGCTCGTAATCGTGATATCCGATACGGTCGTACAACTCATCGCGGGTTTGCATCATGTCAACAACATTTTTCTGATGGCCGTCTCGGCGAATTGCCTCATAAACCATCTCGGCAGCTTTATTCATGGCGCGAAATGCTGAAAGGGGGTAGAGCACCATCGCGACGTTCACAGAGCGCAACTCGTCCACGGTAAATAGAGGCGTCTTGCCAAATTCCGTGATGTTGGCAAGCACTGGAACACCAACGGCTTTGACAAACTTGTCGTAGGTTGGCAAGTCGTATGCAGCTTCAGCGAAGATCGCGTCGGCGCCAGCTTCAACGCAGGCCAGTGCACGCTCGATCGCGGCATCCACACCCTGCACAGCAATCGCGTCGGTGCGTGCAATCAGGTAGAAATTCTCGTCTGTACGAGCATCTGCCGCTGCTTTGACGCGATCTCGCATCTCCTCAGTCGTCACGATCTCTTTGCCGGGGCGATGACCGCAGCGCTTGGCACCTACCTGGTCTTCAATATGACAAGCGGCCGCTCCAAATTTAATCAGGCTCTTGACGGTGCGGGCAATATTGAAAGCCGACGGGCCAAAGCCAGTGTCAATGTCAACCACAAGTGGCACGTCACAAACATCGGTGATACGCCGAACATCGGTCAGTACATCGTCAAGTGTGTTGATCCCAAGATCTGGCAAGCCAAGTGAGCCGGCAGCAACGCCGCCGCCCGAGAGATAAATGGCACGGTAGCCGGCGCGCTTGGCCAGCAAGGCATGATTGGCGTTGATTGCACCAATGATTTGAAGGGGGGACTCTTCTTTTAGCGCGGTGCGAAAACGAGCGCCGGCAGAGTGTTGTTGTGACATGTTGGTCTCCAGGGTGGGGCGGGGGATAAAAAAGGCCTGCGCTAGCAGGCCTGCGCCAGAACTTATTTCAAAAGGTCGGCTACACCATCTCGCTCTTCGAGTAGTTCTTTCAGTGTCAAGTCCATACGCTCGCGCGAAAACTCGTCAATCTCCAGACCAGTCACGCGATGATATTTGCCACCCTCGCAGGTGACGGGCACACCGTACATAATGCCTTCGGGAATGCTGTAGGAACCGTCTGAAGGAACGCCCATGGTGACCCATTTGCCATCGGTTCCCATTACCCAATCGCGAATATGATCGATTGCAGCATTGGCTGCCGATGCCGCTGAGGATAGACCGCGTGCTTCGATGATGGCCGCACCACGCTTGCCGACCGTTGGGATAAACACATCACGGTTCCATGCATCGTCATTGATGATCTTTGCGACACTTTGACCGCCAATGGTGGCGAAGCGGTAGTCGGGATACATGGTTGGCGAATGGTTACCCCAAACAGCCAGTTTTTGTATTTCAGCGACCGGGCGACCAAGCTTGGCAGCTAATTGCGACAAAGCACGATTGTGATCTAAGCGCAGCATGGCCGTAAAGTTTTCCGGTTTCAGATCCGGTGCTGATTTCATGGCGATGTACGCATTGGTGTTGGCCGGGTTACCGACAACGAGCACTCTCACATCACGGCTTGCCGCTTCGTTCAGTGCTTTACCTTGCACCGTGAAGATTTGCGCGTTAACGGTTAGAAGATCTTTACGTTCCATGCCAGGCCCGCGCGGGCGTGATCCAACTAACAATGCAACGTCTGCATCTTTGAATGCTTCTTTTGGGTCGCTGTGAGCCGACATCGACTGCAATAGAGGAAACGCGCAATCATCAAGCTCCATCATCACGCCTTTCAGTGCGTTTTGGGCTTTCTCATCGGGAATTTCAAGAAGTTGGAGGATAACTGGCTGGTCTTTGCCGAGCATCTCTCCTGAAGCGATTCTAAAAAGTAAGGCGTAGCCGATTTGGCCGGCGGCGCCAGTAACTGCAACACGCATTGCAGGTTTGGTCATGATCCGATCTCCGTCGTGGTGACTGTTGAAACTTGTATGACTGCATTGATGCGTCAATACCGTTTCAAGTTTAGCCCTTTTGCTTGCATGGATTAGGGGCAACCCGTAGATCGTAATCCCTCAATCACGATTCGTCAATAGTCTTATATCTTATATAAGACATAAGAATGCTGGTGTTTCTCGGCGGTCTGTGGGACAATGCGATTTTTACTCTCTAGCCGCCTACGACATGGACTTAACCGAATCCCAAACGCCTATCCAGGCGCCAGTCAGGCGGGAACAAACGGCGGCATTCAGTCCGCTGTATCAGCAAATCCGACAATTGCTGTTGCAAGCCCTTGAAAAAGGGGAGTGGAAGCCTGGCGAAATGATTCCGAGTGAATTCGATTTGGCCAGACGCTTTCACGTCAGCCAGGGAACGGTTCGCAAGGCAATCGATGAGCTTGCGGGTGAACACATCCTTATACGCCGTCAGGGAAAGGGCACATTTGTTGCGACACATCGTGAGCCTGTCGTGCGCTTTCGGTTCCTAAGGCTTGCTCCTAGCGATGGTGAGACAGTTCCGGCCGATAGCGAGATTCTGTGGTGTCGCAAGGTGAGGGCCAACGCAGAGGCGGCCGCCGCTCTGGAGCTAAAAAGTGGTGACGGGCTAATCTACATCAGGAGGTTGCTCAGTTTTCGGGGTCAGCCGACGGTCGTTGACGATATTTACCTGCCAGCGTCCCTGTTCAGAGGGCTCACCATGGCGGTACTCACCGAAAACACGGGTCCTTTATACGGTTTGTTGGAGGCGCGCTTTGGTGTCAGCATGGTCCGGGCGGATGAGCGATTGAGAGCGGTGGCAGCGCCCGAGGATATTGCTGAGCTAATGAAAATTGAGCGTCACAAACCCTTGCTTAGAGTCGATCGTGTGTCTTACACGTACGGCGACCGTGCTGTAGAATTACGGTATGGTCATTATCTGACTGATCAGTATTTTTATCGGAATACGTTGATGTAGGGGGAGTGTGAGGGGAGTTTGGGGCGATTTGAGTCTAGCTCGCCAATCAGCGAAAATACGGTATCCGTCAGCGCAAACAACGCAAAAAAGAATTTATTGTTTGTTTTAAGAATGAAAGAGGCCAGCATGTCAGATAGTGCAACTAAACCGCGCCCACAGTACAGAAACATTAGCGTCGGGCAAATTCTCAAATACCGTCTGCCGTTGGCGGGCAGGCTGTCAATTCTGCACAGGGTCAGCGGCGCATTGCTGTTTCTGCTGTTGCCGGTTTTGATCCTTCCCTTGTTTGCCATGAGTATGTCGCCTTCGGGTTTTCAGGCGTTCGCCGTGGTGGCGGGTTTCCCAATCGTGAAAATCATTTTCCTAGTGCTGATTTGGGCTTACTTGCACCACTTCTGTGCTGGCATACGCTATTTAGTGCTCGATTCACATCATGGACTTGATAAGTACTCAGCCCAGAAAAGTGCAGGTGTTGTATTCGGGGTCAGCCTCGGTCTGACATTTGTCTTCGCCCTCAAACTGTTCGGAGCTTGGTAATCATGGCAATGCCGGAGAAAATTGGTGCAAAGCGATTGGTCGTAGGCGCGCATTACGGCGTTGGTGATTTCATGATCCAACGCATCACGGCCATCATCCTGGCCGTCTACACGCTGATCTTGCTAGTGGGTATTTTGATGATGCCCGGATTTACTTACGAGGCCTGGGTTGGTCTGTTTACCTTTAGCCTTGGCGGTTTTCCGATGGGTCAGGTGCTTGGCACCTTGGCCTTTTTGTCGCTGTCTTGGCATGCCTGGATTGGTGTGCGAGATATTTGGATGGATTACGTCAAGCCGGTCGGTATTCGCCTGGCGTTGCAGGTGTTAACCATCCTGTGGTTGGTGGGTTCATTCATCTACTTTGCTGTCATTATTTGGGGGGCTTAAATCGTGGTGGCTATTGCTAAATCCTTGCCTCGCCGTCAATTCGATGTGGTGGTCGTAGGCGCCGGTGGATCCGGCATGCGCTGTTCGTTGCAGCTCGCCCAGGCGGGTTTGTCGGTGGCGGTGCTATCTAAAGTTTTTCCGACACGTTCGCACACCGTGGCGGCTCAAGGTGGTATCGGTGCCTCGCTAGGTAACATGAGTGAGGACAGCTGGTACTGGCACATGTACGACACGGTCAAGGGATCAGATTGGCTTGGTGATCAGGACGCCATTGAATTCATGTGTCGCGAAGCACCGAATGCGGTCTATGAGCTTGAGCATTTTGGTATGCCGTTTGATCGTAACCCTGATGGAACCATCTATCAGCGCCCGTTTGGCGGTCACACGGCCAACTTCGGTGAAAAGCCTGTTCAGCGGGCCTGTGCTGCTGCTGACCGTACGGGTCACGCCTTGCTTCACACGCTCTACCAACGCAACGTCGCTGCCCGTACGCAGTTTTTCGTTGAGTGGATGGCACTTGACCTCATTCGCAACGATGATGGTGATGTGCTTGGCGTGACTGCGCTGGAGATGGAAACGGGTGATATTTATATTCTTGAAGCCAAGACGACAGTTCTAGCTACTGGTGGTGCCGGTCGTATCTGGGCTGCATCAACCAATGCTTTCATCAATACCGGTGACGGGATGGGAATGGCAGCCCGGGCCGGTATTGCATTGCAGGACATGGAGTTCTGGCAGTTTCATCCGACAGGTGTTGCCGGCGCCGGCGTGCTTGTTACTGAAGGGGTGCGAGGCGAGGGCGGGATTTTGCTGAACAAAGACGGTGAGCGCTTCATGGAGCGTTATGCGCCGACCCTCAAAGATTTGGCTCCGCGTGATTTTGTATCTCGTTGTATGGATCAGGAAATCAAGGAGGGCCGTGGTTGTGGGCCAGACGGCAGCTACGTTGTTCTGAAACTTGATCACCTTGGTGCCGACACGATCAACAAGCGCTTGCCTTCGATCCGTGAGATCGCGATCAAGTTTGCCAACGTTGATCCAATTCGCGAACCCATTCCTGTTGTGCCCACCATTCACTACCAGATGGGTGGCGTGCCTGCAAATTATCATGGTCAAGTCGTTTCTTGGGAGAACGGTGAGTCAAAGGTCGTTAATGGCCTGTACGCGATTGGCGAAGTTGCCGCTGTGTCTGTTCACGGTGCCAACCGCTTGGGAACAAACTCGCTGCTTGACTTGATCGTGTTTGGCCGTGCCGCTGGCAATCACATCGTTGAGGCGCATCTCGAACGCCAGCATGCTCATCAACCGCTGCCACAGGAGTCCGTTGATAAATCGTTGGCTCGTTTCGATGAACTTGAGTCACGTACGGCTGGCGAAAAAACTCAGGACGTCGGTAATGCAATTCGCCACACAATGCAAAAGCACTGTGGTGTGTTCCGTACATTAGACATGCTCAATGAGGGTTGCAATCTTATCGATGATCTGGCTCATCAGGTCGCTAATGTAGCTTACCAAGACAAGTCCAAGGTCTTTAACACTGCTCGCATCGAGGCGCTTGAGTTGCAAAACATGATTGACGTGGCTCGCGCCACCATTCATTCGGCAGCTGCTCGTAAAGAAAGTCGTGGGGCGCATGCCCTCGATGATTTCCCCGAGCGCAACGACGAAGAGTGGATCAAACATACGCTTTGGTATTCGGAAGGTAATAAGCTTGACTACAAGCCGGTTCAAATGAAACCGCTGACGGTTGAGTCTTTCCCACCCAAAACCCGTACTTTCTGATGAATCAGGGATGACATCATGAGCACAAAACGCATCGTGAAATTCGAAATCTATCGTTACGATCCGGACAAAGACGATCGTCCTTATATGCAAAAGCTAGAAGTTGAGCTGCAGCCAACCGACAAGATGTTGCTCGATGCGCTGATTCGCATCAAGAGTGACGTAGATGACAGTTTGGCATTACGTCGTTCATGTCGAGAGGGTGTTTGTGGCTCAGACGCCATGAACATCAATGGCAAGAATGGGCTGGCCTGCACGACCAATCTGCGCGAACTCAAAGAGCCTATCGTCTTGCGCCCCTTGCCAGGCCTGCCGGTGATTCGCGACCTGATCGTTGATATGACGCACTTCTTTAACCAGTATCACTCGATCAAGCCCTACCTGATCAACGACACACCGCCGCCTGAGAAGGAGCGCTTGCAGTCGCCTGAAGCTCGTGAGGAGCTCAATGGTTTATACGAGTGCATTTTGTGCGCCTGTTGTTCGACATCGTGCCCATCATTTTGGTGGAATCCAGATAAGTTCGTGGGGCCAGCAGGTTTGTTGCAGGCTTATCGGTTCATTGCCGATAGTCGTGATCAAGCTACTGCCGAGCGGCTTGACAACCTTGAGGATCCGTATCGACTCTTCCGTTGTCACACCATTATGAACTGTGTGGATGTCTGTCCCAAGGGTTTGAACCCTACCAAGGCGATTGGCAAGATCAAGGAAATGCTTGTACGCCGCACGGTATAGTTGAGTCTGACGAACAATGGGTGAATTAACTGATCTCGAGCGAACCCGGTTGCGCTGGCGCGCACGCCGGGGGCTTTTAGAAAACGACCTTATCATTACGCGTTTTCTGGATGCCAACGAAGCTAACCTGTCGAATGAGGATATCGATGGGCTAGCAAAATTGCTTGCATTGGGTGATAACGACCTGCTGGACATACTACTGTCGCGCAAGGAGCCTGAGGGCTCGCTTGACTGCTCAGAGGTTCGCGATGTGCTGATTAGGCTTCGTGCAGCGTGAACCTCGTGTGAAACGAGGAAATATTGAATGAAACTTTCTGACAACAAGGCGACGCTGTCGTTCTCAAATGGTGCGCCCTCGGTGGATTTGCCGGTCTACCAAGGCTCGGTAGGCCCTGACGTTATCGATATCCGTAAGTTGTACGGTGAAACAGGGATGTTCACCTATGACCCAGGCTTCATGTCTACCGCATCTTGCCAGTCTTCGATTACGTACATTGACGGCGACAAGGGTGAGTTGCTCTATCGAGGTTATCCCATTGAGCAGTTGGCGGTGAATTGCGACTTCATGGAAGTCTGCTACCTGATCCTAAACGGTGAGTTGCCAACGCCAGAGCAAAAAGCCGACTTTGATCGGCAGGTGACGTTGCACACCATGGTCAATGAACAGATGCAGTTCTTTATGCGTGGCTTCCGTCGCGACGCTCACCCCATGGCTGTGTTGACTGGGTTAGTTGGAGGTATGTCAGCGTTCTACCATGACTCCACTGACATCACCAACGAGCGCCATCGGCATATTTCTGCTATTCGTCTGATCGCCAAAATGCCTACGCTAGTGGCGATGGCCTACAAATATACGGTTGGTCAGCCCTATATCTACCCGCAGAATGATTTGAGTTACACGGGCAATTTCTTGCGCATGATGTTTGCCACACCGTGCGAGCCTTATGTGGTTAACGATGTAGTAGAACGTGCGTTGGACCGTATTTTTATCCTGCATGCTGATCACGAACAAAATGCCTCAACTTCAACCGTGCGTTTGTGCGGTTCTTCTGGTACCAACCCGTTTGCTGCTATCGCTGCTGGCGTGGCGTGTCTTTGGGGTCCCGCTCACGGTGGTGCTAATGAAGCTTGCTTGAATATGCTCGAACATTTGCAAGCAAACGGTGGCGTCGAAAAGGTTGGTGAGTTCATGGAGAAGGTCAAGGACAAGAACTCAGGCGTGCGCTTGATGGGCTTTGGTCATCGTGTCTACAAAAACTATGACCCACGAGCCAAATTGATGCAACAAACTTGCAAGGAAGTTCTGGGTGCTCTTGGTCTAGAAAAGGATCCGTTATTCAAGCTTGCAATGGAACTTGAGCGTATCGCCCTTGAGGATCAGTACTTTGTAGATCGCAAGCTTTATCCGAACGTAGACTTCTACTCGGGTATTGTGCAGCGTGCCATCGGCATCCCAACCGCTTTATTTACGGCAATATTTGCTTTGGCACGAACAGTTGGTTGGATCGCACAATGGAACGAAATGCTGTCTGATCCAGAGTACAAAATTGGACGCCCGCGTCAGTTGTTCACCGGCTACAACTCACGTGAGTACAAGAAAGCGTAATTAATAGTCGCTAGATTTGCTTTTATTGAAGCAACCTAGCCGACAACAAAACAAACGCCGCTTCGCGCGGCGTTTGTTTTGTGCGGATCGAATTGACGTCCGAAGTTCAGGGCGCCCACTTAAGTGCGCGACTCCATCTGCGCGTTAACCACAGCTAGTGCAGTCATGTTGATAATGCGACGAACTGTGGAGCTATTGGTCAGGATGTGGACTGGTCTCGCAGCACCTAGAAGTATGGGGCCAATTGCTACACCATTGCTGCCTGTCATCTTTAGCAGGTTATATGTCACGTTACCTGTGTCGATATTGGGCATGATCAAAAGGTTGGCAGGGCCGCTTAGGGTCGAGTCAGGGAAATTGGACTTCAGTATCGACTCGGACAGTGCGGAATCGGCCTGCATTTCTCCATCTACGTTTAACTCGGGAGCCCGTTGGAGCAGGATTTGACGAGCCTCGGCCATCTTGCGTGCCGAGGCACTTGTGCGGCTTCCGAAGTTGGAGTGTGAGATTAAAGCCACTTTGGGTTCGATCCCAAACCTCTGGACCTCAGCGGCTGCCTGTATCGTCATATCAGCAATTTGCTGTGCGGTTGGATCCTCGTTGACATGGGTGTCGCAAATAAACAGTGTTTGCTCTGGCAGCATCAGCACGTTCATGGCTGCGTAGGTTTGCACGCCAGGCTTTAGTCCGATCACCTCATCAATATATTTAAGCTGATTGTCAAAGCGACTGCCAATGCCGCAAATCATGGCATCTGCGTCTCCGCGTTGCATCAGCATGACGCCAATGAGCGTGTTGTGTTTTCGGATCATCGCCTTGGCAATGGTTGGAGTAACCCCGTGCCGGGCGCGTAGCTTGTAGTAGGCATTCCAACTTTCGTGAAATCGATCATCATCCTCGGGATTGATGATGTCAAACGTATCGCCAGCTTTCATTCGAAGGGCCATTTTTTGAATACGCATCTCTATGACAGCAGGGCGGCCGATCAGAATTGGGCGTGCGATTTTTTCGTCAATTGAAGTTTGAGCCGCGCGCAGCACCCGCTCGTCTTCGCCGTCGGCAAATAAGACGCGTTTTGGATCCTGCCGGGCTTGATGGAATACTGGGCGCATGATTTGCCCAGAGTGGTAAACCTGAGACTGTAGTTTTTGTTTATAGGCGTCGATGTCCTCGATGGGCCGCAAGGCTACGCCAGAGCGAGCGGCGGCCTCGGCCACTGCGGGCGCAATCGTGACGATCAGCCGGGGGTCAAAGGGTTTGGGGATAATGTACTCGGGGCCAAAGCTCAGGTCTTGTCCTTGGTAGGCCTGTGCTACTTCATCCGTTTGTTCAGCTTGTGCTAACTCAGCGATCGCTTTCACGCACGCGAGTTTCATTTCTTCAGTGATGCGCGTTGCGCCGCAATCCAAGGCGCCTCTGAAGATGAACGGGAAGCAAAGTACATTGTTCACCTGATTCGGAAAATCAGAGCGTCCTGTTGCGATGATGCAATCTGGTCGAGCTTCTTTTGCGAGCTCGGGGCGTATCTCAGGATCAGGGTTGGCTAGGGCCAGGATAAGGGGCTGTGTGCCCATGCTTTTAACCATGTCAGCTGTGAGCACATCCTTGGTGGAGCAACCCAAAAACACGTCAGCATCTTTGCAGGCATCTGCCAATGTACGCATTTCCGTTTGTCGCGCGTAACGTGCTTTGTTGGCTTCCATGTTCTGTTCGCGGCCTTGCCAAATCACGCCACGTGAATCGCAGACAACGATGTTTTCTTTTTTCATGCCCAGGTGCACCAGTAGATCCAGGCAAGCGATGGCTGCAGCGCCGGCGCCCGAGCACACCATTTTGACCGACCCAATCGGTTTACCCACTAGCTCAAGACCGTTCATGATGGCTGCTGATGAGATGATGGCCGTGCCGTGCTGGTCATCATGAAAGACCGGGATTTTTAGACGCTCGCGCAGTCGTTGCTCTATGTAAAAGCACTCGGGCGCTTTGATGTCCTCGAGGTTGATGCCGCCTAGCGTCGGTTCGAGTGCAGCAATGATATCAACGAGCTTATCTGGATCGGTTTCGTTGAGCTCAATATCAAATACATCGATATTGGCAAATTTCTTGAATAGACACCCTTTGCCTTCCATCACGGGTTTTGAGGCGAGAGCGCCAATGTTGCCTAAACCCAACACGGCGGTGCCGTTACTGATCACACCCACTAGGTTGGCGCGAGAGGTGTATTTAGCCGCGGCGTCATCGCCCTCGCTGTGAATGGCCATGCATGCGGCTGCCACGCCTGGCGAGTAGGCCAGAGAGAGGTCGAACTGATTTGACAGCGGTTTGGTCGGTGTGACGGAAATCTTTCCGGGCCGAGGCTGAGCGTGGTAGTCGAGGGCTAACTGCGTCAAATCGTGATTCATGGTTTGCTCTTTTTTTCGATGTGATGAAACGGTGTCCGGTCAGCAGCCCTGTTCTTAATTGAAGCTGACAAGACCAGCTCTTTGGTTCAAGCTTACCGTTTTGAGAGGATCTTTTGGGCGGCAGTTCGAGACTTTCGATGTCGCAGCGCAGCATCGAATTCTTCTCTTTTTTTAAAAAATATCCAATGTCTATGCGCTCAATCAAGGTCCTTGCGGTACACTTATCCACATGGCTGTCAAGGCTATAAAGCTGCCTTTCGCCCTGCTATCCGCAAATCGGTTAGGCCGAGTAAGCGGAAGGTTCCCTGCATCGTTTTCGGGTGAAGCACCCGGTTAGGTGAAGCGTCCATGTCCTCGCACGTTGAATCATTTCAAAACTCATACCTCTTTGGCGGTAATGCGCCGTACGTAGAAGAACTCTACGAATCCTACTTAAACAACCCAAGCGCAGTCCCTGAAAACTGGCGAGCGTATTTCGACCAGTTGCAAAATCTGCCTGCCACAGATGGTCAGATGCAGACGCGTGATTTGCCACATGCACCTATTGTTGAGACATTTGCACAACGAGCCCGTCAGGGCTCGTCGTCCATGGGCGCGCAAAAATTAGATCTGACCGTTGCCTCGAAACAGCTGCATGTTCAGTCTCTGATTGCGGCCTATCGTTCACTGGGTTCGCGCTGGGCTGATCTTGATCCACTAAAGCTTCACGATCGCGACGACATTCCAGAGCTCGACCCTGCCTTTTACGGGCTCACTGATCTGGACATGGACCAGGAATTTTCTGCGACCAACACGTACTTCACGTCCGACAGCACGATGACGTTGCGCCAGATCATCCACGCGCTTAAAGACACCTACTGTCGTTCAATTGGTGCTGAATTCATGCATTGCTCAGACCCGGTGGTTAAGCGCTGGATTCAAGAGCGTCTGGAGTCCACACGCAGCGCACCGGTGTTGCCCAACGAAGTCAAGCGTAATGTGTTGCAGCAGTTAACTGAAGCCGAGGGTTTGGAACGCTTCTTGCACACCAAGTACGTTGGTCAAAAGCGATTCTCATTGGAAGGTGGTGAGAGTTTCATCGCATCCATGGATGAACTCGTGAATCATGCTGGTGAATGTGGCATCCAAGAAATTGTGGTGGGCATGGCACACCGCGGTCGCTTGAATGTGCTGGTCAATATCATGGGCAAAATGCCAGGCGACTTGTTTGCTGAGTTCGAGGGCAAACACGCCGACGGGCTCACCGATGGTGATGTGAAGTATCACAATGGTTTCTCGAGTGACCTGTCAACCCGTGGTGGCCCAGTGCACTTGTCATTGGCATTCAATCCATCGCATCTGGAAATCGTAAACCCCGTGGTTGAGGGTAGCGTGCGCGCCCGTCAGGAGCGCCGAGGTGACGAGCAGGGCAAGCAGGTCCTTGGCGTATTGGTGCACGGCGATGCGGCGTTTGCCGGTCAGGGTGTTGTGATGGAAACCCTGAACTTGGCGATGACCCGTGGCTATGGCACGGGCGGTACTGTACATCTGGTGATCAATAATCAAATCGGATTTACGACGTCGGATCCTCGTGACAAGGGCTCAACCATCTACTGCACTGATGTGGTCAAGATGATCGAGGCTCCAGTGTTTCACGTCAATGGCGATGATCCGGAGGCGGTAGTGTTTGCCACTCGCTTGGCGATGGACTACCGCATGACGTTCGGCCGCGACGTCGTGGTAGACATTGTGTGTTTCCGCAAGCTTGGTCACAACGAGCAGGACACGCCGTCCTTGACTCAACCGCTAATGTACAAGCGCATTGGGCAGCATCCGGGCACACGCAAACTTTACGCCGATAAGCTCACGACCCAAGGCGTTTTGGCTGAGGGCGAGGGCGACGAGATGGTGAAGGCCTATCGTCAATACATGGAAGATGGTCGTCGAACAATCGAGCCAGTCCTGACCGACTACAAGAGCAAGTATGCAATCGATTGGACGCCTTATCTTGGCGCGAAGTGGACAGATCAGGCCGATACCGGTGTGCCAATAGCAGAACTTAAACGAATCGGCGAACGCATCACCACGGTCCCTGATGGTTTTACCCCGCACCCCTTGGTAAACAAGTTGCTCAACGACCGACGTGCAATGGCCGCTGGCGACCTCAATCTCGATTGGGGAATGGGCGAGCATTTGGCGTTTGCGACACTAGTTGCTTCGGGCTACGCTGTTCGTATTACTGGTCAAGACTCAGGGCGGGGTACATTTACGCACCGTCATGCGGTCTTGCACGATCAGGGACGAGCCCGCTGGAACGACGGAACCTATATCCCATTACAAAACGTGGTTGAAGGGCAGGCTCCCTTTACCGTTATCGATTCGGTTTTGTCTGAAGAGGCAGTCCTTGGGTTTGAATACGGTTATTCATGTGCCGATCCGAATACGCTGACCATCTGGGAAGCTCAGTTTGGTGATTTCGTCAACGGTGCCCAAGTCGTCATCGATCAGTTCATCGTCTCGGGTGAGGCCAAATGGGGGCGGCAGTCTGGTCTGACTTTGATGTTGCCGCATGGATACGAAGGTCAGGGTCCAGAGCATTCATCGGCCCGCATTGAGCGGTTCTTGCAGCTTTGTGCAGACAACAATATTCAAGTCGTTCAGCCAACCAATGCCGCGCAGATCTTTCATTTGTTGCGACGTCAAATGATCCGGCAATTCCGCAAGCCGCTAGTGATCTTGACACCGAAGTCGCTATTGCGCAATAAGGATGCTGGTTCGCCACTGAAGGACTTGGCATCGTCGCGCTTTAAGCCGGTTATTGGCGAAGTCAACGAATCGATCGATCCAGCGAACGTCAAGCGTGTCTTGGTCTGTTCAGGCAAGGTGTATTACGACCTTGTGAATGCACGTGCGGAGCGCGATGTAAACAACGTGGCCATTTTGCGTGTTGAGCAACTTTACCCGTTTGCGCACAAGACTTTCGATGCCGAACTGCGCAAATACAGTAAAGCTACCGAAGTGGTTTGGGTGCAGGATGAGCCTCAAAACCAAGGTCCTTGGTTCTATGTGGAGCATCATTTGTATGAGAATCTCACCAAAGGCCAAAAGCTTGCGTATGCAGGTCGTCCGGCTTCAGCATCGCCAGCGGTGGGCTACATGGCTAAGCACGTTGAGCAACAGAAAGCATTGATTGAACAAGCCTTTGGCCGAATCAAGTCGTTTGTGTTGACCAAGTAGTCGGGTTGTTTTTTACAAGTGACGATACAGCTTTATTTTTGAATTGATATTTACGGAAATCAGACATGTCTATATCAGAGGTAGTGGTACCCCAACTGTCAGAGTCAGTCTCGGAAGCGACCCTGCTGACCTGGAAAAAACAACCCGGTGAAGCAGTATCAGCCGATGAAATTTTGATTGAAGTTGAGACTGACAAAGTGGTGCTTGAAGTGCCGGCGCCAGCATCCGGTGTCTTGGCTGAGATTGTCAAGCCAGATGGCAGCACGGTGACATCTGGAGAGCTTCTGGCCAAAATCGACACGGCCGCGCAGGCCAGCGCTGCTCCAGCCAAGCCCGCCGCTGCCGCTCAAGCACCCGCTGCTGCCACTGAAGCACCCGCGGCGGCGCCGCCACCTGCTGCAGCGCCAGCTGCGGGCGGTGCAACAGGCGTTGCTTCTCCTGCCGCAAACAAGATACTCGCAGAAAAAGGCATGTCGGCTGACGGCATGACAGGGTCCGGTCGTGATGGCCGTGTGACAAAAGCTGATGCCATGGCGGCTCAGCCTGCAGTATCTGCGTCGCCCGCGCCCGCCATGACTGCGTCTCTGGATGGCCGTCCCGAGCAGCGCGTTCCAATGAGTCGCTTGCGTGCTCGCGTGGCGGAACGGCTGTTGCAGTCACAGCAGGAAAATGCCATCTTGACCACTTTTAACGAAGTCAATATGCAGGGTGTGATTGACTTGCGTAATCGTTACAAGGACAAGTTTGAAAAAGAACACGGGGTCAAGCTTGGTTTCATGTCGTTCTTCGTAAAAGCAGCTGTGGCAGCGCTCAAGCGCTATCCAGTAGTCAATGCCTCCGTTGATGGCAAAGACATCATCTACCACGGCTATTTCGATATCGGTATTGCTGTTGGTAGCCCGCGTGGTCTGGTGGTGCCGATCCTGCGTAATGCAGACCAGTTGTCCATTGCCGACATCGAGAAAACGATTGCTGATTTCGGTAAGCGTGCCGCTGATGGCAAACTGGGTATTGAAGAGATGACAGGCGGTACATTCTCGATTTCCAACGGCGGCGTGTTTGGATCGATGCTCTCTACACCCATCATTAATCCACCGCAGTCAGCCATCCTCGGCATTCACGCCACTAAAGAGCGGGCGGTTGTTGAGAATGGCCAAATCGTGATTCGCCCAATGAATTATCTCGCTCTTTCCTATGATCACCGCATCATTGACGGTCGTGAGGCCGTGTTGTCTCTTGTGGCAATGAAGGAAGCTCTTGAGGATCCGCAGCGCTTGTTGCTTGATATCTAAACGGAAGATCAATGTCTAAACAGTTCGATTTGGTTGTCATCGGGGCAGGTCCCGGTGGTTATATTGCTGCTATCCGTGCCGCCCAGCTCGGTATGAAAGTGGCCTGTATTGATGCTTGGCAAAACGGTAAAGGTGGTCCAGCGCCCGGTGGCACTTGCACCAACGTGGGTTGTATTCCTTCCAAAGCTTTGTTGCAGTCTTCAGAGCATTTCGAACAAGTGAACCACCATTTTGGTGATCACGGTATCGAAGTCAAAGGCGTGTCTTTAAAGCTTGACAAGATGCTTGGGCGCAAAAATGAAGTCGTCAAGCAGAATAATGACGGCATTCTCTATCTGTTCAAGAAAAACAAGGTCGAGTTTTTTCATGGCAAGGGCTCATTTGCGGGTCAAGCTGACGGTATGTATCAGATCAAGGTCAGCGGCACCACTGACGCTGATCTGGTGGCCAAACACGTGGTGATTGCCACCGGTTCCTCTGCGCGTGAGCTTCCAGGATTGCCGTTTGATGAAAAGCAGATACTTTCTAACGATGGCGCTTTGAATATTGATGCTGTGCCCAAGCGTCTTGGTGTCATTGGAGCCGGCGTTATTGGGTTGGAGATGGGCAGCGTCTGGCGCCGTCTAGGTTCTGAAGTGACGGTGCTTGAAGCCATGCCACAGTTTTTGGCGGCAGTTGATGAAACGATTGCCAAAGAAGCGGCTAAGGTTTTTGATAAGCAGGGCTTGAAAATTCACACCGGTGTCAAAATTGGTGAGATCGCCAAAACAGCGCGTCAGATCACAGTGCCTTGGACCGATTCTGAAGGCAAAGAACAAAAGCTCGTGGTTGACAAGTTGATCGTTTCAATCGGTCGTCTGCCTTATACGGGCGGACTGCAGGCTGAGACGGTTGGTCTAAAACTCGACGAGCGTGGATTTGTTCAGGTGGATGACCACTGCAAGACCAATCTGCCTAACGTCTGGGCGGTAGGTGACGTAGTGCGTGGTCCCATGCTTGCCCATAAGGCTGAAGAGGAGGGTGTTGCCGTCGCTGAGCGGATTGCCGGACAGCACGGTCATGTCAATTTCGAGACCATTCCTTGGGTGATCTACACTTCTCCTGAAATTGCCTGGGTGGGTCGCACCGAACAGCAACTGAAAGCCGATGGCGTGAAGTACAAGGCTGGCTCATTCCCATTTTTGGCCAATGGGCGTGCTCGGGCGCTAGGTGACACAACCGGTATGGTTAAAGTGTTGGCCGATGCTCAAACGGATGAAGTGCTTGGTGTGCATATCATCGGGCCTGTTGCCTCTGAGCTGATTGCTGAAGCGGTAACTATTATGGAGTTTCGTGGTGCGGCTGAGGACATTGCACGTATTTGTCATGCGCACCCGACATTATCTGAAGCCATGAAAGAAGCTGCTCTGGCGGTCGATAAACGAGCCTTGAACTTCTAATCTTGCGTGTGACGATAAGTGGTTGATGAGTGTCTGGGCACTGTCCGCTGGTCAGTGCCCATTTGGTTTGTGATGTATGAACGTTACTGACTATTTCGAACAAGCGCTATCGGAGCGCGGTTATCAGGCTGATCAGGCCCAAGCGCT
Organism: Orrella daihaiensis; assembly: GCF_022811525.1. Classification (NCBI taxonomy): domain Bacteria; kingdom Pseudomonadati; phylum Pseudomonadota; class Betaproteobacteria; order Burkholderiales; family Alcaligenaceae; genus Orrella; species Orrella daihaiensis. The sequence continues at coordinate 1,925,583 of NZ_CP063982.1, read as the reverse complement.
CGCCATTGAACGGCTGCAGAGGTTCTATGATGATTGGGTGGCGTTTAGAGCCAAGCGCTCCAACGCACTAAAAAAAATGATCGTGCGCCCGCAGATCCCCCGAGGAGTTTATCTCTGGGGAGGGGTTGGGCGAGGCAAGAGTTTCCTGATGGATGCTTTTTACGCCACTGTGCCTGTCGTTCGTAAGACGAGGTTGCATTTTCATGAGTTCATGCGTGCAGTGCACCGTGAACTCGAAGAAGTCAAAGGTCAACAAGATCCACTTGATGAAGTTGCCAAACGGATCGCTAAGCGCTATCGACTAATTTGTTTTGATGAGTTTCATGTATCGGACGTAGCTGATGCAATGATTCTATACAAGCTCTTGCTGGGGCTGTTCGAGCGTGGCACATCGTTTGTGATGACTTCAAACTATGAGCCTAAAACGCTCTATCCAGATGGTCTGCATCGCGACCGGATCTTGCCGGCAATTGAGCTCATTTATGATCGTATGGATGTGTTGAACGTGGATGCGGGTGTGGATTACCGCAGGCGGACACTGGAGCAAGTCCAGAGTTATTACACACCGCTAGATGATAATTCGCATCAGGCACTTGAGGCAGCCTTTAACGCTTTGGCTGATACGTCACCGCAGGAGCCAGTGCTGTTGATAGAGCATCGAGAAATCCGTGCCATTGCCCGCTCAGGCAGTGTGGTGTGGTTTGACTTCTCAACATTATGTGGTGGGCCTCGTTCACAGAATGATTATCTTGAGCTTGCAAACCGGTTTCATGCTGTGATTCTGTCGGGTGTGCCTCAAATGGGTCCTCGCCAAGCTTCGGAGGCCAGGCGCTTCACCTGGTTGATTGATGTCTTCTATGACCATAGGGTTAAATTGATCATGTCAGCTGCCTGCGAGCCTGAGCAGCTTTACACTGTCGGTCCGATGGCCAATGAGTTTCATCGTACGGTCTCACGTATTCTTGAAATGCAGTCACGCGAGTACCTTGAGTCCGAGCGCCGAGTAACAGTCACTCTATAGTTTTAGTAAATCATATGAACACCAGAGTCCTTACTGGCATTACAACCACTGGTACACCTCATTTAGGAAACTACGTCGGCGCTATTCGGCCGGCAGTTCGATCGGCTGAGGATCCGACGGTAGACGCGTTCTTTTTTCTGGCTGACTATCACGCGCTTATCAAATGTGAGGATCCTGCGCGGATTGCTCGCTCTCGGTTAGAAATTGCTGCTACCTGGCTAGCGGCTGGCCTTGACCCTGAGCACACGCATTTTTATCGTCAGTCGGATATCCCAGAGATTCCCGAGTTGTCCTGGATGCTGACTTGTGTCACGGGCAAGGGTCTCATGAATCGGGCTCATGCATATAAGGCTGCGGTTGATGCCAATCGTGACAAAGGTGAAGAGGAAGACGATGGCGTGACGATGGGATTATTCTCTTATCCTATTCTGATGGCTGCTGACATCCTCATGTTTAACGCGCACAAGGTGCCAGTTGGTCGCGATCAAGTGCAGCACTTGGAGATGGCCCGAGACATTGCTGCGCGCTTTAACCACTTGTATGGAGAGGGCCGACCCTGGTTTGTCCTGCCAGAGGCTGTGGTCGATGATGAGGTGGCGACACTAACAGGCCTTGATGGCCGCAAAATGTCTAAAAGTTATAACAACACCATCCCACTGTTTGAGGGGGGGGCCAAAGCGATCAAGGGTGCCGTGGCACGTATTGTGACTGACTCGCTTGAGCCGGGGCAACCGAAGGATCCATTCACTTCCAATCTTCTGCCGATCTATCAGGCATTTGCTACCCCATCGCAAACACAGGACTATATCAAGGCGTTGCAAGATGGGCTTGGGTGGGGTGAAGCTAAAACTCAATTGATTCAGGTAATCGAGTCGCAGATAGCACCTATGCGTGATCAGTACGAGATGCTGATGGCTAAGCCCGATGATATTGAGGATATTTTGCTTGCTGGTGCGAATAAAGCACGTGCGATCGCCACACCGTTTATGGAGCAGTTGCGTGCCGCTGTCGGACTTGGCAAAGGCGCTTTTGGCTCAGCGGGCAAAGAGGGAAAATCCAAACGCAAGATACCCAAGCTAGTGCAGTTCAAAGACGAGGCCGGTCAATTTAGGTTTCGCTTGCTTGATAGTTCGGGCCAGACTTTATTCGTGTCGTTGCCGCAGAGCGATCCCAAAGAAGCCGGCATGCTAATCGGCAAAATCAAGTCTCATCCATCTGAGATCAGCGTGGTGGCGCATGAGACAGATGGCTATCAATTGGTGCTGCAGGGACAAACCGTGGCAATTGCTGAAGTTGGACTAACGTCGCAGGAACTGACGCAGCGCATGCAAAAGATCAACTCAGCCTTGCAGGAATTAGGCGATTGAGCGCTTTGGCTGATGTGTTTGGCAGCGGGGGCGCATTCGCTCGTCACCTGCCAAATTACCGTGAGCGCACCGGTCAAGTGGCGTTAGCGCAGGCGATCGAGTCCGTGATTGATAAGCGCGGTGTTTTGGTGGCAGAGGCTGGAACAGGTATTGGTAAGACTTGGGCTTATCTAGTCCCTGCTGTGCTGTCAGGCGCCAAGGTGTTGGTCTCGACTGGCACCAGAACATTACAGGATCAGCTGTTTCAGAAAGACTTGCCGACTGTGCGGGACGTGCTTGAAGTGCCCCTGGGTATTGCCATGCTCAAAGGCCGTGCAAACTATGTCTGTCATTATTATTTGCAGCGTCTGCAGGATGACCCTCAAGCTTTAGTGTCACGTGGGGAAGTGATTTGGTTGCGTCAAATCAAACAGTTTGCGCAGACCTCTAAAACTGGAGACAGGAGTGAATTGGCATCTGTGCCAGAAGATGCCGATATCTGGAATCGTGTTACTTCCACGCGCGAGAACTGTCTGGCGCAAGACTGTCCGAATGTACATGAGTGCTTTGTGTATAAAGCCCGTCGGCAAGCGCAGGAGGCTGACTTGGTGGTAATCAATCATGCACTTTATATGGCGGATGCGGCGCTACGCGAACAGGGGATTTCAGACCTTTTGCCGCAGGCTGACGTGGTGGTATTTGACGAGGCACATCAACTGCCGGCGGTAGCCACACGTTTTTTAGGTCAAATGCTATCTACTGCCCAGTTGCTCGATCTGGCCAAGCAGTCTGAGGCTGTGGGCCTTGCCCATGCGCGCGAGGTGGTGCGTTGGAGTGAGTTGGCCAGCGGCTTGGCGCAGCTTGTCAAAGACTGGCGACTTGGTCTCGATTGGGTGCAGCAGCGCGCGAATCGGCGTGCCGTCCCTCAGGATCTCATCGAACAGCAAGAGGCCTTGGACCTGATGCGTCAGGTTGCTGATGCATTAACTTTGCTGCAACAAGCTCTGGACTCCAATGCTGAACGCCATCTGGATTTGGCTGCCTTAGCTAGAACGGCCGAAAGCCTATCAGAGCGGCTAGCCGATTGGATTCAGGCGTGTCAATCTGATCGACTTGACTCGGAGCGCGTTTATTGGCTTGAGACGACTGCGGGTGGGGTGCGTTTGAACATGGCACCGTTATCGATCGCAGCAGCTTTTAGTGCTGAGCGTCAAGCAGGGCAGACGTGGGTGTTTGTGTCTGCGACGTTGTCGGTAAAGGGTGATTTCAGTCATTTTGTGCAGCGTCTAGGACTTGATGATCCCAAGACTCACCGTCAGGCCTCACCCTTTGATTATGAAGAGCAGGCATTGCTCTGCGTTCCCAGAGGATTGCCAGCGGTACAAAACCCTCAGTACATCAGAGAGTTTGTTCGTTGGCTTTGGCCTTTGATTCATGCCTGTCAAGGTAACGCGATGATCCTATGCACTACCTTGCGTGCGGTCGAGAATATTGCTGATGCACTACGTGAGCTGTATGAAGAGCAATCAATCAACTGGCCGATCTTGCAACAAGGACTGCAGCCAAGACGCACTTTACTAGAAGCATTTAGAGAACAGTCAAACGCGGTGCTTATTGGGAGTGCCAGTTTTTGGGAGGGCGTGGATGTCGTTGGCCAGCGCCTGAGCCTGGTCGCGATTGACAAGCTACCATTTGCCCCCCCGGATGATCCGATATTGGAGGCCAGATTGCAGGCGTGCCGCGATGAGGGCGGCAACCCATTTATGTTGCTTCAGGTACCAGAGGCTGCGATCGCGCTCAAGCAGGGAGCAGGTCGTCTTATTCGTAGTGAGCGCGATTGGGGTGTCTTGGTGGTGGGCGATACACGTTTAGTTGACAAACCCTATGGTAGATCGCTGTGGCAAGGCCTCCCGCCTTTTAAACGAACCCGGGAGCAAGAGGAGGCTTTGGCCTTCATCCATCAAAAGCAGCCCGCTTGACCCAATACCTAACAGCTGTGCCGAGCAGTCGTTATCGAGTTATATCCTAAAAGTATCCTAGTGGATTCCACCAGCTGTAGGTGGGTTTTGGAAGGCCTTTTGCGATTAACTGGGTGTTCGGGAAGTTGGCGAGTAACACTCGTTCAGCATCCTTAGACATATCGGGCATATCCAACTTTTGGTACGACATCATGATGATGTAGAGCGCCTCTTCGGTGGCTGGCACGCCTTCATAGTCAGTCAGCACCGATTGCGCTCGATTAATCGCGGCGACGTAACCTTGGCGCTCGTAATAAAAACGTGCTGCGTGTACCTGATGCTCAGCCATGGTGTTAACCAGCCAGTTCATCCGTTGTCTGGCATCCTCGGCATAACGGCTCTGCGGGAAACGGGTAATGAGCTCTTCGAATGCCGCGTAGGACTCCCGTAGCGCACGAGGGTCTCGCTCAGCAGGGTCTTGCTGACTCAGGAATGCCAAACGGGAGCTTGGCGGCGTGAACAGGATCAAACCTCGAAGAAACAGCATGTAGTCACTTCCCGGGTGATTGGGGTATTGACGCTGAAAGCGCGAAATGGTTGCCAGCGCCATTTCAGGCTCAGACTGCTTCCACTGCACATAAGCCAGATTGATCAGTGACTGCTGGGCAAACGGGCCGAATGGATAACGGGCTTCAACCGCGGTAAAGCGCTCGGCCGCTACGGTCCAATTGCCGGCATTCATCTCCTCCTTGCCATCCTGATAGAGGCGTTCAACCGACCAACCAGCTGTCTCGTCATACTCGTCCTCACCAAAGGACGAGCATCCGGAGAGAGCCAGAAACATAATGAGCAGTAGCATGCCAAGCAAGGCGTTTTTACTGAAAAATATCGATCGGGGAATGCGGTCAGTCATGGAGTCCACGCACGCGTTGGAGTGTTAGCATTGGTTCTGATTATAGGATGTTGCTGCATATGGTACAGCCCGAGCGCCAGACTAATGAGGCAGATGATGCTGATGAGAGTATTTCAGCATCTGACGCAGAAATACTCCATTTTATGATTGAGCCCTCGCTAGCTGGCGATAGGCTCGATAAGGCCATTGCACAGTTGATCCCAGAGCATTCACGGTCAAGGATTCAGGGCTGGATTGAGGCTGGACATGTCAGGGTAAATGGCACGGTTAATGCCCGCGTGCGGCAGTTGGTTGCGACTGGCGACGAGGTCACTGTAGAGGTTCAGCCCTCAGAGCAAGTTTTGGCATATGAACCTCAGAATGTTGAATTTCATGTGATCAGTGAGTCGGCATCCTGGCTAGTCGTCGACAAGCAGGCGGGCTTGGTTGTTCATCCCGGGGCAGGCAATTGGCGCGGCACTCTTTTGAATGGCCTGTTGTTTCGGTACCCGGACTTAAGTCACGTGGCTCGTGCCGGGATCGTGCATCGTCTAGATAAGGAAACTACCGGATTGATGGTGGTGGCAAAGACAGAGATGGCGCAGACCCACCTGGTCAGGCAACTTCAACAACGTACGGTAAAGCGGCAATATCGGGCGCTGGTGCATGGATGGATGAGCTCAGATCAGATAACCATTGATCGACCAATCGGACGAGACCCTAAGGTACCCGTGCGCATGTCTGTCTCAGCAGCAGGTGCATCAAAGCCGGCTACCACACATGTCACGCGGCTGCGTACTGGATCGCTAGAGGGTGTTCCAGTTAGCGAAGTGAGTTGTCGCTTGGAGACCGGACGTACGCATCAGATCCGTGTTCATCTGGCGAGCTTAAGACATCCACTTGTTGGGGATACGTTGTATGGAGGTAAACCGCTTCTGAACGCAACGCGGCAGATGTTACACGCTGAATCGTTGTCGTTTATTGATCCTGCCAACGATCAATGGGTCAGCTTTGAAAGTGAGCTACCCGATGATATGCAGGTGGTATTAGATCAGGTTCGGTGGGATATTTAAGAGGTACGTCGTTGAACATGACCCGCATAGCGATCGAGGGCCTGACCCCCCGCGTACAAGGCTTTTGTACAACCAGACATCGCGGGGCCAGTGCCAAGCCATACGACTCATTTAACCTTGGCAACCACGTGGGCGATAGCGTTGCTAGCGTGATGGCCAACCGCCAACAATTATCTCAATGGCTGCCAAGCGCGCCGATTTGGGTTGATCAGGTCCACGGCACAAACGTATTGGTTGTCGATCGATCCTGCAATTCTGAAACGATCTTATCTGGACTGACGCAAGCTGACGCACTGGTCACGACCACGCCTAAGCAACCGCTGGGAATTTTGACGGCGGATTGCATGTCCGTGGTCATTGCCAACGGCACTGGCACCGTGCTCGGCTTGGCGCATGCTGGTTGGCGTGGATTAGCCGCTGGTGTTTTGCAGGCCACTGTGAAGACAATGCGTGAACAGAACGGTGAACTTGGCGCATGGCGTGCGTGGATCGGTCCGTGTATCGGTATGCAAGCTTTTGAAGTGGGTAGTGAGGTGCGAGAAGCTTTTTTGGCAAAAGACCCTGAACTTGCGAAGTGCTTTGTGCCCCATGGTGCATTGCACAAATGGCTGTGTGATTTACCCGGCATCGCCCGAAAAATATTGCATGATCACGGCGCAAGTTCCGTGGTCTGGTGTGGCCTGTGCACAGTCAATGATCCGGCAAATCGATTTTTTAGCTACCGGCGTGATGGTCAGACTGGTCGCATGGCGACCGTGGCTTGGATTACTTGAACAAACCGTTTTGCTGACACATATCTGACCGTTTGGGTTAGTACCATTGACAAGCGTCACGGGACAGAGCAGGATCAGTCTATGGCGTAATTTTTAACCCGGAGGTCAGTGCGTCGTGAGTGCTTCATTTCCCACCCCCTGGGGATTCCCCCCCGGTATGGATCAGTCCGAACTTGGGCAGATCCAACAGCAATTCATGCAACAGTGGCAGGCCCTGGCTCAAGCAGCCGCTCAAGGCGAACTGCCAGAAATTAAAGACAGGCGATTTGCAGATCAGGCCTGGAAGTCTAGTCCCATGCATGCCCTGATGGCGCATCTTTATTTGCTCTCAGGCGACGCTATGAAGCAGTTGGCTGACGCTGCTCAGGTTGAACCAGAGGTGAAGGATCAACTGCGGTTTTCTGTGTCGCAGTGGGTTGATGCCATGTCACCCGCAAATTTTCTGGCAACCAATCCGGAAGCACAGCAGGCGCTTATTGAGTCGGGTGGTAAGACGCTACAGACAGGTATTGAAAACTTTTTGAAAGATTTGCAAAAAGGTCGCATTACTCAGACGGATGAAAGCGTGTTTGAAGTCGGGCGTAACCTGGCCATTACCCCTGGTGCGGTTGTCTTTCAAAACAAGTATTTTCAGCTGTTGCAATACACGCCAACCACCGAGACGGTCTATCAGCGTCCTTTGTTGATGGTGCCGCCTTGCATTAACAAGTACTACATCATGGATTTGCAGCCAGAAAACTCGCTGGTTGCCTATCTGGTGTCGCAAGGGTTTACGGTATTCATGGTGTCCTGGCGCAATCCGCTACCGCAAGACACTGACGGTATTCAAACTGCCACCTGGGATGACTATATCGAAGACGGTATCCTGACAGCTATCGATGTCGCTCGTGATATTTCAAGTCAAGGTAAAGTCAATGTCCTTGGTTTTTGTGTCGGTGGCACGATGCTGACGACAGCATTGGCTGTGTTGGCTGCTCGTGGTCAAGAGAAGGTGTCTTCCCTTACGTTACTGGCCACCATGCTGGATTTTGTAGACACTGGTGCTCTGGGCGTCTTTGCCAATGAGCCGCATGCCCGTATTCGCGAGCATTCGATTGGTACAGGCGGCTTGATGACTGGTCGGGAGTTGGCGAGCACCTTCTCGTTTCTCAGGCCCAATGAGCTGGTCTGGAACTACGTGGTATCTAACTATCTCAAAGGCCAGACGCCTGTGCCATTTGATCTCTTGTATTGGAATAGTGACAGCACCAATTTGTCGGGGCCATTTTTCACGTGGTACTTTCGCAATGCCTACATCGAGAACAATTTCAAGGAGGCAGGCAAGGTCAAGGTCTGCGGTGAAAAAGTCAATTTCGGGAAAATCGATGTGCCAGCGTATTTACTGGCATCCAAGGAAGACCACATCGTCCCTTGGCAAACGGCATATCACTCGGCTGCCTTGTTAGGTGGCGAGATTCGTTTTGTACTTGGCGCATCGGGCCACATCGCTGGTGTTATCAATCCGACATCAAAAAACAAGCGACATTATTGGGTGTCGGATGCCGAAGTCGCGGTCACGCCAGAGCAGTGGGTTGATTCCGCGCGTGAACATCCTGGAAGTTGGTGGCCTGACCATACGGACTGGCTTAAGGCTAGTTCTGGGCGACGCGTAAAAGCTAAAAAACAATTGGGCAATGATCAATATCCGGTCATTGAGGATGCGCCTGGCAGCTATGTAAAAGTGCGCGCTGTTTAAAGGGTTCTAACATCAGTTTTTATCTTGTGTGAAAAAACTGATGCACATTAATAAAAAGACTTTTTGAAGGGAGAGGAAGATGGAAAAGAGAGTTGCCTACGTGACTGGTGGCATGGGTGGCATCGGGACAGCGATCTGCCAACGACTGGCTAAAGAAGGTATGACCGTGGTTGCCGGGTGTGGCCCAAGCCGTGATTATGACCGCTGGCTTAAGGAGCAGGCAGAGCAAGGTTTTCAGTTTTATGCGTCAGTTGGGAACGTTTCCGACTGGGACTCGACCGTAGCCGCCTTCAAGAAAGTGAAAGATGAGCATGGGCCCATTGCTGTGCTGGTCAATAATGCCGGTATCACTCGTGATGGCGTGTTTCGGAAAATGAGTGAAGATGACTGGCGTGCCGTGATGGACACCAATCTGAACAGCCTATTCAATGTCACCAAGCAAGTGATAGACGACATGGTTGAGCATGGCTGGGGACGAATCGTCAATATCAGTTCAGTGAACGGTCAAAAGGGGCAGTTTGGGCAAACAAACTATGCGACTGCCAAAGCTGCTATTCACGGTTTCACCATGTCCTTGGCACAAGAGGTGGCGAGCAAAGGGGTGACTGTGAACACGGTGTCGCCCGGTTATATCGGTACTGACATGGTTCGTGCTATCCGTCCGGATGTCCTTGAGAAAATTGTGGCGACCATCCCGGTCAAACGCCTGGGTGAACCATCCGAAATCGCCTCGATTGTGGCCTGGATCGCTTCGGAGGATGCAGGTTTTGCGACAGGAGCTGACTTCTCTTTGAACGGTGGCTTGCACATGGGTTAAGCTTGACGCAATACTTCAGGCTGCCAGGTTCTATAAGGCAGCCTGAAATTAGCGCAAGATTTCTTGGAACGACAATGACAGATCAAACTGCAGCAGACGCTACTAGAATCATTAAGAAATATCCGAATCGCCGGCTGTATGACACCCAGACCAGTAGTTACATCACCTTGTCTGATGTGAAGCAGCTCGTGCTAGAAAACGAAATCTTCAAAGTGGTAGATGCCAAGTCGGGTGAGGAGCTGACCCGTAGCATTTTGTTGCAGATTATTCTTGAGGAGGAAAGTGGTGGTGTGCCCATGTTCTCTTCAGAAATGCTGGCGCAAATCATCCGTTTCTATGGGCATGCCATGCAGGGCATGATGGGTGCTTATCTCGAAAAAAATCTGCAAGCATTCAAGGAAATCCAGGACCGTGTGACCGAGCAGTCCAAAGGCCTATATGGCACCCAGTTTGGGCCGGAAGCTTGGACTCAATTCATGAACATGCAGGCGCCAATGCTTCAGACGATGATGAACAATTACGTCGAGCAAAGCAAAAACATGTTCGTGCAGATGCAAGATCAGATGCAGGACCAGACGCGCGCCATGTTCTCTGGCTTTCCCTTCAAGCCGAAAGAGTAGCCGGATTTTTAAGGCAGGTTTCACCGCTAGCGTCTAAGAAACAAGGCAGGATTGACGCGGGCATTGTTTAAGCTGACATTCCAGTGCAGATGTGGGCCGGTGGATCTACCTGTGTTGCCGACACGGCCGACGACTTCTCCACGTCTGACGATATCGCCAGGTAGCAAGTTGATTTGAGATAGATGGCAAAACATGCTGATGACGCCTTGTCCATGATCAATGAAGATCGTTAAGCCATTGAAGTAATAATCACCAATCAGAAGCACGCGGCCGTCTGCCGGGGATTGCACCGGCGTGCCTTTAGGAGCGGCAAAGTCTAGTCCCGAGTGTGGATTGCGAGGCTGACCATTAAAAAAACGCTGCAACCCAAAAGGGCTCGATAAGCGACCGCTTATCGGCGGATCGAATATCAGGTTTGACGGTTCATTTTCGCTAAACGTGCCGTAGGCAGCGATTTGCTCGGCAAGCTCGGATTTGATGCGTTCAAGGGTTTTAGGCGGCGGACTGACCATGGCGCGGTCTTTCAGGGTGATATGCTGGCTTTTGTACTCATATGGTTCAATCTTGACTGCAATCGTACGACGAGAGTCCGGCGTGCTCACATTCAGGTCAATTGATCCAGGTTCGGTTGTTAACGGCACCCCGACTATCGCCCACCATGACTTGTCATCAGCCATAACCAGTACTCGATGATCGCCCAAAAAAGCCTGTGGTGCCGAGCCTGTTTCACCTATTGCCATAATTGGCACCACCGCTACTCCCCCGGGGACTGGATGATGCAGTTGTTGCTGCAGTTCAAATACCGAGTTGGCAGAAAGCGTTTGGTGAGCCAGAGATATGATCACAACGCAGACGGCTTTGACGAATGTCTTTAGAGAGAGTGGCTGGCCCATTATGCGTGGTTTCAAATTTGGTAATCGGCTTGGTACGGCATGCCTAGTTTTAGTTTGCCACCAACGTTGGATCGAACCACGGCGTTCATGGCGAAACAGATGGCGTGATCCATGAATGTTAGCTGACGATATTGAGCCAGCGTTGTACTGATTTCCGCTTCTTTGATCGCCGTGTCCGGATTGATATCCGGTATTTGACAGCGAGGGCATGGTTTGACGAGTTCAAGTTCAAGCACTTGGCCGTCAGCCATGAAACGCAGACTGCTAAGTCGATCCTCATCGTGTACATCTAAACCGTCTAGTACCAAGTTTGGGCGAAACCGTCTGGCATCCACAGGGTCCAAGCCAAGCTCCATCAGTCGCTCATTGAGGTGCCGCAGGCTTGCCTCAGACAGGACATTGACTGCAAAGCCGTCGGCAAACTGTAGCCCTGCTTGAGTGCCCCGACACCACGATTGTTCGGAAAAGCGCGCTTGTCTGGGGTCAAATTGAACTAGCCTGAAATGACGACCCGGTACTTCGAGAAACTCATCTAACCAATGAGCAGCAACATCACCCATGTCTAATGCCAGCAGCCTATCATTCCAGACGCTGACGGAAATGGTCGGTGCCGTGAGGGGTGCAAACGGTACAGCGATGTCAGGCAGGCCTGGCGCAGATAAATGCAGGAATTGGTCATTGACCTTCGGTTCGATCCAGACCAGATGTGGAATTTGCCGCTGGGTTTGGAAGTGACCCGCGTCATCGATAATGAGCCACTGGCGGTCGTGGGCCAAACCTACGGGTGTGAGTTCGGCTTCAGGCAACGCTACACTGGCGCAAGATTTGATAGGATAAACAAAGAGTTGGGTGAGCGTGCCCGTTATATCGGCCATGGCTGGGAACAAACTACATATTACGGTTGATGGTTCACAGATTAATCGGTTATGGCGCTGCTGTGTGTATCTAAAGGGGAAAAAGTCATGCCTTCATTTGATGCAGTTTCTGAAGTAGACAAGCATGAGTTGATGAATGCTGTCGATCAAGCCAACCGTGAGCTGGTGAATCGGTTCGATTTCAAAGGTACTGATGCAAAGTTCGAGCTTAACGAGTTTGTAATTACGCAGCAGGCATCAAGTGCTTTTCAGTTAAAGCAAATGATGGATATCTTGCGTGGCCGAATCAGTGCACGAGGTATTGATGTGCGCTGCCTTGATGCGGCTGATCCTGTTGAAAATCTCGGCGGGGCTCGGCAAGTTGTCACGGTTCAACAAGGGATTGACCAACCGACAGCGAAAAAGCTCGTGGCGGCGATCAAGGCCGCCAAAATCAAGGTTGATACCCAGATTAACGGCGATAAACTGCGGGTGACGGGAAAAAAGCGCGATGACCTGCAAGCGGCCATCGCTTTATTAAAAACAATTGAAGTTCAGCGGCCACTGCAGTTCAACAATTTTCGTGACTAAACCTGTTGATTAAGTGTCCAGTCGTGAACGTCACCTATTTAGCGCTAGCGCTGGCCAGTGGTAACGTTCTCAAAAAGGTGCTTAAGCTCACGCGGTTGCGAACGCCAGTATTGGGGCGGTGCGCTGACCGTGGCGTTAAGTGCGGCCGCCGCATGCCAACCCCAACGCGGGTTGTAAAGCATCCCGCGCGCCAGAGCAATCATGTCAGCATCACCTGCTTGCAAAATGCTTTCGGCCTGTTGTGGCTCGGTGATAAGCCCGACTGCCATGGTCGGCATGCCAACGGCGGCTTTGATAGCTCGTGCCATAGGGACCTGGTACCCAGGCTCCAACTTGATTGTCTGTGCCGAGGATACCCCGCCACTTGAAACATCAATAAAGTCGCACCCCATCTCTTTGAGTTTGTGGGCTAGTTCAATACTTTGCTCGACAGTCCATCCACCATCCACCCAGTCGCAGGCTGAAATCCGGATGCCGACGGGCATTTCAGGTCTGACTGCTTTACGTACAGCCTCGAAAACCTCTAGCACAAACCGCATGCGGTTCTCGAGGCTACCCCCGTACTCGTCAGTTCGCTGGTTGGCAATCGGTGACAAGAACTCATGCAATAAATAACCGTGCGCAGCATGAAGCTCAATTCCATCGAGGCCAAGTCGTTCTGAACGCTTGGCTGATTCGATAAAGGCTTGTTTGATGCGCTCCAGCCCCTTCGCGTCCAACGCATGAGGGGGCACTTCGTGCTCGTTATGTGCGATGGCGCTCGGGGCGTAGGTGTGCCACGTAGTTTGCGCCTCAGGCAACTGCTGTCCTCCATCCCATGGACGTGCGCTCGCCGCCTTACGGCCGGCGTGGGCTAACTGTATGAAGAGCTTGGCATTCGAAACCTTGCGAACTGCTTGTATGACGCGCGCCAGTGCTTGCTCGTTGTCATCATTGCACAGCCCCAAACATCCTGGTGTGATTCGACCTTCAGGTTCGACCGCAGTGGCCTCCAGAATGACCAGACCAGCACCTGACATGGCCATATTGCCCAAATGGATGATGTGCCAGTCAGTGGCGTTGCCATCAACGGCAGAGTACTGACACATGGGTGCAACGATAATTCGGTTTGGGAGCCAGGTTTTACCTAACTCAATTGGGCTGAATAATTTGCTCATATTTGCATTGATCCGGAGGAATTAGTACGTTGCTGATGTCTTGTAATATTCATATCATCATGATTTTTAGCAGAGGGCGTGGAGCTTGCCTAGAGTATCGATTAAGTTAAGTTGGACTTTGGTTTCAAGCGCTGAACCTTACTGTTTGGATCAAGCGTCTATTGTTTTTATCTGAAAATTATTAATCTTGTTGACATCTATGCCAGTTACCGTGATAGTTCAGGGTTTGTTTACCCCGCACCGCATAAAGACAGGAGAGGTCATCATGAATATCAGGGCTTGGCTATCATCATTATTGCTATGTTTCGCATTTGGATTTGCCGGCACCGCAGCGGCCGAAGCGCTTAAACCCAGTGGGACAGTCAAAATCGATCAAACTCAGGTTGGCTTTATCATCGGCGGTAATTTCGGTGGTGGCACATTAACCGTTGACGGTAAAAGCTACGGATTTCAGTTAGGGGGGTTGAGTCTTGGGGCTAATTTTGGGGCATCGCAATTGGCTGCTAGTGGTGAAGTCTATAACCTTAAAAAGTTAGAAGACTTTGAAGGAAACTATGTCTCCACTGGGGGGCAGGCTGTTCTGGGTGGTGGTGTCGGCGGAATGCAATTGCAAAACGCCAAAGGTGTCATCATGCGACTGCAGGCAACTGCGACCGGATTACAGTTTAATGTTGGCGCCGGCGGCGTCAATGTCTATTTCGACAAGAAGTAATTTTCAATGGAGAGGGAAACGCAATGACATCACGACTCATGAAACGGTGGGCTGGCGCTTTGGCAGCAACGGGTGCTCTGGTATTGGCTGGCACAGCAGTTGCCGAAACGGCCAAACAACCCGTGGCACAAGTCAGTATTGATGAAACCCAGTTCGGTTTCATCGTCGGTGGCAGTATGGGCGGTGGCGTGTTGACCTATGAAGGTAAAAAATACCCTTTCAAGATGGGTGGTTTGAGCCTTGGTGCCAATATCGGTGTCTCTAAGTTCTCGGCTGTTGGTCAGGTCTACGATATGAAAAACATTTCCCAGTTTGCCGGTACATATGTCCGCTTGACTGGCTCGGTAGCGCTCGGGGGCGGTGTGGGTGACATGACGCTAAAGAACGAGAACGGTGTCATCATGAGCTTAAAAGGCACGACTCAGGGACTGCAGCTTAATGCGGGCGCCAGTGGAGTGACGGTGACACTCGAGAAGTAAATAAGCAGCTCGTCGTTCTGACGCGACCTGCTTCCTCAAAGGGCTTGCTTTAGCAAGCCCTTTGTTTTATCCAGATGCCAATATGCAATCTGAGCCGAAGTCAGGCATACTTAAACGCCGATCAACAATAGACAAGCAGGGGATCGCTGTCGTGAGTTCAATACTTCTGGGTTGCATTGCTGACGATTTTACGGGCGCAACCGACTTGGCCAACAATCTTGTTCGCACTGGGATGCGAGTGGTGCAAACAGTCGGTGTACCCGATGAATCCTTGACCGAATCGGCCGATGCTGTAGTGGTGTCATTGAAGTCGCGAACGATCGCGCCTAATCAAGCAGTGCAGCAGTCACTTGCGGCACTTGCTTGGTTAAGAGGTCAGGGTGCCAAGCAGATCTATTTCAAGTACTGTTCAACATTTGACTCCACTGAGCAAGGTAATATCGGCCCCGTCACTGATGCCCTCATGCAAGCACTCGGCGCTGAATTCACCATTGCGACGCCAGCATTTCCTGATGCGGGACGAACGGTTTATCAGGGTTACCTGTTTGTAGGCAATGTGCTGCTCAATGAAAGCGGCATGCAGGATCATCCATTAACCCCCATGCGCGATCCTAACCTTGTGCGCGTACTAAAGCCACAAACTGCTCACTCAGTCGGTTTGGTTGACTATCGTGCAACCACGAACAGTGCTGCCGCGGTGTCAGAACAGTTCGAACAGTTAAGAAGACAGGGCGTGGGTATTGCCATTGTTGATGCAGTGGGCAATGATGATCTGCTACGAATTGGCCAGGCGGCAGCGGACTTGGAGCTGGTCACAGGCGGTTCTGGCTTGGCAATTGGCTTGCCTGCAAACTTTGGGATTGAGCCTAATGCTCAGGCAGCCAAACTGCCTGAGCCAACCGGTCAATGCGCAATCGTCTCTGGCAGTTGTTCGCGCGCCACGCAGGCACAGGTGGCCAATTTCATCGAGCAAGGTGGCACGGCCATCGCTATGGATCCCGTTGCTTTAAGTCAGGACTCGTCTAGGCTCGAGCATTATCGGCAACAGGCGCTTTCGGCGCTTGCTGTGGGTCCAGTGTTGGTTTATTCGACGACCTCGCCTGAGCAACTCGTGAAAGTTCAGGCCGCACTCGGTGCCATGCAAGCCGGCGAAATGGTTGAGAAATGGATAGCGAGTATTGCTTGCTCACTGGTGCAGGCTGGTGTCGGTCAGTTGATTGTGGCTGGCGGGGAAACCTCGGGAGCAGTGGTTCAAGCGTTGGGGGTTGAGCAGCTTAGGATCGGTGCTCAAATTGATCCCGGCGTTCCCTGGTGTTACGGCTACGCCAAGCTACAAACCAGGTCGATACCGCTACACATCAGTTTGAAATCAGGCAATTTCGGCGCAGTCGATTTCTTTACTAAAGCGTTCAAGGTGCTGGTTCCATGAGCTACCCTGATTTATCGGCTGAGTTGATGCCATTTGCGGCCGAGATTGCATCGGTAGGCGCCAGCTTACATGCGCGCGGATACGTGCATGGCACGACAGGCAATATCAGTGTTAGGGTAACAACGCCCGCTTTTAGCGGATATCTCATTACCCCGACTGATGTCAGTCTCGGTGCACTTGACCCAAGACGAATGGCAGCGATCGATCTGGATGGCAAGCAACAATTTGGTGATCCTGCCAGTAAAACGATCGCTTTGCATCGGGCGATCTATGGGGCACAGACAGATGCAGGCGCTGTCATCCACACACATTCGCACAATCTTGTGCTTTTGACGTTATTGGGCGTCTGGAAATCTGCAAGCATATTGCCGCCGATTACCCCTTACCAAGTCATGAAAGTTGGGCCAGTGCCCTTGATTGGCTATGCAGTCCCCGGTCATGATGTGGTCCCCCAAGACGTCGTCGAGCGGATTCAATCCATGCGATCCAAGGGCGTGATCTTGCGCGCTGTCATGTGTGATCGGCTTGGGCCGCAAGTATGGCATCAGAATCTATCGAGTGCGATGGCAGCACTCGAAGAATTAGAGCAAACAGCCAGATTATGGATAGACGCTAATCGCAATGTTCAGCCCTTAGCTCGCAGCCAGCTCGACGCGCTGCGCGAGCGGTTTGGCTGCGTTTGGGCCGATTAGAGACATTTGGGGTTGGCGCTCGTTAGACCACGCAGGAAGCGGTACCGCCATCCATGCTGATATTGACACCAGTGATGTAGCTTGCCTGATCAGATGCCAGAAAAACGACGGCCTGGGCAATCTCTTCTGCGCTTGCGAGTCTTCCAAGGGGTACCTTGGCGGTGGAGCGCTTGAGCGCCTCTTCCATCTCGATACCTTCCTGTTTGCAGATTGCTTTCAGACCCTCTTGGAGTCGCTCGGTCAGTGTCTGTCCCGGGTTGACACCGTTGATCCGTACACCCTGCCGACCGAAAGCAGCTGCCATGCCAGCTGTAGCTAACATCAAAGCCGCATTGGCGCTGCCACCGGGTAGATGCACCGGTGCAGCGGTCTTGCCACCGGCACCGATGACATTGATAATCACGCCTTTGCCACGTTTTGCCATCTGTTGGGCCACTGGACTCATCATATTGATGTAGCTGAAAAATTTTGCATCCAGTGCGGCCCGCCAGTCTTCAGGCGTCAGTTCAGCAGCAGGTGTACGTTTGGCCGCGCCAGCAGAGTTCACCAAAATGTCAAGATTGCCAAGTTGTGCTTGAGCTTTATCAAGGGTGTTCTGCGCAGCCTGATGATCAATTAGATCTGCGCTGTAGATGGCCAATTCAATATGCGGAAACTGTTCTTTTAGTTTGGCCTGAGCCGCATTTAGGTTATCCATGTTGCGTGACACCAGGCTAATACGCGCACCTTCTTCAGCGAATAATTGTGCGCAAGCGAAACCAATGCCTTTGCTGCCACCGGTAATGAGCACGTGTTTGCCCTTGAGTTTCAAATCCATCTTGGTCTCCGTCTATTGAGCAGTTGTTTTAGATTTACCGAGTGTCAATCGAAACAAGTCGATTTGAGTCTTTTCAGTGCTATCTTCGCATGAAGAAACACTGTTTTTGTGTTGCTTGCGATATTAATTCAATGATTGGTGGGTTTTTATGCACACGATGCCCTGGGTGATTAAGCCTGTGGATTTTAAGGATGAGCGTCAGGTAGGTGCGTTTTTGCAGTTGCTAGATATGTACGCCCGTGATCCGATGGGAGGAGGAGAGGGCCTGACCGAGCAGGTCAAGGCTCGACTAGCCGCTGAGCTGCCAAATGCGGGCGGTATTCACCTGATTGCTTGGCTAGATGATCAAGCCGTTGGTCTTTTGAATGCTTTTATGGGGTACTCCACTTTTAAAGCGCGCGCACTTATCAATGTGCACGATATTGCCGTCGATCCGGATTATCGAGGGCAAGGGGTGGGGCAGGCCTTATTGGCTGAGCTTGAGTCGATTGCCAGAGCTAGAGCTTGTTGCAAATTGACCTTGGAAGTTTTGTCGGGCAATACAAAAGCTCGTAAATCTTATGAGCGGTTTGGATTTGAAGACTACGCGCTAGATCCCCAAATGGGGGTGGCCTGTTTCATGCAGAAGTGGCTCTAAGAAGCTGATTTTGTTGAATTGAACGGCAGGTTACCGGTGACTTTAGGTTTTCTGTGAGCTGGTGGATACGCCTAGTGCTATTAAGGAATAGGGCAGATTGGTTTTGTGTGAACGTGTACTATGAGTCCATTAATAATGAAATGAGCATTCGCCTTGCGGATCTCATTGCTGGAGAAAGTGGGGCCAATGGCTGAACAAGAGAAAGGTAAACCACTATCGGTGGTCATTCGGCAACGCCTGCAGGCTGCTAATCGGCGATTCCATGCTAACGACAATATTTCCGACTTCATTGAACCTGGAGAACTTGAGTTATTGCTAGATGAAGTTGCAGACAAGATGAAAGGGGTGTTGGATAGTCTTGTCATTGATACGGATAGTGATCACAATACCAATGACACCGCTCGGCGGGTAGCCAAAATGTATCTCAAGGAGGTTTTCAGTGGCAGATATGCCAAGCTGCCGGCGATTACCGAATTTCCGAATGCCGAGCATTTGAATGAGTTGATGATTGTCGGACCTATCACGGTTCGTAGTGCTTGTAGTCACCACTTTTGCCCGGTGATCGGTCACGTCTGGATCGGTATCATGCCCAATGAGCATACCAACGTCATCGGTCTGTCGAAATATGTTCGCCTTGCTGAATGGATCATGGCTCGGCCTCAAATTCAGGAAGAGGCGGTAGTGCAATTGGCTGATCTCATTCAAGGAAAGACCCAGCCCGATGGCCTGGCGGTTGTGATGAGCGCTAAGCACTACTGTATGGCCTGGCGAGGTGTACGAGACATGGGAAGCCGTATGATTAATTCTGTTATGCGTGGCTGCTTTTTGAAGGATTCCAATTTGCGCCGCGAGTTTCTGTCATTGATTCCCAAGGAGGATCGGTAATGCTGGTGCGTCTTTTGTATGTTAGCCGTGCTGCCGAGGGCAAGGTCACCCCTGAACTGACTGAATCGATCATGGCAGCAGCGCGTGCCTATAACCTTGCCAATGGCATCACAGGTGTGCTTTGTTATGGTGGCGACGTCTTCATGCAGGCAATTGAGGGCGGCCGCGATGAGATTAATGCGCTCTACGGAATCATCATGCGCGATGGCCGCCACAAAGACGTTGTTTTATTGCATTACGAGGAAATCCAGGAGCGTCGATTCGGTGGTTGGACCATGGGTCATGTCAACCTGGAAAAACTGAATGCATCCGTTGTTCTCAAATACTCGGAAAAACCAAAGCTTGACCCATATAGTATGTCTGGCAAGGTTTCGCTGGCGCTTCTGGAAGAGTTGATGCTGACGGCATCCATCGTCGGGCGAGCCTGATTTATTGTCATGAGCACTAACCAATCCGATGCCTCCATGCCAGTCAAAGACTGGCCACTGCCCGTTCGCTTGTTGCTCAATGCAGGTCATGCTATTGATCACATGTATTTATTGGTGTTCGCAGCTGCTGTGGCTGTCATTGCCATAGATTTCGGATTCACTCGCTGGGAAGACTTGATGCCATTCGGTGTCGGGGCTTTTATCCTGTTTGGATTGGGTGCGCTACCGGCAGGTCGATTGGGGGATCTTTGGGGTCGCCGCAAGATGATGCTGGTATTCTTTTTCGGGATGTCGGGATCAATGCTCTTGGCGGCGATGGCTCAGTCGGCATGGCAACTGGCAGCGGCATTAACCATCATGGGCGCATTTGCATCGATCTATCACCCCGTCGGTATACCGATGTTGGTCCAGCGTTCACCGCGGCCGGGTCTGGCTATTGGCATCAATGGGCTGGCCGGTAACCTTGGGGTAGCAGTCGCGGCCCTCATCACCGGATTTTTAGTTAAGTGGTTTGACTGGCGTGCAGCATTTATCGTGCCGGCGTTGATTGCGTTAGGCTGTGGACTTCTCTTTATGCAGTATTGTCCGCATGAGGAGTCCGCGCCAGTCAAAGGCACAATCAAGGCCAAGGTGCAATTGCCACCCAAGTTGTTAATGCGTGCACTTTTGGTTTTGACGATGGCGTCCGTTTCGGCCAACATGTTATTCAACTTCACCACCAATGGCAATGGTCAGTTGATGGTCGAGCGCTTTAAAGGTGTGATAGAAGATCCCGCTTTGCTTGGATTGCTACTGGCGGTTGTCTATGGCATCGGCGCCTTGGCCCAGGTGGTGGTGGGCCGACTATTGGATCGTGTGGCCGTAAAACCACTTTTTTTAACCATAGTGGTTCTGCAAATCCCGCTTCTACTATTGGCGTCGGTATCGCACGGTTGGATGCTTTACGCTGCGCTGATCGGTTGCATGATCTTTATATTTGGATCGATCCCATTTGTCGATGTGGTTATTGTTCGATATGTAGATGATCGGATCCGTTCACGAGTGGCTGGATTCCGATTGGCAGTGTCTTTAGGTATCAGTGCTTTGGCCGTCTGGATTCTGGGTCCATTTGTGAAGTCAGCGGGGTTTGATTCCTTGTTTATGTTTATGGCGCTGATCTCAATGTGTACGTTTGCGGTAGTGTTGCTATTGCCAAGCGAGCGCACCGCGGCGGCAGCGGCCGCTGATTCTGCAGTTCAGACCTAGGCGTTTGGGAGAGTGGGATGACCAAAGATGCAGGAGTTCTAAGCGGACAGGCATTGGTAGAGGCACGGCAAGTTCTTGACGACCGCTGGCAATTGAACACAGCGACCGAATCCAGTTTATCTATGCTCTCGTGTCAAGTCACGTTCAGAGACTTCAGGCGGGCTTTCGCTTTCATGACGGAGGTAGCCATGCTTGCAGAAAAGGCCGATCATCACCCGGAATGGTCCAATGTTTACAATCGCGTCAGTATTGCGCTCACGACCCACGACGCCGGGGGCATTACTGCTAAAGATATTGAGCTTGCCAAGCAAATCGACCTGGCCATGACGGGCTACGGTGTCGCCGAGTCGACTAGATAACCGATTCAATAGTCGACTTAATTTGAGCGCACATATTCGTGCGCTTTGAGATCCTCGAGCCTTACAAATTCCAATACCTTACTGTGTGTGGCTTCTAGGACCACCTGCGGCGCTACACCAGCGTCAAAAGCTTCCTTCCAGCGGGTAGCGCAAAGACACCAACGGTCGCCTGGTTTCAAACCAGGAAATCGCCATTGTGGGCGAGGCGTAATCAGATCGTTTCCGCGTTCAGCAGAAAATGCTAGAAACTCAGCAGTCATACGTGCACACACCACATGGGTACCGTGATCGTGTACATCCGTGTTGCAGCAACCATCTCTGAAATAACCGGTTAGCGGGTCGTAGGAACAAGCCTGTAGTGCTTCTCCTAGAACGTTCAGTGCGTCTTGCATGATGATCCGAATTTGACTCTGGGGTTTATTTTTATAAATGATTTAGATTGTCCTGCCAGAATAGGGCTTGCTCGTAAATAGCCGCACGCTCATCCGGGGTCATTTTAGCGAGCTGCCGATAGGCCATGCCGATACGGGGATTCTTTTCAAAACTCGGCGCATGGCGCTCGTAAAAGTTCCAGTAAAGCGCATTGAACGGGCAAGCATTCTCGCCGGTGCGTTTTTTAGGGTCGTAGCGGCAGCCTTTACAGTAGTTACTCATACGCCCAATGTAAGCAGCACTTGATACGTAAGGCTTGGTAGCGAGCAGTCCACCATCCGCAAACTGGCTCATGCCTAGTGTGTTGGGTGCTTCGACCCATTCAAAGGCATCGATATAGATTCCAAGATACCAGCGGTGCAATGCTTGCGGGTCAATGCCTGCAAGTAGCGCAAAGTTTCCGACGACCATCAGGCGCTGGATGTGATGAGCATAGGCATATTCAAGCGACTGCCCAATCGACTCGCTCAAGCATTGCATTTGTGTGCGTCCAGTCCAGAACCAATCAGGCAAGGGATTGTTGTGACCCAGTTCATTCTGTTCGGTGTAGCCAGGCATTTGTGACCAGTAAACGCCTCGAACATACTCACGCCAACCGAGGATCTGACGGATAAAACCCTCAACGGCAGCTAGAGGTGCATTGCCGCTGAGGTAGGCTTGCTGAGCCGCATCGACCACCTCTTTTGGGCTGATCATTTTAGTGTTGAGGGCAAACGACAGCAGACTGTGAAACAAGTACGGCTCGTTAGTGTGCATCGCATCCTGATAATCACCAAAATTTGGCAGAACGTAGTCAACGAAGTATGTCAGTTGGGTTAACGCCTCATCGCGGGTCAGTGGCCAGCTAAAGGCGTCGGCTTGTGGGTTACCAAAGGTTTTAATGCCGGCAGCGACAATCGTTTGCCAAAGCGCCGAGTGGTTATGCCTTGGACGACTATCTGCCGGTGATGGTGGTTTGCCCTTCCATGCCTTGCGGTTATCGGCATCAAAGTTCCACTTATCGCCAATCGGTTGGCTGTCATGCATCAGAACCCCGTATTGCTGCCGTAGCGTACGATAGAACTGTTCCATCAGCCAACGTTTACGGCCTTTAAAAATTGCGCGGGCAGTGTGGCGTTCAGTTAAAAAATGCTCTGTGTCGACCATCTCAACCGTAACGTCTGCTTGCTTACCCCAGTCTTGAAGTTGTTTATCCAGACGCCATTCGTCCGGCGCTTGATACTGAATTCTGGATGCACCAATTTGTCTGGAAATCAGGTCCAGATTTTTGGGGATGTCTTGGGTATTGTTTGCAGCGTCGATGGCTAGGTAATGTACGTGATGCCCGGCCTGTTTTAAATTCTCGGCAAACATGCGCATGGCAGCAAAGATGCCTAAGACTTTCTGCGCATGATGTAAAACATAGTCGGTTTCCTGACGCACCTCCATCAGGATGTAATGCACTTGCGGGTCGTGTTGTGTAAACCAACTATGCTGACTGTTTAATTGGTCGCCCAAGATGAGACGTAAGGTGGTCATGGCATGCTCCAAAGCTGCTGGTATGCTGCGTTGCGATCGTAGTCATGTGCTTGCTTTTGCGGGTTAAAACGACGCCCGCCCCTTGGGTCGGTGCCGACACCTGCGATATAGGCCCAATTACCCTGATTGCTACGTACATCAAAATCGATCAGGCAGTGTTCAAACCAGGCTGCACCGGCTAGCCAATCACCATGGAGGTCATGGATTAAAAAACTGGCCACATTCTGACGCATGCGATTTGAGAGATAACCGGTTGCTGCTAATTCGCGCATGGCAGCATCAATGAATGCATTACCAGTATTGCCCGAACACCAACGTTTAAATCCCTGGGTATTGGGAGACCGGGATTGAATCGGATGCTTCACCAGGCCTGATCTTGCAAAAAGCTCCGTTGGGAAACGCTGCATCATGAGTTGAAAATGATCGCGCCACAATAGTTCAAACCAGATCCAGTAGGTGCTTTCATTGCTCCCGTGAGTTGCCTCATGGGTTTGCAACGCCTGCCATATTTGGGCGGCAGAGATGGCGCCGACTGCTAGCCATGGGGAGAATTTGGTGGAGTAATCCGTTCCAATCAGACCATTACGTGTTTGCTTGTAGCGTTGTGGCAGATTGCTTGAAAAATATCGTGTCAGATGGGCCTGCGCCGCGTTTTGATCTGCGTGCCAGCCGTCCGCTTGATATGGAAAAGCGCTGCGTGCATCGAGTGCTGGTAGATCGATTGCGCCAGCGTACGGCCTGAGATCGCCTGTGAATTCAGGCGGCGCAGGCAGCTTGCTTGGCGAGTCCAGAGGCGTGCGTGGCCGACATTTGGCTTTTTCCACCAGACGACGAAAGTCGCTAAAGACAATTGGTGTCTGGTTAATCTCAAACGGTAGGCTTTCGCCTGGTAGCAGGGCCGATTGCTCAACGCTGATCACCTCCAAGCCTGCATCTTTCAGCAGGTTGATCTCATCGGATTCCTCGGGCGCATGGATTGCCTCGCACACAATCAGAGTAGCGTCCATCCGTTTGGCAAGATCAATGAGTCCTGATACACCAGAGATTGAAGGTTGATAGAGATCGCTGCCAAGCCCCTGTAGGGCCTTTTGCAGTCCTGCCAGAGACTGTGCCTCAAATGCCAAGCGATGGCAACCAAACCGTGTGAAACCCCAAGGTGTCACGGGATTGTCGTCTTTCAGCGTCACTGGTAATAGTGCACTGCTTGTTTGAGAGGCAAGGGCAACTGCCTTGGTAAGCGCAGGGTTGTCTGAGAGTCGACGGTCACGACGAAACCAGTAGATGATGGTCATGATTTTTTGCGAGTCAATTTGATGTCAGGATCATTGGGTGTGTGACCGCGGCTGCGACGGCAACGCTCTGAACAGTATTTCACCTCGTCCCAGACACTTTCCCATTTTTTGCGCCAGGTGAACGGGCGTTGACACACCAGGCAGGTTTTTTGTGGGAGGTTTGATTTCTTGACGCCACGCATTTTTAGAAGTCCAGGCTCAGTTGTGATGATTCAACCGAGGGTTTTGATTTGGACTGACGGCCAACGGGTTTAGCCTTGGACTTGCGTGTCATCGTCGGGCTCGATTCTAGTTGCTTGCGCGAGCCGTGTTTTTTGACGATTGCACTTTTGGCGGCTCTCACCGCAGGGGTAGCTCTCAAATCAAACACCTTTTGCTTGGCGCGGCGCGTTGAACTATCAAGGTCACAAACGGGGGTGGCAATATCGCTTCCGACTTTTATGCCACAGGTGTTTTGGAGGGTGTCAGGCATACGCCATGGCTCAAATAGCCACGCATCAGGTACCTGGCGCATGGCAGGCAGCCAGTGCCGCACGAAGACACCCCGAGGGTCATGATCTTTAGCTTGTTTGATAGGGTTGTAGATCCTCGGCACATTAATACCGGTGGTTCCCGATTGCATCTGCATCTGGCTCCAGTGTATGCCTGGTTCATAATCCAGAAATTGGCGTGCCAGCCAATGCCCGACCTCACGCCAATGTAGCCAAAGCGGATAGGCTGCTACTGAGACCAGCATTGCACGCATCCGGAAATTCAACCAGCCGGTCTGACCCAGCATAGCTACACAAGCGTCTACCAATGGCCAACCGGTGCGTCCTTCTCTTAGCGCCTCGAAACGCTCGCCAGACCACTCGCCCTCTCGCAAACCATCATAACCACGGTGCAAATTGCGGAATTCCAGTTCAGGCTCGTCTTCCAGCTTTTGAATGAAATGACAGTGCCAATAGAGTCGACTGACAAAGGACTGTAAGCCCTGTTTATGACGGCTGCGTCCTGGCGGCAGTGAATTAATGCAGTTTTGTGTTGCTTGGTAAACCTCGCGCATGGACAGGCAGCCGTAGCTCAAATAAGCTGATACTCGCGAGCATGCCGTGGGGGCTGATAGGGGAGACGAAATCCCACCACGATATTGCTGGCTGCGCTCGTGTAAGAACGTTTGCAGTGTTTGCAAGCCAAGCTGGCGTCCGCCGAGCTGACGCGCAGGCGGATCCGGATCTGTCAGCCCGAGCTCCATTGGGTTCGGTGGCCTGTCAATCAACCGCAATGGGCTGCTGTGCACCGTACCGGGTACGGGCACCTGAAAAGACCCACAAAAGCTCTCCCAGGCTGATTTCCAGTGATCCCGGTCGTGCGGTCCTCTTTTGACGCCAAATTGTGCAAATTCCTGCCACTGTATCCCGTTCTCGCGACACCACCGGGCAACCGCCTTGTCGCGCGCGTAAGTTAGGCCATTACCTGTTTCTTCGTGGGAGTACAGTGCAGCAAATGGCAGTGTTTGTCTGATGCGCTCAAGGCATTGAATCGCCTCTCCAACAAGTAGGTTTAGTTTCAGTCCCATGCCTGCAAGCTGTGTATGCAGGTCGCGCAAGCTCTCCAGAATGAACTGATAGTGCTGAGTGCCGGCATCTGGCGAGCGCCAAAGGCTAGGCTCGATGAAATAGACGCAGGTTAACGCACCGCGCTTAGCCGCTTGGGCCAAGGGCTGATGGTCATGTATGCGCAAATCGCGTTTGAACCAGACAACGATGTGTTCCATGGTCTCATGCTAGCGCAGCTTGGTTGTATCGGGGTGATTGGTTCCTGACTTAAAAATAGGGTTATTGTGAGCATGGTTTTGGTAGGATGTCGCCATCATGATTGATGTTGTTATTTTCTTTTTCCTGCTCGGTATATTCGCCCGTCTGGTTGGCTCTGATCTGCGTTTGCCCGAAGCGCTATACGAAACCCTGTCGATTTACCTGTTATTGGCGATCGGTTTAAAAGGGGGGATCGAGCTGTCGCAACAGCCCATGCTGTCGGTACTGCCGCAGGTGCTCGGCGTGGCACTAATGGGTTTCACCGTGCCATTGATCTTGTATCCAATTTTGCGATCACTCAGGTTTAACGCAGCCGACAGTGCCTCAATTGGTGCTCATTTTGGGTCTGTCAGTGTGGTGACGTTCGCGGTGGTGACGGCAGCACTCATACGTCAGGGAATCGCCTACGAGGCGCATGCCCCCCTATGGGTAGCCGTGCTTGAAGCGCCTGGCCTCATTGCGGGCGTGTTACTTGCCAGGCTTGGTGACAAGGATGCTGAGAGTACGGCGTCAGTGCGTGGGCATTGGGCAACATTGCTGCACGACGTCGTGTTTGGCAAGAGCGTACTGCTTCTTCTTGGAGGTCTGATTATCGGTGCGGTAGCTGGCACAGCCGGCACTGAACCGATCAAGGCACTCTTTATTGACCCGTTCAAGGGCGTGCTAGCGCTGTTTTTGCTCGAGCTTGGTTTAGTGGCTGGCGGTCGGCTAGCCGAAGTTAAGCGGTATGGCTGGCAGGTCGTGGCCATTGGCGTGTTATTCCCGTTGGGACTGTCGTTCGTGGGAGCTGGTCTGGGTTTATTGCTTGGTCTGTCCACAGGCGGAGTGGCAGTGATGGCAACCCTGGCAGCAAGCGCGAGCTATATTGCCGCGCCCACGGCGATGCGTATTGCAGTGCCAGCGGCCAACGCAGGGTTGTCGATCACGATTGCGCTAGGTATCGTGTTTCCGTTTAATGTTGTCATCGGGATTCCACTCTATATCAAGCTTGCACAGGCGCTCACAGGGGGCTAGTCATCTATGGAAAAGCACAAACGAACCCTGCTAGTTGTGATTGCAGAGGCCAACATCGAGCGCATGCTGGTGCAAGACATCAGGCGTCTGGGTGCAGCTGGTTACACGGTCACTGATGTGCGTGGCGGTGGGCATAGCGGCGTTCGCGAGGGTACATGGGAAGCCGATCGAACCATACGCATGGAGGTAGTCTGCGAGGGTGGGGTTGCCGACAAAATCGCCGAACATATGCTGGCCGAGTACGGTAAGCATTATGGACTGACCCTATACTTTTCTGAAGTGTCGGTGTTGCGTCCCAATAAGTTCTAGCATTAATCAAGGCAAGCGATCTGGCCTGTAACTAGGACTTCAGTTTCCGTCGCAACGCCTCAAAAAAAAGCGTTGACTGTAGTCGCTCACTATCGATTTGATGGCCCGTCGTGGCAGCTAGCTTGGGATCAACCGTCATAAGATCTTGGCCCGTCGACATCGCTAACACTTGCATCATGCAGGCGCGTTCAAGCATGTACAAGTCGTCATAGGCATAGTCGATACGGTGCGAACACACGACCACGCCATGGTTGCCTAAGAACGCAATGTCTGCACCCTGCATAGCGCGTGCAATGCGTTCGCCTTCGCTAGTATCAAGCGCCAAGCCGTTGTATTGCTCATCGGCGACCGTTCTGCCATGAAATCGCATGGCGTTTTGTGACAGCGTGGTGTCAAGCGCCCGCGCACGGGTCAGCGTCAAAGCAGTGGCGTATGGCATATGGGTATGCAGCACACACGCTTTGCCCGCAATCTGATGAATCGCCGCGTGGATATACATGGCTGTCGGCTCAACCGGGTGACGCCCGGCTAACTGTTGGCCCTGTGCGTCGACCATGACAATGTCGTCGGCATAGACCTCTTCCCACAGTAACCCACGGGGATTCAGTAAAAACCTGCCACTGCCGTCTGGTAACTCCACGCTAAAGTGATTACAAACCCCCTCAGACAAACCGTGAAAGCTAGCTGCTCTGAGTGCAAGTGCCAAGTCTTCTCTCAAGCGAACCACGCTTTCGCTGTGAAAGTCATCATCGTGAGTGGTCGGACTGTCAGACATCTCCATTCTCCTTTGAACGGGTCATACTGAAAATCTCAGCATTGTTTCGTAAAAAATCAGTGGTCAAGAAACTGCTTGAGCGCACCGGCCCATTTATGCCAGTCAAGACTGCTGGCAAAGTGACCGTAATCTGAATCGATTTCAACATATTTTGCAGTGCCTGCGGATTTGGGCCACTGATCAAGTGTTTCGCTGACAATCGATGGCGGGAATAAGCTGTCGGTGCGACACAAAACGTATAGAAGTTCGGCGTGAGCCTCCGTGAGTCGTGCCCGTACATCGAACCGGTTGATCATCGCCCTGAGCGCGAGCATGGCATTGGCATCAAATTTTGCTGCCCAGTGTCTGGCCATATCGTGTAGCCTGGCCTGCACTTTGATGGCATCGTGCAGTTCACTCTCGAGCCAAGCCGGTACGCCGTACCTTTCCAAGGTTTTGATACGAATGCCCTCAAGCGTGTCCTGCATTTGAGACAAATGTTCGTAGTACCAACCATTGTGCCAGGCTGCGCTTGACTCTAGGACCGCTGTCACTGCTTGATGACTCGCAGCCTGATTCAAAGAGCCCCAGGGTGCTGTCAGCACAGGGATGACCTTACGTAACTTCTCTGGGTATTGAACAGCCCACTGGAACGCTCCAAACCCACCCATCGATAAACCCATGACGGCATGCAACTGTTGCACACCGAGCCAGGCCAGTAAGGCCTGCTGTGCATTTGTCTGGTCTTCAAATGTCAACGCAGGAAACTCAGGCCCCCATCGCTTGCCTGTTCGTTCGTTGATATCGCCCGGACCTGTGCTGCCATAGCTCGAGCCCAAGGCATTGGGCGCAATGACAAAATATCGGTTAGTGTCTATTGCTTTGCCAGGTCCGATGAGTGGTCCCCAGCTACCCTCAGCGTTGTCGGGATCATCCTCTAGAACGAAGCGATGACTAGAGGTGTAGCCGTGTAAAACAAGTATGGCATTATCACCGCGCGAATTCAGTGTCCCTAGGGTGACATAGGCTAAACGGGCATTTGGCAACGAATCGCCAAGCGCTAGTTCGAGCTCACCGAGCTCAAAGTGCTGGTCAGGTAATGGCATGGCTGGCAGGGCAGTTTGTTGATTATTCGTGTTGTCACTCTACCAACAAATCAACCCCTTGGTGGCAGGCAATGCCTAGACGCCAACATCGCCTCATTTTGCGATAGCGCAGTGCCCACCCACAGATGCCTTGCCGGATCCCAATGCGATTGCTGGCGGTTCGTTACGCAGGTCAATTTGGGGCGATATTTGCCAATCCCATGACAGAAATGCCACGAGTACCAGCCAAAAAAGCCACTGCAGCGGTTTCTGAGCTTTCATTTCCGCCCCCTAGAATCCGTAATAACGTCGCAAACGCACGCCAATCAACGTGCCAGCAAAGGCCAAAGGGATCCAGATCCAGCCATGCAGGCTGCCTGTCGACACACCGCTTAGCATCGCGCCTATATTGCAGCCAAACGCGAGTCGTGAGCTATAACCCATCAGAAAGCCTGCCAGCAGGCCAATCAGCCATTGTTGACGTGTCAAGGGCGTCTCGTTGCCCGATGATTTGGCGGAAATCCAGAGGGCGCCTGCCAGAATGCCGATATTGGTGATTGAGGTCACATCCAGCAAAACGGATTGCGCGAGAATTTGGGCATTGCTGTCTTGGCCCCAGAAAAAGTTTCCAGTTGGGTCGAACAGGTTTGCTGATTGAGCTATCTTGGCGGCCCAAAGCCCAAACCCGTAAACCACGCCCCAGGGTTGGCCAGCCACCACCAGGTTCAAGGTGGCTAGCAATGCTAACGCTAGGGCACCCCAAAGCCATTTAGCGTCAAACCAAGTTCTGTGTTTGCCAACCCATAAGCGCACTGTGATCAGTATCGCGAGCAATCCCAGCAGTGTCACAGCCAGTGCCTTTTCCAGGCCAAGTGAATTGACCAGTCCCACTGGTGCAGTTTGTCCAAGCGATAGCCAGTCACCAATGTGCACTGACCCCAGAAAGCTACCGGCAGCAAACAGTGGCAAGATACCCATATTCAAAGGAATACCGAGACCTGCTTTATATAAGGTGCCCGAGCCGCAGCCATCGGCAATCTGCATCGTCAAGCCAAATACAAAGGCTCCCAAGATCAGGCTTAAGCTCGGAGGGCCTAGGGCGGCGGTCAATTCGGTGTAGTTAGCCAGTAGAGGCATCGCTAAAATCGCTGCGAGCGCGAGCAATACCAATTGACCCGTGACACCACGTGGGTCTTTGTGTTCAATGAGTGCACGCCAGCCAGTGGTAAATCCAAATCGTGCACCGGCTAAGGCTGCGCCCATGCCAATGCCGATGACAAATAACAAAGCCTGACGTACCGACACAGCCCACAATAACAGGATGAAAAAGGCGACCATCAAGGCCGCCAAAGGCAGTCGTTTCATGAGAGCTCAGAGTCCAGCAAACCAGAGTTTGGCATCAATGATCAATTGTTTAAAGCGGCCGGGTACGTTGTCCATTGGCAAAGGGGTGGATGCCTGCGTCCAGTCCACCATGGAGCCCGCGTAAAGCTTCACGTCTTTGTCACCCACCAGTTCCGAAAGTACAAACCAATTGGTGGCAGCCCAATGTCCCGTATTGCAAAACGACACCACTTCTTTGTCGGTGTTGGTCAGGTGATACTTCGTAGCAACCGACTTGGCCTGTTCGGCGTCAATGACCTGGCTAGTGCCAGGCTTGAACCATACTGAGTGAGCAACGTTCATTGCACCCGGTAGCGTGCCAGGTGTTTTGGCGGCAACGTGCCGGGTCTGACCATTAAAGAAGTCTGCTGGGCGTGCATCGACTAGGACCGCACGGGCTGACTCAGTGTCTTGGAGCAGTTGCTTCTGACTAATCAAGAGGTTTTGATTGATGTTTGGCCTGAAATCACTCTGGGCGATTGGTGGCACTGCGGTAGTGAGTGCCCGACCGGCTGCCTGCCAGGTCTTGATGCCACCATTTAGGATCGACAGGTTTTGCAGGCCTAGCACCTTCAGGGTCCAATAAACACGGGCAGCTGCACCGAAGTCAGTATCATTTGCACCGCTAGACACTACAACCGCGTGGGTCTGGTCAGTCAGTCCCAGGCGCTGCACGAGCTCAGTCAGTTTATTGAGCGCTGGCAGTTCACCTGGATTGCTTGACGGCCCGCGCCACTGACCGTATGGGGCATTGGCGGCGCCAGCAATATGGCCTTCCGCATATTCCTTTGGCGTGCGAATATCGATTATCCGAACATCTGGTTTGCTGGCAAGTTGCGCCAAGGTGTTGGGATCAACCAGAGGTTGCGCTGCTGCAGCGATGCTACAAGCTGCAACCATGGCGATCGTTCCTAACGCCAAAGTTATAAATTGCTTGATGGAGGATGTGTGATGGAGATGATTCATGGTGTCGCTCAAAAACATGGTGTGATTCGAATGAGCGATTGTGAAAGATCCCTATAGATCTGTGAACTACATATTTCTCTATTTTTAATTTCTTTTAGTAATAAATGGTCGGCGTCAGGTATCTCTGTGAGCCAGATAAAAAACCCGCCACGTCGACATTCGCGATGTGGCGGGCGAGACCCACAAAATGATTAACTGAGCTTAACGCTATTGGGCCTTGACCTTCAAGCGCCAAGCGTGCAGTAACGGTTCGGTGTAGCCACTAGGCTGCTCCATTCCCTTGAACACCAAATCGCAAGCAGCTTTGTAGGCCATGGAAGTATCAAAGTTGCCAGCCATTGGTTTGTACAAGGGATCCCCCTGGTTTTGTTGATCCACGACGGCAGCCATGCGCTCGAAGGTGTCTCGAACCTGCTTTTCCGAGACGATGCCGTGGAGCAGCCAATTAGCGACGTGCTGACTCGAGATACGCAGCGTTGCACGATCCTCCATGAGACCGACATTATGAATGTCTGGCACTTTGGAGCAACCCACACCTTGGTCAATCCAGCGCACCACGTAGCCCAAGATTCCCTGGATGTTGTTATCTAGCTCTTGTTGCTTTTGCTCGTTAGTCCAGTTTGTGTCCGTGGCCACTGGCACGGTTAAAAGACCGGTGAGCAATTCTTGGCGCACATCATCAGCGTTGGTTTTCTCCAGTTCTTTCTGAATATCCGCCACGCTAACCTGGTGATAGTGCAAAGCATGCAGTGTTGCTGCAGTGGGGCTAGGTACCCAGGCGGTGTTGGCTCCAGCCTTGGGGTGACCAATCTTTTGCTTGAGCATCTCCGCCATCAGGTCTGGCATGGCCCACATGCCTTTGCCGATTTGGGCTTTTCCGCGCAGCCCACAAGTCAAACCCACGAGCACATTGTTGCGCTCGTAGGATTGAATCCAGTCGCTGGCTTTCATGTCGCCTTTACGAATCATGGGGCCAGCGTGCATGGCCGTGTGCATCTCGTCGCCAGTGCGATCCAGAAACCCAGTGTTGATAAAGGCAACCCGGCTCGATGCTGCAGCAATACAAGCTTTCAGGTTGACACTGGTGCGACGTTCCTCGTCCATGATCCCAAGCTTGACGGTGTCCTGGGGTAGGCCCAGCATTTGTTCTACTCGAGTAAACAATTCAGCGGCGAACGCTACTTCTTGTGGGCCATGCATCTTCGGCTTGACAATGTAGACGCTGCCTTTGCGGCTATTGCGAATCGGATGACCCTTGGCATCTTTGCCGCCGCCTTTGAGGTCATGCATGGCGATCAAGGTAGTGACGACTGCGTCAAGAATACCTTCCGGAATTTCCTTCATTTCGCCATGACCGGCGTCGTAGTGGATGGCCGGGTTAGTCATTAGATGACCGACATTGCGCAAGAACATTAATGAGCGACCATGCAAGATCACCGGCTTGCCATCAGGGCCCGTGTATTGGCGGTCTGCATTGAGGGCACGCGTCATGGTGCGACCACCTTTTTCAAAGGTCTCGGTCAGTGTGCCATTCAAAATCCCGAGCCAATTGCGATAGCCAGCCACTTTGTCTTCGGCGTCCACGGCAGCCACCGAGTCCTCTAGGTCGAGAATGGTTGACAACGCGGCTTCCAAGACCACGTCGCTGACTCCCGCGGGGTCTGATTGACCGATTTCAGTCTTGCGGTTAATCACAATGTCAATGTGTAGACCGTTGTGGGCCAGCAAAACATTGGTCGGGGTGGCCGCATCACCGTTATATCCAACCAGTTGTTTCGGATCCTTCAAGCCAACAGTTTGGCCGTCTTTCAAGGTTACGTGTAACTTGCCGTCAGCCACTTTGTAACCGGTAGCATCACGATGCGATCCAGATGCCAACGGCACTGTGTCATCGAGAAACTGGCGTGCAAATTCGATCACTCGCGCGCCGCGCACAGGGTTGTAGCCGCCGGCCCGTTCGCAACCATTATCCTCGGCAATGGCGTCGGTGCCATACAGCGCATCGTAAAGTGAACCCCAGCGCGCGTTGGCTGCGTTCAGTGCGTAACGAGCGTTCAAGATCGGGACTACCAACTGAGGACCAGCTTGAACGGCCAGTTCATCATCTACGTTGCTCGTGGTTGCAGCGACCGATTTGGGTTGATCTACCAAGTAGCCAATCGACTCTAGGAACTGGCGGTAGGCGGTCATGTCTGCGATTGGACCAGGATTCTTCTTGTGCCAATCATCTAGTGCCAATTGCAGTTCGTCGCGCTTTTTGAGAAGTGCGGCATTTTTGGGGGCGAGATCGGTCACGATGTCGTTAAAACCTGCCCAGAACGCAGCTTGATCTACGCCGGTACCTGGAAGTGCCTCGTTATCGATGAAGGATTTGAGTTCGGGCGCCACGCGCAGGCGGTCAACAACAATGGGTTGGCTCATGACTATGGATTCCTGATGATTAATCGGTGTGTGAATTACTGCACTATAAGGGACGATTAAATATTGATTAATGCTTAATTTGACGGTTCATCTTATCATTTGAGTATAAAGTTTGGATTTTGGCTGTTAGCCTAAAAACTCACTTACTGCCCGAGCGAGATGGTTTCAAACTCACCGGGTAACACGATTTCCAGCAGCTCCAAGTCATCGGAGTGGGCGATCTCTCGATGGCGGATGCCCGGTGGCTGATGCACACAGGATCCGGCAACAATTTTGTGCTGGCCGTGACCTTCATACTCAAAAATTGCCCAACCTTTCAGTACATAGACAATTTGTAACTGTAGGTTGTGATAGTGCCACTCACCGGTTGCATTGGTGCCTTCACGAGCACGAATAACGTGCATGACGGCTTTGCCATCAGTCGCCTCTTTGATGCCCAAATCCCGGTACTCAAAATACTGGCGCAGACCATCGTAAGAGAATTCTGATTGATCGGCATGTGAGATATTAAATTTCATGTCGCATCCTTGGTCAGCTCAGGCGCATTATGCTTTTTGCTTGGCAGGTGTTCTTTTTTGAGTTGTTTTCAAAATGCCTTTATTAGATGGCTTTTGGGTTACTGATTTGGCGTTTTTGGTTTTGTCCTTGGCTTGTTTGTACTTGTATTCGCATAGGTCTGCAATGCCGCAGATCTCGCACTTTGGATTGCGCGCGACACAAACGTAGCGACCGTGCAGAATGAGCCAGTGATGGGCATTTTGCAGGTACTGTGGCGGTACGAATTTCAGCAACGCCTTCTCGACCGAGAGTACGGTCTTGCCGGGTGCGATGCCGGTTCGGTTGGCCACCCGGAAAATGTGAGTGTCCACTGCCATGGTGGGTTCGCCAAATGCAGTATTCAAAACCACATTGGCTGTCTTACGACCCACACCAGGTAAGGCTTCGAGTGCTTCACGATCTCTGGGTACTTCGCCTGCGTGCTGCTCCACCAATTGTTGACAGGTGGCAATCACATTTTTTGCTTTGGTCCGAAATAGTCCGATCGTTTTGATGTAGTCGGTCACGCCGTGAACACCGAGCTTAAGCATTTTTTGCGGCGTACCATGCCTTTTGAACAACTCCCGCGTGGCGATATTGACGGATTTGTCAGTCGCTTGGGCAGAGAGAATGACCGCAATTAACAATTGAAATACGCTGTTGTATTCAAGCTCGGTGGTTGGGTGCGGATTGGCAGCTTCAAACCGGGCAAATATGGCTTCTCGCTTTTGTTTGTTCATGTTTGACCTCGGCGGGCGCGTGCACGCGCCAGTGCTGCTGCGACAGCAGCTTGTTTGTCGGCATCTGTAGCGACGGGTGCAAGCTGGTGCTCAGCTGGTGCGGATAATCGTTGGTTGCGTCTGTCGTAACGCAACCGCGCCAACTGCGCGCGTTCATCCGTCCATTCAGGGTTTTGCGCTGCCGGAATCATTTCGATGCAATCGACTGGGCAGGGCGCAAGGCACAAGTCACAGCCCGTACACCAGTCAGTCAATACCGTATGCATTCGCTTGTTGGCACCAACAATGGCATCCACTGGGCAGGCTTTTATGCACAGAGTGCAACCAATACAGTGTTGCTCGTCTATGACGGCCACATGCAATGGACCTGGTACGCCGCATTCTGGGTCTATCGACTTGATTGGCTTGTTTAACATCTGCGAGAGTTTGGCGACACCAGCATCGCCACCCGGTGGGCAACGATTGATGTCGGCCAACCCCTCAGCCATCGCTTGCGCATACGGCTCACAACCATCAAATCCGCATTTGGTGCATTGCGTCTGCGGCAGCACACGATTGATTTGTTCAATGAGTTCTGGGCTTGCCACGATTTACCAGTAGTTCTCAACAGCCAGCGTGCCAGGGTTGCCTCGGCGGCTGGCGGCAAACCCTTGTTCTTGTAGCAGTCCCCGCATTTCGGTCACCATCTCAGGGTTGCCGCAAAGCATGATACGAGCATCTTCAGCTGTCAGTGGTTGGCCGGTAACGCGTTGTAATAGTCCCTCGACGTAGGCTGTTGTGACCCGGCATGCGGCTTGGCCGTCATTCGGCCAAGGCTCCCGAGAGGTAACGGGCAGGTAAATGAATTGTGGGTTGGTCTGGGCCAATTGTTCGAGCGTTTGCCGGTATGCCAGTTCCCGGGCGGTTCTGACGCCATGCACGATGATGACTTTTTCAAAATGTTGCCACGTCGCAGCATCACGCAACATCGGCAAGTAGGCTGACAGCCCAGTGCCTGTTGATACCAGCCATAAGGCCTTGGCTGGCAGGAATCGTTCCAGCGTCAAGAATCCAAATGGTGCCTTCTCAATCCATAACTTGTCGTTTTCTTGTAGCGCGGCAAGCTTGGGGCTGAATTGACCGTCGGGGACGGTGACGCTGAAAAATTCCAGGTAGTCATCATCCGGGTGGGAAACCATGGAATAAGCCCGCCATAGATCTGGCTCGGTTTGTGCATCATCACTACGCAGGCCGATACGAGCAAATTGCCCAGGCACGAAATTAAAACCAGCGTCACGCGTGGCCTTGATAGACACCAAGCCGGGCGAGTCCCATTGCTTGACAGACAAAACTGATTGGCAAGTGTATTTCTCTTGGAGCTGATCTGCTGGCATGTCGCTTGTTGCTATGACTACAGTGATGTTTAACGTTCGAGATGTTTGAGCTTGTCGGCAACACCGTTCCACTGGTCCGCGTCCGGAAGCGGTTCCTTGGTCCGCGTAATTGTCTTGAATACCGGTGTAAGTTCGGCATTCAGTGCAATAAATCCGACTTGATCCTCTGGCACATCCTCTTCGGCAAAGATGGCGTTGGCAGGACATTCGGGAATGCACACAGCACAGTCTATGCATTCGTCCGGATCAATCACAAGAAAGTTGGGCCCCTCTTTAAAGCAATCCACCGGACAGACGTCTACACAGTCGGTGAATTTGCACTTGATACAGTTTTCAGTAACAACGTGGGTCATGGTTTGCCGGTCTCAAAAGTGCTGCAACAGCAGCGGTAAGATACAAAATCGTGGAATACACCCTAAAGTCGCATTTTAGCCAAACCAACAGGGGATGTTCGCATGACCCTAAGGTCTCTGAGCCTGTGTGCTAACTTGGTGCTTTGCAAAAATCGATGACGCTGCAACGGCTTACACATGATCATCCACTCCCTGTTAGACACCGATCTCTATAAATTTTCCATGATGCAGGTGGTACTGCATCATTTTCCGGCCGCTCAGGTTGAGTATCGGTTTCAATGCCGCACGCCTAATGTGGATTTAAGTGTTCACATCGACGAGATTCAGAGAGAAATCGACTCCTTGTGCGAATTACGTTTTACCGAAATCGAGCTTGATTACATCGGCAGTCTGCGGTTCATTAAAAGCGACTTTGTAGATTTTCTAAGGCTGTTTCACTTGCCCCGTCAGTGTATAGAAGTAACGCCTGCGAATACGAATGGTGCTATTTCAATTTCGGTAAAAGGACCTTGGCTTCACACTATTTTGTTTGAAATCCCGGTGCTCGCCATCGTCAATGAGGTGTACTTTCGACACGTTAGTCCAGTGCCTGATACGCATGAAGGTAGACGCCGTTTGCATGAAAAGATTGACTTGCTATTGAACGAGCCTGACATGGCCGCATTCAGAGTGGCCGAATACGGCACCCGTCGTCGTTTCTCAAGACAATGGCACGATGAAGTGGTTAGCATGCTCAAAGCGTCAATGGGTGAACACTTCGTGGGAACGAGTAACGTCGATATGGCAAGACGCCATGGCATTACGCCCTTGGGCACCATGGGTCACGAGTATCTTCAGGCATGTCAGGCGCTTGGGCCGCGATTGCGTGATTCACAGGTGTTTGCACTTGAGACATGGGCCAAAGAGTATCGAGGTGATTTGGGTATAGCACTATCAGACGTCTATGGCCTTGATGCTTTTTTGCGTGACTTTGACATGTATTTTTGCAAGTTGTTTGATGGTGCACGCCATGACTCTGGTGATCCCTTCGTGTGGGGTGAGCGCATGATCGCGCACTACAACGCCAATCGTGTTGACCCTAGCACCAAAACACTGGTGTTTTCTGATGCGCTGACATTTCCGCTTGCCATTGAAATTGCCCGTCGTTTTCAGGGCCGGGTGCGAGTTTCATTTGGCATCGGCACTAACCTAACCAATGACCTGGGTTTGCAGCCGCTGCAAATTGTGATGAAAATGGTTCGTTGCAACGGACAACCGGTAGCCAAGGTTTCCGATGCCCCTGAAAAAACAATGTGCGATGATCCGGCTTATCTGGCTTATCTGCGTCACGTCTTTGATTTGCCACCTAGCCCCTAAACCCGGAAATTTTGAATTTTCTTAAAGCTTCCCTTATTGGAGAATAACGACATGCAATCCATCCAGCGCGTGAATGTTCAAAAGCGTTTGTCTGACATGGCTGTTTACAACGGCGTGGCCTACCTCGCGGGTCAGGTCCCGGAAGATCCATCGTTAGACATCACTGGCCAAACTGAGCAGGTGTTGGCTATCGTCGATAGCTTGCTCGAGCAGGCCGGCACCAATAAATCCCGAATCCTGATGGCACAAATTTTTATTGCCAACATGGCCGAGTTTGATGGCATGAACAAGGCTTGGGATGCGTGGGTTTCTGATGGTAATGCACCACCGCGGGCTACCGTAGAGGCACGCCTGGCCAATCCGGATTTCAAGGTTGAGATCGTGGTGACTGCTGCGGTCTAATGGGTTGGGCATTGAATTGACTGACAAGTCCCTGGATGAATAGCCATTTCAATACAGTCACGGACGAACAAGTTGATCAAGTATCAACTGGCTTGACCTCCGAAGATAGAGCTCGTTTACTCGATGCTTTGCACTGGGCACAGCAGCGTAGCGAGCCGGCGGTTATCGTGGGTAGCCAACCGCTATGGGAACATTGTCTGGCCACCGCTGAGATTTTGGCGAGTCTACAGTCAGATGTGGCGAGCCGCATAGCGGCCATTTTGCTAGCTTTGCCAGCCCACGATGGCAAGGGGCTTGATCCGATATCAAAGACGTTCGGGCCTGAGATTGGCAAATTAGTGCAAGGAACACGGGCACTGCTAAAGCTTGGAGAAGTCGCCCGTGAAGCCACTGGTGGTGAGGTGGCCGACCTGGCCACGCAAAAAGAGAATCTGCGCAAGATGTTGCTAGCCATGGCAGCAGATTTGCGTATTGTTTTGATCCGCTTGGCATCACGCCTGCAAACGTTGCGTTGGCATGCAAAAACCAAGCAGCCATGTGGCGTTGAGTTTGCGCAGGAGACGCTCGATCTGTACGCCCCATTAGCCAATCGGCTCGGGATATGGCAAGTCAAGTGGGAGATGGAAGATCTGGCGTTTCGCTTTCAGCAGCCGGAAAAGTACAAGGAAATTGCCAAAGCCTTGGAAGAAAAGCGTATTGAGCGCGAGTCTTTTATTGATCAAACGCTGGCCGATCTCAAGGCGCTGCTTGAAGACGCAGGTATCGAGGCCTCTGTTTCAGGTCGTCCCAAGCATATCTTTAGCATCTGGAACAAAATGAATCGAAAGGCGGTTGACATCAGCCGCCTTTATGATCTTCGTGCCGTCAGGGTGATCGTGGCAGACGAGCGTAGTTGTTACAACGTGCTGGGGATTGTCCACGAGCACTGGTCCCCGATTGGCGAGGAGTTTGATGACTACATCTCCCGCCCCAAGTCCAATGGTTATCGCTCCTTGCACACCGTGGTCGCAGACAAAGCAGGTCGCGCTTTCGAAGTACAGATAAGAACGCAGGCAATGCATGATTTTGCAGAGCATGGGATGGCTGCCCATTGGCGCTACAAGGAGACGGGCAAGTCCAGCGCGCCGGCCGCCGGTGCTGAGGATTACGATCGCCAGCTAGCCTGGATGCGGCAATTGCTGGCATGGCAAACCGAAGCCGGATCCTCGGCGCTCGATCAACAACAACCGCAAACTGCTTCAGACCGCATTTATGTTCTGTCACCTCAAGCTAGAGTGATCGAACTGCCGCGAGGTGCTACACCCATCGATTTTGCATATCATTTGCACACCGACCTTGGTCATCGGTGTCGTGGCGCCAGGGTAGATGGTCAAATGGTGCCGTTGCAAACCAAGTTAGATACCGGTCAAACCGTTGACATCATCACCACAAAAGCGGGTGGGCCCTCGCGTGACTGGCTAAACCCACAACTCGGGTACCTCGCGAGTCCTCGCGCCAAGGCCAAGGTGCGCGCATGGTTTAACGCGATTGAATTGCAGCAGCGCATCACCCAGGGTCATGCGTTGGTAGAAAAAGAGCTGCAAAGGCTAGGCAAGACCGCCATCAACCAGGAGCAGCTCGCGCAGCAGCTCGGCTTTGCGCATGCCGATGATTTGTATGTCGCGGTGGCAAAGGAAGACTTTAGCCTGCGTCATATTGATGCCGTCTTTCAGCCCAAGTCCCAAGATGAGCAGACCCGTACGCAGCCGATTATCAGTGAACACAAGCCAGCTTCCAGTAGCCCAAGCGGTGTGTTGGTACAAGGGGTTGATTCGCTTTTGACGCAGTTAGCCCGTTGCTGTCGGCCGGCACCGCCAGACCCCATCAGTGGTTTTGTGACTCGCGGCCGTGGGGTTTCCATTCATCGATCTGATTGTCCAAGCTTTGTGCAGTTGGCTAGGCGCGATCCCGAACGTGTCATCGAGGTGTCGTGGGGGCAAACGGGTGACTCAGTCTATCCGGTTGATGTCGTCGTGCATGCCCACGACCGACATGGGCTGCTGCGAGACTTGTCGGAGGTGTTTGCGCGACTGAGACTCAATGTGGTTGGCGTCAATACGCAAAGTAAAGCTTCCTTGGCGCATATGGTGTTCACTGTGCAAGTCAGCGGTGCTGACGTTCTACAGCGGGCGCTCGCGGCGCTGACTGAGGTCTCGGGTGTGCTGTCGGCACAGAGGCGCTAGTGCCAAGTGGGAAATACGCCGTAAAACCTGCTGGCTGTTAAAATCGATCCATTATGTAATGCATTGCCAACTAGGGGGCATGGGCTGTGAAACCTTACGACTTTCCTGACGCGACCGGGCATTTTGGGCCTTATGGTGGCGTGTTTGTTGCCGAGACGTTGATGCACGCGCTCGCTCAGTTGCGACAAGCCTACGCCAAGTACCAGAATGACCCTGATTTTCTGGCTGAGTTT
This sequence comes from Orrella daihaiensis, assembly GCF_022811525.1. Classification (NCBI taxonomy): domain Bacteria; kingdom Pseudomonadati; phylum Pseudomonadota; class Betaproteobacteria; order Burkholderiales; family Alcaligenaceae; genus Orrella; species Orrella daihaiensis. Next base: position 1,883,984 of record NZ_CP063982.1, on the reverse strand, counting down.
CACAGTGAACTGCGCCATTTTGTGGGGCGTCCTACCCCTGTCTACCACGCTCGTAGGTGGTCTGAAGAGTTGGGTGGCGCCCAAATCTGGTTTAAGCGAGAGGATTTGAATCACACGGGTGCCCACAAGATCAACAACAGTCTTGGTCAGGCACTATTGGCCCGTCGCATGGGCAAGAAACGCATCATCGCTGAGACCGGAGCAGGGCAGCACGGCGTGGCGACTGCCACGGTTTGCGCCCGTTATGGCATGGAGTGCATCGTGTACATGGGTAGTGAAGACGTCAAGCGTCAGGCACCCAACGTCTATCGCATGAAGCTTCTCGGTGCGACGGTAGTGCCGGTTGAGTCTGGTTCCAAGACCCTGAAGGATGCACTAAACGAGGCTTTGCGTGATTGGGTGACTAACGTGGAAGATACCTTCTACATCATTGGCACCGTCGCCGGTCCACACCCATATCCCATGATGGTGCGCAACTTTCACTCAGTAATCGGCGAAGAGTGCATCGAGCAAATGCCGCAGTACGCCGGGCGCCAGCCAGATTATGTTCTGGCATGCGTTGGTGGGGGATCCAATGCAATGGGGATTTTCCATCCTTACATCAACCATGAGGACGTCAAGCTTGTCGGCGTGGAAGCAGCAGGGCATGGCATTGCATCCGGTCATCATGCCGCCTCGTTGTCAGCTGGCCAGGTTGGCGTATTGCATGGCAATCGTACCTACGTCATTCAGAATGAGGATGGCCAGGTTCAAGAGACGCATTCGGTATCGGCAGGGTTGGATTATCCTGGTGTCGGTCCGGAGCATGCGTGGCTTAAGGACACAGGACGTGCGCGCTATGTTGGCGTGACCGATGATGAGGCGCTTGCCGCCTTTCACCACTGCTGCCGTATCGAGGGCATTATTCCGGCGCTTGAGACAGCGCACGCACTGGCCGAGGCCGCGCGACTGGCTCCCACGCTACCGAAAGACCGGATCATTCTGGTGAACCTTTCTGGGCGTGGTGACAAAGACATTAATACAGTGGCCACTCAGGCCGGTATCGAACTATAACGGCGGGCCTGATATCGTGAGCATTTCAAAAATCTCCGACGCATTCGAGCGATCTCGCGCTCAGCGGCGAGCTGCACTAATTCCCTATATCGCAGCCGGCAATCCGCTGCCCGAATCGACGGTGCCGTTGATGCATCAACTAGTAGCTGCTGGTGCGGATGTTATTGAGCTAGGCGTACCTTTCTCAGACCCGATGGCCGACGGTCCGATCATCCAGCGAGCTGCTGAGCATGCCATTTCGCAAGGTGTCGGGTTGAAGGATGTTTTGAAAGTGGTGTCAGAGTTTCGCAAGACTGATGAGCAAACCCCGATTGTTTTGATGGGTTATGCCAACCCGATCGAGCGCATGGGGCAGCAAGCCTTTGTTGAGAAAGCAGCCGAGGCGGGCGTGGATGGTGTTCTGGTGGTCGATTATCCACCAGAGGAAGCTGCTCAGTTCGTGGATCTGCTTGGTCAACATGACATGGCACCCATCTTCCTGTTGGCACCAACATCAACCGATGAGCGGATTGCTGCCGTTGGCAAGCTAGCCAAAGGCTACGTCTACTACGTGTCTTTGCGTGGTGTGACAGGAGCCGGGCATTTGAATACCGATGAGGTCGCGAGCCAGCTCGCCAAGATTAGACAGCACGTGACGATTCCTGTTGGCGTTGGGTTTGGTATTAGCGACGCCCAAAGTGCCAGCCGAGTGGCGGAAGTGGCAGATGCTGTGGTCATAGGCAGCAAACTGATTGACGTCATGAACAAAGCTTGGCAGGTGGTGCCAGTGGGCGAGCAAACCGACGTGGCTGTCACAGCGGGTCATGATTGGTTAAAGGGTATCCGGCACGCTTTGGACCAAGTTAACAAGCAGCCTGCGTAAGGGTTGGTGGAAAAAAATGAGCTGGTTAGACAAAATCCTGCCGCCGCGCATTAACAAAAGCGCTGAGGCCTCGGCAAAACGTGTTCCGGAAGGACTTTGGGTCAAGTGTCCTTCGTGTGAGTCGGTCCTCTATAACGAAGATCTGGCAGCCAACCTGCAAGTCTGTCCCAAATGTGATCATCACATGCGACTTGGGTCACGCGCACGGATTGACGCGTTGCTAGATTTGGAAGGTCGTCAGGACATTGGTCAGACCACCCGGTCTATGGACCCGTTAAAGTTTCGAGACTCTCGGAAATATCCCGACAGACTGCAAGAAGCGATCAAGCAAACGGGTGAGTCCGATGCATTGGTGACTGTAAGTGGGTCGATTCATGGTGTGCCATGCGTATTGTCATGTTTTGAGTTCGACTTTATGGGTGGTTCTATGGGGTCGGTCGTCGGTGAGAGGTTTGTGCGAGGGGTTCACGCAGCGATTGAACAACATACGCCTTTTATTTGTGTTGCAGCATCTGGTGGCGCACGTATGCAGGAGAGTCTTTTCTCCTTGTTGCAGATGGCAAAAACCAATGCTGCCCTGACTCAGCTGTCGGCACAAAAGCTGCCATTTATCAGCGTACTGACCGATCCAACGATGGGCGGTGTGTCGGCTAGTTTTGCGTTTGTCGGTGATGTGGTGATTGCCGAGCCAAAGGCACTGATTGGATTTGCAGGTCCTCGTGTTATTGAACAAACGGTGCGTGAGAAGTTACCCGAGGGGTTTCAACGATCTGAGTTTTTGCTGGAAAAAGGCGCCATCGACATGGTGGTAGACCGTAGACACCTGCGCGATGAGCTCGCTCGCTTGATGGGCTTGTTCATGAACCAAACAGTAGATATTCCGGTCAAGGCTACTGCAGCTAGCTAGGGCGTCGCTGATAAAAGAACTGATCTGACCTCACGACTGATGGGCAGTGAACGCCCACTAAGCCCAAGCCTTGAAACTGGTTTGGACGCCCTTGAGCGTAGCTGCTTATCCGTTGTGCTTAAACTGAGTGACGCGACCGTCGCTATGGACAATCTCGCGAGCGTAGAGTTCAAGGATTAAATCATTGTCGACAAATCCTTTAACCGTGACGCTGTCACCGACCTTAACCGGTACGAAGTTTTGCCAGCCGACGTAGACCTTGATATCGCCCGTTTCATCGGCGAGCCGAAACTCATCAGTATCCAAAATCCGTTCCACAGTACCTTTGACGTACACCATTGAACCGCGCTTGATGTCATCAATCGCCGTAATGCTCTGTTGGGCAATTGAAGGATCTGTGTTTTCGGTTGATGCAAATGTGACACCTGGCAGTAAAGTGGCCACGAGTATAAAAGCGGGAAGCGATGTTCGCATGATTGACTCCTGTTTTATGTAGGCGGGTACAAATGGTCCGCAAAGCTCAATCAAAAATTAATAGCGCGAGCAATAGTGCCACGATCGCCAGCACCCAGACTGGTAGCGAGAACTCGATTCGCTTGGAGAGCCAGTGTGGCAACTCATTGGGTAGGTTGATTGACTTGCTTTGATTCTGCTCTGACGACCTTTGGCTGTCGCTGCTGTTACTGGCCTTGTTATCAGGTGTGTTCAATCCTTCCTTGTGCGTGGTGTGGTCCATGACAGTAACCTCCGTTAAGAGATGGGCTATGAGTTCATGTGACCCCGCTTTGGGGCAAGTGGTTCCCGCAATATGACGATAACCTTCTGATATCAATGGGTTTTTGGGAAATAAGGCTATTGCCCATTTGACGAGCAACATAGCAAGGGACTGGAGTAGAGTAGCAACGGATGTGCCAGTGTCTATGCTGAGTCCTCACTGCGCTCAGATCGTAAAAAACCCGACACCTTGTGAGTGCCGGGCTTTTGACTGACCAGTGCCTTGCGTGTCAGACGCCGCTGCGCGTTTCGACTTGCGTCAATTGCACTTGGGCTGGGGGCGGCAAGATTTTGGGTTCTCTACCCAGCTTCACTGGCGGCTGGGACGCCACTTCACGTTGAACAAGCTCAACACGATCAGGGTTGCTTTCAACCCACTGCAAACCAGCACTGGCTACGATGGCATTCAAGGTTGCCTTGTCCGCCACTGGAGCGCGTACCAAGATATCGTCGGTTCTGGATGGCACAGCGACTACCGTAGCGGCCGACGTGTCGTGGCCGTTGCCAGTCGACGGGGTCGGAATTGGCGCGGCTTGTGTGGCCTGAGCTTGAGCGTAGACGGGCGCGTCTGTTTGAACGGCAGGTTCAGACGATGGCAATGCTTCGACCTCCTGAGAGCTTGAGGCTGCCAAGTCGCTGCTAGGGACAATTTGTTCGGGTGCAGAAGCGACTGTTTCCATCATGTCATTGGCCAAGCTAGTTTCAGCACGGATCGTGGTCGTCGATGCTGATGCGGGCTCAGCTGATGTTTCGACCGCAAGCTCGACCGAGGAGGGCTCCGGTGTTGTTTCACCGGACGCGTCAACGCTTGCCTGCACTGCCATCTCCGGGTTGTCACCCATCAATTGATCGGTCTCAGTTTGAGTGCCATCGCCACTGCGCTTGCCTCGGCGTCCGCGGCGACTGCGGCGACGGGGTTTGTCAGTAGCGGCCTCATCTGCTAGCTCAGTGGCTGGCGGTTGTTGCGAGGCTGTCGTGTTAATACCGTCTTCAGTCTCGACACTGTTGGCAATTTGTTCTTGCGCTTGCAAACTGTTCAGTTCGTTAGCAGCCATGGTTTCGCCCGTATTTGCCTTATTTCGGCTGCGGCTACGGCGCGAGCGGCGTGAGCGACTGTTGGCGCCGCTGGTCTCCTGCTCAGCGTCTGCATTTTCTGCGGCTGCTTGTGCGGCCGGCTGGTTTTGCTGTCGTGTTTGCACATCGGCATCCGCACGGTCATGGCGCCGATTGTCTGGGCGCCCAGCGCGTCGGTTTCGGTTATTGCTGCCTCGTCGATCGGATCGACCTTGACCTTCTTTGGGCTTGGCTTTTGTCTGCTGAGGCTCCGTGGTTCCACCAAGGATGCTGCTGAAGAGTTTGACAATTTGCCCCCATAACCCAGATCCTTCGGACTTTGCTGCAACCGACGTACGTTTGGTTGGGAGTTTTTGCGTCGCGGGTGGGGCTGGTTGTGCTGGAGTGACGCCTTTGACCAGTGCCTCAGGCTTGGCCTTGATTTCCTTTTCGCTACGAGTCAGACTCAAGTCAACAGAGGCTGGTTCTTCAAGCATTTCAAAGCTGGCCTTGGTCTCTTCTAACCGGGGGTCATCATGACGCAGGCGCTCGATGATATGGTGGGGCGTCTCCAGATGCTTGTTAGGGATCAGCATCAGGTTGATTTTCAGGCGTGCCTCCATCTTGGTGATGTCGGTGCGTTTTTCGTTCAACAGAAAGGTCGCGACTTCAACGGGCACTTGTGCGTGCACTGCGGCCGTGTTTTCCTTCATCGCTTCTTCCTGTAGCAGGCGCAGAACATGCAGTGCACTAGACTCTGCGTCACGGATAACACCTGTGCCGTTGCAGCGAGGGCAGGTGATATGAGAGCCTTCGCTAAGCGCCGGACGCAGACGCTGACGAGAAAGCTCGATCAAACCAAAGCGGGAAATTTTGCCCATTTGCACCCGCGCGCGGTCAACATGAAGGGCGTCGCGAAGCCGTTGCTCGACAGCTCGCTGGTTACGTGGTTCCTCCATGTCGATGAAGTCGATCACAATTAATCCGCCCAAGTCACGCAGGCGTAGTTGTCGGGCCGCCTCTTCGGCGGCCTCGAGGTTGGTGCGAGTGGCGGTCTCTTCAATGTCAGCGCCACGAGTGGCCCGTGCCGAGTTCACGTCGATAGCCACGAGTGCCTCGGTATGGTCGATCACGATTGAACCGCCAGAAGGTAGGTCTACGTGGCGCGAGTACGCTGTTTCAATCTGATGTTCGATCTGGAATCGCGAGAATAGAGGCACGTCATCTCGGTATCGTTTTACCCGCTGCACGTTGTCAGGCATGACCACGCTCATAAAGGCGGTGGCTTGATCGGCAATATCATCGGTGTCGATCAAAATCTCACCGATGTCAGGCGAGAAATAGTCGCGAATGGCACGTATCACCAGGCTCGACTCAAGGTAGATAAGGATGGGTGCCTGATTGGATTGTGCGGCTCCGTCGATCGCAGCCCACAATTGCAATAAATAGGAAAGATCCCACTGCAATTCCTCGACAGAGCGACCGATACCCGCTGTACGGGCGATGATGCTCATTCCCTGAGGAACTTTGAGCTGGTCCATGGCTTCGCGTAGCTCTTGGCGCTCTTCACCCTCGACACGGCGCGATACCCCGCCGCCACGGGGATTATTAGGCATCAGCACGAGATAGCGGCCCGCAAGTGAGATGAACGTGGTCAAGGCTGCTCCCTTGTTGCCGCGTTCCTCTTTCTCAACTTGTATGATGAGTTCCTGACCCTCTTTCAGGGCATCCTGGATTCGAGCTGACCGCACATCAATGCCTTCTTTAAAGTAGGCGCGCGCTACCTCTTTAAAGGGCAAGAAACCATGGCGATCTTCGCCGTAGTTAACGAAGCAGGCTTCAAGGCCTGGTTCGATTCGGGTGATAACACCTTTGTATATGTTGCCTTTACGTTGCTCGCGCCCGGCAGTCTCGATATCGAGATCGATGAGCTTTTGTCCATCTACGATTGCAACGCGAAGTTCTTCTTGGTGCGTTGCATTAAACAGCATGCGTTTCATTCAAACTCTCCGTAGGTTGGCGCAACAAGTTGTTGCGCAGCCTATGGCAAGCCGATGGAGACCTCTGTGAAACGCAAGACAAGCCCGCCGAAGTAGCGGGACGACATTCGTCAGGCAGGCGAGCCCGATATGGAGCCTGAGATTCCGCTAAATAGCCAGTTACGTTGTGAATTCAAATGATTTACCAATTGTTCTCTAACGCTGACAACATCAGGCTTTGAAGCCGCCTAATGCGGAAAATTTGACAGTTTCTTGTTGCGATTCGTTTCGTCATCCGGGGCACGCAATTTGCGTAGCCAGCCGCTTGCCACTCGATCTGAATGTGCTGTCGTTACAATGGCACCGGGAGATGGAGGCGACCAACCGTTGGCGCTTCTAAACATCTGCCTGATTTTTCAGACCTTTTTAGGCTAAGCGCATTATATGCCCGATTTACCCGTTCGCGAAGCGGTAACTGAACCGAAGGTGCAAGCCCGGCTCGTGGAGGTGACCGAGGCCCATGAGGGACAACGGCTCGATAATTTCCTGATTCGACTCTGTAAAGGGGTACCCAAAAGCCATCTGTACAAAGCAGTCAGAGGCGGGCAAGTCCGCGTCAATCGTGGGCGTTGCCAGGTTGACTACCGTTTGCAGCTAGGTGATGTTGTGCGTATTCCGCCGATCAGGGTGGCAAGTTCGACTGCACCTGAAGCGCCAGCAAAAACGTTTGAAGTGATCTACCAAGATGATGCGATATTGGTGATCAATAAACCGCCGGGCGTGGCAGTGCATGGTGGCAGTGGTGTCTCGCATGGCGTGATCGAGTCTTTACGAGCTGCCAATCCAGATTTAAGGTTTCTTGAGCTTGTGCATCGTTTGGATCGGGACACCTCGGGCCTTTTGATGCTGGCAAAGCGACGCAATGCACTGGTTAAATTGCACGCAATGATGCGTGAAGGCAAAGTCAATAAACACTACTTGGCTTTAGTAGAAGGGCGTGTGGCAAACGATCGGCAGCATCTGAAGGCACCATTGACCAAGTGGCTGACCGCTAGCGGTGAGCGTCGGGTTCGGGTTGACCCACAGGGGCAACCAGCCCACACCATAGTGACTTGCGTGGAGCGCTATGTTGATTGTGCTTTGCTCGATTGTGAGCTACGTACCGGGCGCACTCATCAAATCCGAGTGCATCTCAGTTCGATCGGACATCCGATATTAGGCGATACCAAGTACGGAAGCGATGAGCAGCTAGCTAGTTGGCGCGAGCTAGGGATCAAACGAATGTTTCTGCATGCTTGGCGCTTGGCGTTTGATCACCCACTGACAGGACAGCGCCTGGCGCTTGAAGCGCCGATGCCGGGTTCTTTTCATGGATTTATTCAAGACATCTCGAAAAAATCGACCAAAAACCGTGAGGGTGGCTAATGAGTCAGTATGAGTTAGTTGTTTTTGACTGGGATGGTACTTTGATGGACTCTACCGGCGGGATTGTGCGCGCGATCCAATCTGCCAGTCGAGATATGGGGTTTGAAGTCCCTGATGATCACGCCGCTGCCTGGGTAATTGGGTTGTCGCTCGATGAGGCTTTGGAACGCCTTGCTCCGAAGATGACGAATCGAGACCGGGAGAAATACCTCGAACGCTACCGATATCACTACCTAACCCAAGATATGGAACTGCGGCTTTTTGATGGGGTCATACCAATGCTGGACGCCTTAAGTAACCAGGGCGTGATGATGGCGGTGGCCACGGGAAAAAGTCGCGTCGGTTTGAATCGGGCACTTCATTCCACTGGCTTGGGTCAATATTTTGCAGTCACGCGTTGTGCGGATGAAACCCATGGTAAACCCAACCCACGGATGCTGTTAGAGATCATGGCCGACTTGGCCACCAAGCCTGATGCTGCCGTTATGATCGGTGATACAACCCATGATCTCGGCATGGCTGCCAATGCTGGTATCCACGGCCTTGGGGTAAGCTACGGCGCACATCCGGTGTCTGAGCTCAGAACGCACCCGCACCTTGATATTGTTGATAGCGTTGCTGGTGTGCATGATTGGCTTAAGCCGCGTACGCGTGGCATCAAATAGTGGAGCTTTGCCATGGGCATTTACCGATATCCTAAACCTCAAGCAACAGAAATAACGCCCAAAGAAGTCTGGCAAAACAGGCGGCGCTTCATGTCGGCTGGCGCTATGGTTGCAGGCGGCCTTGCTTGGCCATTTGCCTCATCGGTGGCGCATGCCAGTGCACTGGCGGCGCTGCCCTCTACACCGAACCCAGAGTTTATGTCGGTGGAAAAAATCACCGAACGCGTTCAGGCCACCACCTACAATAATTTTTACGAGTTTGGCATGGACAAGTCTGATCCTGAGCGTTATGCCGGGCAGATGAAAGTCTCCCCTTGGAGTGTCCAGGTTGAGGGTGAGGTAGGTAAACCAGGAACATACGCCATTGAAGATCTTCTGGCGCTTGAGCCAATGCAAGAGCGTATATATCGGCTGCGGTGTGTGGAGGGTTGGTCCATGGTTATTCCCTGGATTGGGTACCCCTTGTCGGCATTGCTCAGCAAGGTTGAGCCCACTGGCAATGCCAAGTACGTCGAGTTCATTACTGACATGCAACCTGAAGTGATGCCAGGCTTGAAGTCCTCGGTCATCGATTGGCCTTATCGAGAAGGTCTGAGGATGGATGAGGCCATGCATCCTCTAACGCTGCTGACCTTTGGAATGTATGGTGAGGTGCTACCGAACCAGAATGGTGCGCCGGTACGTATCGTCGTGCCTTGGAAGTATGGATTCAAGTCGGCCAAGTCGATTGTCACCATCCGGTTGACCGAAAAACAGCCCACATCGAGCTGGATGCAGTCTGCGCCACGTGAATATGGCTTTTATTCGAATGTGAATCCGACTGTGCCGCATCCACGCTGGAGTCAAGCCACTGAACGCCGCATCGGCGAAGGCGGACTTTTTGCGCCGCGACGCAAGACACTGATGTTTAATGGCTACGAGGAGCAAGTGGCTTCAATGTATAGCGGCATGGATCTGGCCAAGTTCTACTGAAGTGCCAACTCTTTCTGCAACGCACATTGCATGGGCCAAACCACTGCTCTTTGTAGCAGGGATGTATCCCTTGTTGCGGTGGTTTTATCTTGGGCTCACGGACGGATTGACGGTAAATCCCACTGAGTTTTTAACTCGATCGTCAGGCACCTGGACACTGGTATGCCTGATGGCGACCTTGCTTGTCTCACCACTGCGAGACTGGCTCAATGAGCCAGCGCTGATCCGACTTCGTCGCATGTGTGGTTTATTTACTTTTTTCTATGCCACATTGCACCTGCTAGCCTGGGCATGGTGGGAACAAAACTTTGTGCTCGCTGATATGGGACTCGACATTGTCAAGAGGCCATTCGTGACAGTAGGTGTCGTGGCCTTTTTGGTGATGCTAGGCATGGCATTGACTTCGAGTCATCGAGCAATGGTAGCCATGGGTCGTTATTGGAAGGCGTTGCATCGCTGGATTTATCTAGTGGCAGTGTTGTCGATCATTCATTACTGGCTTCACAAGGCTGGCAAGAACGATTTTCTGGAAGTTACGATTTACGGCCTGGTGTTAGCAGCTTTATTGGGCTGGCGCCTTTGGCGGTACTGTCGACCAAAGCGCGCCGGATTTAAATAATCATCAGGTATTTGCGTAGCCTACGCTTGAAACAAGAAAAGAGTTGGCTTGCCGGTAAGTTCGGGTTTCGATGATTTTTTCCACTCATTGACGGTCATGGTTCGTATCCATTCATGTGAACCTGTAAGGTCGCTGGCCACGCATAGCCTGGTCTTGGGGTTTAGTGTCTGCAGCAAGCTGTCGAACATGGCGGCGTTACGATAGGGCGTCTCAATCAGGATTTGTGTCTGCGACAGACGTGCAGATAGTTGTTCCCACTGCTTGAGCTGACGGCTACGTTCATCTGGTTTGACGGGTGCGTAGCCGTGAAAGGCAAAGCGTTGACCATCAAGCCCGCTGGCCATGAGTCCGAGCATAATTGATGAGGGGCCAGTCCAAGGCTTGACCGATGCCCCGAGCTCGTGCGCTAGGGCAACCACACGTGCACCAGGATCAGCAACAGCAGGGCACCCGGCCTCAGAAACCAAGCCGATTGACTGGTTGTTTTGCAGGGGCGCTAACCAGCTGCGGATCGTTTGACTGTCGGTCTTTGCGCTCAAAGTTTGAATGTCAATCTCCTGAATGGGCCGCTCAAGCGCCAACAGTTTGAGAAATGCCCTAGCCGTTTTGGCGTTCTCAGCGATGTAATGAGTTAGCGTGGCGGCCTGTGTTTGAGCATGGCTCGGGAGCCAGGCGTCGATGGGCGCTTCAGACAGACCAACAGGAATGAGATGGAGAATGCCAGTGTGTTGAGTTTGCATTTGAACAGGTGGTTAAGTATCGAATGTCTTGGGAATCAGTGGGTCCAGCCCGACGAGTGCTAGCAAATCAGTCAGCTCAATGAGGGGTAAGCCAATGATCGCTGTGGGATCATTGCTTTCTAGTGAAGACAAAAGGGCGATACCCAAACTTTCTGCCTTGGCACTACCCGCTGTGTCAAAAGGTTGATCGATCTGCAGGTAGTGTTCAATTTGAACTGCCGATAGCCGTCGGAAAGTCGCTTTACAAGTGCTGACTCTGATGCGAGCACTGCTTGGTGTGACCAGCGCAAGTGCGCTGTGAAACATGACTGTCTGCCCGCTGAGCATACTCAATTGCCGCCGAGCTTGCTCGGCGCTACCGGGCTTTCCAAGGGCGACGCCGTGCAGGTCAAGCACCTGATCTGCGCCGATCACGATCGCCTCGGGTGCTTCGCGGGCAATGGCTCGCGCTTTTTTCAACGCTAGTCGGCGCGCTAACACCAGGGGTGTTTCTCCCGGCAGGATAGATTCGTCCACGTCTGGTGATTTGCTTGAAAAAGGAATATTTAGCCTCGAAAGCATTTCTTGTCGGTAGGGTGAACTCGACGCAAGAATGAGGTTCGGCTGGGTATGGGCAGACACGGATGCAAGCATTTGTATTAACAAGGAATTTCACGGTATGATAACGGGCTTTGCCGCTTATGTTGAGTAGGCTAACTTTTACGGTCGATTTCTAATGAGCGGGTTGCCAGCGTCGGACAAAGATTGGCGAGCGCAGTGTCAGGCTAAGTGCAAATCGAGCTTTGGGCTTCCTCCAAAAATCGATTTGAACCAGTTGGCGCGCAATAACGGGTCTGTAGCTGGCGTGTTTCCAATTGTTCGCCTTTCTCGATTGGTGCAAGATTTGCCCGCCCAGCATCACATTCGCGAGCTTGCCGATATCGAGCAGGATGCAACCGGTGCGGTATGGTACGAGTTCAAAGGTTCAAGTCAGCAAGGTAGGCGACCTAGAGTGTGGTTGAAGGTGCAGGCTGTCGTGACGTTGATATGCCAGCGTTGTCTTGGTGTCATGCCGTTTGTGATTGACGAAACAGTGGAGTTCGAGTTGTTTCCGAATGAGGCCAAAGCCAACGCGTCTGACTCGGTTGACGAAGCAGACCCCGATGCGCCCGAGCCGTTGGTCGCAGACGGCCCGATTGATTTGTTGGGACTCGTAGAGGATCAATTGATTCTTGCGATTCCTTATGTGCCAAAGCACGAAACGTGTGAGCCGGCCAAAACATCCGCTGGCGATCCGGTTGAGCAGGTTAAGCGAGAGTCGCCATTCAAGGTGCTTGAAGGCTTAAAGCGCGATTCGAAGTGATGTTTGGGTCGCAAGTTTGATTTTTACAGGGCTGGATTGACGTACAATCCGGTCTACTATTAGGAGTTATCATGGCTGTCCAGCAAAACAAGAAAACCCCATCGAAGCGTGGCATGCATCGCTCGCACGATTTTTTGACTAATCCACCTACCGCAATTGAGCCCAATACTGGCGAATTGCATCTGCGTCACCACATCAGCCCGAATGGGTTTTATCGTGGTCGCAAGGTTTTGAAGACCAAGTCAGACGAATAAGTCACGATTAATTTACTGCGGGACTCGCTCGATCCCGTCCGTTTTTCGTGACCAAGTCCGTTCGCATCGCTGTTGATTGCATGGGTGGTGACGTTGGGATCCCAGCGACCATCCCTGCCTCCTTGGCTTTCCTCGAAAGAAATCCGCAAGCCTCACTGTTGCTTGTGGGAGACACACCCCAAATTGAAGCTGCGCTAGAGGGCTATAAAGCTCAGTATGCGGGTGCTGATTATTCTCGGGTCGAGATAGAACACGCCAGTGAAGTCGTTGCCATGGACGACCCGGTGGAGGTCGCACTGCGGCGAAAGAAAAACTCCTCCATGCGTGTTGCCATTGAGGCAGTAAAGTCCGGTCAGGCCCAAGCATGTGTTTCGGCTGGTAACACGGGCGCCTTAATGGCTATTTCCCGATACGTACTCAAAACCCTTGAGGGCATCGACCGACCAGCAATTGCCACCGCCATGCCCAACCAGAAAGGTGGCGCCACCACAATGCTCGATCTCGGTGCCAACGTTGATTGCACGGCTGAACATTTGTTGCAATTTGCGATGATGGGTACGGCGCTTGCCCAAACGGCAGATACGGGCCGACTGCCATCAGTAGGGCTGTTGAACATCGGCGAAGAAATCATCAAAGGTAATGAAGTGGTCAAGCAGGCAGCTGAGCTTTTGCGTGCAAGTCCTCTGAATTTTTACGGTAATGTCGAGGGCAACGATATTTTCAAGGGCACCGTTGATGTGGTGGTCTGTGATGGGTTCGTTGGCAACGTGGTTCTCAAATCGGTTGAGGGCTTGGCGCACATGCTGGGCAGCATGATTCGTGAAGAGTTTTATCGTAGTACGCTCACCAAACTGGCTGGTTTGGTTGTCAGACCCGTGCTGAATCGTTTTCGTCGCAGGGTAGACAACCGTCGCTACAATGGCGCGGCTCTTTTGGGGTTGCGTGGCATCGTATTCAAGAGTCACGGATCAGCCGATGACTATGCTTTCCGGCATGCCTTGCAGCGAGCTCACGATGCGGTGCAAGCAGGTGTGCTGGACCGGATTGCCAGTACAGTCGTTGATTTAACGCGCCACCAGACTGGCACGAAGTAGATGGCGATTGCCATATGAGGATCTCATGACAGCTACTGTTCAGTATTCCCGAATCATTGGCACGGGCAGTTACTTGCCTGATGAGATCGTTACGAACAATGATCTTGCCCAAAGGCTTGCCAAAAAGGGTGTAGAGACATCTGATGAATGGATTGTCTCGCGCACGGGGATTAAACAGCGCCACATTGCTGATGACAGCACTAAAACCAGTGACCTTGCGGTCAAAGCCGCTCAAAATGCTCTGGCTAGTGCTGGTAAGACAGCTGCGGACCTTGACCTGATTATCCTTGCCACCTCGACGCCAGACTTTGTGTTTCCCAGCACCGCCTGCATGGTGCAAGCCAAATTGGGTAACCGTGGTGCGGCAGCGTTCGATGTTCAAGCCGTGTGTAGCGGATTCGTCTATGCGTTGACGACCGCGGATAGTTTCATTAAAGCTGGTCGAGCCAGATGCGCTTTAGTGATAGGCGCAGAGGTGTTTTCCCGAATTCTTGATTGGCAGGATCGTGGTACTTGCGTACTTTTTGGTGATGGTGCCGGTGCGGTCGTGCTGCAAGCATCCGATGAGCCTGGCATTCAGGCTGCCCAACTACATGCGGATGGTAGCCTGACCAACATCTTGTGTGTGCCGGGGTCAGTCGCGCACGGTCAGGTCACTGGTGATCCTTTTTTGCGCATGGATGGTCAGGCTGTGTTTAAGCAGGCGGTGTCTGTGCTGGAGCAGTCAGCGCGTGACACGGTGGCCGAGGCTGGCCTTGAGCTCTCTGACATCGATTGGTTAATCCCTCATCAGGCAAATCTGCGAATATTGACTTTTCTGGCAAAAAAACTCGGCGGTTCCATGGACAAGCTCGTGGTCACGGTTGATCAGCATGCCAACACATCTGCAGCGAGCGTGCCACTGGCACTTGATCAGGCTTGTCGTGACGGTCGGATAAAGTCTGGTCATGAGGTGCTGATGCAAGGTGTGGGTGGCGGATTTACCTGGGGTTCTGTGGTTGCGCGTATGTGAGCCTGTCATATCGACTAGCTCAATGCTTGCCTGACTGATGTGCCTCCCGATTTATTTGATATAGGTGAAACAAGAATGAAGTTTGCGTTTGTGTTCCCAGGCCAAGGGTCTCAGACCGTAGGAATGCTAGATGCCTGGTCAGACAATACGGCTGTTCAGACGGTGGTTGACGAGGCCAATGCTGCGCTTGGTGAAGAGTTGGGTGCATTGATTGCTCAGGGGCCTGCAGAGCAGCTTAATCTGACGACCAACACTCAACCTGCCATGTTGACTGCTTCGCTGGCAATCTTGGCCGCTTGGCGGGCAGCGGGTGGCCCTGAGCCTGTGGTGATGGCTGGGCATAGTCTGGGTGAGTATGCTGCGTTAACGGCGGCTGGCGCGCTTGATTTGGCAGACGCTGTTCGCTTGGTGCGTATACGGGCTGACGCCATGCAGGCTGCAGTGCCCGTCGGCACGGGTGCCATGGCCGCGATTTTGGGGCTTGAAGATGATGCCGTCATCGCGGCATGCCAGCAGGCAGAGCAAAATGAGGTAGTCGAAGCGGTCAATTTCAATGCGCCAGCCCAAGTGGTCATCGCTGGTCATAAGGCGGCAGTTGAGCGGGCGATGGAAAACGCCAAGGCTGCAGGCGCCAAAAGAGCTGTGCTGTTGCCAGTTTCGGCGCCGTTTCACTCAAGTCTCCTTAAGCCAGCGGCTACTGTGCTATCGGAAGCATTGGCCAAGATTGAACTGCGAGCACCCAGTGTGCCGGTCATCCACAATGTTGACGTACAGGTGCATCACGAGTCCGCTGCGATTCGTCAAGCGTTGGTAGACCAAGCTTGGCATCCGGTACGCTGGGTGCAAACCATTGAAGCGATGGCCAGTCTGGGCGTCACGCACGTGGTGGAGTGCGGCCCAGGCAAGGTTCTCAGTGGCTTGGTCAAACGTATCTCACCCGAATTAACCGGTATTTCTGTTACTGATCCGGGTTCCATGCAAGCTGCGCTTGATACCCTGAAGACTGGTTAATGGACTTGAGTTCAATCGCTTCCAACGAAATCAACTGCCACACGGAATAGCAACATGGATCTGAAAGACAAAATAGCGTTGGTCACCGGTGCGAGCCGAGGTATTGGCAAAGCAATCGCACATGAATTGGCCAGCCGAGGTGCCAGAGTGATTGGTACAGCAACTAGCGACGGCGGCGCGCAAGGTATCTCAGAGGCACTCGCAGAATTTGCGGGCCGCGGCATTGTGCTCGATGTCAATGAACCACAGCGCATCGCAGCGGTAGTCGATGAGCTTGCCAAAGAGGGTGGTCCCCATATTCTGGTCAACAATGCCGGCATCACCCGGGATACGTTGGCCATGCGCATGAAAGATGAGGATTGGGATGCTGTTTTGCAGACTAATCTGACCAGTGTGTTTCAGTTGTGCCGTGCTGTGATCAAACCCATGATGAAGGCCCGTAGCGGACGAATCATTAACGTCACTTCCGTGGTTGGGTCAAGCGGCAATGCCGGGCAAGCCAACTATGCCGCAGCCAAAGCCGGTGTTGCTGGCATGACGCGGGCGCTAGCTAGAGAGCTTGGGAGTCGCAATATCACAGTCAACTGCGTGGCACCTGGTTTTATTGAAACTGATATGACCCGCGCACTGTCTGCTGAGCAGACCTCAGGCTTGTTGGGTCAGATTCCGCTCGGACGGCTGGGCGCACCAGCGGACATCGCCTTTGCAGTAGCATTTCTGGCATCAGATCAGGCAGAGTACATTACGGGTACCACTTTGCACGTAAATGGTGGCATGTACATGTCGTAAACCCGTTTTGGGCTACGCTTGGCTATAATTCAGAAGATTTTTTCCCCACTGGAGATTTGAATGGAAAGCATCGAACAGCGCGTCAAGAAAATCGTCGCTGAACAACTTGGCGTTAATGAAGCCGAGATCAAGAACGAATCCTCATTTCTTGACGACCTCGGCGCGGACTCACTCGACATGGTCGAACTGGTGATGGCGCTAGAGGACGAGTTCGAGACCGAGATTCCCGACGAGGAAGCCGAAAAGATCACCACGGTCAAGCAAGCCATCGATTACATCGAATCGAACTCGAAGTAATTGAACCGAAGCAGTTTCGGTTAAGTTTGCTGGTTGCGTGCTTCGCTGCACGCGACCTCGGCGGTCGGGAAAGCTAGTAGCGGGCGGGCAGACTGTTTGTCTGACCGTTTCTGTTAGCGAACTCGGCCGCTTTTGTTGTCAAATATCAGGAGCGACTCTTGAAAAGACGAGTAGTGATCACTGGCTTGGGCATTGTGAGCCCCGTGGGCAATGATATTGCCACCGCTTGGGACAACGTAGTCAACGGGCGTAGTGGCATTGGAAGAATCACTCGATTCGATCCGTCTGAATTGAATTCTCACATAGCGGGAGAGGTCAAAGACTTCGACGTCACGACCTACCTGCCAGCCAAAGAAGCACGTCAGATGGATACCTTTATCCACTATGGTATTGCAGCTGGTGTTCAGGCGTGGAAGGACTCGGGTCTCGAAATTAGCGAGCTCAATGCTGACCGTTTCGGCGTCATTGTGGGGTCTGGTATCGGTGGTCTTCAGCGAATTGAGGAAACTCAGAAAGAGTATCTCGAGCGTGGCGCGCGCCGCATTTCGCCGTTTTTTGTGCCGGCTTCGCTGATTAATCTCGTCTCGGGGCAGCTGTCAATCATGCTCGGTCTTAAGGGGCCTTCTTATGCGGTTGTTTCAGCGTGTACGACGGGTTTGCATTCAATAGGTGATGCAGGGCGTCTAATTGAATATGGCGATGCCGATGTCATGTTGGCTGGCGGCACAGAATCAACGGTTACACCGTTGGGTGTTGGGGGCTTTGCGGCCATGAGGGCATTGTCCACGCGAAACGATGACCCGAAAACCGCATCGCGCCCATGGGATGTGGATCGTGATGGGTTTGTGCTCGGTGAGGGCGCTGGTGTCATGGTGCTTGAAGAATATGAGCATGCCAAAAAGCGTGGTGCCAAGATTTACGGTGAACTAGCAGGCTATGGCATGAGTTCGGATGCTCACCACATCACTGCGCCTGACCAGGACGGTCCACGCCGCGGTATGCTGGCCGCCTTACGAAATGGCGGAATCAACCCTGACTCAGTAAATTACGTCAATGCCCACGGTACTTCCACGCCGCTTGGCGACAAGAACGAAACGCTGGCATTGAAGCTTGCTTTTGGGGAGCATGCCAAGAAGTTGGTGGTTAACTCTACCAAGTCCATGACTGGTCACTTGCTTGGGGCTGCCGGGGGTATCGAGGCGGTCTTTACCACGTTGGCAGTCCATCATCAGGTCTCTCCACCCACCATTAATATTTTTAATCAAGATCCCGAATGTGATCTGGATTATTGTGCTAACGAGGCACGCCCGATGCAGATCGAAGTGGCCTTGTCGAACTCGTTTGGGTTTGGAGGCACCAACGGGTCGATGGTCGTACGTCGGGTTTGATGCAGAACGCAGCAGCTGAAACCATTACAGTCCAATGGCGGCCTTGCGCCACCCCTCTAGTTGCTCGCATTGTGCAGGCGATTTTGGTTTCAGCGGCAATCGCGGTTGTATTTCAATCACTGGTCAATCTCGCCATCGACACTGCGGCGATGGTTTTGCACATAACGTGTTTTGTGGCAGTTTTCCCTTTGGTCTGGAAATGGAGACTCTACTCGCGTCTGGAGGGGGATTGTCACCGGCACTTTCGTGGCGTGCGCTTTACGTCAGAGCTCATCGAGGGCGAGCTTCAAAGCGGTGACCGCTCTATTGGTCTACAGATTGAAGAGGTTGGGCAGTTCTGGACCGCAATGGTGCTGAGGCTCAGACCGATTGATACGCAGTCTGGTGTCAGGGCTGATAAGGCATTTGATGTCTTAGTGTGGAAACAAGGGCAAAATAAAGAAGAATTTAGAAAAATTGCCCTCTTGGCTCTTTGGCATGCGCGGAGAGGCACATGAGTGAGCGCGAAGCAGACGCCCAGCTAGTGGCACGTGTGCAGCAGGGCGATAAGCAGGCATTTGACTTGCTGGTCGTGAAGTACCAGCGCAAAATCCAGCGCTTGCTCTCCAGAATGTTGCGTGATCAATCGGATATTGATGACGTGATGCAAGAGGCCTTTATAAAGGCCTATCGGGCTTTGCCGCAGTTTCGGGGTGAAAGTGCTTTCTATACCTGGCTCTATCGCATTGCGATCAACACGGCACGCAACTGGATCACCTCCCAAGGGCGCCGCCCAAGTAGCCCAAGCCTAAATCAAACCGATGATGGTGAAACTTTTGATGAAATTGACAACCTAACAGACAACAACACCCCGGAGTCGGTGCTGGCAAGTCACGAAATTGCCAATACGGTTAACGCAGTGATTGAACAGCTGCCGGTGGAGTTGCGCACCGCCATCGTCCTTAGGGAGATCGATGGTTTGAGTTACGAGGAAATTGCCGAGACAATGGATTGCCCTATTGGAACGGTGAGATCCAGGATTTTTAGGGCGCGAGAAGCGATTGCGGCTAAGTTGCGTCCGATGTTGGACACCCACGGTGATAGGCGCTGGTGAGGAATGGTGATGAATTCTGCTGAACATAAAACGGCATGGCATGACGAGGATGAGGAATCGACCGCCGGGTTGGCTCAGTCTTTATCTGCCGTCATGGATGGTGAAGCTGACCTTCAAGGCGTCAAACTCGACTCTCACGAGGCGCTAGAGTGCTGGGCCACCTACCATTTAATTGGCGATGCGTTGCGTGAACCGTCGGCTACATTGCCTGTGTCGGCCGAGTTTGCTGCCCGCATGTCTGCTGCGCTGGCTAGAGAGGTCACGCATGGGGCTGGTGCGTTGCCTTTGGCTCAGCCAAGACCTTCACTCAGGTCTTCAGGGCGGTGGCGACAGGCTGTATTAGCCTGGCCCTCTCTGGCAGTGGCCGCCGCGGTTGCATCGGTTGTCTGGGTCGCTCAGCCCCTGTTCGAGCTTGAACAGGGGGCGCAGCCAGCAATGGTAGTGGCAAATGAGCCGACTACCACCGCAGCACGAATTGTTGAGCAGGCCAGGCCAGAGTCTGACTACGTATCCGCACACCGTCAGATGGCTGGCCCGATTGCGGTGCGTCAGGTAGCGTTCGCCCCCGGAGTGGATTGATGTTACGTCTAGTTCGCTTCTTATCTGGGCTGAGTTTGGCAATGCTCGTTGGTTTTGCCTGGCCTACGCTTGCACTAGCGCAACAATCGGGCGTTGTGCTTGACGCACCTGATTTGCTGCAACGTGTGCAGCAAGCCGCCAAGACACAAAACTATCAAGGTATTTTTGCCCATCAGCGCAACGGTGAAATGCGCTCGTTCAGGGTTACGCATCGATATGCCGATGGCCAAGAGTTTGAACGGTTGGAAGTACTTAGTGATAGTCCTCGTGAATATCTGCGGCACAACGACAGGGTGCAATGTCTGATTCCCGATCAGAAGCTGATTGTCTCTGAGCAGCAGCGTCAGGAGCGTTTCCCTGCCTTGCTAATGGGTTCGGTCAGTGATTTAAGTCAGTACTATGACTTCGTGTTGCAGCCGCGCAAGGCCAGGGTCGCAGGACGTCAATGTCATCGGATCAGCATTGTTCCCAAGGACAATCATCGATCCCGTTATGAACTTTGCGTTGATGCGCAGACCGGGCTTTTGCTGGAAGCGCTGATGTACGACGAGCAAGGGGCAGTGCGTGAACACATCGCATTCACACAACTGGAAGTCGGTAAGCCAATCGAGCAAGCAGCACTGACGCCCGGTTGGACAACTGATGGTTGGCGTGTGGTTGAGCCAAGCAATAACAACATAGACTTGAAGGCCATGGGTTGGTTCTATCGTGAGCCGCCGGGCTATCGCTCCGTTGTGCAGGTTGAGCGTCAGTTTCGTGATGGACGCCGGGTCAGTCACCTGATTTTGACTGATGGTTTGGCCACGATCTCAATTTTTATTGAACCTTATCAGCAGAATTTGTCTCACCATCAGATGAGCGGTGCGAGCCGTTCTGGGGCAGTAAACCTCTTTGGCAAGCGTCACCAGGATTTTTGGGTGATGGTGGCCGGTGAGGCCCCGGCTTTGACAGTTCGGCAGCTCGCTCAATCCATTATTCGGACCGGTGCTCTGCACACCAGATAGTGACACTAAAACACAAGCGATGCTAAACACGGAGTCATTTATGCATAATCGCGTCACCGCTCAAAATACCAAGCAAGATATGCAATCAATCCAACACAAGCGCCTGTGGCAGCTGATGTTTTTGACATTGATGGCGCTGCTGCTTTGGCAGATCAGCCCAGTTGCAAAAGCAAACACGGTAGGACTGCCCGACTTCACGTCGATCGTGGAAAAAGCCGAACCCGCCGTTGTCAATATTCGGACGACAGCGACGGTCAGTTCCAACGGCTCATCGGGTGGTCGCGATCCGTACGAAATGTTTCGCTGGTTCTTTGGGCCTGATTTTCAGCCGCCAGGTGGGGGTGGCAATGACCAGGCACCACAGCAGCGTCGAGGTAACCCTGAACCGCAAGAGCGCACTGTACCGCGCGGTGTCGGATCAGGATTTTTCATTAGCGCCGATGGCTACATCCTCACCAATCATCACGTGATTGATGATGCATCGGAGATTTTTGTGACTCTGACCGATGGTACGGAATACAAAGCCAAGGTGATCGGTAGCGACGAACGCACGGATGTCGCTTTATTAAAAATCGATGCACAGGACATGGCCACATTGCCTATTGGCACTGCGGCAGATCTTAAAAAGGGGCAATGGGTTCTTGCCATTGGTTCGCCGTTTGGTCTGGAGTCAACAGTCACCTCTGGCATCGTGAGTGCGATTGGTCGGGAGACGGGTGATTACCTGCCATTTATTCAGACCGATGTGGCGGTCAATCCGGGTAATTCGGGTGGCCCCTTACTCGATCTTGACGGTGAAGTGGTTGGTATCAACGCTCAAATTGTCT
The DNA here is from genome assembly GCF_022811525.1 of Orrella daihaiensis. Lineage (NCBI taxonomy): Bacteria > Pseudomonadati > Pseudomonadota > Betaproteobacteria > Burkholderiales > Alcaligenaceae > Orrella > Orrella daihaiensis. The sequence goes on along the minus strand of NZ_CP063982.1, from coordinate 1,862,245 downwards.
CGCGCAGCGGCGGTTTCATGGGTATTTCGCTTGCGATCCCGATCGACGAGGCAATGGAGGTCGCTCAGCAACTGCGCGAAAACGGCAAAGTCACTCGGGGTCGTATTGGTGTCCAGATCGGCGAGGTGAGCAAGGACGTGGCCCAAGCCAGTGGGTTGGATAGCGCAGCCGGTGCGATGGTGAGCCGCGTGGTGCCTGATGGTCCTGCTGAGCAGGCTGGGGTTGAGCCCGGCGACATCATTCTTGAATTTGACGGAAAGAAAATCGAGAAGTGGTCGGATTTGCCCCGTGTGGTCGGTTCAACTGCACCAGGAACCAAAGCCAAGATGAACGTGTGGCGCAAGGGCAAGCCAGTGTCTCTGGACATCACCGTAGGCGAGATGCCATCAGCCCAGCCAGTGGCGGCTGCAGCCCAGCCTGCCGAGCCCAAGGCGCAAGGTGAAACGGCGCTGGGTATTACAGTGGTGTCCTTGACCGACGATGAGAAGAAAGAGTTTCGGATTAACCATGGCGTTAAGGTTACGGCTGTCGAGGGTGCTGGCGAGGTTGCTGGCTTGACCCCTGGTGACGTGATCCTGACGGTTGACAATACCGACGTTAGTTCGCCCAAACAATTCGTGGAGCTTGCTCAGAAGGCGCAAGCGGGCAAGCCACTAGGTATGATGGTGCAGCGCAACGGTCAAGCGCAGTGGCTTTTAGTGCGTCCGGCGAAGAAGTAACCGTCTTGAGGCTAAAATAAGCGCTCAATAGATGCGCGAAGACAAGGGGGCGATCTGCGCCCCCTTTGTCTTGGCCGTAAAGCCAGCGGCCAAACCAACCGGCTCAACCCAGGCAAACTAACTTCTCGCAGGTCTCATGCAGCATATTCGTAATTTCTCGATCATTGCCCATATTGATCATGGCAAATCAACTTTGGCCGACCGACTCATCCATCGATGCGGTGGCTTGGCCGACCGTGAGATGAGCGCCCAGGTTCTCGATTCCATGGACATCGAACGCGAGCGGGGTATTACCATCAAGGCCCAAACCGCCTCTTTGCTGTATCGCGCTGCCGATGGTCAGGAGTATCAGCTTAATTTGATCGATACCCCGGGTCATGTGGACTTCTCCTATGAAGTGAGCCGCTCTTTGTCGGCTTGTGAGGGTGCCTTGTTGGTGGTTGATGCATCTCAGGGCGTAGAGGCACAAACCGTGGCTAATTGCTACACCGCCATTGAGCTCGGTGTAGAGGTGGTGCCAGTGCTTAATAAAATGGATCTGCCTCAAGCAGATCCGGATGGCGCGCGTGCTGAGATAGAGGATGTGATTGGATTGGATGCCAGTGATGCAGTGGCCGCGAGCGCTAAAACCGGCATGGGAATTGATGAAATCCTCGAAGCAATCGTTGCCAAGGTGCCGCCTCCCAAAGGTGACCCCAGTGCGCCGCTGCAGGCACTGATCATTGACTCCTGGTTTGATAATTACGTCGGTGTCGTCATGTTGATACGAGTGGTCAACGGTACGATTCGACCCAAGGATAAGTTGCGGTTCATGGCCACCGGTGCGGTTCATCCCTGCGAACAAATCGGTGTGTTTACGCCCAAATCATTGCCCAGAACCGAGCTGTCAGCCGGGCAGGTGGGCTTTTTGATTGCGGGGATCAAAGAGCTAAAAGACGCTAAAGTGGGTGATACGGTCACACTGGTCAACCAGCCTGCTGATGCGCCTTTGCCAGGCTTTAAAGAGGTCAAGCCACAGGTATTTGCCGGACTGTATCCGGTTGAAAGTAGTGAATACGATCAGTTGCGAGACTCGCTCGAGAAGTTGAAGCTAAACGATGCTGCGCTGATGTTTGAGCCTGAAGTGTCTCAAGCACTTGGTTTTGGTTTTCGGTGCGGATTTCTGGGGCTTTTGCACATGGAGATTGTGCAAGAGCGTCTTGAGCGCGAGTTTGATATGGACATCATCACCACCGCGCCATCGGTGGTGTACAAGGTGGAACTCAATGATGGCGAGGTCATGGATATCGAAAGTCCATCACGCATGCCCGAAATCGCCAAGATTCGTGAAATACGCGAGCCGATTGTGCTGGTGACCCTGTTCATGCCACAAGACTATGTCGGACCGGTCATGACGCTTTGCAACAACAAGCGAGGCGTTCAGCTCGATATGAGCTATCACGGTCGTCAGGTTCATCTGCAGTATGAAATCCCGCTAGCCGAGATCGTGCTCGATTTCTTTGACAAGTTGAAATCAGTTTCTCGAGGTTATGCGTCAATGGATTACGAATTTCGAGAATACCGTGCGGCCGATGTGGTGAAGGTGGACGTTTTGATTAACGGTGACCGCGTGGATGCGTTATCGACCATTTGTCATCGATCAAATGCCCGTTACCGTGGGCGCGAGATGGTTGGCAAGATGCGAGAACTCATCCCGCGACAAATGTATGACGTGGCGATTCAGGCGGCAATTGGTGCTGAGGTCATCGCCCGGGAGAACGTAAAGGCCTTGCGTAAAAATGTGCTGGCAAAGTGTTACGGTGGCGACATTACCCGTAAGAAAAAGCTGCTGGAAAAACAAAAGGCAGGCAAACGGCGTATGAAGCAAGTTGGGAGCGTGGAGATTCCGCAGGAGGCATTTTTAGCGATCCTTCAGGTTGAGGACAAGTGATGGCATTTCGCTGGTTACTTCTCGGTCAAAGGCGTAAACGGGGCATGGACGCATGAGCTGGAATTTTTCGTTGATATTGTTCGTGGCGCTAATGGTCACCGGATTGGTCTGGGCGCTCGATCGCTGGGTGTTGAGTCACAGGCGCGACAAAGATGCCAAACGTCCCTGGTGGGTGGAATACGGCGCAAGCTTCTTTCCCGTGATTTTGTTTGTGTTTGTATTGCGCTCGTTTATCGTTGAGCCGTTCCGGATCCCATCAGGATCAATGTTGCCCACGTTGCAGTCTGGCGATTTGATCTTGGTGAACAAGTACACTTACGGGATACGGTTGCCCATTCTAGATACCAAGGTCATCCCAATTGGTGAACCTGATCGTGGTGATGTGATGGTATTCCGCTATCCGGTTGATCCCTCGGTTGATTACATCAAGCGAGTGATTGGTCTGCCTGGCGATGAGGTGGCCTATCTCAATAAACGGCTCTACATTAATGGTCAAGAAGTGCCCGTAAAGCGAGATGGGGATTATTTTGAGCCCGATCGTTTGACTTATACGGCGCAGTATATTGAGGAATTGGGTGACGTTAGTCACAAAATACTCGTTGATAAGAGCAGTAGGCAGGATTTAAGGCCTGTTTGGCGATTTCCCTACAGAGACAGTTGTGATTTCCGGATGGACGGCATCGTCTGTCGCGTCCCGGAGGGTGTTTACTTTATGATGGGAGATAACCGCGACAACAGCCTCGACAGTCGGTTTTGGGGCTTCGTGCCTGAGTCGCATATCGTTGGCAAAGCCTTTTTTATCTGGATGAATTTTTCTGAGCCAGGCCGTATCGGTCGATTCCATTAAGAATCACTGACACGCCCGTCTCGGATGTGTTGGTGACAAACCATGTCTGCTGCAACCCTGGAAGCCGTCTTAGGCTATTGCTTTCAAAACAAGTCGTTGCTTGAGCTCGCGCTTACGCATCGTAGTCATAGTGCGCGTAACAATGAGCGCCTGGAGTTTCTGGGCGACTCGGTGCTAGGCACATCAGTGTCGTCTTTATTGTTTCATCGTTTTGCGAAACTCAACGAAGGTGACTTGTCGCGAGTTCGTGCCAATCTGGTCAAGCAAGCAGCATTGGCTGATATTGCCCAGAGACTAGGGTTGTCTGAGCATTTGCGGCTCGGCGAGGGCGAGTTAAAAAGTGGTGGGTTTCGTCGCCCCTCTATCTTGGCCGATACATTGGAAGCTATTCTGGGAGCCATTTATCTAGATGGTGGATTTGAAAAGGCTCAGGCAGTTATCCATCAACTATACGAACCGATTGTGAAGTCCATCGATCCCCAGACAATCGGTAAAGACGCCAAGACCTTGCTGCAAGAGTTTTTGCAGGCTCACAAGTTGGCGTTACCGACCTATACCGTTGTGGCCACGCATGGCGCTGCGCACAGCCAGCAATTCGAGGTGGCTTGTGATATTGCCGAGCTCGATATACAGGTGCAGGCTGCCGGAGCAAGCCGTCGCGCGGCTGAACAAACGGCTGCACGTCAAGCACTCGAAAAAGCCATGGCTGCTAAACCGGCTGGCGGCGCTCGAAAGGCGGTCAAGCGGGCTCGCAAGGCGGCCCAATTAACTTTGCCGGTGGCAGTCGCCCAGGATGCAAGATGACTGAGGTAAGAGAAGATTACCGGTGTGGTTACGTCGCGCTCGTCGGCAGACCAAATGTTGGCAAGTCAACGCTGACCAATGCCCTGATCGGGGCAAAGGTCTCTATTACCTCGCGTAAGGCCCAGACCACTCGTCATCGAATCATGGGCGTCCTGACTCGAGACGATGCTCAGTTTGTGTTTGTTGACACACCCGGGTTTCAGACTCGTCATGGCGGTGCGATGAATAAGATGATGAACCGGGTGGTCAGCCAAACTTTGGCGGATGTTGATGTGGTGTTGTTTTTAGTGCAGGCAGGGCAGTGGAGTGCAGCCGATGAGTCTTTGCTTGCCATGTTACCGAAGGATGCCCAGGTCATCATGGTCTTATCAAAAACTGATCTGGTCAAAGACAAAGCTACTTTGTATCCCTTTACAGCGACGGTTGCCGCTAAATTCCCATTTAGGGCGGTAGTGCCAGTCAGCGCTGTCAAAGACCGCCAGCTTGATGATCTCTTAAATGAGATCGCCCGTCACTTGCCTGTCAATCAACCTTACTTCGATGAGGAAGTCCTGACAGACCGACCCATGCGTTTTTTAGTGGCGGAACTTATACGGGAAAAGATTTTTCGTCTCGTGGGAGATGAGTTGCCCTACGGTTGCACTGTCGTGATTGAGCAGTGGGAAGAAAGTGCTAACAACGCCACTATTCACGCCTGTGTCATCGTGCAGCGTGAATCGCATCGTCCGATTTTGTTGGGAGCCAAAGGAACCCACATGAAGCGCATTGCGACAGAGGCCAGACAAGATATCGCTAAATTGCTCGACAAGCCAGTGCACCTCGAGGTTTATATCAAGGTAAAAAAGGGCTGGACTGACCGTCAGAGCAGCTTGCGTGAATTTGGTTATGAGTAAACGCTCGACGAGGATCATTGATGCGCCAGCATTTGTATTGCAAAGCACGGCCTGGCGCGAGACATCTTTGATTGTGAAAGTGTTCTCTCGTGATCATGGCGTGGTGACGCTAGTAGCCAAGGGTGCCAAGCGCCCATATTCGGGATTGCGCGCCGTCTTAATGCCTTTTCAGTTACTTGCCCTTTCCTGGAGCGGTAATGCAGAGGTAAAAACGCTTACTCATGCGGAAGTGTCTCGCGTTCAACCTGTTCCGGGTGCTGCGCTGATGTCTTGCTGGTATATGAATGAGTTGTTGTTGCGCTTGCTTGCGCCTGAGGATCCGCACCCGGGACTATATGATGCCTATGTGCAAGCGCTCGAGGTGTTATCTCAAGGCAAATCAGCCCCTGGTGCATTGCGCCAGTTCGAATGGCGAATGCTACAAGAGACCGGCTACGGCATTGACGGTCCTGAGCCTGACTTCAGCGATCGCAGTTTATCGGCAGCCTTACGTGAGCAATTCCAGCAGCGTTTGCTTGAGCATGTGCCAGGCGGCAGACTCAGTAGCCGTGAGGTTTTGCTGAGTCTAAGACGGCTAGCGGATACCTAAATCTCTTTCGGGTCAGTCAACGAGCACTGCTCTTCCGATCACCTTGCCTTCGTGCAGGCGTGCGAGCACGTCAGATGCCTCTGCCAGAGGATGGGTGGTCACTGGTATGGAGTTGATCTTGCCTGCCTTTACAAGCTCTAGCAGAGATTTGAGTTCATTCAGTGAGCCTGTATAGCTGCCTTGAATACGCAGTGCTCGCATGGGAATAAACGCCAATGGCCAGGGTGCAGCACCACCGAATAGTCCCACAATCACTAGCGTGCCGCCCTTTGTCAGCACATTAAAGCCAAGCTGTGTTGATGACGGTGAGCCCACCAGGTCGATGACAGCATGCAGTTGCTTGCCACCATTGGCTGCCATGACCTGCTGGGCAGCATCCGGGTCATTGCCGTTGACCACTGCCAGTGCGCCGGCATTTTTTGCGGCTTGAAGTTTGGCTGGATCAATGTCCACCACAATCGCCCCGTGTCCTCCCATGGCTCTTAAAATTTCGATCGCCATTAGACCAAGCCCGCCAGCGCCTACGATAAAAATCGGATGTTTGGTGTGTATGGCTGGATCGATTTTGTTGATCGCGCTATAAGTGGTCAGCCCCGAGCATGCATGCGGTGCGATCTCGGCAGGATTGAGATCACCAATATCGAGCAGGTAACGGGAATGGGGCACCAGAATGTGATCAGCGTAACCACCGTGGGTGTAGATCCCTAGCGAGCGCGGTGTGGCACAGTAGTTTTCCTGACCCGATTGGCACACGTCACATTGACCGCAACCGATCCAAGGAAACACCAGATAGTTCCTGCCTGGTTCTACGCCATTAGCTTGTGCACCCATGGCCACCGGTGTGCCCACTGTCTCATGACCCATGGTCAAGGGCAACTTGATGCCACGCTCTTGCAGTGACAACCGTTTGCCATGTCCTAGATCGTAACCGCCTTCCCAGATATGCAGATCGCTGTGGCACACGCCTGCGGCACGTGTCTTCAGTAAAACCTCGGTGCCCTCAGGTTGCGGTGTCTCGCGCTCGATCAACTCCAGGGGCTGACTGAATTTAGTGATGCAGTAACACTTCATGAGAGTGTCTCCTGTTTTATTTTTAGAGGCGGCGATCCGTGTTTACAGCTCGTCTTAGATCCTCAATGCAATGAGTGACGGACCGGGAGTCGCGTTGGCATGATTGAGCGCCTTTTCAAAACCCGATAGCGTATCTGCGGTGGTTCCTGGCACACCGTGAGCCTTGGCCATTGACACCCAGTCCAGTTCAGGGCCGTCAAGATCGAGCATACGACTGGCATTTACGCCAGGGGCGGGTCCACCCATGTTGTTGAGCTCACCACGCAGGATGCGGTATGAGCGATTGTCAAATATCACGACTGTTACATCAAGCCCCTCGCGTGCCATGCTCCACAACGCTTGAATCGTGTACATTGCACTGCCGTCGCCTACGAGCGCAACGACACGGCGTCCGGGCGCAGCGACAGCGGCACCTACGGCCGCTGGTAAGCCAAAGCCGATCGCACCACCAGTAATGTCTATACAGTCGTGTGGCGCAAAATAGGGCACGCTGTCGGCAAGTTGTCGCCCGGACGTCACGGCTTCATCGACGACAATAGCGTTCTCTGGCAATGCCCGCGCCAATACTGCACCGATGGTTGCGGGTGTTGGAAATCCATCCTCATAAACTGGCATGGTGAGGTCTTTGGATAGGAACGCTGGCGTGGTACCACCCGCCCCGGTGGCATCACATAGGGCTTGTAAGGCGGCATGTAAATCATGTCCTGGCGTAGCCAGTGTATGCACGTGACAGTTGGCAGGGACGGTAAGTCGTGGCTTGCCCGGATACGCAAAAAAAGCAACCGGCACGGTGCTACCAATCAGCACGATGTGATCTGCATCCTTCAGGGTAGCTACGGCCGCATCCACCGCAAAAGGAATTGGACGCACATTGACGCGCCCGCGACCGCGCTGCAGCCTCGGACTGCGTGGCTCGGACAACAACTGGCAGCCTGTTTTTGCTGCAATTTGCCCGGCCAGCCATGTATGCGACTCCAGTAAGGCAGTGCCACCAAGTAATAAACAAACGCGCTTGGCCGTCCCTGGTTTAGCCAGCAATGCGGCCACCTCATCGACCGTTTCTTCAAGGACGGCCGCAGGTGGGTGTGCTGCAGCAAAGCTGTATTGGCCGGCGTCAGCTGACTCCCACGCACAGTTGGCTGGCAGAATCAATGATGCGATCCGGCCCGGTGCACTTTTTGCTTGGCTGATGGCCTCGGCGGTATCCATGGCCGCGTGTGTTGATGAGACGATGGTGCGAACCCAGTTTGACATCGGGCGAGCGACACCCTCGACATCTGAATTAAGTGGAGCATCGTTATGAATGTGGTCTAGTGCGTGTTGACCAATAACATTGATAATGCCAGAGCGTGCTTTGCGCGCATTGTGCAAGTTGGCCAGACCGTTGCCCAACCCAGGTCCTAGGTGCAGCAAGGTGGCTGCTGGCTTACCAGCCATCCGATAATACCCATCGGCGGCACCCGTCACCACACCCTCAAAGAGCCCCAGCACGCAACGCATCTCGGTGGCCTGATCTAGTGCCGCCACAAAATGCATTTCGGATGTGCCAGGGTTTGCAAAACACACATCCACACTGCCAGCAAGCAGAGTCTTTACCATGGCTTGCGAACCGTTCATAGTTTCTCCTTAATATGGTTATCGCATGGTCTCGCGCGCGATGACCACTTGTTGAACTTCGGTTGCGCCTTCGTAGATGCGCAAAGCCCTTATTTCCCGATATAGCATCTCAGCAGGATGGCCGACTTTGACGCCAAGCCCACCATGAATCTGCACGTTACGATCAATCACACGTTGTGCTGCCTCGGTAGCAAAAAGTTTGGCCATAGCAGCCGTCTTGGTCGTGCGTTTTTTAAGTACGTCGCGTTGCCACGCTGCTCGATAGACCAGTAGCGCTGCGGCATCGATATCGGTTGCCATCTGGCCAATAGACGCCTGCGTGATTTGCAGATCAGCCAAGGTCGCACCGAACATTTTTCGATTTTGAGCGCGTTTGATGGCCATGTCTAGGGCAGCTTGTGCAAATCCAAGCGCAGCCGCACCGACTGATGCCCGAAATACATCCAGTGTTTGCATGGCAACCTTAAAGCCACGGCCAGGCTCACCTATCCGCTGACTGACGGGGATGACGCAATCGTTAAACTCAAGCGAGCCAATCGGATGAGGTGCACAAACATCAAAACGCTCCGACACCACGAGCCCGGGTGTGTTGGCATCAACCACAAACGCAGTCACTCCATTGACATCATCTTTTTCTGTCACGGCAAACACCGTGTAGAAGTCGGCGATCCCTGCGTTCGATATCCACGTTTTTTGGCCGTTAAGACGATAGCTGTCACCATCCCGGACAGCGCGCGTGCTCATTGCAGCAGCATCCGATCCAGCATCGGGTTCAGATAATGCAAATGCGGCAATTGCTTGGCCTTGGGCGACTGCCGGTAAATATTGGGCTTGTTGGTAAGGGGTGCCAAACAGAGAGATCGGCCCACTCCCAAGCCCTTGCATGGCAAACGCAAAGTCTGCCAGACCATCGTGGTAACCCAAGACCTGTCGGGCCAGACACAGACTACGGGAGTCAAGCTCTGGCGTCACACCTCCGCCCGCTTGTGGGACGCACCAACGTAGCCAGCCGTCTTGGCCAAGATTTTTTACCAATGATTGGCAGGTCTGATCCACGTTCCCGTGATGCACACGATTGGTGAGTCTCAGGCCCGCCCAGTCATTCAGGCCATTGACCAAATCACCATGTTCTTCATTAAAGAAGGGCAGGCTAGTGATGTTGTGGGGTAATGTATCAAGCATGCTGTTTGTCTAGCAATTGTTGTGCAATTTCACGTAGTTTGTGTTTTTGAATTTTGACTGAATTCGCGCTCTCGACCGTTGGAAATGCCTCGAGAACTTCAAAATGTACCGGCACTTTAAAGCTCGCTAACTGTCGTTTGCAGGCGGCATGCCAGCGATCAGGTGCAGGCTGTGAGTCCTTTTCCAAGAGGACAAATGCCACTGCTACGGCGTTGGTCCCATGCTGTGCGCCAACGACCTGACAAGCACTGACTCCGGGTAAAGACTCGACAACCGCTTCAATCTCGGCAGGATTCACCAAAAACCCGCCCAAGCGCAAGGAGTCACCTAGTCGCGCTTGGAATACAAATTGTCGATCACTGATGCACCAGCCCAAATCGCCCGTGCGGAAATAACCATCTTCTGTAAAGGCTTTGCGGGTGGCATTGGCCTGATCCAGATAGCCAGCCATGTGCGAAGGCGAAAGAATCTCGATTTCGCCTGATTCACGATGAGCCACTAAATGACCGGTTTCAGGATCCCTTGCTCGAACGCGAGCGCTTTCATGCACCAGGCAGCCACCAGGTTGGTACCGTGTGCTGGTATCACCTTGGTTCGAGTCCAGCGGTTGGGCTGCGGTCAATGCGATTAACTCGCTTGAGCCGTATAGGCCGGTCAGTGACAGGCCATTATGCAGCGCTAGCTCAAACAGCTCATCTTGTGCCGGTGCAAATGAAGCAAACCCAAAAAGTTTGCAACTTGCAAAGTCATTGCGATCTTCAGATGCTTTAAGCATTTGCAAGATCAGCGCATTGTTGGCGTACGTATGGGTGACCTGGTGCTGACGAACGAGCGCAAGCAGACTATCAGCTGTTGATACAGGTTCGCAGGCAACGGGATGGCCGGTCAATAATCCACTGATCAGTGTGGCAAACCCAAATGCCCCACAAAATGGGGCGCTTGCCAGTACACAGGTATCGCCGTCATAGTCGAAATGTTTGGCAACTGCATCAGCGTGGCGCAAGATGACGCTTTCGGTGTGTAGTACAAACTTCGGCAGTGAAGTGGTGCCCGAGGTCGTGAATGTCAGGGTTCCGTGGTCGCCATGTGCCGCAATTGCAGGCCAGTTCTGATCGAGAGCGTCTTGCAATTGACCCAACGAGATCCTGGTCGATAGTTTTTCTTGCGCTGTGGCAGAGACATCGCCCAGAATCTCGTCGAAACCAATGCCTTTGAAACCAGGCCAGTAAATCAAACAGGTAGCTTGGCCACGCTCGATCAAGTCCTCAAGTTCACGACTACGAAACCGCGTATTGACCAGTAGTGCGATCGCGCCGATATGGCTAAGTGCAAGGAAGCTGCTTACCCACTCAATCGTATTGGGCAGCCACAGCGCGACCCGGTCATTGGCGCCAATACCGCGGCTAGTAAAAAAGCCCGCCAACTTGTGGGTCTGATGTGCAAGCTCTGCGAAGGTGACAGTGCGTCCGGGCTCCAGTATCGCCGGTTGATCACCATGCGTTTGAGCCAATGCCTCTAGACGTTCGCTAAGTGTGCTGTGCATGAGATCAGCTCACACAGTGGCAATCGGTGTGACGGGTGACCCCACAGCACCCGGCATTCGCAGGGGTGGGGCAGTTAGCAAGAAGTGGTGACGCTGATTGTCGTGTAGCCAGGCGGCCAGATCACGCAGGTACCACAGTTCTGCCAAAGGCACACCTAGCTTGAACAAACAATGGTGATGCAGCGGCAAGATTGAGTGTCCCGGGCCTGCGGTACGGGCCGGATAAGCCTCAACCGCATAATTGTCAGCGCATATTGCCGCGATCCCGGAGTCGGTGATCCAGTTCAAAAGCACTGGATCACTCCCATCTAACACCGATCCAGTTTGTTCCAGGCGCTCGTGGTCCGGTGCGCCGTTCATCTCTAATATCGCTTCGGAGAAACCCGTACGCAGTACCAACATGTCGCCGCGTGCAATATCTATGCTGTCTCGTTGCAAGATGTTTAAAAAAACCTCGCCAGAGACCACGGTGCGTCCGATACCTAGGTGTCGTTCGAGGTCGACCAGAACGCCACGACCTTGCATTCCTTTTTGAGCGTATCGATCAATACTCAGTTTGTTGGCGTAGGACGCGCCATCGCCACAGCAGTCAGTATGTTCTGTCGGGGGATTCTCGCCGCCCAGGATGTCTTTGCCCGCTTCAAAGCCGTTGTAGTAGACCTTGCGCAGATTGCCATCGCCTTGCGTATCAAACATGGCACCGATGTGGCACAGCCCATCCCATTGGGTGGAATACTGCATACACAGCGTTACCTGATCGTCCGACAGAACATCAATGGCGTCTTGCTGTATGCCCGACATGGCGACGTTCATAAAAGCCTTGCCATCAGCGCGCAGTGTCGGGGATAGCACGGGTGGATGACGGCGCGGATTCAATACATTTCCACCCGGCAGATCCAACGGCAGTGACAAACAAAACACTTTCCCAACCTTTACTTCCTGCACGGCCTGCAAGACCTTTTGTTCGTCCAGCAGATTCAAACGGCCGAGCTCATCGTCCTCCCCAAAGTCGCCCCAGGTTGATCCGGATGGACGTTGTTTAAAGCGCGCCATGATCTTGTGCCCCCAGTTAGCGGCAATTGTGCCGTCTGTTGTTCGTTTGCGCTTGATCTTACAACAGTAGGCGGGGTGAGCAGGCTTATTGTATGGAAGGATCTGGCAGGGTCATTTTTTAGGTGGAGCGCGTGCGATTTGGAACGCTTTATTGCGCGCCATCCATGTAAGATCGACGGTAACAATATGGAGACACCAGTCATGGAAAAATCTTTAGCCTTGGTCACGGGTGGCAGTCGAGGTATTGGCCGCGCGATTGTTGAGCGTTTACTGGCCGATGGGTTCATGGTGCTCAACTTTAGTCGCACACCACCAGAACAGATGATGGCTGGTGAGACCTTTGAGTCTGTTGATCTCATGAGCCCAGATGCGACTCGACAGGCTATCGAACACTGGCGGGGCAAGCGTGAGATCGTGCACTTGGTCAATAATGCCGGCATGATTGAGGTTGCGGCCCTGGAGGATGTCACACCAGAACAAGTCGATAAAATGGTCAATCTGAACTTGTTGGCACCCATGCTGCTTACGCAAGCCCTTATCCCGGCGATGAAGGCATCCCGGTACGGTCGTGTGATTAATATCGGCAGTCGGGCTGCGCTAGGCAAGGTTGGTCGCACAGTCTATAGCGCAACCAAGGCCGGCATTGTGGGCATGACACGAACCTGGGCCCTGGAGTTGGCCCAATTCGGCGTGACAGTCAATGCCATCGCGCCGGGTGCGATTGCGACTGAACTGTTTCTAGCTGCCAACCCGCCCGATTCGGAACAGACCAAGCGTCTGAAGGCTGCTGTGCCGATGGGACGAGTGGGCGAGCCCAAAGAAATTGCTCATCTCGTGAGTACCCTGATGCATCCTCTGGGTGGGTACACCACTGGGCAAGTGATCTATGTTTGTGGTGGTTTGTCTGTTGGCCTAGCCGGCAACTAGTCGGCGAGAACCGCCTTGGCCTGCCGTCACCAAAAAAAAGCCCACCGAACAGCTTGGGTGGGCCTTACGAGACATCTGCAGGAGACTGGACTACTCGCGATCTCCGCCAAAGATACCTAGCAGCATTAAGAGGTTGGAAAATACGTTGTAGACATCGAGATAGATGGCGAGCGTTGCACTAACGTAATTGGTTTCACCGCCATTGACCACCCGCTGCAGGTCTACGAGCATAAAAGCGGAAAATATACCGATGGCCAGCACAGATATGGTGAGCATCAGTGCAGGGATCTGAAAGAACATGTTAGCCAACGCGGCGACCAGAATAATCACTGCGCCGATAAACAAAAAGCGCTGCATTCCCGAAAGATCACGTTTTATCGTAGTCGCTAATGTCGCCATGGTGGCAAACACTGCCGCCGTGCCACCAAAAGCTAGCATGACCAATTGGGCACCATTGCCCATGCCGAACACAAAACCCAGCAGTCTAGAAAGCATCACGCCCATAAAGAACGTAAAGAGCAACAACAGTCCTACGCCGAGCGAGCTGTTTTTGTTTTTTTCAATGGCAAACATCAAACCAAATGCGCCACCCAGAAAAACGATGACACTTAACATGGGGCTCGCGTTCATGACCTGGTTCAAGCCAGTGAATAAGCCAATCGCTGCCCCGGCGACCGTGGGGATGAGCGAAATCGCCAGTAGCCAATAGGTGTTTTTGAGCACCTGGTTGCGTGCTACCTGCTGGCCTGCGGTGCCAGCGTAACCGCGTGACAGAGAGGGACGAAAATCGTTCATTGAACACTCCAAAAAAGATTCAAGGCTTGACTCACCGATGCTTTGCAGAGCAAACCCACGCTTTGCTTAACCATCTGACCGATAGGGTAACCGATAGTTCCTTGAATTCAAACCACAAATCCCGACAAAGCGTCAGGTTTTTACCTGCGTCTCCCAAGCTACCTGCCAGCTTGCTCGCTTAGCTGATGGGCATGTACATCGAGCCCCATGGCTTGATACTGCCGCCAGCGTTGGCGTGCCTGTTGACGATCTGCGTCATCGCGGGTAACGACTTCAAGCACTCGAGTAAATAAAGTGGGCTCGGGCGGGCATTGGTCGTCCAGATTCAGTAGCCAATCCGTCTGGTTTACTCGATTGGCTACCAACGGCCAAGCAGCTTGATCAACCAGAAATACGGGTACGGTTTCATTCTGTTCGTTAATCAGGCGCTCGTGCGGCACGAAGGCAATGTCCTCGACCACCCAAAGCGCCTGATCCATTTGAGCCGTCCGATCAGGGTCATCACAGTAAATAAATAAACGGGCGCCCCGGGCGACATGACGCAAGGTGCTGCGCGCAGCTTGCAACACTCGAGCATCAGCGTCAAATGCGAAATCAACCCGGGTTACGGTCATTGCTGGTCACTTTGTGCAACGTCACGCATTGTGACTGCCCTGACGTAAAAGGTACTCAACCAACAAAGGCACTGGTCGACCCGAGGCACCTTTTTGGGCGCCGCTTAGCCAGGAGGTGCCTGCAATATCCAGGTGTGCCCAGCGATAAGCTTTGGCAAATCGAGCCAGGAAACATGCTGCTGTTACTGCACCGGCCTTGGGTCCGGCGTTACCAATGTTGGCCATGTCAGCAAAGTTTGATTTGAGAAAGTCTTGATACTCGTCCTCGACCGGCATGCGCCACGCTGGATCAAGAGCTCGCTTGCCTGCACTTAGCAACTCTTGAGCCAACTCATCATCCGGTGAGAAAAGGCCCGAGTTCACAGTGCCAAGCGCCACAATGCAAGCACCTGTGAGGGTGGCGATATCGATAACGGCCGATGGCTTGTACCGTTCGGCGTAGGTCAGCGCATCACACAGGATAAGACGGCCTTCGGCATCCGTATTCAGTACTTCGATGGTTTGTCCCGACATGCTCTTGACCACATCCCCGGGCTTGGTCGCAGTACCGCTAGGCATGTTCTCGCAGGTTGGGATCAAGCCCACGAGTTCGCCAGGCCATTGGAGCTTGGCAATGGAGAGCATGGTACCGAACACCGAGGCCGCACCGCACATGTCAAATTTCATCTCGTCCATGGTGGCCGCTGGCTTGATTGAAATTCCACCGGTATCAAATGTGATCCCCTTGCCAACCAGAACGATCGGACCGTCGGATTTGGTCTTTTGTGATGCTTTGCCCTTGTAGTGCATGACGATGAAACGGGGTGCTTCACTGGAGCCTTTAGCAACCGACAGGAATGAACCCATGCCCAAGGCTTCAATCTGTTTTTTCTCCAACACAGAGACTTTGATCGATTTGAACTGCCGTCCGAGTGCCTTGGCTTGGTTGCCTAGATAAGTCGGGGTGCAGATGTTGCCGGGCAAGTTGCCTAACGTTCGGGTCAACGCCATGCCTTCACCGAGCGCTGCACCTTCGTTCAACCCGATTTGGATAGGTTTAGCGTCAGCCCGGTTGGCCAGCAGACTGTATTTTTTTAGCTTGGGCCGCAATTTCGGGTCAGGCTTACCCATGGTCTGGTCATAATGGTACGTTTCCGAACTGACTGCCTGGGCACTCAGTCGCGCCAATTGGCGTGCGTCAGCTTTGGGGCAGGGGATCGTTGCCAAAGCCGAGGTAGCCTGGGTAAGACGTAGAGCCACGCATTGCCTGGCGAAAGCGGTTTCGGCTTTCTTGAATGCCTTTAGGCCGTAATCACTTTGCTTGCCCAAACCAACCAACATGACACGTTCTGCACGCACCCCCGCGATGTTACGCAAAACCAGTACTTCACCGACGCGTCCCAAAAAATCCTGGCCCACCACAGATTTCAGTGCGTGATCGCCGGCCCGGTTGAGCACGTCTGCTGCAGCCGATAATTCGCCGTCGGCAAATACCCCAACGGCCAGCGCGGCAGTCTTGATCTGGTGGTAGGCTGAAGTGCTCTGTGTGCTAAATTCCATGTGATTCACTCTCTAGTTGCGTTGCCAGATAACTGATCAGTTTTCAGTTGGCATTATGGCGCATTTGAACCTCGCATGTCTCTATTTAAACGGGCTGTGGCCGCCGAAGTTTCGAGCAACGCCAGTGTGGTGATGTCCACGCTCGTGGTGGTTTGGCTCAGCGTCGTGTTGGTCAGGCTCATCGGGCAGGCTGCCAAAGGCATTATCGGCGCCGACGTTGTTATCGGCTTGGCGGCTTTAACCACGATTGCGGCATTGCCTACGATCATGGCTTTGTCGTTGTTTATTGGAATACTCACCACGGTTTCGCGTAGTTATCGGGACTCAGAAATGGTGGTCTGGTTTGCCAGTGGCTTGTCATTAACAGATTGGATAGCGCCGGCTTTGCGACTGGCAATCCCGGTGAGCGTCGCCGTTGGTGCCTTGACCTTGTTTGCTTCACCCTGGTCCCATCGTCAAATCGAAGACTACCGGGCCAGATTCGATTTGCGTTCTGAAATTTCACAGATTACCTCGGGTGATTTCCTCGAGTTAGACCGTGGCAATCGGGTCGTGTTCGTTGAGCCATCAGAGACCAACCCAAACGAGCTGGGAGAGGTCTTTGCCCGCATCACAACACCGGATTGGCATGCGGTTGTAAATGCGCAGTCGGCTAGGACGGAGGTGGCTGCAAACGGTGATCGATTCCTGGTGCTAGTTGACGGTACTCGCTATGAGATGAAACCGGGACAAGGCGAGACGCGTATCACTGACTTTGAGGAGTTTGCATTTCGATTGGAAACGCCCAATGCCAACGAGACCTTGGCACAGGCGCGTGCGCGCGCGCTGGATAACCGCAAGGCCAGACCCACGTTGATGTTGCTAGAAGACGATGCATCACATTCAGATGGTCAGCTGATGTGGCGTCTGGCCATCCCCATTGCAACCATCAACCTGGCGCTTTTAGCGATACCGCTCGGGGCAGTCAATCCCAGAGTGGGACGGTCTTTTGATTTGTTGGTTGCTGGTCTGGTCGCATTGCTGTACATGAACCTGATCAACGCATCTCACGGTTGGATTAACAACAAAATCTTGCCGTTTGGTATGGGCGTCTGGTTGGTGCATGGCTTGTTTCTTGCATTGACAGCTGGTTTGTTCTGGTGGCGCTTGCGAATGCGCAAGCCGCTTGCTCCGAGTGTTGCACCTGCTTGAGCCTGCCGTGACTTTGTCGCACTGGTGGTATCTATCAAAATAATAAATAGTTATTTACAATCGATTCAATATAACTTACAATGCGGAGTTTGCCGCCGCGATACGGCGTCAATAAACCCCGCGTGAGTGAGTTCCTGCTCACCGTTCAAATTCGAGTCTTCAATACAACAGAGCACGACATGAACCTTCAACAATTTCGATTTGTGCGCGAAACCATACGCCGTAATTTCAATCTGACCGAAGCTTCAAAGGCGCTCTACACCTCGCAGCCAGGCGTCTCAAAAGCCATCATGGAGTTTGAGCAAGAGCTTGGCGTTCAGATATTTGAACGCCACGGCAAACGCATTAAAGGCTTGACCAAGCCAGGGCAGGCGGTTGCGCAGGTGGTTGACCGTATCAATCGTGAAATTGAAAACTTAAAAAGAGTCAGTGATGAATACGCTAAGCGTGACCAGGGTAGTTTGGTGATTGCTTGCACCCACACTCAGGCCCGCTATGCTTTGCCATCGGTCATTCCTGCGTTTCGAGCGCGATTCCCGAAAGTCAGGCTCGCTCTTGCGGAGGGCAGTCCTACCCAGTTGGCAGACATGGTGCTTCAGGGGGAGGCAGATTTGGCCATTGCTACCGAATCGCTAGCCCAGACCCCAGGCCTTGCCAGCGTGCCTTGCTATCGTTGGGAACATGCAGTGGTTTGCCGTCCGGAGCACCCACTGACCAAAAGCTTTAAAAAAAATGGGCAAGTAACGCTGGCAGATTTGGCGCAATATCCAATTGTTACTTATGACCTTGCATTCTCCGGCAGGCGCAATATTGATGATGCATTTGGCTCGGCCGGTTTGCAGCCTGATATTGTTCTTGCGGCCATTGATGCGGACGTCATCAAAACCTACGTTGATGTGGGTCTTGGGATCGGGATTATCGCTGCCATGGCCTATGACAGCGAGCAGGACAAAAACCTTGTCAGCATTCCCGTGGGGCACTTGTTCGGCAAGCAGACGTCTCGGGTTGCCGTCAGAGCCGGTGAGTTCCTAAGGGACTATGTTTACACCTTCATCGGCATGCTGGCGCCGGACCTTAAGCCAGCCGAAATCACAGCACTTTTAAAGCCAAAGCTATAGCAGTTGAATTTTGGTTAGGAAATTTCAATAGAAAATTCAGCGACAGCCACTTGAAATAGGAATGAGAACGATTATCATTTGAATATCTACACAACACAGGTATTCAATATGTCCATCGCTGCTACTGTAAACGCCGTAATCGTCGGCGCTGACCGTCTAGGCAATATTCCAGATTTGCTGGGTACGCACAATATTCGAATCATCCATCATGTCAGTGGTCGTGATCCAGCACACCAGCGTCGTACGTTACAGCTGCCAAGTGGAACCGAATTGGTGATTTTGCTGACGGATTTCTTGGGACACAACGTCATGAAATCATTTCGCCAGGCCGCACAGCGATCCGGGGCGCGAGTGATGGCATGTCGCCGGTCGGTGTGTGCGATGCAGCAGGCACTGGAGCAGTCCGGATTATGTGCTCGGTTAGAGCCCGCCAAGGACATCTGCAAGCAGTGTCCGAAACGTCGACGTTAGTGGGGGTCGATTACTGGCTGGCTAGTCGGTCAGCCACCAGAACCGGATCAATTCGACGAGCACCGTTGTAGCGCTGAGCCCAGTAACGCTTGGTCATGTTCTCCACTCGAACTTGCCCCCCCGAAGAGGGTGCATGCACGAACAGCTCGTTGCCCAGATAGATTCCAACGTGTGAGTATCGCCTACCGAGGGTGTTGAAAAAAACCAGGTCCCCGATGGCAAGTTCCTGGCGACCGACTTTCTGACCGATGCGCGCCAGGTCGGCGGAGCGTCGCGGCAGCCTCAGTCCAAGCGACGTCTGAGCGGAGTAGTAAATCAGACCGCTGCAATCAAATCCCTCGTCCGGTGCATCGCCACCGTAGCGATACCTGATTCCCAGGTGGGTGAGGGCTTGGCGAGTTAGCGGATGCTGGGCTGCTGCGATGGCTGTCACTGGATCAAGGGCATCGATATCGATCTTGGCGTTGCGGCTTCCTTGAGGGTCTAGCCAGGCACTTTTGTCATCAGGCGCGCTTGCGCAACCAGCCAGCGCAAACAACGATACAGTCAGCATCCCAAGCGCAACGCGGGGCTTGTACAGAGTAGTTACCGATCGAAGTGTTGGTGCTTTGTTTTTGAGTGTAGCCATCAATATGTGGGTGCAGCCACTAAGCTTGCGCGCCAGCCTGTTTCCTAAGTGCTTGATTGTACAGCGTTGTGTGTAAAAAGCAGCCTGATTTTTTGCATTGCGCAAGTCTCACGAAAGATTAGTGGGGCAATATAGTTACCAAATGACAACATAGTCACGACAACACAATATCTGGAGACTTGCGATGGCAAACCTCGAATCCGTACATCGTCGTTCAATCGAGCAACGCGACGAGTTCTGGCAAGGAGAAGCGAAACGGGTTCATTGGGAAACACCATTCGAGCAGGTTCTGGACTTTACCAATCCACCTTTTGCCCGTTGGTTCGTTGGCGGCAAAACCAATCTTTGTTACAACGCGGTTGATCGCTGGTTGGACGCGGGTGCCGATGAGGCTGCGCTTATCTGGGTCTCCACAGAGGTCGATGAACGAAAGACCTATAGCCGGCGGGAACTATTTGACGAAGTTAATGCCACGGCCGCCATGTTGCGCGCCCAAGGCGTGGGTCCTGGCGACCGGGTGTTGATCTACATGCCGATGATTCCATCGGCAGTATTCGCGATGCTGGCTTGCGCGCGATTAGGGGCGATCCACTCTGTGGTGTTTGGCGGTTTCGCATCGGTCAATCTTGCGAGCAGAATCGATGATGCCAAGCCAAAAGTGATTTTCAGTGCTGACGCTGGCTCACGCGCCGGTAAGGTCACGCCATACAAGCCACTGTTAGACAAGGCAATCGAGCTTTGTGAACACCCGCCACAATCGGTCATCATTCATGACCGCGGTTTGCATGCGTTTGAGCCGGTAGCCGGTCGCGACGTTGATTATGATGGACTGCGTCGAGCGTATTGGGGGCAGACAGTCCCAGTGCAGTGGATGGAGTCATCCGATCCGAGCTATGTGCTCTACACGTCAGGTACTACAGGCAAACCCAAGGGCGTGCAGCGTGATACGGGTGGTTATGCTGTGGCGCTCGCGAGCTCAATGGACTACATATTCGGTGGCAAGGCTGGTGAAACCTTTTTATGCACCAGTGATATCGGCTGGGTAGTCGGGCACTCATACATCGTCTATGGGCCTTTGATTGCGGGCATGGCGACCATCCTGTATGAGGGTACCCCAGTTCGTCCAGATGGCGGGATTTTGTGGCAACTCGTGCAAGACTACAAAGTGACCGTGATGTTCTCCGCACCCACGGCAATTCGGGTACTAAAAAAGCAAGACCCCGCGTTATTGAAAAAGTATGACCTCTCGAGCCTGCGAGCCCTGTATATGGCTGGCGAACCTCTGGATGAGCCAACGGCAGTCTGGATTTCCGAGGGGCTGGGTAAGCCCATTATTGATAACTATTGGCAGACCGAGACCGGGTGGCCGATTCTGGCGGCCCAACCTGGCATTGAGCCACGTCCCACCAAGTTCGGTAGTCCGTCATTTCCGGTTTACGGCTTTGATGTGCGCGTGATTGATGAACAAACCGGTCAAGACCTGGGAGCCAACCAGAAGGGTGTGGTGGCCATCGTGCCGCCGTTGCCACCAGGAGCGATGAGTACGGTCTGGGGTGATGACACGCGCTTCGTCGACACATACTTTTCATCCGTGCCGGGTCGCCAGGTTTACTCAACGTTTGATTGGGGCCTGGTGGATGGTGATGGCTACTGGTTCATCCTGGGTCGAACCGATGACGTGATCAATGTGGCTGGTCACCGGCTAGGCACACGCGAGATCGAGGAGTCGGTCAACTCCCACGCGGCCGTGGCAGAGTCCGCGGTTGTGGGCGTGGCAGATTCGCTCAAAGGCCAGGTGGCGGTGGCGTTTGCCGTGCTCAAGCAACCCGAGGCGTATGAGTCTGATGACGCCAAATCAGCGCTTGAGCGCGAGGTCATGAAGGTGGTTGACAGTCAGCTAGGCGCGGTCGCTCGACCGTCAAGGATTTTGTTTGTAAATGCACTTCCCAAGACACGATCCGGTAAAGTGTTGCGACGGGCGATTGTGGCAGTTTGCGAGGGACGTGATCCAGGCGATCTGACTACCATCGAGGATCCGTCTACATTGCAACAATTGAAGGAAACACTATGAAATCCAAGGCAGTATTACAAGAAGCTGATGTCAGCAAAATCCTAGCCGCAGCCAAGGCGTATGCCGTGGACAAGGGGTGGGCGGTGACCATTTCGGTGGTTGATGACGGCGGCCATCTGCTTGGCTTGACTCGTCTAGATGGCGCGGCACCCATTTCGGCTCATATTTCGCCAGCTAAAGCCAACACTGCAGCGCTTGGCCAGCGGGCTACCAAGATTTACGAGGACATTATCAACAACGGTCGCACGGCATTTTTGAGTGCGCCAGCACTGCAAGGGATGCTCGAAGGTGGTGTACCGGTAGTGGTCGAAGGGCAGGTGGTTGGCGCTGTTGGTGTGTCTGGGGTTCAGTCAAACCAGGATGTCGAAATTGCTGAAGCAGGCATTGCTGCGTTAGGCTTGAAATAGATTTTATTGTCATAACGAAGTACCGGGGCAAGGAGACTCTCAATCATGTCCAATTCCATTCAATCTGTGCTGGTCGAAACACGTGTGTTCCCGCCGCCTGAGGGGTTTGTCAAGCAGGCCAATATCTCAGGGCAGGCGGCCTATCAGGCGCTACTCGATGAATCTGATCGAGATCCAAACGGGTTCTGGGGACGTTTGGCAAAAGAGAATTTGCATTGGACCAAGCCGTTTACGCAGGTGCTTGATGAGTCTAACGCCCCGTTTTACAAGTGGTTTGGTGATGGCGAGTTGAATGTTTCAGCCAACTGCCTGGAAGCCAACATTGAACGTGGTCTCGGCGACAAGGTTGCGATCATATTTGAGGCTGATGGGGGTGAAGTCACCAAGGTCACCTACCACGAGCTCTATGAGCGTGTTTGCCAGATGGCCAACGGATTGAAGTCGCTTGGCTACAAGACTGGAGATCGCGCCATCATTTATCTGCCAATGTCGATTGAGGCTGTAGCAGCGATGCAAGCTTGCGCCCGACTTGGGATTATTCACTCGGTGGTTTTTGGTGGGTTCTCGTCCAAGGCCCTACATGAACGCATTATCGATGTTGGTGCATCGCTGGTGATCACGGCCGATGAGCAGGTACGCGGAGGCAAGCAGATTCCGCTTAAGCCGGCCGTTGACGAAGCATTTGGAATGGGTGGTTGTGACATCGTGCGCCATTGTCTGGTTTACAAGCGCACCGGTGGTTCTGTTGCATGGGACGACAAACGTGACATGTGGTTGCATGACCTGGTCAAAGACCAACCCAAAACCTGTGAAGCGGTACCGGTCAATGCCGAGCATCCGCTGTTCATTCTGTACACCTCTGGATCCACAGGCAAGCCCAAAGGGGTTCAGCACAGTTCTGGTGGCTACCTGTTGTGGGCCAAACTCACCATGCAGTGGACGTTTGATGCCAAACCAGATGATGTGTTTTGGTGTACGGCCGACGTGGGTTGGGTGACCGGGCACACCTATATCACCTATGGGCCATTGGCCAATGGCATGACACAAATCGTGTTTGAAGGTGTGCCAACCTATCCCAATGCCGGTCGGTTCTGGGAGATGATTCAACGTCATCACGTATCGATTTTTTATACCGCACCGACGGCCATTCGCTCTTTGATCAAAGCTTCTGAGGCCAACGCGGCAGTACATCCAAAGTCCTTTGACCTGTCTAGCTTAAGATTGCTCGGCTCGGTTGGCGAACCGATTAATCCAGAAGCATGGATGTGGTACCACATTAACGTGGGTCAGGAGCGTTGCCCTATTGTTGATACATGGTGGCAAACAGAGACTGGTGGCCATATGATTACACCGCTGCCAGGTGTAACACCCCTGAAACCAGGTTCGTGTACCACGCGCTTGCCAGGGATCACAGCAGCCATCGTAGATGAGACGGGAGGCGATGTAGAGGCCGGTCAAGGTGGGTTTCTCGTTATCAAGCGTCCATGGCCCTCGATGATCCGCACCATCTGGGGTGATCCTGAGCGTTTCAAGACAAGTTATTTCCCTGAAGAATTGCGTGGATATTACTTGGCTGGAGACGGCGCGCAGTGTGATGCTGATAATTGTTTCTGGATCATGGGCCGAATCGACGATGTGCTGAATGTGTCAGGTCACCGACTCGGCACAATGGAGGTTGAGTCAGCCTTGGTGGCGCATGAGCTCGTTGCTGAAGCGGCGGTGGTGGGACGTCCTGATGCAACGACGGGTGAAGCCGTGGTGGCATTTGTGGTCCTAAAGCGAGCCACGCCAGATGGTGATGAAGCTGTGGCCATTGCCAAGCAGCTAAGGGACTGGATCTCAAAAGAAATTGGCCCAATCGCCAAGCCCAAGGAAATCCGATTTGGAGACAACCTGCCCAAGACGCGTTCTGGAAAGATCATGCGTCGATTGTTGCGCGTGGTCGCCAAGGGTGAGGAGGTGACACAAGATGTCTCTACCTTGGAGAACCCAGCCATCCTGGATCAGTTGACCAAGCCCGTCTGAGAGTTCTGACTGGTCACTGCAGCTAGTTTGTACTCAAGCCCCGGTGCAGTTTGACCGGGGTTTTTTCTGGTGCGTCGTGCGCTTAGGTGCAGTTGCTTTGTGAGTCTTTGCGTTATGTTCAGGCCATGAGTTCAAACATGACAAGTCGCAGTCAGCCCTGGGGAGAAGCGTTGCCCGTATTGTTTGCTGGGGTCATGGCCACGCTTGTCGGTATCGGTCTTGCCAGATTTGCGTATACACCGCTGATCCCTGTGCTGATCGCAGCAAACTGGTTCAGTGCCAGTGACGCGATCTATCTGGGCGCAGCCAATTTGCTCGGGTATTTTGTTGGGGCATTGTCTGCACACCGTCTCACAGAGCGATTCCCGCCGCGATTGGCTGTTGGAATCAGCCTGGCAGTCGTTGTGTTGAGCTTTGTGCTCTGTTCGTGGGCAGCAGGCTTCTATTGGTTTTTTGTGTGGCGGCTGCTCTCAGGCTTTGCGGGTGCGATATTGATGGTGACCGTGCCGTCCATGGTGCTGTCGCGAGCGCCGATAGAGCAGCGCACTATGGTTGGGACACTCACTTTTAGTGGCGTTGGTTTAGGCGCAGTATTAGCCGCTGTGGTTATTCCAGTTTTATTGTCGTTTGACCTAACGATTACCTGGCTAGTGCTGGGATTGGTTGGGATCGTGTGCGCCTTGGCGTGTGATTGGGGTATGCGCGCAGTGTCTAGACTCCCTGATGTGCAACATCACGGTGCTCAGACGAGTTCGCAAAACAATATGCTCAGACCTGTTGTTTTGTTGGTACTAGCGGCCTATGCACTAGATGCCGCTGGCTTCATACCTCACACCGTGTTCTGGGTGGATTTCCTCGCTCGGGAGAACGGATTCGGTCAATCGGCTGCCTCTGTGCAATGGGCCATATTCGGACTTGGGGCTTTATGCGGCCCACTTTTAGCGCGAGGGCTGGTAGGCAGGCTGGGCTGGGGGTTTAGCCTTGCACTCGCATTTGGGCTCAAAGCATTGGCTGTTGCAATGCCGCTGGTTTCTCTGGCATTTGTCAGCCAAACCGTCTCATCATTTGTGGTGGGTGCATTGGTTCCTGGGCTAAGTGCGCTGACATCAGGGCGACTAGCTGAAATCGTGGGCTCTGCGGGTCACAAGCGAGCTTGGGGGCAAGCAACTGCCGTGTTTGCAGCAGCGCAAGCTGTCTCGGGATTCAGCATGTCGGTGGCTTATGACGCGATTGGTCAATATGCACCACTATTTGGGGTGGCGAGCGGGCTTTTGGCGTTGGGTGCCATATTGGTGGTGCTTAGCAATCGATCGGCTGGGCGCGTTTAACGAAGCTCTATCTCAACAAAAACCAATGGCTGATCACCGGCATTGATGACATTGTGATGCACGCCAGCCGGGCGGTTATAGGCAATCCCTTGCGTGAGTTTGGCGTTCACGGGACCGTCTGGCGTTTCAAGTAACAAGTCACCGTCAGTGGTGGGCACGACGACATAGTCATGGCCATGGGTATGCCAACCCGTTTCAGCCCCAGGTTCAAAGTGCCATTGGGTTACGATGACACGCTCGTTCTCGATCTGTCGGGTTGGGGTGGCCTGGGGTCGTGAGCTGGTTGTCATTTGATTTCCTTGTGCAACGCCCGTTTTAGCGCTGCTGCAAAAAGGCTGGTTGCCAAGTTGGCTTCATCGATTACTTTGCCCATCAGGATAAAGCCATGAATTTGGCGCGTGAAACAAACGTATTGTGTTGCCGTACCGGCCGCCGATAGTGCGTTGGCGTAAGCCAACCCCTCGTCATGAAGTGGATCAAACCCAGCAGTCAATACAAAGGCATCGGGCAGGCCAGACAGGTCTGCAGCACGTAGCGGGGAGGCCATGGCTTCATGTCGAACGTCCTGTCCCTGGAAATAATGGTCGTAGTAGTAAACCAAATCCTGTTTCAGAAGGCGGTAGCCCTGTCCGTTGCGTTCAATTGACTCACTTTGCATCAAAGCATCGGTGACTGGATAAATCAGCGCCTGAAATGCGAGGCGGATAACTGGGTCGTCACGCAATGCCAAAGAGGTAACGGCAGCCAATTGGCCACCGGCACTATCACCACCGACAGCAATGCGCTTGGGATCGATATTCAGTTGTGCAGCATTGTCGTGTACCCAACGCGTGGCCGCCAGACAATCTAGCTGTGCAGCTGGGTATACGTGCTCAGGTGCGCGCCGATAATCGACCGCGATCACCACGCAGTCAGATTGATGGCACAGTGCTCGGCATAAATTGTCGTGGGAATCAAGGTCACCGACCACAAACCCGCCGCCATGGAAATACACCAATACTGGTTGGGTCGATTCATTGTGCGCGAACGGTCGGTACAGCCGAAGTTTGATATCGCCCCCTAGACCGGGAATTGCAAGGTCAGTTACTTCTGCAACCTTGGTTGGTTCAGGCTGAGTGAAGTGACGTCTGACTAAATAGGCCTCGCGCGCTTGTTCCGGTGTCATCATGTGCGTGGCACGAGCACCGCGCGCAGCGAGCTCTTCAAGTAACGCCTTGGCCTGTGGGTCCAGTATCGCGGCAGTTCCCATTACATGCCCGTGTAGACCGGGCCTTCGCCACCTTGCGGGGCGACCCAGACGATGTTTTGTGATGGATCCTTGATGTCGCAGGTCTTGCAATGCACACAGTTTTGAGCATTGATCTGCAACCTGTCATTGCCGGTCTCATCCTTGACGTACTCGTATACGCCAGCAGGGCAGTAGCGCTGCTCGGGACCCGCGTAGGTCGCCAGATTGAGCTTGACCGGCACGCTTTGATCTTTCAGGGTCAAGTGGATCGGCTGGTTCTCTTCGTGATTGGTGTTGGAAATAAATACCGAACTCAATCGATCAAATGTGATCTTGCCATCGGGTTTCGGATACTCGATTCGCACACATTCAGCGGCAGGCTTTAAGCATTCGTGGTCTGCCTTGGTACGGTGAATCGTCCATGGGATATTGCCACGCAGTAGCCACTGCTCGACACCTGTCATGATGGTGGCAACGGTACGTCCCTTTTTGAACCACTGTTTGAAGTTGCGTGCTTTATTCAGTTCGGTGTGTAGCCATGACTGCTCAAACGAGGCTGGGTACGCGGTTAGCTCGTCTTGGCTGCGATTGGCTGCAATCGCATCGAAAGCTGCTTGCGCGGCCATCATTCCGGACTTGATGGCTGCATGGCTGCCTTTGATTCTGGACGCGTTTAAGAATCCGGCCTCACAGCCCACCAGCACACCACCGGGGAAGGTTAGTTTGGGCAGAGATAGCAGGCCGCCAGCGGTGATGGCACGTGCACCGTAGGCAATCCGTTTGCCACCTTCGAACGTGGGTTTGATTGCCGGGTGGGTTTTATAGCGCTGAAACTCCTCAAACGGTGATAGCCAAGGGTTAGCGTAGTCTAATCCCACCACCATTCCCACTGCGACCTGATTGTTCTCCATGTGGTAAAGAAACGATCCACCGTAGGTATCGGCATCCAGTGGCCAACCTGCGGTGTGAATGACCAAGCCTGGCTTTGATTTGCTGGGTTCGATCTCCCACAGCTCTTTGATGCCAATACCGTAACTTTGTGGGTCGCGACCTTGGTCTAACTTGTAGTGAGCGATAAGCTCACGCCCCAATTGCCCTCGGGCTCCTTCAGCAAACACAGTGTATTTGGCCAGCAGTGCCATGCCAGGCTGATGGTGCTCGGTAGGTTGGCCATCGCGGCCAACGCCCATATCCCCGGTGGCCACACCGATGACTTGGCCTTCATCGCCATAAAGTACTTCGGTCGCCGCAAATCCAGGGAAAATTTCAACTTCTAGTGCTTCAGCCTGTTCGGCTAGCCAGCGCGCTACTTGTCCAAGGCTGATGATGTAGTTGCCGTGATTCTTAAAGCACTCCGGCAATAGCCATTCGGGCGTTTGCTTGGCGCCAGAGGGCGAGAGGAACAAAAATTTGTCCTCGGTCACCGGGGTATTGAGCGGCGCACCTCGCTCCTTCCAGTCGGGTATCAGTTCGGTGAGCGCTTGCGGATCCATGACCGCGCCAGACAATATGTGGGCGCCGATTTCGCTACCTTTTTCCAGGACACAGACGGAGATCTCCTGATTTTTTTCTTGTGCGAGTTGTTTTAATCGAATCGCGGTGGCCAGGCCCGCAGGTCCGCCCCCGACTACTACCACATCGTATTCCATCGACTCTCGTTCTGACATGCGCGTGTCCTTGTGATTGCCCCTAAAATGACCCGATTGTATTGCACAGCCTTGCTTGACAGGGCAATGACCCGTCTTGCAATTTGCCAAAGATTGACTTAGTTGCAGGTAGGTATCAATACCAAGGAGAAAAAAATGTCTGTTTCACGCTCGTTGAGTGCTGGCGATGTGTTTGAGGTTGATCTGCCAATGCGATGGGCGGATGCGGACATGCTGCGCCATATGAACAATACGGTTTACTTCCGCTTTATGGAGGAAGCCCGTATCCAGATGTTGGCAGCAGCAGGGTTAAAGGCAGCTGATGACGTTGGCAATGTCGTTGTTCATTGTTCATGCGACTTTTTGCGTGCCATCACCTATCCGGCTCGCGTTCGGGTTCGGTTAATCGTGGAGAAAGTGGGGCGTACCAGCCTGACTCAAATCAATGAGCTCTATGTGGTCGATGATCTGACTTTTGGGCCTTACGCCCGGGGCAAGACCGTTCTTGTGAGCATGGACAATGTCAATCATTGCCCTACGCCTTGGACCAAAGAAGCGCTCCTGGCGCTCGGTGCGGTCTGTTCGCCAAGTACCTGAAGTCGATAAGTTGCGAAACGCTTGGCCACTTGATCGCAAGTTAAACTCATACTGTATCGGCAATCATCCCCACTAAAACAGGCCCTGGAGCGGGCAAGGAGTCAATTGAATGGAAAAAGTCTATGCCAGTGCTGCGCAAGCACTCGCCGGCGTGGTCCAAGACGGCCAGACCATCGCGGTCGGCGGTTTTGGTCTTTGTGGCATCCCTGAAGCTTTGATTCAAGCCTTGCATGACAGCAAGGTCGGCAACCTGACTTGTATCAGTAATAACGCTGGTGTAGACGGGTTTGGCTTGGGCATGCTGCTGCAGACCCGACAAGTCAAAAAGATGATCGCTTCGTATGTGGGTGAGAACAAAGAGTTTGAGCGTCAGTATTTGGCTGGCGAGTTGGAGCTTGAGTTCACCCCGCAGGGCACACTGGCAGAGAAATTGCGTGCCGGCGGTGCGGGCATTCCGGCTTTCTACACCAAGACCGGTGTCGGAACGATTGTGGCCGAAGGCAAGGAAACCAAGGTATTTGATGGCCAGACGTATGTCATGGAGCGCTCGCTCGTGCCGGATGTCTCTCTGGTCAAGGCTTACATTGCCGATCGTAGCGGCAATCTGGTGTTTCGCAAAACTGCTCGTAACTTTAATCCGAATGTCGCGATGGCGGGCAAGGTAACGATTGTTGAAGTTGAGCGTGTCGTGGAAAAGGGTGAATTAGACCCTGACATGATCCATCTGCCGGGCATTTATGTGCATCGTATTGTGATTAATGACGCCCCAGAAAAACGCATAGAGCAGCGCACCTTGCGCGCGACCCAATAAAGGAGACAGGCCATGGCATGGACACGCGATGAAATGGCTGCACGCGCAGCGCGCGAATTGCAGGACGGTTTTTACGTAAATCTGGGCATAGGATTGCCTACTTTGGTGGCCAACTATGTGCCTGATGGCATTGAGGTTTGGTTGCAATCAGAAAATGGCTTGCTAGGCATTGGGCCGTTCCCGACTGAGGAAGAAGTCGACCCTGACATGATCAATGCTGGAAAGCAAACGGTGACGACCTTGCCTGGCTCATCGATTTTTTCTTCTGCTGATTCGTTTGCCATGATTCGGGGTGGCAAGATCAACCTGGCGATACTTGGAGCCATGCAAGTCTCTGAGAAAGGCGATTTGGCCAACTGGATGATTCCAGGCAAGATGGTCAAGGGAATGGGCGGTGCCATGGACTTGGTGGCTGGTGTCAGCCGGGTCGTGGTGTTAATGGAGCACGTGGCTAAAAAGAAAGATGGCACTGAGGACATGAAGCTCTTGCCTGAATGCACATTGCCATTGACTGGTGTTGGCGTGGTTGACCTCATCATCACCGACCTCGGTGTGTTGGAGGTTACTGAGAGCGGCTTGAAGCTTGTTGAGCTTGCGCCAGGCGTCACCGTCGATGAGATCAAGCTTAAAACCGCAGCCAAACTTGATGTATCGGCAGTGGCCTAAGTCACATGGGTCACTCTAGCCAAGCCCAGTTGCGTCTGGCTGCGCTCAGGGGCGCGATGCAGCGACATGGCATTGACGCGTGCTTGATGCCATCGGCGGATCCTCATTTATCCGAGTATTTGCCCGAGCATTGGCAAATACGGCGTTGGTTAACCGGATTTACCGGATCGGTTGGTACGGTGATCGTGACCCAGGCTCAGGCGCATCTGTGGGTCGATAGTCGCTACTGGGTTCAGGCTGAGCGTGAACTTTGCGCAACGGGTTTCGAGCTCAAGCGTATTGGTGTCGTGACTGATCCTGGTCCGCTGGCGTGGCTAGGGCAACATTTACGCAAGGGACAACGTCTGGCAGTGGACGGGCGAACACTGTCAGTCGCATTGCATGCTGAGCTTAAATCCCGTCTTGCCGATGATGTGGCAATTTGCCTCGACCTAGATTTGCCGGGACAGGTGTGGCAGGGTCGGCCAAGTTTGCCCTCTAACCCGGTGACGGTATGGTCAGAACAATTGGCCGGGCAGAGCAGGGCTGACAAGTTGGCAATGGTTCGGCAACAGATGCATGAGTGCGGTGCGACCCACCACTTGGTTAGTTCGCTCGACGATATTGCCTGGCTGTTGAATCTGCGTGGCAGTGATGTGCCCTTCAATCCGGTGTTCTTAGCGCATTTGTTGATTACTCGCACCTCGGCAACAATGTTTATTGATCCTGCAAAGCTCGACGGCAATATCGTGTCGGCGCTTGCCCATGATCAGGTCGCAGTTGCTCAGTATGATGCGCTTGCTGCGGCGGTGCGCGAGCTCGCCAATACCGATAGGCTGTGGATTGATCCTGCGCGCACCGCAAGCGCGTTTGTGCTGGCTTGTCCTGCAAAGCGCACTGAGGCTATCAATCCGAGCACTTTGGCCAAGGCCCGTAAAAACGATATTGAGCTTGCGCACTGGCGTGAGGTCATGGCAATTGATGGGGCGATGTTGTGCAGGTTTTTTGCTTGGCTTGATCGGGCAATCGCCAAACGTGCTGATGAGCCATTGACTGAACTGATGATTGATGAGCAGGTATGTGCCGCACGGGCACGGTCGGAGAAGTTCATTGGCCCAAGTTTTGCGACGATTGCCGCTTTTAATGCCAATGGAGCCATGCCGCATTATCGTGCCACACCCGATGCGCATGCCCGTATTGAGGGTGATGGACTTTTGTTGATCGATTCGGGTGGTCAATATGTCGGGGGCACCACTGATATCACTCGTATGGTCCCGGTTGGTGAAATCTCTGAGGAGCAGCGGCGAGATTGCACCCTGGTGCTCAAGGCAATGATTGCCTTGTCACGGCTGAAGTTTCCGCAAGGCATTGCCGCACCTTTGATTGATGCGGTGGCGCGTGCCGAATTATGGGCTCACGGACTGGACTATGGCCACGGGACTGGCCACGGCGTAGGTTACGGCCTAAATGTCCATGAAGGCCCACAGGTTTTGTCCTATCGAGCACCTATTAATCCCAATATGGCGCTACTGCCCGGGATGGTGACCTCGAACGAGCCAGGGCTTTACAGGCCTGGGCAATGGGGCGTAAGAATCGAGAATCTGGTTTGTGCTCAAGCCTCGGGCGACAAGGGTTTTGGGCAATTTTTACAGTTTGAAACCTTGACGATTTGTCCGATCGATATGCGTTGTATCGACGCTGATCAATTGTCGGGTGACGAACGTCAATGGATCAATGCGTACCATGGCAATGTCAGAGCAATTCTATCGCCACACCTTGATGGGCCTGATCTTCAATGGATGATGGAAAGAACAGAGCCACTGCCGCTATAATCCAAATTTCCTGCTAGCGACCCTTAGCCGGCGCGTCCTTATATGACCAAGTATGTATTTGTCACTGGCGGCGTGGTTTCATCCCTAGGTAAAGGGATTGCCGCCGCATCTTTAGCCGCTATCCTCGAGTCTCGCGGCCTCCAAGTAACCCTCCTCAAACTGGATCCGTACATCAACGTCGACCCAGGCACCATGAGCCCGTTCCAGCATGGTGAAGTGTTCGTGACCGAGGATGGGGCGGAAACTGACCTGGATCTGGGCCACTACGAGCGTTTTATCTCGGCCAAGATGCGTAAGGCCAATAATTTCACCACGGGTCAGATATACGAGTCAGTCTTGCGCAAAGAGCGACGAGGCGATTATCTGGGCAAGACCGTTCAGGTCATTCCTCACATCACCAACGAGATTCAGGAATTTATCATTCGCGGTGCCAGTCAAGCCTGGGATGGGGCAACTGATGTGGCTATCGTTGAGATAGGTGGTACTGTCGGTGATATCGAGTCCTTGCCGTTTTTGGAGGCAGCCCGCCAAATGAGTCTGCGCCTTGGGCGCCATCAGACCGCATTCGTTCACCTGACGCTGGTTCCCTACATTGCCACCGCGGGTGAGCTCAAGACCAAGCCTACTCAGCACTCAGTACAAAAATTACGAGAAATCGGCATTATTCCGAACGCATTGCTGTGTCGGGCTGATCGGCAGATACCGGATGATGAGCGGGCAAAGATTTCGATGTTCTCGAACGTTCCACTGGATGCGGTGATTTCGGTGTGGGATGCTAGCTCTATTTATGAAATTCCTGGCATGTTGCATGCGCAAGGTCTAGATAGTCTCATTTGCGATACCTTGGCGTTGAATGTTCCGGCTGCTGACCTGTCGATGTGGGACAACTTGCTCGATGCCATTGCGCACCCCGAGCACGAGGTTCGTATTGCCATGGTAGGCAAGTACGTTGATCTGACCGAGTCCTACAAGTCGTTGACTGAAGCGTTGAATCATGCCGGCATCCATACCCGATCCAAGGTTAGTGTGACCTACATTGATTCGGAAGATGTTGAGACTCAGGGGACCGAGGTTCTCGCCGAGTTTGACGCCATTTTGGTGCCGGGTGGATTCGGCAAGCGTGGTACTGAAGGCAAGATAGCTGCGATTCGTTATGCACGTGAGAACCACGTGCCGTATTTGGGTATTTGCTTGGGTATGCAGTTGGCCGTGGTTGAGTTTGCAAGGCACGTGGCAGGGCTCGGTGGTGCCAACAGTACGGAATTCGATCCGGCCGCTCCTCATCCGGTGGTTGCCTTGATCACCGAGTGGATGGATCGCGAGGGCAAGGTCGAAGTTCGAACCGAGGCATCTGATCTGGGCGGTACGATGCGTAAAGGCGCCCAGCGTTGCCCGGTCAAGGCGCAGACGCTCGCACATCGAATCTATGGTGATGAAGTCAATGAGCGTCACCGCCATCGTTATGAGGTCAATAACGTCTACGTTCCGAGGTTGGAGGAAGCTGGTTTGGTGATCAGTGCCCGAACGCCGACTGAGAATTTGCCTGAAATCATGGAACTACCTGATCACCCTTGGTTCATGGGTGTGCAGTTTCATCCTGAGTTCACCTCGACCCCGCGCGATGGTCACCCACTGTTTATCGGTTTTATTCGCGCCGCCTTGGCACACCAGGTCAAGCGCAAGGAGTCCCTATGAAACTTGCCGGCTACGAGGTGGGTCTGGATCAGCCTATCTTTGTGATCTCAGGGCCTTGCGTGATTGAATCACGTGACATGGCCATGGAGACCGCGGCGGCCTTAAAGGAAATCACGACCAAGCTTGGTATCGCTTTTATCTACAAAAGTTCGTTCGATAAAGCCAACCGTAGCTCGGCTACGTCATTTAGGGGCCTAGGCATGGATCAGGGGCTTCAAATTCTGTCTGATGTCCGCGAGTCACTCGGTGTGCCTGTGCTTACCGACGTGCATGATATCTCCCAAATCAAGCCGGTCGCTGAGGTGGTGGACGTATTACAGACGCCGGCATTTCTGTGCCGTCAAACCGATTTCATTCAAGCTTGCGCTGTCAGTGGTAAGCCAGTCAACATTAAAAAAGGTCAGTTCCTTGCGCCTGAAGATATGACCCAAGTGGTTCGCAAGGCTGAACTGGCTGCGACCGAGGCGGGTTTTGAGCCGCAGATCATGGTCTGTGAACGTGGCGCTTCGTTCGGTTATCACAACCTGGTCTCTGACATGCGATCCCTGGCAATCATGCGTCAGACTGGCTGCCCAGTGGTATTTGATGCCACACACTCGGTGCAGCTGCCTGGCGGTCAGGGAACCAGCTCTGGGGGGCAACGGGAATTCGTACCTGTTTTGTCGCGCGCGGCAGTCGCTGTTGGCGTGGCTGGTTTATTCATGGAAAGCCACCCGGATCCGGCCAAAGCACTATCAGATGGTCCTAATGCGGTACCCTTGAACAAGATGGAGCATTTACTGACTACGCTTGTAGAACTTGACCGGGTGACCAAGGCAGCAGGCTATCTGGAAAATAATTTTTAGACTCTTTTTAGTGATCATTTAGAAACCAATCGAGACGGAAACACATTATGAGCGCAATCGTAGACATCATCGGCCGGGAAATTATGGACTCTCGTGGTAACCCCACGGTGGAGTGTGATGTGCTGCTTGAGTCTGGTGCCATGGGTCGTGCCTCCGTACCATCTGGTGCGTCAACAGGTGAGCGTGAGGCCATTGAGCTGCGTGACGGTGATAAGGCACGCTTTCTTGGCAAGGGTGTGCTTAACGCTGTACAGAATATCAATACGGAAATCGCTGAAGCCTTGATGGGCTTGGATGCGCAGGAGCAGACGTTTATCGACCGTACCATGATCGAGCTTGACGGAACAGAGAGTAAATCACGTCTGGGTGCCAACGCCATTCTGGCCGTTAGCATGGCAGTCGCACGTGCCGCAGCCGAAGAATCTGGATTGTCTCTTTACCGTTATTTTGGTGGTAGCGGACCGATGGCCATGCCGGTGCCTATGATGAACGTGATTAATGGCGGAGCACACGCGAATAATTCGCTCGATCTTCAAGAGTTCATGATCCTACCGATTGGTGCTGCCTCGTTTCGTGAGGCGATCCGTATGGGCGCAGAAACATTTCATGCTCTTAAAAAACTCATCGACGAGCAGGGAATGTCCACGGCCGTTGGTGATGAGGGCGGATTTGCCCCCAGTGTTGCCAACCACGAAGCAGCGATTGAACTGATTCTGCGCGCGATCCAAAATGCAGGCTATGAGCCGGGTACTCAAATTGCACTTGGACTAGACTGCGCAGCTTCTGAGTTTTACCGCGACGGCCAGTACCATCTGGCGGGCGAAGGAAACCTAACGCTATCGTCTACCGACTTCGCCAACCTGCTGGCCACCTGGTGCGACAAGTACCCGATAATTTCCATCGAGGATGGCATGTCAGAAAACGATTGGGAAGGTTGGAAGACCCTGACGGATCTTTTGGGTAAAAAAGTGCAGCTTGTCGGTGATGATCTTTTTGTGACAAACACCAAGATCCTGAAGCAGGGTATTGATCAGAATATAGCCAACTCTATTCTCATCAAGATCAACCAGATTGGTACCCTAACCGAAACGTTCGCCGCCATCGAGATGGCTAAACGTGCTGGCTATACGGCTGTGGTGTCGCACCGCTCGGGCGAGACTGAAGATTCAACCATCGCCGATATTGCAGTTGCCACCAATGCCATGCAAATCAAGACTGGTTCGATGTCACGTTCGGATCGGATGGCCAAGTACAACCAGTTGTTGCGTATTGAGGAAGAGCTTGCTGAAGTGGCTAGCTATCCTGGTCGTGACGCCTTTTACAACTTGCGCTAACGGAGCAGCGCCATGCGGCTGATTTTTCTGACGCTGCTGGTGTTGTTTGTATTGGTTCAGTACCCCTTGTGGTTTGGGCAAGGGGGGTGGCTAGCTGTCTGGGATCTTCAGGCCAAGGTGGCTGAGCAACAGAGCATCAACGAGGGCTTGAAAGCTAGGAACCAGGCTATGGAGGCCGAAGTCGAGGATCTGCGCACTGGTAAGCAGGCTAGCGAAGAGCGGGCGCGCCGAGAGCTTGGCCTAATGCAGGAGAACGAGGTTTTTATTCAGGTTTTACCGGCTCAGCAGCCGCATAATGGCTCAAGCGCTGGTGCCGGTGCTTCAAATCTCAATTAATCGTCGAACAAGGTCTACCTGGTCGTTGACGATGGCTTTGCATAATCGCCAAATGGTCTAGTCGAATCGTCACTGGGTCAATGAGTTTGCGTACCCAAGGGCTTAGTGCCCGGTAGCGTACAGTGACTTGCACATTTAATTGGTTTGCCTCAAAAATTGTTTTTTGACTGCGAGGGCCTAGTCCGTTGCGACGTCCCCGACTGATTGACTGACGATGTTGCTCGAGAACGTGGTTGTGACGTATGACTGCAACCCCGAGTGATCTGCTCAAGTGCTTATCGATAAAGTCAGCCATCAGTGCATTAACCGGATCGGTTATGCAAACTTTCACTGGAAAGTCCAAATCTTTTGGCAGGTTCTTTTTTAACTGCTGCGCCAGCGCATCAATGGTGCCGTGTCTCAAAGCGGCGGCTTCTGTGGCTCGTTGCACAGACAATGCCAAGCGTTGGCGGGTGGTATGCCAATGGCTCACTTCAATGGCCATTGATCCCAGTAGCAGCAGAGGTAAGGCTGCAATGCACCATTGCACCATGGCACTACCGCGCAAAGATCGGGAGTTTGCTGTTGAGTTCGACATGTCATTATCATGCCCAACCCCGTTAGCATTCGATAGTCGTATGAATACGTAATGTCTATCACCAGCCGTTACTGAAGCTGATCCGTACCCTCTTGGCTGACTGACTTGAAAAGTGCCGCGGCGTCGACTGCATCAAAGCGGTATGGCGTCGAGCAGAACTCACAAGTCACTTCGACTTGGCCCTGTTCAGCGACGATCTCGTCGATTTCTTGTTTGCCAAGGTTACGTAGCATGTTGGCAACGCGAGTCCGATCACAGCCACAACGCCAGGTTGGATTACACGACTCAAGTCCAATGACGGGTGTCTCCCAAAACAGTCGGTGCAGTAGCGTTTCACTGTCAATTTCGATGAGTTCTTGGCTACTCACCGTGTCACATAATGTCTTGGCATGCTCCCATGAGGCAGCTAACGCATCCTCGGATGCGCCGCTCTTGCCCCCATCATGTGGCATGCGTTGTAATAAAAGTCCACCAAGCCGTTGCTCGCTAGCGGCTAACCAGATGCGTGTGTCTAGTTGCTCGGATTGACGCATGTAGTCTTCAAGGACAGCTGCTACTGAGTCGGCGGTAAGCGGCACAATGCCTTGGTAGGGTTGACGGCCCGGATTGTCGCGCGGCGGATTAAGTATTACAGAAAACCGGCCAAGCCCATCAGCGTTCAATAGAGCCTGTAGCCCGGCCTGACCCTCGAGCGGTTCATGGTTGAGTTTGATCGTCGCTCTGAGGCTCATGTCCTCGCGGCACTCCACCACAATTAACTTCACGACGCCATTGCCCTGTAATTGCAAAAGCAAAGAGCCGTCAAACTTGAGGTTTGCGGTCAGCAAAGTGGCGGCGGCGATCAGTTCGCCAAGCAGGCTACGTACAGCGGTGCTAGTCGGTTGGTGAGTCTGCGCCGTGCACCAGAGATCCTCTATTTGCACCGAGATGACGCGCGCGCTGCGGTCTTGCAATAAAAATTTGTTCAAACGGTCTGACTTGCTCATCAGCCAATCCGCTTAAGTGATTTGGCGTACAGGGCAGCCCGCTCTTGATAGTTCCTGTTGTTTGCATGCATGGTGGCAATCTCTTCGTCTGAGAGCGTGCGTACGATCTTGCCAATACCAATGACCAAGCTGCCGTCTGGAATCTCGCGTCCCTCGGGTATGATGGCGCCTGCTCCGATTAGACAGTTTTTACCGATCACGGCATGGTTAAGCACAATCGCCTGCATCCCAATCAGGGAGCCACTATGGATGGTGCAACCATGCAGCATGGCTTGGTGACCCACTGTGACGTTCTCATGCACCGTCAGAGGGGTGTCTGGATCCACGTGCAAGACACAACCTTCCTGGATATTCGATCCAGCACGAATATCAATTCGGATGTTGTCGCCCCGAATGCTGACGTTTGGCCAAATGCTTGCCCTCGCTCCGATGCGAACATCGCCGATGATGACGGCCGATTCGTGAACATAGGCGGAATCGTCAATTTGTGGGGTGAGATCTTCTAATTGATAGATAGGCATGGCGTGTTACCAGAGGGAGAATCAAAAAATCAGACTCGGCGTTACAGAAAATCAACCAGAGCCTGATACGCGCGTGTGTGCCAGGCAGATCGGCTGTGCGGGTCTGTGAGCGGCAAGCTGTGCCGATCGACCAAGCCTACTCGGATTTTTACACTGTCCTGATCTAACTGAGTGGTCTGCAATATACGGTTGATGATATCAAGGCGCATTCCATCACGCCATGCTTTGAACAGGCGCTCCTGAGTCGGACCTGTGTCTACCAGCACCCAAATCTCATGTTCATCATACGGGGACTTCTTGTTGGGCATGAAAGCCACTTCGGCCCACTTGATCTGGTGATCGAGCAGAACCGCTTGCTCAAGTTCCGACAGGCTCAAAGGCTGCTGCGACATACGATGCCAATGTTGGACTTGTCCAAGCACGCGCCAGTGCCCGTTGCCAAGGTCCTGGGCATAGATACCCGTGCGCCACCAGTCCGGCAGGACCGTGCTTAGATCCAGCGTATCCTTAAACGGCCAGGCTTGCACAAATTGGGCTGGGTCAGTCTGCCCGGCTCGATCTACACGTGATATTTCGAGCTCACCGGTTTGCCCGTTCGATTCGCTTGACTGATCGCTTTTGTTGGCTAGACGAACGTGATGTCCCGGGACGAGGTAACCACTGCTATGCGCCGGTTCATCGGGCCATTTGCGGTGACATTGTGAGATTAATAGTCCACAGCCGCTGACAAAGGTGGCCAAGTTCGGCTGTGCTCCATACAGCTTGGCAGACTGTTCTCGCCATTGGTGATGGAGGGTTTGGTCCAGAACGGCCAGACCGCTAACTGGTTGTGGGGTTGGCACATTGACCGGATCGGTTTTTAGGGCATCAATCAAGTGCGAGCCGGTAGTGACGATGTGGGTTACCTGACTAGGGAGATTGGCGGCAGCCGGTAGGCGATCTGTCAATACAACCGTATGCCCAAAGTAAAGCGCTGGCAGAATGGCCGCTAACAGCCCGGACTCCTCCCACGGTTTTAAGGTTGTCAGAACTTGCCGCGCCTGATCGGGAAACCAGTTGCTCGTCATCACGAAGCCTGGTAGCTGACCAATTAATGATTGATGGGCCAGCACCAGAGCCGACTGGGGCTCGATATCAGGTAAAGCATGGTCTGGCCAAACCATTAACGCTGGATCAGAGGGTAAACATTGAGAGGGCACATAGATTGCTGGCTGGCGTGCAATCAAGCCTCGCCAGCTCATGACGCGACCGTCGTAGACATCAATACCGACAATGTGTTTGATACGAGGACACTTGGCGATTGCGGCCAATGCCTCACCTTGGTTGGCGGCATCGATCAGCGCGACTTGACTGCGTGCCTGTTTGAGGCGAGGCAGCAACGCATCCGCACTGTTTAAAGCATTCATTGGCACAGCGACCGCGCGCACGGCCCAGCAGGCTAGCAGCGCCGTGAGCAGATCGCTCGGGTTTGACATCATGATCACCACTCGATCACCGGGGATCACACCCAAGCGAACCAAGCCGTTCGCAAGCTGGGCACTTACCTTGCCAAGCTCTGCGAAGGTCACCATGTCGGTATGCCCCGCCCGATTCTCAAATATCAGGGCAGGGCGTTGCTCGTGTCCTGGCAGGCCAGACCACTGGAAACAGCAGGCATTGGCCAGATTGAAGCCCTTAGGCACATGCCAGCGAAACGTTTCGTAAAGCTCTGGGTATGACTCCACCATCGGTCTGACGCCGTTTTAGTTTTGTGACAAAGGGTAAAGCATCGCCGACTCTATCGCACTTGGCAAGTGGCTAAGTGGCTTTTTTGTGCTTTGCAGCATGACGTAGGTGCTCTGGGATATCAACAATCCTGGTTTTTGCTAGCTTGTCGTGGAGAAATTGCCCATCTGAGCTGAACCAACTTGGTATAAAAATCAGGAATGGGGTCACAATGGCAAACGTATAAATCGCTGGCCAGCCAGTGATGAGCACCAACGCGTATATCAGCGCCATTCCCGCCAATGGGATCGGCCACATCAGCACATAGCGCGCTAATAACTGGTTGAAACTCGGGCGCAGTCCATTGGCTGCGACAAGTTTGATATGCCATGCCCGCATGGGCAAAGTTTGCCCGCCACGATGCCAACACAACAAAAAGTACGCGCCGATCGCAATAAAAAGCCAGACCTGACGGCCTGGCCTGAACATTAATGCGTGCTTGCTTTGAGTCAGCGTGTCAAAGAGATAGTCCGCTGTGAAGACGACACCAAACAGCAGAACGCCCTCGTACATCATTGCCGCGAATCGCTTGCCCCGAGATGCTGACGGCATCTCGGGGGCAGAGACAACATCTGGGGTTGCTGGTGTTTGCCGTGACATGTCGCGCATTATCGGACATTGTCAGAAACTTTGCAGGGCAAGCCCCTAAAGCGATTAGGCTGAACGAAATCCGGAAGTGCTGGTTTCACGCCCACTCAGTGCCCATGCGCGCAACTTGGCGAATACTCGACGGATGCCACGACCCATGGCTTCAATTGCTGCCCGCTGTGCAATGCCACGCAACTCCTGCTCCAGCAGGCCATGCTCAAGCGCATTGGTGATGAAACTCGTTTGTTGGGATTGCTTGTCCATTTCTTGCTCCAATTAGTCAAATCTAGTGGATAACCCTAATTATAGGGAAATCCCTAGGCTATCGCAATATCTAATTTGATTGGAGAATCCTAATAAATGAGGAGGTGTTGTTTTTTTACGCCACCGTCTACTCACTGGCGGGCTTTTTGGGGGGCGTATTGTTCACTGACCATCTCGAATATAAAAAGTCTGCAGTCCAATGCGCCATTAAAGAGCGGCATCCGGCGTTTGGGTTTGAGTCTCATTGCGCCGGGTAGCGCATGATCCGCACTAATCACGTTGACCTGCCAGCCGGAATAGTTTTGTTTTAATTGGGTGGCCCATTGTCCAAATAAATCGGCATCAATGGTCAAGCGCTCGCCGTAGGGTGGGTTAGTGATGATCATCCCGTTGGTCGCTGGGGGCCTTAACTCGCGAGCATCTCCAATCTGCCACTGAATGGTGTCTGGTTTAAGCCCAGCGCGTTTGGTATTTGCTTGAGCGGCGGCAATCGCTTGGGGTGAAATATCAGAGCCCACGATAGGCGCCGCTAGCTCAGTCAGGATTGATTCGGTTGCAGCTTGCCGCATCGCTTGCCACTTGCTCGCATCATGGCCGCGTAGTCGCTCAAAGGAAAACGGTCGGTTGATGCCAGGCGGAATATTTAACGCCTTCCAAGCGGCTTCAATCAAAATCGTGCCGCTGCCACAAAACGGGTCGAGCAATGCCATGTTTGATTGCCATCCACTGAGGCTTAACAGCCCCGCCGCCAGATTCTCGCGTATCGGTGCCTCAGCCTTGTCCAGGCGCCATCCACGTTTGAACAGAGACTCACCCGATGTGTCGAGATAGAGTGTGGCGCTGTCATGCGTGAGAAAGGAATGCACACGGACATCTGGCCTCACGGTGTCGATCGATGGTCTGGCGCCTTCTTTGGCCCGCAGCCGATCACAAATACTGTCTTTGACCAATAAATTGCAGTACTGCAGACTTTGCATGGGACTGCGAATCGCGGACGTGTCAACGCGCAGGGTTTTTTCCGGGCCGAGCCAGCGCTCCCAGTTCACGTCCAGTGCCAACTGTCTGAGATCATCTTCTGTAGACGCTTTGGCATGAGCCACTTGCACCAGAATACGTGTTGCAAGTCGGCTATGAAGATTGGCACGCCAAACATCCGACCAGTTCCCAGCAAATTGACAACCCGCCTGTCCAGTTCGGACGTTGGTCAATCCTATGACGCTAAGTTCTTGTGCGAGCGCCTCTTCAAGGCCACGCGGGCAGGATGCAAACATCTCAAAGCGTTCAGACTCCGCTGGCGCGTGTCCGATCTCATTGGCTAAGTCGGTTTGACGCTTGCGAGTGCTTTGATGGGCGGGGCGAGCAGGCGTGGGCCTATTGGGTCTCGATGGTCTATCGGGCGGTGCTGGTTGCGATTGCGTGCGCCGCTGTTCGGTTTGTACCCGCCGTTGATGATGGGCGCGAGCGCCACTTTTGGAGGTCGTGCTCTTGTTGAGCTGACTCGTCTGATCGGTGGTGGCGTTTTTGGGCTTGAGTGTGAGTTTGCCTGGCTTGGATTCTTTAGGGCGGGTTGAGTCAGAGGTGTTGGAGGAGTCAGAAGGATCGGACATAGCGTCTGCTTAGAAAGGTTTGAGCACCACCATGGCAATGATGGCCAGCATCAACACCACTGGGATTTCGTTGAACCAGCGATAAAAGACATGCGAGTGAGGGTTGGTGCCTTGTTCAAACAGTGTTAGGTAATGTTTGCATACCAAGTGATAAACAATGATCAACCCGACCAGAATCAGTTTGACGTGCATCCAGCCATTGCCGGCCCCCATGCCAATGCCGTAATAAAGATA
Source organism: Orrella daihaiensis (assembly GCF_022811525.1). Lineage (NCBI taxonomy): Bacteria > Pseudomonadati > Pseudomonadota > Betaproteobacteria > Burkholderiales > Alcaligenaceae > Orrella > Orrella daihaiensis. The sequence continues at coordinate 1,819,373 of NZ_CP063982.1, read as the reverse complement.
CAGCCAAAGGCCAAAGCCCACTGCCGGGAAAGCCAGAATGGTCATGAAACGGTAAAGACGGTGGCTCATGCCGATTAGGGTTTGTTTGACAGCTGGGTCAGTGGCTTGTGCGAGATTCACGTAAATACGCGGTAGATAGAATAGGCCTGCAAACCAGGATGCCATAAATAAAATATGGAATGTCTTAACCCAAAGGATCGCTACCGGAGAGAAAAACAGAACAAATGCGAGTAAGGCGATGAGAAGGACTGTAACTGTGGCAATCCATAACGATTTCATTACTGCTTTTCCTTTGTTTGCATTTCTATTTGCTTTTTTCCACAGCCTGGTTCTAGCCGCGTGTTTGGCCCTCGCCATGCAACACCCATTTCTGGGTGGTTAGACCCTCGAGACCCACAGGTCCGCGCGCGTGTAAACGGTTGGTCGATATGCCAATTTCAGCGCCGAGACCATATTCAAACCCATCCGCAAAACAAGTTGGCAAGTTGACATAGACAGAGCTAGAGTCGACCTCGCGCTCAAACCGGCGCGCGGCGTCCACATCTTGAGTGACGATAGCATCCGTATGTCCAGAGCCCCATCGGGCGATGTGTTCCATGGCATCATCGATTGAGTCAACCACACGGACCGCAAGGATGGGTGCGAGGTATTCCTCTGCCCAGTCTTCGTCGGTTGCAGGAGTCATCGCAGGGCAAATCGTACGGGTAATTTCGCAGCCTCGAAGCTCGACACCGTGTTCAGCCATGGCGCTTTCGATTTTTGGTAAGAAATCGTTGGCTACCCGGCGATGTACGAGCAAAGTCTCCATGGCGCCACAGATGCCGTAGCGGTAGGTCTTGGCGTTGATGGCAATTTTGAGCGCTCGCTCCAAATCAGCATGCTCGTCAACATAAACATGGCAATTACCATCAAGATGTTTGATCAGAGGCACCCGAGCTTCATCCTGCAGTCGTCGAATCAGGCTTTTGCCACCTCTCGGTACTATCACATCTACATACTCAGTCATCTTGACGAGATGCCCGACAGCCTGACGGTCAGTGGTTTCAATTAACTGTACCGCGTCTTTGGGCAAAGCAGTCTGCAACATCGCTTCACGCAAAATACCAGCTAACGCCATGTTGGTATGAAATGCCTCACTGCCGCCGCGCAAAATGCAGGCATTGCCAGACTTTAAACAAAGCGCAGCTGCATCAATAGTGACATTGGGACGTGATTCGTAAATGATGCCGATTACTCCGAGTGGTACCCGCATCTGCGAGACCCGCATTCCGTTAGGGCGCACGATGGTATTGCCAAGGCTGCCGATTGGATCAACCATCTCTGCAACTTGCCGCAAGCCCTTGGTCATGGTCATCAGTGTCTTATCTGACAATCGTAGACGGTCAACCATGGCAGGCGACAATTCGTGCTTGACTGCGGCATCGAGGTCTTCCTGATTGGCCTGAAACAGTGCTGTTTGCGACTCATCGATATGCTGCGCAATCATCATCAAAGCTTTTGATTTTTCTGCATCGGTGGCGCGTGCCATTTCACGTGCAGCGGACTTGGCTCGCTGGCCGATCGCATCAAGAGTTTGGGCTAGATCATTCATGGTCATTCGATGAGGTGATGGACGCCAGCTGTTTGGAACATCCATCAGCCTGGACAGGTAGCTATTAGTTTAGCCTGAGCGGCTAGCGGCAATGCTCATGCCAAGCCGGGCCATTTCATGCCAGGCATCTGAAAGTCGCCCTGGCACAGGCAGTCCTTTGATGATTCTGTCTATATCGTGTGCGTGTGCCACGGCTCGCCGCCAGCGAGCGGGACTCACCCGACCGTAGGCAGCTCTGGCCCGTTGCTCGCGTTGACCGAATAGTCGTTGCGCCTTGAGTGCAGCATTCAGTGGCTGACCGCGAGCGACAGACTGACTGATTCGGTCCAGCGTTCGAATGTCTTCGCTGATGGCCCAGAGCACCAAGGGGGGCGCCTCACCCTCTGCTTTAAGGCCCCAGAGTACGCGTAGCATACGGCTTGAGTCGCCATCAAGCATGGCGTCACGCAGGGCAAACACGTCATAGCGAGCGACATTTAAAACAGCTGCCTGACATTGTTCGAGCGTGACTTCGCCAGAAGGGTGCAACAGGGCGAGTTTTTGAATTTCCTGATGGGCGGCCAGCAAGTTGCCTTCGACGCGGTCAGAGAGCCATTGAAGGGCCTCATTGTTCATGTGCTGATTTTGTTGGGCGAGCCGTTGAGCAATCCATTTGGGTAAGGCGGCTCGGCCAACATCAGGTAGATCGATAACGGCTGCAGCCGCCAGTAATGTCTTGGCCCAGCGCGTCTCACGGGCACTTCGGTCCATGCCTGTTAACTTGATGACCGTGAATACATCGTTTGCGAGCTGGCCTGCACATTGATTCGCGATCGTTTCCATAGCCTGGGCGCCAGACTTGCCAGGCTTGCCGCCAGGCAAAAAGATCTCCACCATTTGTCGCTCGCCAAATAGCGAGCCGCTGGCGCCAACACCAAACACGGTCTGCCAATCGCTACGACTATCCATTACAAATCGATGCTGATCGGTAAACCCTTCTTGGCGAGCTCTTTCGCGCAATTTGTCAGCGGCCTCGAATACCAGCAGTGGTTCATGACCAATCAGCACAACCAATGCCGGTAGAGGCTGATTTGCCGCAAATGTTGGCACGACATCACTCCTTATTTGTGGTTCGCCTTGAGCTCAGCATACCGTTTGGTAACATCAGGAGCGCTAATGCGTCTAACAATACGAGACACCAAGCTTGCTTGCATTTGTTCAAAGAGAGTGGCTTCTTCCCCTTCCTTGGCCTGTACCACCCGGTCATCGAAAGGCAGGTTCCGAACGACGCGTAAGGTCGTGTTCGGCAAGATGATATCGCCATCGGGTGTAGTCACATTAAAGGTATAGGTCAAGGTCAGTTCGTATTCCTCAACTCTGCCTTGAGCATTTAGCGATACTTCACGTGCGTCTCGTGTTTCAGAGATTTGTTGCAGCACAGCATCATAGGCGATGTCGGGCTGTTCAACTAATCTGGTGTTCGGTGAGGCTGCTTTGATGCTTCGACGCAAGTCAGCGCCGAACGCCGAGTTCTCCGGGACCTTCATCAGAAGCGTATCAAAGGGCAGGGGAGTCGACCCCTGCAGCTTAAAACCACATGCACTGACAGCTAGCATCAGAGCTGCGATTGCCAGCAACCATAAAGCACGGGGACTGGAGCTTACTCGTGCATTGCTGGTTTTGGTTACATCCATGGCATGCATGTTCTGTCCTTTTAAGGTTATCTAACCAACCACGTTTACGAGCTTGCCGGGCACAATGATAATGCGTTTGGGTGCGCCAGTATTGAGGTGTTTTTTGACAGAATCGTGGCTCACTGCCTGCGCTTCGATAGTTGCTTTATCTGCATCGGCGCCGACGGTTAGGCTACCTCGAACTTTACCGTTGACTTGTAGCACCAGCTCAATCGAGTCAGCCTTGAGGGCTTTGTCATCTACGGTTGGCCAACTGGCATCAAGGAGGTCACCAAAGGAATCGCTGAACTTCAAGTCGCGCCACAGTTGCCAGGTAATGTGTGGAACAACGGGGTAAAGCACGCGCAACAGGATGCTGAAGATTTCTGCCGCAGCTGCAGCAGCCTTGGCAAGGCTGGCGTTGAGTTTTGCGTCTTCAATTGCATTGAGCATTTTCATGCAAGCAGAGACAACCGTGTTGTATTGAATTCGCTCATAGTCGTAGTCGGCTTGCTTGAGCAATCCATGGATGGTGCGCCGCAAATTGGCAACGACCTCATCAGCATCTGCCCAGTCAGCGGCATGGCCGAGACTGAGACCTTGTTCGATGAGTGCACGGTGATGGTGGGCACTTGCCCAGAGTCGCCTTAAAAATCGAAGTGAACCGTCTACGCCAGAGTCTGACCATTCCAGCGTCTGCTCTGGGGGGGCAGTGAACATGACAAACAGGCGAGCCGTATCTGCCCCTTGATTTTCAATCAGCGACTGGGGGTCAACACCGTTGTTCTTGGACTTGGACATCGTGCCGACACCGCCATACTGGATTTCACGTCCATCAGCTTTTAACCGTGCGCCGGTGATGGCACCCTTGCTGTCGTAGATATTTTCCACTTCCTCCGGCCAGAAGTACTCAATGCCACCCCGTTCGTTTTTCTCAAAGTAGATGTGGTTCAGTACCATACCTTGCGTGAGTAGGCGAACAAATGGCTCATCGAATTTGACCAGACCTAGGTCTCGCATTACTTTGGTCCAGAATCGGGCGTAGAGCAAATGTAAAACAGCGTGCTCAATGCCACCGATGTACTGATCCATCGGCATCCAGTAATCATTTCTGACATCGACCATCGCCTGGTCATTATCAGGCGAGGTGTAACGCATGAAATACCAGGATGAGTCGACAAACGTATCCATGGTGTCAGTTTCACGCTTGGCTGGCTTGCCACACTTTGGGCACTGACAAGACAAAAAGCCCTCGTGTTTGGCTAAAGGGTTGCCCGAGCCGTCCGGAATCAAATCTTCTGGCAAGACCACCGGCAGATCTTTTTCAGGTACCGGCACGGGACCGCAGTCCTGGCAATGAATAATCGGGATGGGTGTGCCCCAATAGCGCTGGCGAGAAATACCCCAGTCTCGCAAGCGCCAAGTTGTCTGACGTTCGCCTACACCCATGGATTGCAGCCTTTCGGCGATGGTTGTTATTGCTTGAGCAGATGTCAACCCGTCAAACTCACCGGAATGAACCAAGGTCCCCGCCTGTTTGTCGGCGTACCATTCTTGCCATTGCCGATCATCAAAAGTGTGGCTGCCGACTTGTACCACCTGCTTGATCGGCAGGCCGTACTTTAGAGCAAACGCAAAGTCCCTCTCGTCATGAGCAGGCACGCCCATAACAGCACCCCCACCGTAGCTCATGAGCACGTAGTTGCCAACCCACAGAGGCACTGCCTCGCCGGTCAGCGGGTGCATCACTTTCAGCCCAGTGTCTACCCCTTCCTTTTCTCGGGTGGCAATCTCGGCTTCAGTTTGCCCGCCTTGCTGGCAGCGCTCGATAAATTTAGCTAATTCAGGATTTGATCTGGCAGCATGTGCCGCTAATGGGTGCTCGGGTGCTACTGCACAAAAGGTTACGCCCATGATGGTGTCTGCGCGGGTAGTAAACACAAACATCTGACCATCTTGAATCAGGCTGCCTTGACCATCTTTGATCGTGTGACTGAATGCAAAGCGAACACCTTCGCTTTTACCGATCCAGTTTTCTTGCATGGCGCGGACTCGATCTGGCCAGCCATCTAGTTTGTCTTTGACGTAAGAAAGTAATTCATCGGCGTAGTCTGTGATTCTTAGGTAGTAACCAGGAATCTCGCGTTTTTCAACTGGTGCCCCAGACCGCCAGCCCTTGCCATCGATTACTTGTTCGTTAGCCAGCACCGTGTTGTCGACCGGATCCCAATTAACGACCTGGGTCTTGCGATAGGCAATGCCTTTTTCCAGCATTTTCAGGAAAAGCCACTGGTTCCATTTGTAGTATTTCGGATCGCAGGCGCACATCTCGCGTGACCAGTCAATGGCCAACCCCATCGACTTCATTTGCTTTTTCATGTACGCGATGTTGTCGTAGGTCCATTTGGCTGGAGGTACATTGGACTTCATGGCTGCGTTCTCGGCTGGCATGCCGAAGGCATCCCAGCCCATGGGCATCAGCACGTTAAATCCCTTCATGCGCAGCTGCCGGGTCATCATGTCATTGATGGTGTAGTTGCGAACGTGCCCCATATGCAGCTTGCCACTTGGGTAGGGCAACATGGAACAGGCGTAAAACTTAGGTTTGGGGTTGCCCGACGAGTCTTTGGCGTCTTCAGTTACAGCGTAGACATTGTGCGTGTTCCAGGCGGCCTGAACGGCGGGTTCGACGTCGGTGGGTTGGTAGCGTTCCTGCATGAATCTTCTTTGTCTGGGGTTATGTTGATGGTGGGCGCTTGTGCCTACCCGCCATTATAGGGATTGGGTGAGGCCAGGGAATGGTGACAAACAAAAAACCCCGCTATCAACGACGAGGCGGGGTTTGATTGATTTGCTGGCGCGTGCCAACAACCGAGGCACGGCCGCAGAGTCAGCCGAGTTACTTGAGCTTGGTCTCTTTGTACTCGACATGCTTACGCGCAACGGGATCAAATTTTTTCATGATCATCTTGTCAGGCGTGTTGCGTTTATTTTTAGTGGTGGTGTAGAAGTGACCTGTACCAGCGGTCGACTCCAGCTTGATTTTTTCGCGCGCACCCTTGGCCATCTTGAAATCTCCGAGTCTTTAAGCGTTAACTTTAAGCGTTAATTAAACTGCTTCACCGCGCGCACGCAGATCGGCTAGAACGGACTCAATGCCAACCTTGTCGATGGTGCGAAGGGCGTTGGCGCTCACGCGCAGACGAACCCAACGGTTTTCACTCTCAACCCAGAAACGACGATATTGCAGGTTCGGCAGAAAACGACGCTTAGTCTTGTTGTTAGCGTGGGAGACATTGTTGCCCGACATTGGGCTTTTTCCAGTTACTTGGCATACACGTGCCATGATCGCACCTTATTCTTCAGTGCAGGCAATGCGCCTGCCGGTTCAGTCCTAAACACGCAATGATAGCCCGGATTAGGCCTTATTGGCAAGTAGGCCAGGTTCTGCGAGACATAAAGGTGGTGTAGTTACGTCAATCAGTTCCCACGAACCGCAAAATCCGATAAATTCCTCGAGGTCGATCAAAATTAAGCAGGAGATAAGGATTGAACCCGCTGGCCAGCCTTGTTCAAAAGAAACTTGATGCCATTCCCGTGGCAGTTCGGCTACAAATGCCTGACGGTCAGTGGCTAGGTCCTAAGGATGCCCAAGTTGAGTTTGTCGCCAAAACCAACGTTGCGTTGAAGAATTTGGCTGCCGGTGACATCGGAAAAGTTGGCGAGGACTATGTAGAGGGGCGTGTCGAGATCAACAGCTCGATGCGCAACCTAATGGCTGCTGCGACTGCGATGTTACCTGGTAATCCAGTCGACGCGGCTAGACAAGGGGCATTTACGGCATTGATTGGGCGTTTGGTCTCGGTCTGGCGCCATTCCATCGAACGGGATGCTCAACAGATCGAGTTTCATTACGACTTGTCAGACGATTTTTATGCGTTATGGCTAGATCCGAGGCGGGTATATTCATGCGCGTACTACCGCGACCCTGGTATGTCCTTGGATCAGGCTCAAGAGGCTAAGCTAGACCATATTTGCCGCAAGCTCAGGCTAAAAACTGGTGAAAGGTTTGTCGATATCGGCGCTGGCTGGGGTGGCCTGTTGCTGTGGGCAGCTGAAAATTATGGCGTGGATGCAACAGGCATCACGTTGTCAAAAAATCAACATGCCTACGTTAACAAGCTGATCGAGCAAAAGGGCTTGTCCGGCCGCGTCCGAATGGAGTTGCTGGACTACCGCAAGCTAGACACCAATGAGCCCTTCGACAAGATAGCCTCAGTTGGCATGTTTGAGCATGTTGGCCGTGCTCAGCTGAGTCAATATTTCTCTCGTTTACGTGAGTTGCTAGCCCCGGGTGGCTTGGTCATGAACCACGGCATTACGGCTGGTGGCGTCGACAATGCGCAGCTTGGTCACGGTATGGGTGACTTCATCGAGAAATACATCTTCCCCGGCGGTGAACTGGTCCATATCGGCCACGTCCTAACGGATATGGCTAACGGTGGATTGGAGTCGATTGATGTCGAGAACCTGCGGCCCCATTATGCGCGGACGTTATGGGCGTGGAGTGATGCCCTTGAGGCGAACCTCGATGATGCAAAGGAAATTTTAAGTTCCGAGCGAGGGCAAAAAGCGCTCAGGGCCTACCGTCTCTATTTGGCTGGTTGTGCAGCGGGTTTCGAGAATGGCTGGATTGCGCTGTATCAGGTACTTGGAGCGCATCTGCCCCAGTCAGGACGAGCGGACGAACTGGATCACCCAGATGACTTGTCTTATCCGTGGCGTCGCGATTACATGTACGGTGCCTAGATTGGTTCGGAGACGACCGGGCTAAGGTGGTCGATTTGGTTCATCGCATTGGCCGCGATTGCGAACGAGTCTAGCCTGGCTTGGTGATCAAATATCTGACCGGCGAACATGAGTTCGTCAGCATGGGTCTGTCCCAGGATTTGCGCCAGGCCTGCTCTGACGGTATCCGGGCCGCCCACAACGGAGCATGCCAGCATCTGTGAGGCAAACTGGCGCTCAGCTTCGCTCCAAAACTCGTCGATCTTATCGATAGGCGGTGGCAATTGTCCCCTGGTGTTTCGGCGCATGCGGACAAAGTGCTGTTGTACCGATGTAAACAAGTACCGAGCCTCATGATCGGTGGCTGCTGCGACCACATTGACCAGAACCATGGCGTAAGGTTTGGCGAGCTGTTTGGACGGCTTAAAGGTCTGACGATAAACGGCTAGGGCATCAAACAGGTCTGCCGGGGCAAAATGTGATGCGAATGCGTAGGGCAAACCGAAATGAGCTGCTAGTTGCGCCCCATAAAGACTGGATCCCAGAATCCAGATCGGCACTTCTGTGCCTGTGCCAGGCACGGCTTTCACAGGAAGTTGGTCACCTTCGCGGCTGAGGTAGGCCTGCAGTTCCAGTACATCCTGTGGGAAGCCTTCGTTGCTCTCTTGCAGATCACGGCGCAACGCGCGAGCCGTCATTGGGTCTGTTCCGGGCGCTCGGCCAAGACCCAAATCAATTCTGTCAGGGTAGAGACAGGCGAGCGTGCCAAACTGTTCAGCGATAACTAAAGGCGAGTGGTTGGGTAGCATCACCCCGCCCGAGCCTAGACGTATGTGACTCGTTCCGGATGCCACGTGACTAATGACCACTGCGGTAGCGGAACTGGCATTGCCAATCATGTTGTGATGCTCGGCTAGCCAATAGCGGCGATAACCCAACCGCTCCGCATGCTGCGCCAAGCCGAGAGAGTTGTTCAGGGCGTGCCGTGCGGTCGAGCCCTGCGGTATTGGCGAAAGGTCTAAAATCGAGTAAGGAGTCATGGTTCTAAAACTATCGCACGGAAAGGTTGTCCTGTCATAAATGTCACTGGGCGTATGATGGTGCTTTTATGACGATACGAAAGATTACTTCGCTAACCCCACCTGAATCAATGGGTTAGCGATGGTGTTGAATTACTCAGAAGACCATTAACAAGGAGCGAATCATGCGTGAGGTATGGGTGACAGCAGCCGTGAGAACGGCAGTGGGCGATTTTGGTGGGTCTTTAAAGGATGTGGCGCCAATTGATCTGGGAACCACAGTGGTCAAAGCTGCTCTGGAGAAAGGTGCAGCACCGGTAGATCAGGTTGGGCATCTGGCGTTTGGTCATGTGATTCATACCGAAGCCCGTGATATGTACTTATCGCGTGTGGTGGCCCTGAATTCGGGTTTGCCACAGACAACTGCCGCCTTTAATGTGAACCGCTTGTGCGGTTCTGGTTTGCAAGCGATTGTTTCCGCTTCGCAGTCAATCCTGCTAGGTGATACGGAGGTTGCTGTTGGCGGCGGTGCTGAGGCCATGAGCCGTGGTGGTTACCTTTCCGAGGCGATGCGATTCGGCGCCCGTATGGGCGACACCAAGGTGACCGACATGATGGTGGCTGCATTGACGGATCCGTTCGGTCGTATGCACATGGGCGTTACCGCGGAGAATGTAGCGAAAAAATTTGGTATTAGCCGTGAAGATCAAGATGCCTTGGCCGTTGAGTCACACAAGCGAGCCGTGCGCGCGCAGGACGAGGGGCGGTTTGATGGGCAGATCGTGCCTGTGGTGATCAAAGGTCGTAAAGGTGATGTGGTATTTGATAAGGACGAACATCCGCGTCGGGATATCAGCATGGAGAACCTGGCCAAACTGCGTACGGTGTTCCAGAAAGAAAATGGTACGGTCACCGCTGGTAATGCATCTGGCATCAATGATGGTGCCGCCGCTGTGGTTCTGATGAGCGGTGAAGCCTTAAAGTCCTCTGGTGCCAAGCCCTTGGCAAAGCTTGTGGCCTACGCTCACGCTGGCGTAGACCCGGAAATCATGGGTATTGGACCGGTGCCAGCATCGCAATTGGTGCTTAAGCGTGCCGGTTTGACGCTTGATCAGATGGATGTGATTGAGGCCAATGAGGCATTTGCGGCTCAGGCTTGCGCCGTAACCAAAGAGCTCGGTTTAGACCCTGAGAAAGTTAATCCGAATGGTAGCGGTATTTCGCTTGGTCATCCTATTGGGGCAACCGGGGCGATTGTTACGGTTAAAGCCATCCACGAGTTGCATCGAACCGGCGGTCGATACGCTTTGGTGACCATGTGCATTGGTGGTGGGCAAGGTATCGCGGCAATTTTTGAGCGAGCCTGATCTTTAGTGACTATGCCAGGCTCGCCATGGGCTAGCCTGGCATGTAGCCTAACTCGTGAAGTGAAATGGTGCGCGGACCTGCCACAATAATGTGGTCGAGTAATGCAATGTCTACGACTGCTAGTGCCTCGGAGATCGTGCGCGTCATGGCCACATCACCAGGGCTTGGTTCAGCCAATCCTGAGGGGTGGTTGTGTGCCAGTATCAGGCTGCTCGCGTTGTGTTCGAGCGCAAGCTTGACCACTTCACGCGGGTAAATTGCTGTTTGCGACACGGTCCCCCTGGAAATTTGCTTGCAGTCAAGGACTTGGTTTTGGGCGTTGAGCAATAGCGCGATGCAATATTCAATCGGTTTGTGTGATAGCAGCTTGCGGCAATAACTGCGAACGTGATCAGCGCATGCAATGGTGCTGCCGACCACGAGCTCAGAGAGGCTGGCCCGTTCCCCAATTTCGAAACATGCAGCCAGCAGGCAGGCGCGGGCTGGTCCTAGCCCCTTTAGCTGTTTTAGTTCATTGATCGATTTACGTTGAAGGCCGCGTAGGCCACCACAACTGTCCAGCAGATCATTCGCTATCCCAATCGCATTGCGGCCCTTTAGTCCACTGCCTATTAAGAGCGCCACCAACTCGGCGTCAGTCAGAGAGGCGGTGCCAAATTTTGCCATTCTTTCACGTGGTCTTTCGTCTGGCTTCAGGATTTCAAGCAAACGCATGGGTCAACCTTTAAAATGAAACCGATTGATTTTGACGCACAACCCTCATTTGCATGAGCTGACCATGACAAACTTACCAACAGTCCGAGAGGACTCCTATCTGACATTGCATTACCGGATTGTGATTCAAAGCGGTCCGGGGGCTGGTTCAGTTTTTATTGATACGTTTGATGGTCGTCCCGCGACCCTGCAAATGGGGGTGGGGCAGTGGGCGCCCGGTATGGAACAAGCTCTGTTGGGCAAAGTGGAGGGTGATTGTTTCAGTGTTGAGTTGCAGCCATCCGAGGCTTATGGCGATCGTAACCCTGATCTGGTGCAACGCATCAGCCGACAAATGCTCGCCGAACATGCTGGTGAGGATGAGAGTTTCGATGCAGGCGATTTGGTGTCGTTTACTGCGCCCAATGGCGGGCAGTACTCTGGCATCCTGAAGGAGCTCGATGACCAAGGTGCGGTATTCGATTTCAATCATCCTCTGGCCGGACGTGTACTGCGTATCGATATTGATTTACTGGGGGTGATCTGATGTCGCATTTGGACATTGTGCTGGCGCAGCCTCGAGGGTTTTGTGCGGGCGTTGATCGAGCCATTGAAATTGTTGAGCGTGCTATTCAGATTCATGGCGCGCCGATCTATGTGCGCCATGAAATTGTGCACAACAAGTTTGTTGTTCAGGATCTGCGTGCTAAAGGCGCGATCTTTGTCAAAGAGCTCGATGAAGTACCGTCTGGGTCGATCGTTGTTTTTTCTGCTCATGGCGTGTCTAAAAAGGTCCAAGCTGATGCTCAGGCGCTCGGATTGCAGGTTTTTGATGCAACCTGCCCCCTGGTTACCAAAGTGCATGTCGAAGTCGCAAAAATGCGTGCCGCTGGCCTTGAGGTCATTATGATTGGCCATCAAGGGCATCCCGAGGTGGAAGGTACGCTTGGGCAGTCAGGTGAGGGGATGTACCTAGTAGAAACGATCGAAGATGTTCAAGCTTTAAAAGTAAAGGATCCTGCCAAGCTGGCGTTTGTGACGCAGACTACATTGTCAGTCGATGATGCTGCCGCAGTCGCGCAAGCCTTGCGGTCGAGATTTCCTGGAATTCAAGAGCCCAAGAAAAGCGATATCTGTTATGCCACGCAGAATCGGCAGGATGCGGTCAAGCTGATGAGTCAGCAATGCGACCTAGTCTTGGTGGTTGGTAGTGCGAACAGTTCAAACTCAAATCGCCTGCGTGAGGTTGCTACAAGGCTCGGTGTGGATTCTTATTTAATCGACGGTCCGGATTTAATTGATCCTAAATGGCTAATTGGTAAACAGCACATAGGTATTACTGCGGGTGCTTCAGCGCCCGAGGTGTTGGTGCAAGACGTGATTGCTAGATTAAAAGAGCTTGGTGCTATATCTGTGCGCACGATGGATGGTTTACAGGAAAATGTTTCGTTTCCCTTGCCCAAAGGCCTCAGTGAGAAGCAAGCAGACATGAGAGATGGGGGCGAATGATCGACACGCGCGCACGCGCAGGTTCGTACATCAATAACGCACTCTTGCATAAAACAAAACCACTTGATCTCATGTTTTGTTGGGCGCAATGCTATCTGCCGAGTTGTGGTTTTAATATCATCTTGCAGTTCTTTCGTGACTAAACGAGTCCCTCACTCTTATTGAGCAAATCAATGCGACACCATTCTCGACCCCGTTGGTACTACGGCTGGAACATTGTCGCGGGTGCCACAGTTGTGACGCTGCTAACTGTCGGTATGAGATTGGGGATTGGCCCGTTTTTTCTGCCAATGGTGCAAGATCTGGGGCTCAGTCGGAGTTTGCTGTCGACCATCATTGCGGTTGGTATGTTGTTTTACGGCATCGCCATGCCCGTAGCTGGTTATCTCGTGGGTCGCTGGGGTACACGGCCAGTTCTGTTGCTCGGGGTGTTGATTGTTCTGTCAGCGTCAATTTGGACGGTGAATGCAACGACTTCGTGGGCTCTAATGATGTCCTTTGGTGTTTTGTTGTCGATAGGTTTGGGTTTCACTAGCCCGATTGCCTTGACGCCGGTTATTGCGAAGTGGTTTACCCGTCAGCGTGGCATGGCATTGTTCTTCTTGTCGACAGGGTCGATGGCCGGCATCGCCATCATGACGCCGGTGTTTACTTTCTCTGTAGCGACCATCAGTTGGCAGTCGACACTAATCTGGTTTGCACTTTTGTTCGCCGTTGTAACGGTGCCTGTGGCAATTTGGGTTGTACGCGAAAACGCGCCAGAGCACACCGACTCATTAGACGGCACTGCAACGGTTGCTAGTTCCAAACCTCAAAACTCACCGGCTATGCCCGATCTGACTTTCGCTCAGGCCGTGTCTACTTTACCGTTCTGGCAGATTTGCATTGGACTGTTCGCATGTGGGTTTAGTATGAATCTGTTGGGTACGCATGGAATGCCCATGTTGATGGATCATGGCTTTGACCCAATGGTTAGTTCTATGGGGATTGGGTTAATTGGTGTAGTGGCTATTTTCAGTACGCTCGTGCTTGGTCGCTTGTCAGATGCATTGCCGCGTAAAAGTATGCTTGCCGTCATATACCTTGTGCGCGGGATTGGTTTTTTTGCGCTGCTTGTCGTTGGTACGCAATGGGAGCTTTTTTTGACTTCATCGATTGGCGGGATTGTTTGGGCGGGAAGCATTGCGCTTTCCTCCGCGATTTTGGCTGATGTCTATGGTGTGCGTCTGGTCGGTGTTTTATATGGCTGGGCCTATTTGTCGCATCAGATCGGCGCTACCATTAGCTCATGGTTAGGTGGCTGGGGATATGACACCTTCGGTACGCATTGGGTGGCGTTTGGTGCGTCGGGCGCGTTGCTCGTGGCAGCAGCCGTGGTGTCTTACCAGCTCCCTCAAAAAGGGTTTACCTTAAGTCGAGCCACGGCTTAGGTCGGTGCCTCAGTCCAATTTGTTTTCCCTGATGAGGAGAGGATTTGAGTAAGCAAAGCATGCCGCACAAAGTCAGAGTGCTAGATGTTTCAGCACGCGACGGGCTTCAGAACGAACCGCAACTAGTGAGCGCAGCAGTCAAAATTGAGCTGGTGCAAAAGTTGGCTGCTGTTGGTTTGCAGGAAATCGAAGTGACAAGCTACGTGTCGCCGAAATGGATACCTCAGATGGCTGATAATCATGAGGTAATGAGCGGACTGAGGCGAGATAAGAACGTTAAATACTCTGTGCTTGTGCCTAATATGAAGGGCTTCGAGGCGGCCATACTGGATCGTCCGGATGAAATTGTCGTGTTCGGGGCTGCTAGCGAAGCCTTTAGTCAGAAAAATATCAATTGCAGCATTGCGCACAGCGTTGAGCGATTTGAGCCGGTGGTCCAGGCGGCGTTGGCTGCGGGCATATCGGTTCGGGGTGCGATGAGCTGTACAGTTGGATGCCCGTATGAGGGCGATGTTTCTCCTAAGCAGGTGGGTTATTTGGCTGGACTCCTGAAGCAGATTGGCGTGCAGCGTGTGGACGTCGCAGATACCATCGGTGTCGGAACTCCGCTGAAAGTTCAACGGGCCATTGAAGCGACCCTTGAGCATTTCGCGACAGACGACATATCGGGGCATTTTCATGACACGTATGGACAAGCGCTTGCCAATACTTTGGCCTCGATGGAACTTGGTATTTGGAACTTTCAGTCCTCAGTGGCTGGGCTGGGAGGATGTCCTTACGCCAAGGGAGCGACGGGTAATGTTGCCAGTGAAGACCTCATCTTCATGTTGCATGGCATGGGTTTTGATACTGGTGTTGACCTGGATGCGCTTGTCGATGTCGGTGTTTACATTAGCGAAAAGCTAGGTCGCCCGACAAATTCCAGGGTGGCCAAAGCGATTCTGAATAAACGCACCCAATAGCCTGGCTGATCAGAAATGGCACTTGGTTCAAACGGTTCTAACTTATGTATTGCTTAAATCTGAATTGCGAGCTGCGGGGCTCTGCGGTAGCCTTGCAGTACGAAAAATAATCAAACGATACTTATGAGAGACACCATATTAGTAGGTTGCGGGGCAGGGTTTTCTGGCGATCGTACCGACGCCGCTTTGCCTGTTGTCAAAACCCTGATTCGCAGGTCAGGCCCTGCAGCGCTTATTTTTGAAAACCTGGGTGAACGCACGCTTGCGCAGCAGCAACTGAGCAAACGCAACAATTCAAAAATGGGCTACGAGCCCTTGATGGAACTCGAATTGCGCCCGATATTGGCTGATTGTTTGGCTAACGGAATTACCATCGTTGGAAATTTTGGAGCCGCAAATCCAACTGCCGCAGGCCAACGGATCTTGGAGATGGCGCAGGAACTAGGATTGCCACGCCCCAAAGTTGCAATTGTTAGTGGTGACGATTTGTCCGATGGGCATGGTAAAGAACTGATTGCGCAGCACCTCGGTGAGCAGTTTGATCAAGCACGATTTGTATGTGCCAACGCCTATCAAGGGGCGCATGAGATCGCAGCGGCCATTGCGGCAGGCGCACAGATTGTGGTGACCGGTAGAGTTTCTGACCCGTCTTTGACGCTTGGGCCAGTCATCGCTCATTATGGTTGGTCTATTGATGATTGGGATTTATTGGCTGGGGCGAGCATGGCCGGGCACTTGCTGGAGTGCGGGGCACAGGTAACGGGTGGCTATTTTGCGGATCCTGGTAAAAAAAATGTGTCTGGAATGGAAAACATTGGGTTTCCGATTGCGGAGATCTTTGCTGATGGCACCTGTTTAATCAGCAAGGCTGATAATTCAGGCGGGTTGGTTGATGTCCGAACTGTCAAGGAGCAACTGCTTTACGAGGTCCATGATCCGAGCGCTTACATCACCCCGGACGTAGTGGCCGACATTTCGGACGCCGAAGTGGCTGAATTAGAGCCTAACGTTGTCAGGCTTTCTGGTGTCAAGGGGCACCCCCGAACCGACACTCTCAAAGCGAATGTGTTTTTTGACGGGGGTTGGCTAGGTGAGGGAGAAATTTCATATGCAGGCCCGAATGCTCGTGCTCGAGCTGAGTTGGCGTTGCAGACATTAAAAAAGCGGTTGGGTATGTTGCATGGCCTAGAGTTGCGCTGCGATTTGATTGGGGTATGCAGTGTTTTTAATGACGACGCGAATCGTATGCTTGATTCGATTGCTATCGGTGAACCAACCGACGTGCGTGCCAGAGTAGCTGCCCAACATCTTGAGCTTGAGCCAATCGAGGCACTTTTGCGTGAAGTAACCGCACTCTGGACTTGTGGTCCAGCAGCCGGGGGTGGTGTTCGGGTGAACAAGCGACAAAGGTTGTCCACAACCTCTTGCTTGCTCAAGCGTGAGTACTTGCCAGCAACATTCGAGTTTCTATAGGGGGCTAATGATGTCTGATGTAACACTCTATGAGTTAGCCCACGCCCGAACAGGCGACAAGGGCAATCGAATCAATATTAGCGTCATCGCATTTGAGCCTGCCGATTATCCCAAACTCGTGGAGGCACTGACTGAAGAGCGAGTGGCTGCACATTTTGCAAGTCGACGTCCGAGTGCGGTAAAGCGTTATTTGTTACCCAAGCTTCATGCGATGAATTTTGTAATGGATGATGTGCTTGATGGTGGCGTAAACGACTCGTTGAACCTGGATATGCATGGGAAGTCTTTGTCATTCCACTTTTTGTCGATGAAAATCTGATGAAGACGTTTAGGGTATCAAGCGCTGTCACTTAGCCAAACAGCAGGCCCTCAAAAACTTACCTGATCATGGCCCTTGAGTCCTAATATCTGCCTCGCTTGGTCAGGTGTTGCAATCTCCAAGTTAAGTGCCTCTAGAATGATGCGAATGCGCGAGACCTGCTCGGCATTGGATGAAGCCATTTTTCCTTGCTCAATCCAGAGAGAATCCTCTAGGCCGACCCGAACATTAGAGCCCATCGCGGCACCCATTGTGGCCAGCGGTATTTGATTACGGCCGGCGCCCAATATTGACCATTGGTAGTTGTTGCCGAACAAACGGTCAGCCGTGCGACGCATGTGCATGAGGTCCTCCGGGTTAGGCCCGATACCGCCGAGGATACCGAATACCGACTGCACGAATGCTGGTCCAGCCACTAGACCTTTGTCCATAAAATGAGCCAGGTTGTACAAGTGGCTGATGTCATAACACTCAAATTCAAAACGTGTGCCGTTGTCCGAGCCTATGCGTAATATCGTTTCAATGTCTTTGTAGGTGTTCTTAAAAACCAGGTCACGACTTTTTTCCAAATGTTCGCGCTCCCACTCATGTTCGAACGCCGTGAATCGGTCAAGCATTGGAAATAACCCAAAATTCATGGATCCCATGTTCAGCGATGCTATTTCAGGCTTGAATGTCATGGCCGGGCGCATTCGTTCTTCTACCGTCATGTGTGGGCTGCCGCCAGTTGTGATGTTTATAACGGCGTTAGTGTTTGCCTTTATTTTCTCGAGAAACGGTCGAAATAGTTCTGGATCCTGCGATGGCTTGCCGTTGATGGGGTCCCTGGCATGTAAGTGCAAAATCGCAGCGCCAGCTTCAGCAGCCTCAATCGCTGCATCGGCAATTTGATCCGCACTGACTGGCAATGCTTTGGACATGGATGGGGTGTGTATTGCACCAGTGACAGCACAAGTGACAATGACTTTTCGTTTGCTTGCCATGTGTATTTATTCCGAGTGGTTCAATTGAATTTATTTATTTGATTCTTCATGTTCAAGCTTGTGCTTGATCAAGGCCATCAGTCGTTCATCACGCCAAAGCCTGCGATTAAGCAGCTGATTGTGTGGCAGTTGTTGGCGCCGTTGCTTCTCAGCCTCGTTAATCAGATCATCGCTCCATGGTTCAGTGTGGCTTTGTTCGGCAGCAATGCTTTGATACATCGGACCATATCGTTCGCAGTAATCTTTCAGACCGTTGGGTGCGTTCAAGTCAATGGTTTCAAATGGCCCCATAAATGACCACCGCAAGCCCAGTCCATCTTTGACCGTCGTGTCTAAGTCTTGCACGCTGACTACACCGTTTTCAACTAGGCGAAATGCTTCTCTCAGTAAAGCACCCTGAAGCCGGTTCAGCACAAATCCCTCGACTTCGCGATTCACCGTGATGGGTTTTTGGTTGACCAGGTTCATTAAGCTCTTTGTGCGCTCCAGTACATTGGGGCTCGTCCAGGGAGAAACGCATAGTTCCACAACAGGGACTAGGTATGGCGGGTTGACCGGGTGCGCCACAAGACAACGGTGCCTTCCTGCTAGAGATTCGGTAAAGACCGAAGCTGGAATACTTGATGTAGAGCTGGCCAGGATGGTTTCTGGAGCCGCCATGGTGTCGATGAGAGCATAAAAAGTACGCTTGATGGCAGCATCTTCGGGAAGGTTTTCTTGAACATAATCCACCCCCTCAAGCGCTTGTTCCAGCGTAGATGCGATTTTTATATTCGACAACGCATCCGCGGCATGATTGACCAATCCCTGCGTCTGAAGTTCTTGCAGTTGCTTTGCGATAATCGCAGTCGCATTCTGTAGCGCTTCGTTATTGCCGTCCCATAATTTGACTGGCAACCCTGCGCGCGCGAACACAATAGCCCATGCTTGTCCAATCAAACCCGTACCCATTACAGCGATTTTCATTGTTTTGCTCCCAACGGCGTCAACGAGCGTGTCTTTTATGAGCAAGGCTGAGTGCGAAATAGCCGAGCGCAAAAAATGACTATTGCGTTGTTGATTTGCGGCACTGTCTTATCGTTGGGTCTAGATTGAAGCTAAAGATCGCTCGCGTCAAGATCGACGGTTATACCGGATGAGGGAAAATTTCGAGATGGGCTTGAGGCTGTACCAAAGCTGATTGGTGCCGATGAGAGGAGTCGAACCTCCGACCTTCGCATTACGAATGCGCTGCTCTACCAACTGAGCTACATCGGCGTAGCCCGAATTCTAGCAGATTGAAAAAAGATTGCCCCAACGACGCGTGGGTCTAATTGAGGAATCGGGCGTCGGTACAGGGAGGTCTCGTCGATTTGCAAAGCACTCGGTTTCAGTGCTAATATCTTCGCTTCTCCGGTCCCCAATAGCTCAGTCGGTAGAGCGCCGGACTGTTAATCCGTAGGTCCCTGGTTCGAGCCCAGGTTGGGGAGCCAAGCAATCCAAAAAATAGCCATCTTTTGCGAGAAAGACGGCTATTTTTTCGCCCGCGTTGAATTTCAAGCGTTTGACTCTAAAGTTGTCCGGCTAACTTTAAAGATGCACGCAAGGCATCATTGATTCGTGTCTGCCAGCCTTCGCCACTGGCACGCAGGGCAGCAAGCACATCAGCGTCCAATCGCAGTTTTACCGGCTCTTTGGGCGAAGCAGACTTCGGTCTGCCTCGCGTTTTACTTTTAAGTTTGGTGCCTTCGTATAAGTCGGCATTCTTGAAAAAGTCTTCTGTTAGTTCTGGTGCGTCGTCAGGATCTTTCCAAGTGGCGGGCGTAGAGCGCTTTTTCGCGGTCATTTCCTTTCCTCATGCTGATGATGCGACGGGCCTCGCCGCGAGGTGTCCATACCAAAACCACCAATCGAGCATCCAACCATCCTGCGGTTATGAATCGATCTTCTTGGTATTGGAATCTGATATCTTGAGCAGTGAAATGTACTCCCTGAAATACCTCAGTGGCTCGTGCGAAATCCAAACCACGCTCCTTCAAGGTAGTGTTGCGCTTTTCAGGGTCATACTCAATCCGCATTGAAATTATTGTACACCCGATAAATGAAATTTCAAGCGAATTCGATGTACAGAGGATTCGGTATCTGTCATTGCACGGTTTTTTACACGACCAGATCTTTCATACATAACCTAATGAAATACAAAAACTTTCTACATTTATCCTACGCTGTTAATCCGTAGGTCCCCGGTTCGAGCCCACGTTGGGGAGCCAAAATTAAAAAAGCAGCCCGTGGCTGCTTTTTTATGGCGAAAGCTTTATCGGTAATCGGTGCTAGCAAGATGTCGCTAGCAGAAAAAGTTACTGATCCCCTGCGAATAAGTATATGAATTGGGGTTGTAGCTTCGCTACTTGTATATCGGAATCAAGCTAAAGTCTGGTTGCGATGTTCGCGTTCACAACAAAGCTGACTTCAGTACATTAACACCCAGCATGAAGTCCTCAATTTCCATCGCTTCGTTCGGGTTGTGGGAACCGCGGTCATTTCGGATAAATAGCATGCCACTTGGGATACCGAGATTAGCAAAAACAGCAGCATCATGACCGGCGCCACTTGGCATGGTCTCAGTATCTATGCCCTGGGCTATACAAGCTTGTAAAAGTTTGTTGATCCAAACGGGATCCATGACCGCTGGGCGGGTGAACAATTTGCGGTCAAATTCAAACCGCACGCCGCGTCCCTGAGCAATCTGTTCGCACTCATTGCGCATCAATTGGTAGAACTGTTCCAGTGTCTCCGCGTTTTGGCTGCGAACTTCAAAGCTGAATTCGACTTCACCAGGAATGACTGATACAGCATGACTGCGGGCGTTTGTGCTTAGGATTCCGCAGGTCATCACCAAATCCAAGCCCATTTGCTGCAGAACCCGCCAGTGCTCATCGAGCCGAGATAGAAGCTCAGCTACGGCAAGAACGGCATCTTTACGCAACCACCGAGGGACTGCGCCTGAGTGCCCCGTTTCGCCGAGGCATCGAATTCGGTTGTGTCTGATGTTTCCACGGATTCCGGTTACCGGGCTGACTGGCCAATGGCGTGCAACCATGGCTGGCCCCTGCTCAATATGAAGTTCCAGATAAGCGCTGATTGATTGCAAATCCACGAGCGGCTGACCGCCTTGCACCTTCTGTATCGGGATATTCAGATTTTGCATGGCTTCTTGTAATGTTTGTCCTGTTTCCCGGTGCTTGAGCTGAAGGTCCGCACAAGAGAGTTGGCCGGTGAGCGCGAGTGAGCCTACATAGGCTTTGCCAAACCAAGCGCTTTCCTCCCCCCGCAATGCCAACACTTTGACCGGGTGTGCAGGCCACACGCCTTCAGCCTTAAACTGCAAAAGCACTAACAGTCCGGCAAGAACGCCGGCTAATCCGTCATAGTTGCCGCCCTCGGGCACCGAGTCCATGTGTGATCCGATCACGACAGCGGGACCAGCATTCGCTTGCGTCAGGGAAATCCAAAGGTTGCTTGCGTCATCCCACTGGCAATGGAGTCCGTGTTCTAGGGCGACCCCTTCAATGACTTTCATGGCCTGCGTTTCATTCTCCCCATAGCTAGGCCGCGTTACTCCTATGCCAAGCGTGGAGATGGAGCGAATCTGAGCAAACAGATCATTGGCAAGCACGGACCAACGATCGTCTAGAGTTTTTGGTGTAGCCGTCATGGCACTGACCTTGCAAAGGCCGGTAGGCTGTCAGCGCCACCGTGTCGAGCAGACCAAGCGATTGGATCAGCTAGAAATTGCTTGATGACCTTGGCCTGCTCAGGTGAGAAGTAGCTGCGCGCTTTGGTCTGTGAGAACACGTCCGCCCATGTAGCCAATGCATGTAACGTGATGCCTTGTTCCTTAAAAGCTTGACGGCTTTGCGGATAAATATCGTAATTAAAAACGACAAATACATCGCTGACAGTTGCACCGGCACGCCGTAAAGCGTTTGCCGTACCGATTTTTGAGAGACCATCTGTGGTCAGATCGTCAACGACAAGGCAACGAGCTTTGGGTGGTAGGTCTCCCTCAATCTGTGCATTCAGTCCCCAGCCAACCGCTTTTTTTCTGACGTAAACCATTGGTAGAGACAGTCGATCGGCAAGCCAACTGGCAAATGGAATACCAGCGGTTTCGATCCCTGCAATGACATCGATCTTGCCGTTTAAGCGGTCATGGATCATGTTTGCCGCATGATCCATGAGGAGTTGCCGGCGTTTAGGTTCAGACATGAGCTTACGGCAATCGACGTAGACTGGACTTGCCCAGCCTGTGGTGTAGACAAATGGTCGATCACGCCAAACAAGCACCGCGTTTAGTGACAGCAGTGTATCGACTGCGTCGCTTGCGACTCTCGCGTAATCCGGCTCAGCTACTGAAGCCTTTTGGGTCATTGGTTTACCGTGGCAAAGACTGAAGATTCTCTTCAGTTTAGCTGAGCTATTGATCCAAGGAATATGTGTGCGGCGCAATATTGATAAGTCGCTTTGAAAGACCGCCAGTTTCGGTTCCTGGATCTGCGATACGCATCACGGTTCTCGTCGCTGTTTTATGCGAGTTTGCAACGGGTTGCTGCAAAAAAAATTGTCATTGCTGCAGGCTCTGGTATTGGTTGGCTAATGTGGTTTTAGGTATTAAGATCGAAATGTGTTTATTGTCGAGAATGTTTGCTATGAAATTGCTTGAACCTTTCCTGCACTGGCAAGAAGAAATCAAAACGATACGTCGAGACCTGCATGCTCATCCGGAATTGGCCTTCGAAGAAAAGCGCACTAGCGATCAGGTGGCTGCGATACTAACCGAGTTAGGCATTCCAATTGACAGAGGTTTAGGTGGAACCGGCGTGGTAGGGATTTTGAAGGGTAAGGCTGATGGCCCTGCGATAGGGTTAAGAGCCGATATGGATGCCCTACCGATGCAGGAGGTCAATCAGTTCGCACATGCTAGTAAATATGACGGCAAGATGCATGGTTGTGGTCATGATGGTCATACCGCGATGCTTTTGAATGCGGCCCGTTACCTGGCGCAACATCGTGACTTTGCAGGCACTGTTTATTTGATTTTTCAGCCGGCCGAAGAGGGGGGCAACGGCGGTGCTCGTCGAATGATTGAAGACGGGTTATTTAAAAAATTCCCGATGAAGGCCGTGTTTGGTATGCACAACTGGCCAGGCATGGCCGTCGGTGAGTTTGGTGTCACGCCAGGACCGATCATGGCATCAAGCAACATCTTTACCATCACCGTCAACGGTAAGGGCGCGCATGCTGGCATGCCGCAACTTGGTCATGATCCGATCATGGCGACAGTTCAAATCGCCCAGGCCCTGCAGACAATCGTTACACGTAATCGACACCCGCTTGATGCCGCGGTTTTGAGTATCACTCAAATTCATGCGGGCAGCGCGATGAACGTGATTCCAGGTGAATCAAAAATTATGGGTACGGTTCGTACTTTTACGACCGAAACCTTGGATCTGATTCAACAAAGAATGGGTGAAATCGTATCGTCTGTTTCTAAGGCAATGGGTTGCGAGGGAGAGCTAGCGTTTACCCGAAACTATCCCCCAACCGTCAATAGTGAACATGAAACTGAAATTTGTGTTGACGTGATGAGAGACATTGTGGGTCCCGACAATGTCGATCCTCGCGTGACGCCGACTATGGGTGCCGAGGACTTTTCTTTCATGTTGCAGGAGGTTCCAGGCTGCTATGTTTGGATTGGTAACGGCATGGGTGAGCACCGCGAGCACGGCCATGGTCTTGGGCCATGCATGTTGCATAACGGCTCGTACGACTTTAACGATGAATTATTGCCTCTCGGTGCCACGTATTGGGTCAAACTTGTCGATCGTTGGTTTGAACGAGCCCAAGGGTAACTACTGATTTTTAAAGCTTGCGCCAACTGAAAAAATCGCCTACAGTTTCCAAAGCAGGTTTTGGTTCGTCAGACTTTTTTTAAATCCATGATCCACACGGCGAATCACAAACCCGACTTTATAGTTATCGAACGGAGAATTTCAACTATGTCAACGCCTCTGCGTAGTGTTTTGTCGGCTTCGGTCATCTCTGCCATGTTGCTCGGAGCAACAGTGGCTAGTGCTGAGTCTTTGACCATTGGTATTTCGTCTGAACCGAGCTCAATTGATCCGCACTATCACAACCTAGGTCCAAATAACTCGTTAGTTCGTCAAGTTTATGAGCCGCTAGTGAGTCAAGGCCCAAGCCAGGAATTGCGTCCAGGTCTTGCTGCGAGTTGGAAGCCGGTGGATGACACGACTTGGGAGTTCAAACTGCGCGAGGGGGCAAAGTTTGCCAATGGTGACACTGTCACTGTGGATGATGTCATCGCAACGATGAATCGCGTGCCCAATGTACCCAGGTCACCTGCGAGCTTTACGCAGTTCATCAATGGCATGACCTTTGAAAAGGTCGATGACAAAACGCTAAGGGTCAAAACAAAAACACCAGCGCCGCTTGTGCCTACGATGTTATCTGTTGTGGCAGTTGTCGCTAAAGAATGCGCTGAAAACATGTCAACTGAAGATTTCAACGCTGGCAAGTGCCTAGGTGGTAGTGGCCCCTACCAGTTCAAAGAGTTCAAGCCAGGTGACCGTACTGTCATGACGTTGAATCCAAATTACGACGGTCCAAAGCCCAAGTGGGACGAAGTGACCTTCCGTTATTTGACATCCGGCCCGACACGGGTGGCTGCATTGCTGTCTGGCGATGTGGATGTGATTGACAATGTTCCACCGACCGACATTGCCAAATTGAAGGCGGATTCCAAGATCAATGTAAGCGACACGCTTTCGAACCGTGTCATCTATTTGCACATGGATCAATTCCGGGAAAACAGCCCATTTATTACAGCCAAGGACGGGTCGCCCATCAAAAATCCTTTGATGGATCCTCGCGTGCGCCAAGCATTGTCTATGGCGATTAATCGACAGGCCATCGTCGACCGGATTATGGATGGTGCGGCTGAACCCGCCGAGCAGATGCTAGCAAAAAATTTCTTCGGTACTTCACAAAAGCTGCAGCCGACTAAATATGACCTTGAGGGTGCGAAAGCTTTGCTAGCACAAGCTGGCTACCCAGACGGCTTTAAGATGAAGATGCATGGTCCAGCGGGTCGTTACACCAATGACACCCAGATTCTGGAGGCGATCGCTCAGATGTTCACGCGTCTGGGGTTAGTCGTTGAAATCGAAACCATGCCGCCGAGCAACTTCTTTTCTCGTGCATCTACCGGTGCAAATGGTCAGCCTGAGTTCTCGATGATTTTGGCGGGTTGGGGCTCAGGTACTGGCGAAACATCGAGCTCGCTGCGCTCCTTGTTGGCAACCTTTGATAAATCGAAGGGTTTTGGAGCTGCCAATCGTGGTCGGCACTCTAACCCGGAGCTTGATGCCAAGATCGTTCAGGCATTAGCCACAGTAGATGATAAGAAGCGTGCGCAAATTCTGGCTGAAGCTTCTGAAATCGCCTTCAATAACGTCGGTATCATTCCAATTCATTTCCAGCGCAACGTGTGGGCATCGGAGGGTGACATCACAGTGGAAGCTCGCGCAGATGAGTACACCTTGCCATCTGGGATCAATAAGAAATAATCATGTCCAGAGCGTCGATGCCAACGGCTTGGCATCGACGTAACTCCTGCTGATTACTGTCACCTATTAAAAAATAACAGGCAATTTGCGCCCGGAGCGCACATCATAGGGCGCCATCGTCTAAATGTTGTCATTCTTGATTCGTCGATTTGCACAGGCTTTCCTGGTAATTGCCGTGATGGTCGTGTTGGTTTTTTTCGGAGTGAATGTTGTAGGTGATCCGATTTGGATGCTTATTTCACCCGAGATGGATCAACAGGCTATTGATCAAACGGCGGCAGCGCTTGGCTTGGATAAGCCAATTGGTGAGCAGTTTATTTTTTTCCTGCAAGGCTTGTTTGAAGGCAATCTGGGGCGGTCATTTGTTCATGGTGATCCAGCCATTGAGTTGATCTTGAGCCGGATGGGCGCAACGATGGAGCTAGCAATTGTTGCGCTGATGATGGCTATCGTCATTGGGTTACCGCTCGGGATGTATGCTGGTTTGTATCCCGAAAGGCGCAGCTCACGGTTCATCATGTCTGGCTCAATCCTTGGGTTCTCTTTGCCCACATTTTGGGTTGGGCTGATGCTTATTATGTTGTTTTCAGTCATGCTTGGGTGGCTTCCTGCATCAGGGCGAGGACCAACAACGACCATTTTTGGAATCACAACAAGCCTGACTTCATGGCAGGGTTGGCAGCACATTTTCTTGCCAGCTTTGAACTTGGCTCTCTTAAAAATTAGCTTGATGATCCGACTGGCACGTGCTGGCACGCGTGAGGCCATGCTGATGGATTATGTGAAATTCGCCCGGGCAAAAGGTTTATCGGATTCACGCATCATCGGTTTGCACGTTCTCAAAAATATTTTGATTCCAATTGTGACGGTGCTTGGCTTGGAGTTTGGTTCTCTGGTTGCCTTCTCGGTGGTGACGGAGACCATTTTTTCGTGGCCTGGCATGGGCAAATTGCTACTGGAAGCCATACAAAGACTGGATCGCCCTGTGATCGTGGCTTATGTGATGGTGGTGGTAGTTTTGTTTGTAGTCATCAATTTGATTGTTGATGTGTTGTACTCAGTGCTTGACCCCCGAGTACGACTGACGGATGCTAAGGGCTGAGGAAAAGCGTATGAGTCAGATAAACACATCAGTTCAGTCTTCGCCTGTGGAAGGGACAGTCGTGCAGCAAGAAGGTCCATGGCGTCGTTTTATTCGCTCGTTCTTCGAGGATAAAACTGCTACGTTTGGCTTGGCGCTCTTGTTGCTCATTGTGGTGACTGCGATACTGGCTCCCTGGATCACGCCGCAAAATCCTTACGATCTTGCCAGTGTAGATCTGCTCGATTCGCGTATCGAACCTGGCGGTCAGACCATGGCGGGATTTACGGCATGGCTCGGGACTGATGGGGTTGGGCGCGATCTGTATTCCGCCATTTTGTATGGGTTGCGTATTTCCCTTGCGGTCGGCGTTGTGTCTGGTCTTATGGCGGCTGTGTTTGGAATGTGTGTGGGCTTAGTTGCCGCATATGCAGGTGGCAAGATTGATGCCGTGATCATGCGTATCGTGGACCTACAGCTTTCGTTGCCGACAATTTTGGTTGCTCTGATTTTGGTTGCTGCTTTGGGTAAAGGCGTTGATAAGATCATCTTCGCCTTGGTAGTGGTTCAGTGGGCGTACTATGCACGTACCGTGCGTGGAACTGCTCTGGTTGAGCGCAACAAGGAGTACGTCGAAGCAGCCAAATCTCTGGGTTTGTCACGTGTTCGTGTGGTGTTCCGACATATCCTTCCCAACTGCCTGGCACCGGTCATCGTTGTTTTAACTGTGCAGACGGCACATGCTATTTCTTTGGAAGCCACGCTCTCATTTTTGGGTGTTGGGCTGCCTCAGACTGAGCCCTCGTTAGGCGTGCTCATCGCAAACGGATTTCAATACCTGCTAAGTGGGCGCTACTGGATCAGTGTCTTGCCCGGTTTGGCCTTGCTACTGACAATTGTGTCCATCAATCTGGTCGGGGATCGTGTTCGAGATGTTCTGAACCCGAGGTTGGAGAAGTAGGCATGGATACAGTACTTGAAATCGACAACCTGGCAACTCATTTTTTTACCAGAGCAGGCGTGGTGAAGGCCGTCGATGGTGTTTCTTTGTCTTTGGGTCGTGGCGAAGTGTTGGGGTTGGTCGGTGAATCTGGCTCTGGCAAGTCAGTCACTGGGTACTCGATCATGGGGTTGGTGGATCCACCCGGACGGGTGGTGTCTGGCTCAATCAAACTTGAGGGGCGAGAGCTAGTAGGTCTTGATGACAATGAACTTCGTTCGATTCGCGGAAAAAAAATAGCGATGATTTTCCAGGATCCGATGATGACATTGAATCCGGTTCTGAGAATTGACACGCAAATGACTGAAGCCATTTTGGCGCACGAGAAGATCTCAAAAAAAGCGGCGCTGGATCGGGCTAGGCAAGCATTGGAAAAGGTTGGTATCCCGGCCGCAGCGGAGCGATTGAAGGCATATCCTCATCAATTTTCCGGTGGTATGCGCCAGCGTGTAGCTATCGCAACAGCATTGTTGAATCACCCGGCAGTCATTATTGCGGATGAACCGACCACAGCATTGGATGTGACTATTCAAAGTCAGATTCTGGCAGAGATTCAACAACTATGCTCGGAAACGGGTACGTCGCTGATTTGGATTACGCATGATTTGACAGTGGTGGCAGGTTTGGCTAATCGTGTTGCAGTGATGTATGCCGGTCGTGTTGTAGAAAGCGGTTTGGTTGATGCTGTATTAGATGACCCAATTCATCCATATACCCGTGGTTTACTAGGTTCATTGCCTTCGGCCGCCATCGCTGGTCAGCCCCTTGATCAAATTCCGGGTTCTACCCCGTCGCTTGGCCGTCTGCCACCTGGCTGTGCGTTCTCGCCGCGATGCCGTGATGCGACCGAGATCTGTCGGCAGGACGCACCGTCTAATCAGTTGTTTGATGGTGACCGGCAGGCGCGTTGCTTTCATCCAGTTTCCAGTGTCGCTCCCATTAAAATTGCACCTGCAGACGAACTGACATGAACGAAACCCCCATTATCGAAATGAAGTCAGTATCGATGCGGTTTACCAAGCCAGTCGATGCTGCTGGCAAGATAGCCAACTTACTCGGCGCCAAGAATAAGCCCGAAGTCGTGCATGCAGTTAACGACGTCAGCTTGGGCATCAAGCAAGGCGAGGTGGTGGGCCTGGTTGGTGAGTCCGGTTGTGGGAAATCAACGTTAGGCAGAATGGTGGCGGGCATTTATGAGCCAACGCAAGGGCAGATCCTGTATCAGGGCATGGACTTGCAAGGATTGTCTCGTACGCAGCGTATGGGCGCCAATTTGGATATCCAGATGATTTTTCAGGATCCGATGGCCTCGTTGAATCCGCGCATGCGAGTCAGGGAAATCGTGGGTGAGGCTCCTTTATTTCATCAGATAACGTCAAAGGCCTTGCTTGACGATTATGTGGCCACTATTTTGCAGCGTGTGGGCCTCGATCCAGTGTTCATGAGGAGATATCCACATCAATTTTCTGGTGGCCAACGCGCGCGAATTGGTATCGCTCGGGCCTTAGCCGTTAATCCAAAGTTTTTGGTCTGTGATGAAAGTGTTGCGGCGCTTGATGTTTCTATACAAGCACAAGTATTGAATCTGTTCATGCAGTTGCGTCAAGAACTGAATTTGACCTATCTTTTTATTAGCCATGATCTCGGGGTTGTGAAATATCTCTCAGATCGCGTTGTGATCATGTACCTCGGTCGGGTTGTTGAGTCAGCGCCAGCAGCCAAGATCTTTGCCGGACCGAATCACCCGTATTCGCAGGCGTTGCTCGAGAATGTGCCAACTTTGGCACACCGGCACAAGCGGTTTTCCAGTATCAAGGGTGAGATCCCTTCGCCTTTGAATCCCCCTAGCGGCTGTCATTTCCACCCTCGATGTCCGAAGGTGGGGCCTCGGTGCAAGTCGGAAGTGCCTGTCTTGCGCGAGCTAGAGGCAGGGCATTACAGTGCTTGTCATTTAAACGATGGTGGAACAGGCTAGAGCCGATGGTAGGAATTCGTTTATCACCTTTCTTTAATGTTTCGGATGACCCACATGAACCAAGTAACCCCTATTAATACCAATCCTGTTGACATCCAAGCCCCGGATATTACGCGGTGGCAAGCAGGTAATACTGGTGTGGACTTTGTATGGCAGTTCGATAGCGGCAAGCCGGGCCCTAATGTGATGGTTCAGTCGCTCACGCATGGCAATGAGATTTGCGGCGCAATCGTGATGGAGTGGTTTTTGTCGCAGGGATTCAAGCCGCAAAAGGGCGTTCTGACGATGACTTTTGGCAACCTTGCAGCATTTGCGCGCTGGGACCCAGCCAATCCAGGCATCAGCAGATACACGGACGAGGACTTTAATCGTGTTTGGTCAGATGAGTATCTGAAAAGCAATAAAAACTCTGCTGAACTTGAGCGGGCCCGCTTATTGTTGCCATTCGTTGATTCGGCTGATTATCTGCTTGATATTCACTCGATGCACGAACCATGTGCGCCACTGATGGTGTGTGGTGTAACAGGAGAGGGTGCTGACAAAGCTGTTGAACTCTCCAAGCGGCTTGGCATTCCGGAATGTCTTATGTACGACACTGGACACCCATCAGGTAAGCGAATGATTGAACGCCCGCACTTTGCCGATCCTAACAATCCCAAAACAGCCATTCTGATTGAATGTGGGCAACATTGGGAGAAGTCTTCTGTTGACGTGGCACGCCAGACCATGTTGCGTTTCTTAATTGATCGAGAAGTCATTTCGCATGAAGCGGTTGCGAGTCATTTGAACGCAAGCTTGCAAGCCAAATCGCATAAGGTCGTGAAGGTGACTGAGGCAGTGGTTGCTAAATCGTCAGAGTTCAGTTTTGTGCAGCCTTTCAAAGGATTGGAAGTAATCCCCAAGAAGGGTGATCCAATTGCTAAAAATGGCGACGAAACCGTGGTTGCGCCCTATGACAATACGGTACTGGTAATGCCCTCCGTATCAAAGCAATGGAAAATTGGCACTACGATGGTTCGTCTAGGTCAGCTGATGTAAGCCATGTCCCTGTCTCGAAATTAGGTGAACCACGCATACTATTGATACATACGGGGATTGGATTAACAGTCAGCTGATTTGAGTAAAAGGCTGGTCTGCGCACTCGTGTGGCAGCCAGCCTTTTGCCTAAAGCACGGTTTCTCCAGTTTCACTCCACCGAGTGATGAGCTCAAAGCGCTGGGCGACATAAAAATTTTGCGATGCACTCATCACTCGCCCATTTTTGTCTTCGTAGATACGAGTCATTTTTAGTGTTGGATCGTTGCTGGTGAGTCCGAGCGCTTGTGCGGCTTTACGCGGCATTTTCATGGCTTCAATTCTTTGGACCACGGAGTGCACTGGATCGTCAAATAGACGCCTGTGCAACTCAAGAATGCTCGGATGCCGGCCATGTAGGTGCTTGGCAATGTCTTCAAACTCAGGTCGCAGGTATACCTCAGTGTAGGAAATAGGCTCTGGCTCATTTAGCACCTTGCGAAAGGTTTTGAGCATGACCCATTTAGAACTGGGTTCGCAACCCAGGGTCTGCGCTAATTCATCGCTTGCATCAATAGTCATCTGACCGAACACCTCAAGCTGAGTGCTCATGGTGTAGTCCATCAGTTCTTTCATTGAGCCCAATGCCGCAACGTAAGACTTATCAGTTGGGTGGGTTGCGGTCACGATGGTGCCCGTACTGCGCCTTCGGCTAATCAGTCCAGTTTCTGACAGCCGCCGTGTGGCTTCACGCACGGTATGTCGACTCACCTGGTAAGTCGACGCAATTTGTTCTTCAGTAGGGAACTGTCCGCCAACTGGATACTTGCCTGTTTGGATGTCTTTCAACAGGCAGTCGTGTAGCCAAAGATAACGTGGGCTGCTCGGTCCTGGTTGTTTTTTGGTTGGTCGGGAAGCTGAATTGACTGGCATCGATGTTGTCGCTACAGGTAATGGTTTTCACCGATAAAAATTAATAAAAAACCACTTGGCAAAGCTTGCTTTGTCCGTACAATGTTCGCATAAGCGTAAAGTCAAGCAACCAAACAATATGACTGAATTTGCCAAAGATACAACGGATCGCCACTTAGCAGTAGCCCCGTTTGCAAATCTTACTGTTGTTGAAATCAGCAACAGCGTAGCAGCGCCGTTTGCCGGACAAATTTTTAGTGAACTCGGTGCCCGTCTCATTAAGGTTGAGAAGCCGGCCGGAGATGATGCTCGTGGTTGGGGGCCGCCGTTCTGGGAGGGTGCTTCGGCCTACTTTCAGGCGCTTAATCGCAACAAACTATCTGTGGTTTGTGATTTACGGCAGCCTCAGGAAGTGGCTGCTTTGGTTGAATTTATCGTTGAGCATGCCGACATTGTCATTCAGAATTTGAGGCCTGGACAGGTCGAAAAGCTGGGTATTGATGGGGCAACGTTGCTTCAGAAAAAGCCTGCCCTGATTTATTGCAACCTCGGTGCGTTCGGGCGCGTAGGTCCATTGAAAGAGAAGCCTGGCTACGATCCACTCATGCAGGCTTTCGGTGGAATTATGAGTACCACCGGTGAGCCAGGAAGGCCGGCAGTACGCGTGGGTGCTTCTTTGGTGGATATGGGCACTGGCATGTGGGCTGTCATCGGCGCCTTGGCGGCTGTGCTCGAACGTGTTCAAACCGGCCGAGGCCGAGTGGTGGACGTATCGCTTTTTGAGACAGCGAGTTGCTGGGTTTCCCTGCTGGCTTCTCAATATTTGGCTAGTGGTGAACTGGCGCAGCGTCAAGGATCAGGCGCATCGGGTATCGTGCCCTATAAAGGTTACAAGACGCTTGATGGCGAGTTGGTGATCGCGGCCGGCAGTGACAAGCTTTTTAGAGCATTGGCGAGTGTGCTTGGGCATGAGCGATGGGCTGAGGATCCGAGATTCATCGACAACCCTAACCGGGTTAAGAATCAGGTCGAGCTCTATGCATTGATCGACCCGCTAATTGCGCAACAGTCGACCGAGCATTGGGAGCAGCTTTTGGACGCTGCAGGTATCCCATGCGCACCAGTGAATAATTTGGCTCAGATGTTGGATCACCCTCAAACCCAGGCCTTGGGTTTGGTACAGGATGTGCCAGGAACGCAAATGAAGTTTCTTGGACTGCCGATCAGTTTTGACGGTCAACGTCCTGCGCCTTACGCCGCTCCTCCAAAACTTGGCGAGCACAACCATCTACTGCAGGGGAACCTTTGAGCATGTTGGCGCTACCTTCGTACGAAACAATTGCAACTGAATTGCTGGGTGACCACATTTTGCAGGTCACTCTAAACAGGCCGCAGGTCGGTAATGCCATTAATACGCAGACCGGACATGATCTGCTTGATTTATGGAATCGACTGACAGCTGATCCTGATGATGTCCGATGCGTCGTCCTCACCGGCGCTGGTGATCGAATCTTTTGTGCTGGTGGTGATTTAAAAGAGCGCAACGGCATGACAAAGCGTCAATGGACGCTGCAGCACGAGCTTTTCGAACGCATGTATTGGACACTGGTTGATTTGCCGCTGCCGATCATTGCTGCGGTTAACGGGCATGCATATGCTGGCGGCTTGGAGCTGGCTTTGTCTTGCGACTTTATTTATGCCAGCGAAAATGCGAGGTTCGCTTTAACCGAAGTGACGCTGGGCATTATGCCAGGTGCTGGTGGTACGCAAAATTTACCCCGCGCCATCGGCGAGCGGCGAGCTAAAGAAATCATCATGACTGGTCGGCCATTTCAGTCGCAGCAAGCTTTTGAATGGGGCCTGGTAAACGCAGTTTTTGAGCATGACCAAGTGCTTGCCAAAGCGCTAGAGACAGCCAAGGTAATTGCCTCAAATGCGCCATTGTCAGTGCGACAAGTTAAAAAGTCGATCCGTTACGGCGGGCAAATGGAACTACGCACGGCATTGCGATTCGAGGTTGAGGCTTATAACCATTTGATTGATACCGAAGACAGGATGGAAGGCGTTCTAGCCTTCAATGAGAAACGAGCACCAAAATTTCAGGGTAAGTAAGGCACTTCAGGCGTGCCAACAGGCGGGGGAAAAAATGACGGAAAAAGTCATCGTTAGAGAAGTAGGGTTAAGAGATGGATTGCAAATTCATCCTACGTTTATGCCGACAGATAGCAAGCTGAGATGGATTGCTGCCGAGGCTGCTGCTGGCGTACCAGAGATTGAAGTGACATCTTATGTGCCACCCAAACTTATTCCGCAGTTTGCGGATGCGGCTGAAGTGACTGCTGGCGCCTTGGATGTGCCCAACCTAATGGTGTCAGCGCTCATACCCAACATGAAAGGCGCGCAACGCGGTCTCGAATTGGGTGTCAAGAAGCTGAATTTTGTGATGTCAGTCAGTCGAACACATAATTTGAAGAACGTGCGCCGTGAGCGAGAAGAGTCGATTGCTGACTTTGAACAAATCGTTCGCTTAATTCGAGAACAACCCAAGAATAGTCAGCCTATTATCACCGGTGGCTTGTCAACCGCCCTGGGCTGCTCCTATGAAGGCAAGATCAACGTGGCTGACGTTGTTCATTGCGCCCAAGCGCTCGTTAAGGCTGGTGCAGATGAACTCGTGGTAGCAGATACCGTTGGCTATGCAGATCCAAAGCAGGTTCGGGAAGTCTTTCAAGCTGTGCTTTCCGCGGTTGGTTCGGTGCCGGTAGCGGCACACTTTCACGATACGCGGGGCACGGGATTGGCTAATGTGAGTGCTGCCCTTGATTGTGGGATACGAGCCTTTGATGCGTCACTTGCTGGTCTGGGAGGTTGTCCATTTGCGCCCGGTGCGACTGGCAACATCGTCATGGAAGACCTCTGTTTCATGCTCGATTCGATGGGTTTTGACACAGGTGTCGATTTGCAGAAATTAGTTCAAGTGCGACAAATCATCGAGCAGACGTTACCGGATATTCCCATGCAGGGTGCACTGGCCAAAGCTGGGCTTCCCAAGAATTATGTTTCTGTCGGTCAAGCCCAATTCGCTGCCTAGCGATGCTTGATGATTGATCCTACTAAAAAAGTGCAGGGGACAAGCATGCAGGACATTAATGACCTCGTTGTCAGTTGCGGCGAGGATTATTCGGAAATCCGTGAGAGCGTCAGAAGGGTGTGTGAGGACTTTCCTGGAAGCTATTGGCGTGAACTCGAAGAAAGAGAGGGATATCCCAGCGAGTTCGTCCAGGCCTTAACTGACGCTGGATTCTTGGGTGCACTGATTCCAGAGGAGTATGGTGGCAGTGGGATGCCGTTGCGTGCAGCCATGGTGATCCTCGAGGAAATACACGCCAGTGGCTGCAGCGCTGGCGCCTGTCACGCACAGATGTACACCATGGGTACGGTTCTGCGCCACGGAAGCGAGGAACAAAAAAAACAATACTTGCCCGACATTGCAGCGGGTCGACTACGGTTGCAAGCGTTTGGCGTGACGGAGCCGACATCTGGTACGGACACAACGAAACTGAAAACCCGTGCTGTTCGGGATGGTGACGAGTATGTCATTAACGGTCAAAAGGTGTGGACCTCCAGAGCCCTGTATTCCGATTTGATGTTGTTGTTGGCCCGAACAACTCCACTGGAGGAAGTCAACAAGAAAAGTGAGGGGCTGTCAGTATTTCTGATTGATATCCGGGAAGCGCGAAATAAAGGACTCGATATCCGCCCTCTTAAAGCAATGGTCAATCACAACACCACAGAAGTGTTTTTTGACAATTTGCGTATTCCCTTTAGTAGCCTGATAGGGCAGGAAGGCAAGGGCTTTCGCTACATTCTGGATGGCATGAATGCCGAGCGTATCCTAGTCTCAGCCGAAGCGATTGGTGATGCTC
This sequence comes from Orrella daihaiensis, assembly GCF_022811525.1. Taxonomy (NCBI): domain Bacteria; kingdom Pseudomonadati; phylum Pseudomonadota; class Betaproteobacteria; order Burkholderiales; family Alcaligenaceae; genus Orrella; species Orrella daihaiensis. The sequence goes on along the minus strand of NZ_CP063982.1, from coordinate 1,784,053 downwards.
GCTGGTTTACCAAGAAATCAGTTGATTACGTCAATGAGCGTCGAGTCTTTGATCGCCCGATTGGGCAAAACCAAGCTGTTCAGTTTCCTGTTGCTCGTGCTTACGCTGAGACCCAAGCAGCCGATATGGTATTGCGCCGGGCGGCTGCCAAATTCGATGCTGGTTTGCCATGCGGCGATGATGCCAACATGGGTAAGTTGCTGGCTTCCGAAGCGTGTTGGCACGCTGCAGAGGCTTGTTTACAGAACCATGGCGGATTCGGCTATGCCCGTGAATATGACGTCGAACGCAAGTGGCGCGAAACCCGTCTGTTTCAAATTGCACCGATATCAACCAATTTGGTTCTGTCATACATAGGCGAACATATTTTAGGTATGCCACGATCGTTTTAGCGATCACGTCATAAGGAGTGGCTAAATGAGTACCTTGACCGAGTCGATTGCGCAATTTGTGGCTCGACCGGACTTTGCAGAAAATACGGGCAAGGTTCGCGAAGTTGCAAAAACTGGTTTTATTGATACTGTCGGAACGATGATGGCCGGCTCAAGCGAGCCGGTTGTGAAGGTTTTGTTGGAGCATTATGCGCACGCGGTTAGCGGTGATCTTGCGCCAATACCCTTCGCCCGACTAGAAAAGTCAGCTGCTCAGGCTGCGTGCATTAATGGCGCAGCAGCGCATGCGCTTGATTATGATGATGTTGCCCTATCGGGTCATCCAAGTACTGTACTTGTGCCGGCCATATTGGCCCAGGGACACGTTCTTGACGTATCGGGACAAGATGCGCTAGACGCTTATGCGGTTGGTTATGAGGTTTGGGCTGAGCTGATTGGTCGCGAGCCGGGTAAATATCACCTGAAAGGATGGCATCCTACCGGTGTAATGGGAACAGTTGCGTGTGCCGCTGCGTTGGCATACTTGTATCGCCTAGATTCATCGTTAAGCGCTCGGGCCATGGCCATTGCGGCCAGTATGGCATCTGGGTTGGTCGCTAATTTTGGAACAATGACCAAGCCGTTTCATGCTGGTAGGGCGGCTTCAAATGCCATCGAAGCGATTCAGTTAGCCAAGCTGGGAATGACGGCAACGGACGATGTGTTTGAGCATCATGCCGGTTTTTTGCGGGCACTCTCCATAGCAGGTGATGTTGATACCACGAGTGCTGTCGAGCAACTTGGTCGAGTACCGCGTATTTTGGAATACGGGTTATCAATCAAGCGCTATCCGGTCTGCTATTCCTGCCATCGTGCAATTGATGGCACTCTGATGTTGGCAAGTGAGCATGATTTGAACCCCAATGAAATTTCAGATATTACGGTCACCATGGGGCCTGCCCAGGCATCCATGTTGCGTAATCACCAACCCCAAACTGCACTTGAGGCGAAGTTCAGTATTGAGTTTGCTGTTGCTAGTGCTCTTGTTGACCGGGAGGTCGGTTTGCGCCAGTTAACTGACGAGTTTGTTCTGCAAGATTGTGTTCAGGACCAGTTTCAAAAGGTGCATACAGTCATCAATCACGAGCCCTGTCCGCTAGAGCCCGCATTCGCGCTAAATGATCGTGTCCAGATTAGGTTGAATTCTGGCCAAGTCATCGATAGCGGTGACATCAGATTTCCCTTGGGCAATGCTTTAAACCCTATGACATCGCAAGCACTTAGAGCCAAGTTCGTCGATTGCGTTGAGACGGGTGTGCGGTCCGGCGCCAAGTTGGAGTTGAGCGCCGATGAGCTATACGGCCGACTGCAGCACTTAGAAGCGATGCCATCAGTCAGAGGTTTATTTGCTAATTGACTAGTTTGTAATAACGAGGATGAATCTCGTTTTATCGGGGTTTTCCCAAATTTCTACAGGAGGAACGCAATACTTTCTTTACAGACACTTAGCCATTCGTTAGAGTCGGATGGCTGTGTTTTTTTGATCTTCAGTTAGGCACTAAAACTAAGGAGACACCAGAATGAAGTTACACAAAAAATTATTAGCATCCGCTATCACCGCTATGGCAGCTGTCATGATGGTGGGGCCAGCATCTGCTGCTGAAAAGATGCGTATCGCGCTCGACACCAACCCAACTCATGTTCGCAACCTCGGCGTTGAGTTGTTCATCGAAGAGCTCAAAAAGCGCACGGGCAATCACTTCGACATTGAACTGTATCCAAGCGGTCAGCTCTTCCGTGATCGTGATATTCCCCGTGCATTACGCCAGAATTCCGTGGAAATGGGGGTTCCCGGCACATGGCAGCTCGATGCCTCCGAGCCCAACGCTGCGCTCTTGAGTTTGCCAATGTTTTACGGTGTAGAGCCGAGCAAGGTCATTGGATTAATGGACGGCGATCTTGGACAATTTCTGAACAAGAAGTTTGAAGAACGTCTGCGCGTCAAAATTCCTGGCCCTTGGATGTTGCTTGGTATGCAGAACACCTTCGGCGTGAGTCAGCCTATCGATTACCAAACATACAAAGGTAAGAAGATTCGCTATCCTGGCGGGACGGGTAACGCCGCTCGAGTCAATAAGCTCGGTGGTGTTGGTATCTTGGTTCCCTGGCCAGACGTTCCACTCGCTATGAGCCAGGGCGTGATGGACGGGTTGCTAACTACTTATGAAAGCTCACGCTCGTCCAAGCTGATGGACTCGGGTATGAAGTTCGGCTTTGAAGACAACAACCAGTTGAACCAGTATGTTCCGATGATCCGTCAGAATTTCTGGGACGCTCAACCGGCAAATATTCAAAAGGCCATTTTGGAAGCTTGGGATGTTGCTGTTAAGTGGCAGCGCGACAAGGCCCTAGGTGCCCAAGAGGAGGCCAAAAAAGAGCTAATCGCCAACGGCCTACAAGTGATTGTGCCCACGACGGCCCAAATCGATGCTGCACGTGCAGAGCTCATGACGATTCAGGATGGGCTAATCAAAGATATGAAAATTGATCCTGACGTTGCTCAGCAAGCCTACAACAACCTGAAAGCTTCTGGCGTGAAGTTCTAAGGAAGCATCATGCAAATTGAGAACACGACCCAGTCGGAAGGGACAACGAGTAAAGTCTACGAGTCTTTGCGTCAAAAAGCAGAGGAAGATCTTCAGGCGGAAGCTCATGAGGTACCGCCCTCCAGCTTTCTGGAATCTACCGTTGTGGGAGGCCTTGCTTTTCTTGCTCTGTTTTTGTGCGCTTACAACGTAGTTGCTCGTCTCTTTGCGCCAGATTTCATCCTCGATTTCGTGGAAGAGTTTCAGGTGTACATGATGATCTGGGCCGTGTTTCTCTCATTAGGGACATTGACGTTAATGGATCGGCATGTGAAGTCGGACTTTTTCGTCAATATGTTCCCACCCAAATTAAAAACAGCCGTTGGCTGGTTCTCCGATATCCTCGGTGTTATTTTTTCAGTGGTCATTGTTTATTACGGTTTTGAAGTTGCATACCAGGCACATGAGTTCGGTGATGTGTCGACCACCATGTTCCGCACACCGCTGTGGATTTATTTCGCCGCACTGCCTGCAGGTGGCTTGGTCATGGGCATTGCGTACCTCGTTCGACTCTCACGCAAGCTAACTGCATTGAAGGAGGGTTGAAATGCTTGGGATGATTACACCTCTTTTTGTTTTGTTGCTGTTCCTCGGGATACCTATTTACTTGACAATGGGCATCTCGGCTGGAATTGTGTTTGCGGTCGATGGGTCGTTGACACCGCTGGCGCAAAAGATAATTGATGAATTGAATTCACCGACTTTGCTTGCGGTCCCGTACTTCGTGATTGCGGCTACATTCATGGAACGAGGCGGTGTTGCCAAGGCACTCATTGATGCTGTGACTGCGTGGCTCGGGCGACTGCATGGCGGATTAGGCTTGGTTTCCATCACAACCTGCGCCATTTTTGCGGCGATGTGTGGTTCATCTGTGGCTACTGCCATCGCAATGGGAACGATCTTGATACCGGCGATGCTACGCAACGGTTACAAGCCAAGTTTTGCAGGTGGTATCTTGGCCTCAGCTGGTACGCTTGGCATTCTGATCCCGCCGTCCCTGGCATTCGTTGTTTATGGCGTATTGGCAGATGCTTCCATTCCACGCTTGTTCCTTGGTGGTGTGGTGCCCGGCTTGCTGATTGCGTTCCTTATGGGTATTTACGTTTATCGGTTTAGCAAGAAGCATGGTTACGTTGAGCGCGAAGAGGTCACGATGGCGTTCAAAATCCAGAAAACTGTTGCAGCGCTGCCAGCCTTAGCCGTTCCTTTTATTGTGCTCGGTGGCTTATATGGTGGCTTTGTGACACTGACCGAAACAGCGGCCTTGTCTGCGGTCGTTGCCATGATCCTGGCACTGTTTGTCTACAAGGGAGTGGCAGTTCGAGATTTTTTCAAGATGATGACTTTCTCGGTTCGCAATGCTGCTGCGATCATGATCATCATTGCAATGGCGCTGGCTTTTGGGCACTTGATTGTTGAAACTGGCATTGCACAAAAGACACTTGATTTAATGGAGCGGTGGGACATCCAGGCCTGGCAATTCCTGTTGTTTGTCAACATCATCTTGATCTTCCTCGGTATGTTCCTCGAAGTCTTTTCGATTCTGCTCATCATGGTGCCGATTGTGTTGCCTTTGCTTGAGCCGCTCGGAATTGATCCGATTCATTTCGGGGTGATGTTGGTAATCAATATGGAATTGGCGTTGATGTCACCTCCGGTTGGTTTAAACCTGTTTGTGATCAGCAACATTTCTAAAATTCCACTTGCGCAAGTGCTGCGAGGAACATTGCCGTTCTTCGGTCTGATGGTGATCATGCTGCTAGTGGTTACCTATATTCCGATCATCTCATTGTGGCTACCCAATCTTTTGATGGGCCCGCAGTAAGCGGCATAACTTGGTCAGCTAGCCTTAAAAGCCTAGCTGACCAGTACGGCGATGCGGTGGCTGTGCTTGATGGTGTCGGGCATAAGCTAAGTTACTTATCGCTTCATTCTAGAGCACACTCTTTAGCCCGGTATTTGCTAGACCTACCGAGGTTGGAGCCAGGCGTTCCTCTGGGTATTTTGCTTCCGAATCAAGTTTGCGCTGTAGTTTGTTCGTATGGGGTGCGTGCTAGTGGCGTCGCTGAGGTTTTGATTAGCTACAAAAGTACAGATGAAGAGATTCAGTGGTGTATGAGTCTGTCTGGTGCGCGGTACATCATCACACTGCCTGAACGGGAAGAGCAAGTCCGAAGTCTTGGTTTTGAACCGATTTTAGTTAATGCGGAAGGGATGCTGCAGGGCAGTGCCCGGGATGATCTTGTTGGGTTCGGCATATTGCCCGCTATCGATGCCCATCTGAATGGCCGCATTTTGTTCACCTCGGGTACGACGGGCAAGCCCAAAGGAGTGGTCTACAGTCACGGCCGTCGATGGATAGCCGAGCAACTGCTCAAGGCTACCTTGCCTTTTAGACCGCAAGTAGACCAAAAAATCATATTGATGACTCCTTTTATCCATGGTTCGTCATTGTTGACTTTCGCATGGTGTGATTTTGGTGCCGAAGTTATTTTGTTAGATGGAGTGCAGCAAGAACAGTTGGAGCGTTATTTAGGCGATTCGAGTACTGTCGCTGTCTTTGCGCCACCAACTGTTCTGGCCAAATTGACCTCGTTATTTGAAGGCCGCACGTTCCCGAACATCAAGTGTGTGTTTACCGGCACACAGCCTTTGACATCGGCCATGTATCGTCGAGCCAAGGCCATGTTCGGGCCGGTGGTGCGTATCACCTACGGTAAATCCGAGTGTGTCAACCCCATCACGATTCTGAGTCCAGAACAAACAGAATCTCTGTTTAAGAGTACAGATGATGTATCTGGAGCGTGCGTGGGGTTTGCCGCACCGGGGGTTGAATTAAAGCTTGTTCCATCAGCTAGCGGTGTTGAAGACGCTGAGGCTACGGATGCTGAGGTTTGGCTCAGAGCGCCGCACATGTCTGTTGGTATGTTGACCAAAGACGGATTCACACCTCATGAACCTGATGGTTGGCATCAAACGGGTGATTTGGGGTATTTTGATGCTTGTGGTCGATTGGTTCTGACTGGACGCTTGGCCGATGTCATCAAGACCGGTGGTTACCGTGTTAATCCTGATGAGATTGAGGCATGCCTCTCGGTCCTGGGTGGGACGATACAAATATGCGTGACATCACTGCCATCAGACTACTGGGGTGAGATCATCGTGGCTGTGGCGTGCAACACCTTTGGAAATTGGGAGCAGCAAGCTCAAGCCTTGGTGGGCACACTGTCACGCCACAAGCGACCAAGAGTCTATGTGGAGCTCGACACGTTGCCGCGCAACCCTCAAGGTAAAGTCAGCCGCCGCTTGGTTCGTCAACAGCTGCTTGCACGTTACAAAGTGGTTGATGGGCCCTATCCTAAACTTGACCCCTTACCGACCAAGATCTGAAATAACAGATATTGCGAGCAATAACTGCCTAGAACGCAGCTTCGAATAGTTTTATGAAGTCTGCTTCGGTCGTTTGTCGGGGGTTCCATCGGTTGTATCCGGCTTGCGCGCAGTCAGCAGCCATTCCCGGAAAACTCTCACGGTCTGCACCAACCTCTCGTAGTGAGCCGGGGATATCGACATCCCGACAGAGCGTCGTTATCGCCTTCACCGCCAATTGAGCAGCCACATCATCGGTATCGTTTCTTGAAGCCACCTGCATAATACGTGCTACCTCTGCATATTTTTTTGTGGCAGCCGATTGATTGAATTGTGCAACAACCGGCAGGCAAAGCGCATTTGATAGACCGTGCGACAAGTGCAGTTTTGCGCCAATAAACCGGGCCATGCAGTGAACATTTCCAAGGCCAGTTTGTCCGAAAGCCATTCCTGTCAGTGCGGAGCCTACCAACATATTAAGGCCGGCCTGTCGATTTGATCGGTCTGCAACAAAGTCTCTAAGGTTGTGGCTAAGCAATGCCAGAGCCTGCATGTTCAGCGCATCAGTCATCAGGTTGGCTTGTTTGGATGTGTAGGATTCGAGAGCATGTACAAAGGCATCCATGCCAGCATGGGCAGCTACGTGCGCTGGCAATGTTGTGAGTGCCTCAGGGTCCAGAATGGCATGGCGTGCCGGATTCAGGCTAGCATGCCGAATAGACATTTTTCTATTTTGCTTGTCATCCGTAATCACACAAGAGCCAGAGACTTCGGAGCCGGTACCTGCTGTCGTTGGAACAGCAACCAGAGGTAGTGCTGGGATATTGAATTGCTCTATGCCTTCGTAGTCATGAATTTTCCCACCATTGGTTAAAAGAATGCCCACTGCTTTGGCCACATCGATGGTGCTGCCACCGCCAACTGCTAGTAGCACATGTGGTGAAAACGCCTGAGCTAAATGGTAGGCTGACTCAACTGTCGTTGCGCTCGGATCTGGTTCTATGCCGGTAAATGTCGAGGTTTTGATCGATGCTTTTTTAAGATCGTTCTCGACATTACGCATAAATGGTGCTGTTTTTAGCGCATCGTCAACAAATATAAAGACTCGGGTAGCGTGAAATTTTTCGAGGATATTGGTCAGGTTGCGAGCAGCGCCTGCGCCAATGTGTACGGTAGTCGGGCAAAAGAAGCTTGCAATCGTCAAATTGGTGGTTGTCATTTAGAGTCTTTAATACTGGTGCAAAATACGCGGTCTGGCGGCAATTGTTTTGTTCGGCTCACTTGGCTGATTGCTCGACCTCGGCAAAGAGCTGTTCTGCGGTTCGAAATGCATCGATGGCAGCGGGGGCGCCGCAGTAAACGGCGGTTTGTAAGAATATTTCGCGAATTTGATCTTTCGTTAGACCATTGTTCAGAGCGCCTTTAAGGTGCAACTTAAGTTCATGAGGCCGGTTCAGGGCGGTGAGCATCGCTAGATTGATCATGCTGCGTTCTTTGTGAGACAGCCCATCTCGGGTCCATACAGCCCCCCATGCATGTTCGACCAGAAAATCCTGCAGTGGGGCGTTGAATTCGTTGACGTTATTCATTGAGCGGGCTACATGTTCTTCACCCAATACTTTTTTGCGTGTTGCGAGTCCTGCTTCATAGGTTTTGCTGCGTTCAGGCATACGTTTCTCCTCCGTTTGGGTGTGCCTTTGCGCTAAGCTCATGCACAGAGCTCAAGCCCGATGAGGGCTGGCGCGGTTTTTCTATTTATGTTTTACACCATTGTATGACTGGCGGAGTAACTAACTTGTCTACCTTTAATGCGACGTTCTCAGGCCCTCTCGATGATGTTAGGGTTCTTGATCTGTCACGCTTGGTCGCTGGCAACATGCTCTCGGCGTATTTGGCAGATTTTGGTGCTGACGTCATCAAGATTGAGCGTCCTGACAAGGGGGATGATCTTCGGCATTGGCGTGAGAATGGCCATGACATTTATTGGAAGGTATATGGGCGAAATAAGCGGTCCGTCGTTCTTGATCTTAAGTCTGCTGAAGGACTTGCTGATTTCAAGACTCTGGTTGCAACTAGTCAGATACTGATTGAGAACTTTGTCCCAGGCGGTATAGAAAAAATGGGGGTGGGTCCAGACGTCTTGCACGATATCAATCCCGCACTAGTCATTGTTCGCGTCTCCGGCTGGGGACAGACTGGTTCATATAGAACCAAGCCTGGTTTTGGTACGTTGGTCGAGGCGATGTCAGGATTTGCGCATTTGAATGGTTTCCCTGACAAACCGCCTGCATTACCGCCGCTCGCGCTTGCTGACATGATTGCTGGGATTTACGGGGCCGCTGGCGTTCTGACTGCACTGCGCGTTGCGGAGCGAACGGGGCAAGGGCAGACAGTAGATTTGTCTTTGTTCGAGCCTATTTTTTCAATGATCGCCTCTGAGGCTGCTAAGTATCAGGCCACCGGCGAAGTATCTATGAGATCAGGTAACCAGTCATCACATACCGCTCCGCGCAATCTATATTTGTGCAGTGATGGCAAGTATGTGTCTATGTCTGGCTCGATGCAGTCAATGGCCATGCGTATTTTTGACACTATCAATCGTCAGGATCTAAAGACAGACCCGCGGTTTTCAGATAACGATGCGCGAGTAAAAAACCGCGAAGCACTCGATGAAATTATTGGTCATTTCATCGGCGAGCGTACTCAAGCAGAAAATCTTGAAATTTTTGAGGCAGCGGGTGTGACTGTGGGGCCAGTGTTCAGCGTTGCTGATCTAATAGACCACCCCTATGTCACTAGCCGCCAAGCAATAGTTGCGTTAGATGATCAAGAACTTGGGGCCCTGCCTATGCACAATATTATTCCCAGACTTGATAAGACGCCGGGAGGGTTCCGGCGTCCGGCTCCCAAGCTTGGTGAACACACAGATGAGATTTTGCGGGCGCTGCGAGAGGACAAACGGCAATCGGGCTAATCGCTTGGCGCGCGAGCGTATGCAAAAGATGATCCCAGCTCGATAAACTCAGGCCTTTTTCGGGGCAGGAAAACTCATGGTTTCACAAATATGTACGCAGCAGAGATCTTATTCGTAAAAATTGAAGCAAATGGGCTCATTTAAATCGGTTTTCGTAAGGGGGATTTATGCAAAGCAATGGCGGTGCGTCAATAAACAATGGGGCGGCTGAATCTGGTCAAGCCGGTAATGGGACAGTGCTGTGGTCATTGGATTCACGTGGTGTGGCTACGGTGACCTTGAATCGACCGAACGTCAACAATGCCTACAACGGTGACATGATTTCTGGATTGCACGAGGCAATGGACATCCTGGGTGTGAAACCAGGGCTGAGAGTCGTCGTCTTGAAAGGCAATGGAAAGCACTTTCAGGCCGGTGCTGATTTAGCCTGGATTAATGCTCAAGGCAAGCTAGGGCCAGACGCCAACCTGAAGGCCTCTGAAGCGACGGGTCAAGTGGTCCGGCGTTTGAATGAGTTGCCAGTTGCCACAGTAGCAATGGTGCAAGGCGGTTGCTTCGGTGGCGGCACAGGTGTTGCTGCGGCATGTGACGTTGTCGTTGCTGCAGACAACGCGATTTTTGCGATTACCGAAGCGCGGTGGGGATTAATGGCAAGCATTATCTTTCCCCAATTGGTTCAAGCAATCGGCCTTCGTCAGGTTCGTCGGTATGCACTGACTTGTGAGCGTATGGATGCATTGAAGGCGCAGCAGATCGGATTTGTTCATGAGGTCTGCCCGCTTGAGGATTTAGAGGCGACGACGCAGAAAATTGTTGATGCCTTATTGATGAGTGCACCTCAAGCCACCGCCACGACCAAGCGACTGAATATGGAGATTGCTGGGGCTGTCATGAGCGACGCATTATTCGAGGATCTAGTGCAACGTCATGCGAATACGCGACGCAGTGATGAGGCTGCCGAGGGAACATTGTCGTTTATTGAAAAAAGACATCCGGCTTGGTACAAGCCCAGAGAACAATAGGGTGATAAACGCCTGTCGTTCTGTCAACAGTAAAAATGTCTGGTTTCTTTGTCTAATTGAATTGAAAGAAGGTGCTACGCATGAAGTACGAGTTATTTATTGACGGAAGTTGGGTTTCAGACAGCGCTCAGGAGTTTTTTCCTGCCGTTAACCCCTATACGCAAGAGGTTTGGGCTGAGGTTCCAATGGCAACCGAGGCGCAAGTTGCTAGTGCAATTGAATCAGCTCGTCGAGCATTCGATACACAATGGTCAAAAACCTCAGGCAAAGAACGAGCTCGGCTCTTGAACAAATTGGCCGATTTGATCGAGGCTGATGCCGAACGGATGGGGCGCTTAGAGAGCACAGACAATGGCAAGGTGATTCGAGAGACACAAAGCCAAATGGGCTTTGCTGCGAGGCAATATCGATTCTTTGCAGGCAGTGCTGACAAGTTATGGGGGAAAGTCATCCCGCTTGACCAGCCTGATGTGTTGGACTATGCAACCCGGGAGCCGCTCGGTGTTGCTGTGCTGATTACGGCATGGAATTCGCCGATGGGATTGTTGTCCAATAAGCTAGCACCGGCATTGGCGGCAGGCTGCTGTGTTGTGGTTAAACCATCCGAGCATGCCTCCGTGACGACCCTAGAGTTTGCCAAGTTTGTTGAAAAGGCAGGGTTTCCGAAAGGAGTCTTTAATGTCGTTACTGGCGATTATCGGGTCGGTAAAGCATTATTGTCCTCGGGCCGAATCGATCGTATTAGTTTTACCGGCAGCCCGGGAGTCGGTCGTGAAATTGCTGCTCAGGCAGGCAGACAACTGGTTCCAGTCACATTGGAGTTGGGCGGTAAGTCACCTAACATCATTTTTGAAGACGCAGACATCAATAAGGCTGTGGTTGGCGCGTTTGCGGGAATTTTTGCTGCTACGGGGCAGACGTGTATTGCAGGTTCACGTCTTTTAGTCCACAAGCAAGTCTACAACCAAGTCGTTGATCAGCTTGTCGAGAAGTCTAAAAGCATCGTTTTGGGTAACCCCATCGATCACAAAACCGAGATGGGTACTCTTGCCAATGAGCCGCAATTTAACCGAGTCATTCAATCCATTGAGGCTGGAAAGGCCGCGGGTGCTAAATTGATGATCGGTGGGAAACGAGCCACAGGCAGTCACTTGGACAAAGGTTTGTTTGTAGAGCCGACAATTTTTAAGGATGTCGACAATGCCTCGGTTCTTGCCCAAGAAGAAATTTTTGGTCCAGTGCTGTCCGTCATTCCATTTGGGTCTGAAGAAGAGGCAATTGCCATCGGAAACAACACACGTTATGGGCTTGCCGCTGGTATTTGGACAACCAATTTGAATCGTGCGATGAGAGTTTCGAAGGCGTTGCACGCCGGTAGTGTTTGGGTGAACACATACCGCGCAGTGGCTGTGCAGGCTCCATTTGGCGGTTTCAAAGAAAGCGGTTTTGGGCGTGAGCGCAGCGAATGGGCACTTGATGAATTTTTAGCGCCTAAAAATGTCATGATCGACTATTCAGATTTAGAGCGTGATCCGTTTGCGATCAAGGTTTGATTCGATGTGATGAGCACCCCCTGTGGCGGATCAAAAATTCAAAGCTGATGCGCTCAGGTGAGTATTAAAACGCTACGGACATCAAACTGGTGGCGGTAAGCGGTAGCTCGCCGGCGTTCTTTGAAGTTTGATCGGCGAGGCGATGCCCGTGTAGCTACCAATTGTCACTGTCATTTCACGGTGTTGTGTATGGGGGTGTGTCAGCGCCTGGGGGACGTTCAGAACCGCTGCGCATGGCACACCTTTTTGGCCTAGCTCAGTGACCAATTCATCACAGTCTCGTTTTGCGAGCAATGTAATCAAGCGCTGTCTTAGTTCCTGCCGATTGGTTGATCTGTCACCGGCGGTCACAAACAGGGTGTTTGTAGCCAGTGACGGTTCTCCTAGCACGGTGGACAACGTTTCAAATTGTCGGTCGTTACCGACGGCAAGAAAAATAGGTGATGTTGCCGTCGGAAACGAGTCATATGGATAAATGTTTGGATGTGCATTACCCGTCAGCACAGGTGTACGCCCGTCACCAAACCAGTTTGCGGCATGCGGGTGTAGTAGAGACAACCCGCAATCGAATAATGATGCCTCAACAAACTGACCTAAACCGCTTCGATTGCGTTCTTGTAACGCAAGCAATATTCCGATCGCCGCATTTAGCCCAGTCACCATGTCAACTACAGGAAGACCAACGCGTAAAGGCTGCCCGTCTGGCTCACCGTTCACACTCATGATTCCTGATATCGCCTGTATCGCAGCGTCATAGCCCGGCAATCCGCCCAAGGGTCCATCAGCGCCGTAACCGCTGACACGGCAGTGCACAAGCTTCGGGAATTTTTGTTTAAGTGTGTCGTAGCCAATCCCCCACTTTTCCAGGGTGCCGGTTTTGAAGTTTTCAAGTAATACATCTGCGTCTTCCAGCAGATCAAGTAGATGATCGCGACCTCCCGGTGTCGCAAGGTCTAGCCGCAGGCCACGTTTGTTGCGATTAACACCAATGAAGTAGGATGCAACACCATCCTCAAAAGGAGGTCCCCATGCGCGGGTTTCATCGCCTTGCGGTGGTTCGACTTTCAGTACGTCCGCGCCATGGTCGGCGAGGATTTGACCACAGTATGGCCCACCGAGCACTCTTGAGACATCAATAATTCGTACGCCAGCCAGAGCGCCGGTCGGCGGTTGTGTTTGATCGTTCGACTTGTTCAATGCAGATACCTTTTTGAATACGGCTGTTAATACTGATGTTGTATTAGCCTAATAAGTTGATGTTTTCTAGCCTGTCCCTAGACACCGAAGGCGCGTCTTGGTCGAATAGCGGTTGTAGGTCTACATCAACGGATTTACCCAGCGGGTCATTTGGCATTAAACGATGCACCAGTGCAAGTTGTGCCAACAGCATGCGTCTAAACGAACCTGTTTGAGTTGCTTCCCATCCCATGGCCACAACGGATGTCAAATGATATAGGGCGGATGCCACTTGACGCGCCATCACTTCATTTTTTTGCCTAGCAGTATCGTCGGCAATCTCGTAGACCTGATCGACTAAATCATGGAGACGGCTGTCAACTTGCTCATGCCAGGCAGTCTCTTGCAAGAGTTGTATGAGATGTTCACGCCAAATTGGCAAAGAGTCTTCACGCTCAATCGCACGCATGACATCAAGTGCCACGATGTTGCTTGTACCTTCCCAGATGGATCCCAAATGGGCGTCACGCACAATACGGGCATCTCCCCACTCTTCAATGTACCCACACCCTCCGCGTACCTCCATGGCATCGCCGGTAACTTTTCGTGCGTCTCGACAAGCCCGAAACTTGATTAACGGTGTTAAAAGCCTGGTTAATGCATACGCCCCGTCTATGTCGGCATCACTACGCCGTAGCGCCTCAGCAGTTTGAAACATCATGGTCCGGGCCTGTTCGGCTGGCACCATCAGTTTGGCTAATTGGCGCTGCATTAATGGCATTTCGATCAATCGCTTACCGAACGCAACCCGGTGTCTGGAAAAGTGAACGGCCTCGGCAACGGCTCGACGCATCAGACCAGCAGCACGCATGCCATTAGATAGTCTTGAGTTGTTCACCATATCGGCCATTTGAGCAAAACCGCGCCCGAGTTCGCCCACTAACCAGGCCTTTGCACCTTCTAGCCGTATTTCACCGCTGGCCATGGAGCGGGTACCCATCTTGTCTTTGAGTCGAATGATGCGATAGGTGTTTGGAGTGCCATCTGGCAGGATGCGAGGTAGCAAAAACAGTGACACGCCTTTCATGCCGGCTGGGGCACCTTCTGTACGTGCAAGTACCATCGCAAGCGCTGCATCAGGGTTTGAACAAAACCATTTGTCACCAAATAGCCGCCAGGCGCCATCTGGCTCATCAGGGTTGGTCCTGGCCACTGTTTGAGTCGCGGATACGTCAGAGCCTGCCCCTTGTTCTGTCATGAACATTGCGCCTTGGGCTAGCGTATCAAGATCCTGGCTTGTCAAATCATCAAAATAGCGCTGTACAAGCTCCGGTGTCCCGTATTTTTTGAGTGTTCTTGTCAGTGAATCGGTCATCGATAGCGGGCAACAAAGCCCAAACTCTGCTTGAACGAATAGGTAGGTCAGCGCGTATTTTGCAGCGGCTGGCAGGGGGCTATCCCAACCGAGTACGCCGGCACGGTGTGACATCGCTGCAAGCCCGAACTCTCCGAACGCAAGCTGCTCCATCTCAATATATGCCGGATGTTTAACGATTCTCTGTTGGTCAAGGCCAGAACGCGATCGGTGTTCAAGCTCGGGAGGATTCAGATCTGCCGTTCGGGCAAGTTGGTCAAGCTTATCGCCAGCCAATTCTCCAAGCCGCAACAGGTGTGGGTGTAGGTGTTTGGCCAGGTCATGTGGCAGGTAAAGCTGCAACAAAGGAGCGAACTCGGGATCTTCGATAAAAGCATTAGCGCCTGCCCGGTCAGGTACTGGGTGTTCAAAGCTTGCCGTGGCAAGGGTGGTTGGCAGCGGGGCATTCATATGGTTTCTCCGTGTCACTGAGGCTTGGACTTAGGGTATGGCCCAATTTTGAACCGCTGGTACCCTGATGTCTAATATCGAAATTGCATTTATTGATATTAAATTTATATCGCTGTGGAACTTAGGCATTTACGATATTTCGTGGTTCTCGCCGACGAGCTTCATTTCGGGCGCGCAGCCAAGCGTTTGAATATCTCGCAGCCACCGTTGACAGTCAACATCAAACAACTCGAAGCCTCGCTCGGTGTCATGCTGTTTGAGCGTAGTAGTCGGGGAGTGAAACTGACGCCTGCTGGCGAAGCCTTTCGCAAGTCGGCATTGCAAGTGCTTGCGCAAGTCTCGGTGGCTAGTTCGCAAGCCCGAGAGGTGGCCGCTGGGGTGACTTCGCGCGTTCGTATCGGATTTGTCGGTTCGATGTTGTTTCGTGGCTTGCCCGAGCGTTTGGCACGGTTTCAGCGGTTGAGCCCCCAAGTTCAGGTTGAATTGACTGAAATCAACTCGGCACAGCAGCTCGATGCCCTTTTAAAGGGGGCTATTGATCTCGGTTTTGTGCATACAGACCGGATCGCAGGCGAGCTACATCATGCGCTTTATATGTCGGAACCGTTTGTGCTTTGTCTACCAGAGGGGCACAAAGCGAATGCGGTCGAGGGCATTAGTCCTGACCTGCTCAAAGGCATGCCATTTGTGTTGTTCTCGCGCGGGGCTTCGCCTGACTATTACGAACGGGTCATTACGCTTTGTGCCTCACTTGGATGGAATCCGCTGGTTCGTCATGAGGTTAGGCACTGGCTAAGTGTTGTCGCGCTCGTGCGGCAGGGGATGGGCGCCGCGCTTGTGCCCCGTGCGCTCATCGACAGCGGTGTCACGGGTGTTGTTTTTAAAGCGTTGCCAGATGCACCGATTCGTTCTGATGTTTACATGGTGTGGCGTGACAAAGAACTGCCCGAGGGTTTGCTCGAGTGTTTGTTAGTGCAGGTTTAACTTAGCTCATTTGCCACTGATGTAGTGGCATCGTTAGTTTTTTTATATCGGTCTCATTGCTAATGACAAACAAGCCCTTCTGTAAATTGAAACAGACAGTAGTGAGTTTGTTGGAGAAAATGTGCGAGTCAGTACAACGTAAGAAATGCGCAAAACGTTGATGCACTGCCGATTTTTAACGGAGGAGGACTAAATGTATAAACATAATAAAAGAGCTATGCAAGGATTGGCCGGTCTGTCGGCTGGCGTCGCAATGGCATTTTCTGTGGGGGTCTCTGCCCAGGCGCTGCCAGGCACGATGACGTGGAGTTCATATGACGTGGGTTCAGCGGGTTACGCTGAGGCGAGTGCGATGGCCGACGCTTTCGGTAAGCAATACGGCACTAAAGTCAGGATCCAGCCATCAGGATCTTCGATTGGCCGATTGCAACCAGTGTTGCAAAAGCGCGCTGATGTCGGTTTTCTGGCAACTGAAGCATTCTTTGCAGCTGAGGGCACGGAAGACTTTGCAAAAAAACGTTGGGGCCCACAAGACATTCGGGTCCTCGCCGGGCGTCCCGCAGCCTTTGGTCTGCCGACAGCCAAAGACGCTAACATTCGCAGTTTTGCCGATTTGAAAGGCAAGAAAATCGCTTTCGTTGCAGGCAACCCATCAGTCAATGTTAAGTGTGAGGCGTATCTAGGATTCGGTGGTTTGACCGTTGATGACGTTGAGGTGGTGATGTTCCCGACCTACGGCGCCGCCATGAGCTCTATTGCCGAAGGTAAGACTGATGCCACATGCACCACGACGACACCAAGTCAGATGTATGAATTGGCTGAGTCTCCAAGAGGTATTCATTGGCTAGGTGCCCCTTCGTCTGATACCGAGGGCTGGAAGCGTATGCAGGCAATCGCCCCGTTTTTTGGGCCACAGGTTGAGACAGTTGGCGCTGGTTTGTCGAAAGACAATCCAGCAGAGCTTATGTCCTACCGCTACCCAGTTCTCACGGTTCGGGCTGACATGAGTGCTGACGATGCTTATGCGTTTGTCAAAGCCATGGATGAGACATTCGATATTTATAAAAACGCTACCAAGGTAATGCCTCGTTGGAGTCTTGATGTGTCAGGTGTGCCACCTGCTGATGCTGCCTTTCACGAAGGGGCTATTCGGTATCTCAAAGAGAAAGGCATTTGGACTGCTGATCATCAGAAGTGGAATGATGCCCGCGTAAAGCGTCATCAGGCTTTGATTGCTGCCTGGGACAAGACGATGGCTCAGGGTAAAGACTTGCCTGATGATCAGTTTGAGGCGCTCTGGCAAAAGAATCGCGAAGCCGCATTGTCATCTTTGAATTGATAAGTGAGTATCTAATCCAGAGAACAGGGGCAGCGCAGTCATGCTGCCCCGTAATGGGTATCAATTGCCGCTGATCAGGCGGCTTTTTAGGTGAGTCAGCATGAGTTCCCCATCAGCGGCGACTGTCAACAGTCATCCAGATAAGCCTGTTACGCGGCTTCATGGTTTGACCTATGTAGTTGTTTTGTCAATTGGCGCGCTTGGCTTGTTGATGGCGATCAACCAAACGTATACCTTTGGTTTGTTCGGTTTTCAGCCGCTGGGTAACTCATTTCTGTATTACCTGATTGGCCTGTTTTTGGCAGTCGCGTTTTTGATTTATCCAGCGCGCGCAGCCGACAAGATTCAGACCCCTTGGTATGACTGGCTGCTGGCGGTTGCTTCAATCGCTTGCTCGCTCTACTTAGGCCATCACGGGCTATCGATTATCGAGGAAGGTTGGGATTATTCGGCGCCGATCGAAGCCACAGTTGTGTCAGGCGTTGTGCTTGCACTGATTATTGAGGGTGTCAGACGTTGTGGTGGCACGCCACTCTTGGTTGTGGTTGTTTTGTTCGGTGCTTATCCGATCTTTGCAGATTATTTGCCAGGATTTCTCTGGGGTACGCAGTACACAGTGGGTGAAACGATTCGGGCTCACGTCATGGGTGTCGAGAGCATTATCGGTATTCCGATGCAAGTGGTAGCGAATTTAGTTATCGGTTTTGTCGTATTCGGTGCTGCATTGACCGTGACGGGTGGTGGAGATTTTTTCATGAACTTCGCCACTTCACTCATGGGGGGCAGTCGAGGGGGACCGGCTAAAGTAGCAGTGCTCTCGAGTGGTTTGATGGGCAGTTTATCGGGTAGTGTCATTTCTAATATCTTGACTACTGGTGCGTTCACAATACCAACCATGAAACGCACAGGTTATCCACCACAGTATGCTGCTGCCGTTGAAGCGTGTGCATCTACAGGTGGCACGCTCATGCCGCCAGTGATGGGAGCTGTCGCTTTCATCATGGCTTCCTTTCTCGGTGTGCCATACGCCGATGTGGTGGTTGCAGCTTTCTTGCCTGCAGTTCTTTTCTACATCGCTTTGCTATTTCAAGTGGATAACTATGCTGCGCGCAAAGGTCTAAAAGGCTTACCCGCTGAAGAAATTCCCAAGCTTGGTCCTGTGCTCAAAGATGGCTGGCCTTATCTGTTTAGTCTTGGCATGTTGATCTATATGTTGCTCTTTATGCGGCTGGAAACTTATGCGCCGTACTATGCCACGGTGGTCTTGCTAGCAATTTCGGCACTTAAGAAGAGCCACCGCCTCAATCTGTCACGTTTATTGGAATTGCTCAAAGAGCTTAGTGTGAGCGTGGCCAACCTGGTTGCTATTCTTGCTGGTATCGGTTTGGTAGTTGGCGGATTGTCCTATACAGGCGTTGCAGGTGCGTTTTCACGGGAGCTGTTGCTGTACGCAGGAGGTAGTGTTCCGTTGATGCTAATTGCGGGAGCTGTCACAAGCTTTGTGCTCGGCATGGGCATGACCGTGAGTGCTTGTTATATCTTTTTGTCAATTTTGCTAGCACCTGCTTTGGTGGAGGCGGGCCTTAATCCACTTGCTAGTCACTTGTTTATTCTCTACTGGGGAATGATGTCTTACATCACGCCACCGGTATCTCTGGCAGCCATCACTGCAGCCAATGTGGCGGGTGCCAATTCATGGCAGACCGGACTTTTTTCCATGCGATTGGGGAGTGTGCTGTTTATATTGCCGTTTATGTTTGTGGTGAACCCGGCATTGATTCTTCAAGGTGATGCCGCTGTCATTATCCAGGCTTCCATAACGGCGATAGCAGCGATGTGGATTTTGGCATCGGCCCTTGAAGGTTATCTCTATCGAGCCGGGATGATTGGTTGGCCAGTGCGCCTCGTACTGTTCATCTCGGGAGGAATGATGGCATTTCCTGGGTTTAAAACTGACATGGTCGGATTAGCATGCCTGATACTTGCCTACGTTATCGCGCGTCTAATGCCGACTCGGCTTTCAGATGAGAAGATCCGTGGTTGAATAGTTGGTCCACTCACCGAACAATTGACCAGTGGACTTCTAGGCCTGCAACATCATTTGATAGGTTGGCGCGTGCGACGCGCCAACAGTCGGTCAAGTTGGTTGGCAAAATTTCGTGAGTCTCTGGCTGTAAACGCAGAGGGGCCGCCGGTGTTGATCCCGCTTGCTCTAAGCTCTGTCATAAAATTTCTCATGGTAAGCCGTTCAGCAATCGAGTTCTCATCGATCAAATCCCCGCGTGGATCTAACACAGAAGCGTACTTCTGGATGGCTAGTGCTGCCAGTGGCACGTCAGCTGTGACTACAATGTCTCCAGCTTGAGCCTCAAGCGCGATTCGTTGATCGGCGACATCAAATCCAGCGGGTACTTGTAGACATCGGATCCAAGGGGATGGTGGTACCCACACCATTTGGTTGGCAATCAGTGTCACCATCACTTTTGTGCGATTTGCGACGCGAAACAGAATTTCCTTAATCGCAACAGGGCAAGCGTCAGCATCTACCCATATATGTAACTCTCGCGGGGCATGTCGTTCTAGCGTCAAAGCAGGCTCATTCGAACGGCGTGTGGGCACTTCGCTGAGGAGTCGCTCATTGCGTTGTGACCGAGTTGTTGGTGATGCGAACAACCCGTTGTGGGAACGGAATGTCGATACCAGCTTTTTCAAAGGCTTGCTTCAAACTTGCGAGAATCGCTCGACGTACACCCCACTGTTCAAGTGCGACTACCTTCATGCGCACCCGCACTGTTACCGCTGAATCAGCAAGCGCGGTGACACCAAGAATCTGAATATCCTCAAGAATTTTTTCTTTGATTTCAGGATCTTGTCTTAGCTCAGCGCCTACTTGTTTAATGACCTCATAGGTTTGGCCTAGGTTCGCGTCGTATCCGATCCCGACATCAACGACCGCGTACGCAAAGTCACGGCTGTGGTTGCTTACCGTGGTGATTGCGCTGTTTGGCACAAAATGTACAGTGCCTTCCCCGTCACGCAGACGCACATACCGAAGAGTGACTTCTTCTACATTTCCTGATTTCCCGGCGACATCCACAAAATCACCTTGTCTTATTTGATTTTCAATGAGCATCACAAAACCCGTGAAGTAGTCCTTTACTAGGCTCTGGGCGCCAAAACTGATCGCGATACCAACAACACCCGCAGT
Source organism: Orrella daihaiensis (assembly GCF_022811525.1). Lineage (NCBI taxonomy): Bacteria > Pseudomonadati > Pseudomonadota > Betaproteobacteria > Burkholderiales > Alcaligenaceae > Orrella > Orrella daihaiensis. Next base: position 1,763,587 of record NZ_CP063982.1, on the reverse strand, counting down.
CGCTAAAAACGGTGCGATGGAGATGCCAAGCTCTGCTAGCACCACCATCACCGTAATCACCCCAATGACCACTGAGGCTACATAGCCCAGTATCCTGTCGATCGTATCGATCCGCTTACGTTCCTCCGCACCAGTCATCTTCGAGCGCAGACGAATATGCACGACATTGAGCAATCGACCGATTAGCTTGCGCGCGATTAATGCGATCACAATAATGATGATCACATTCAAGCTCGATATCAGTAACTGTGCCCATGATGGGATATCAGTGATACCGAATTTACTAATCAGATCAATAAGTAGTTGTTGCATGACAAGAGCTCATTAAATTCATTGGTTTTTGCTTGTGGACGCTAGGTAATTCAATTTATTTTTTGCGTGCGCCTTGCAACCGCCATTTTATGGCGCCTGACTTCATCTTCTGTCGTTGGCACAAACTCTGGAACGCTCACTGGCTTGCGATCGTCGTCAACCGCCACCATCGTAAAAAAGCAGCTATTTACATGGCGGCTTACCTGAGTCCTAATGTTTTCGGCGACTACTTTAATACCCACTTCCATGGATGTTCGTCCCGTCATGTTGATGCTTGCAAAGAACGTCACAAGCTCACCTACATGAATTGGTTCACGGAAAGTCACGTTTTCTACGTTCAGCGTTACTACGTACCTACCTGCATATCGACTCGCACACGCATAGGCAACTTCATCTAGCAGCTTAAGGATCGTGCCACCGTGAACGTTACCGGAAAAATTGGCTGTGTCAGGTGTCATCAGAACTGTCATTACAAGTTGATGTTTAGGCAGGTTCACTACTCAGATCTCCCAAAAGCTTCGATTACATATAAATTGCCAGCCATATCTAGCCACCCCATGAAAATGGGGACTCTTAACCCTTGTTTAAAGTGGCGTTATGCTGGAATATGTTTTTAATTCACACAAGATTAATCCTATTTTGCCGTGGATGTACTTTAAATATTTGGATTCAAACTGATGCAAATTAATGCTGACTTTGAAGTGCGAGTGGCACTCGATACGAACCAAATGCCTTGGGTTGCATCACCTACGCTGCAAGTGCAACGTAAGATGCTTGATCGACTTGGAGGGGAGGTTGCTCGCGCGACTTCGATCGTGCGCTACGAGTCTGGCTCAAGTTTTCCGTCACACATGCACGGTGGTGGCGAGGAGATTCTCGTTCTAGAGGGTGTCTTTGAGGATGAGCATGGCGTCTATCCTACTGGGACCTATTTGCGTCATCCGCCGGGAACTAGCCATCATCCTGGTTCTAGCGCGGGCTGCACACTTTTCGTAAAACTGTGGCAATTCACCCCAGGTGATACGCAATCTGTTTGTACTGACACAAACATCCAAACTTGGTACCCAGGGTTGGTGTCAGGGCTTGAGGTCATGCCGTTACACGAGGCCGATGGCGTGAACACTGCTTTGGTTCGGTGGGCACCCCACACACAATTTAATCGTCATGTACACCCCGGTGGTGAAGAGATCTTGGTGTTGGAAGGCGTGTTCTACGATGAGTTTGGTGCGTATCCTGCCGGTAGCTGGCTTCGAAGTCCTTGTTACAGTGCTCACACACCATTGACGAAAAATGAGGGTGCGCTTATTTACGTCAAGACTGGACATATCGGAGCGCCAAGTCTGCCTTTGCCTAAAGGCTAATCGACAGTCGCGTCGAGTCAAAGTCATGGGTTGCAGTTGGGATAAACAAGGTAAAACATACTTGCTATGAGAATAGGTGCTGTTGTGCTAGCGGCAGGTCAGGGCAGTCGCATGGGCAATCAAGCGAAGGCGATGCTTCAGTTGCAAGGTGTACCGCTCATTAAGCGGCATTTGGCTGCTTTAAGGAGTGCAGGTATTGAAGAGATCGTGATAGTAACGGGCTACCATTACGAGCAAATCGAGCCAGTGGTTCAGGGACTTGCTGCTCAAGTTGTCAGGAACCCGAATCCGTCCGTTGGACAAGCGAGTTCGGTTCGTTTAGGCGTGGCCGCAATCGGTGATCGATTCGATGCTGTGATTATGATGTTGTGTGACCAGCCTTTGATCAACGAACATGACATAGAAGAGCTAGTTGCTGCTTTTGTCAATCGATCTCACGGTGAGATTCTGGTGCCGCTGGTTAATAAGACCCGGGGCAATCCTGCTGTATTTTCAGGCAAAGCTATTCGTGAGATTCTGGCTCAGGGGCCAGACATGTATTGTCGAAAGTACATGGATCAGAATCCTGAGTCAGTAATTTTTTTTGAAACGAATAATGATCACTTCATAACAGATGTCGATACGCTCGATGATCTGGCAAACTTTGAAAAAAAGTGGGGTTATCGGCTTGCACTGCCCGAGACACCTAACCCAACCGATTAAGCGGCGAGCCATTGGGCAAGGCTGAATCGGGTCCTTGTTTCATCACTGGATGCGGTTAACGGAATGCGAGTAAACAATGGATCATGGTTGAGTTAAATGAGTTGCTTGACACCCGGTACGTCAGAAAATTGCGCGCAATTCTCTTGCTGGTGAAGCTTCGTTTAATTTGGTGATGTGCGCAACGACATTCATTGCAATGGGGTCACTGATACCGTTCAATTGAATGAGATTGCCTTCCGTTAAATCCTGAAGCACGATTGATCGTGGCAGCCAAGCAGCGCCCGTGGCTGCCGTGGCCATCTCGCGCAAACCAACGGCAAAGCTACTTTCACAGGCAATAGTGGCGTTTTGATTCCGAAGCACGCGCGGCAATTCCTCTGCCCATACGATTTGTCCAAAAAAGCTGCCAACGGGGTAGATCAGAAGAGGCAGGTTCTGTTTCTTTGGGCCTTGATAACACCGTGTCATCACGTCAGGATGAGCCACGAGAATCATTTCATCGCTTCCTAATGTTTTTCTCAATGACAGGTGGTTCGGAATTGCACTTTGTGCCCCAACGGTCTCGTAAACAATGAGCATATCCACCTCGCCTTTCAGAAACATAGCCGCACAGGTATCCATGTTTTCCGAGACTACGCGGTAATTTAAGTTTTTGATGCTCGCCGCAAGCTTGTCCAGAAAGTGTGGCAAAAACGATGACACAAGCAGACTATGTTGAGCGGCCAGTGTCAGCGTCACTCGATCCTGGGACGAGGATTGCGCTTGATTGCGCACTTGATAGATTTGATTGACCAGCGCACGTATGGTGGCTTCGTGTTCGAGGGCAGTGGGGGTAAATCTGAATGGTTTTTTACTTCTGTCGATCAACTCTACACCTAGCCATGCTTCAAGCGCCTGGATACGCCGCGAAAATGCGGGCTGGGATGAGCTTCGTATCGAGGCTGCCGTAGTGAAGTTTTGACAGTCCACCAGCGCCAAATAGTCTTCTAGCCATTTCAGCTCCATTGCTAATTTCCTCTAGTCTTAGGTCGACAGATATTTCTTGCATAGTTCAATATTATGCAAAAAATGCATGGTAGAAGGTAAAAATAGCATTGGACTTGCTAGCTTGTGGCTGGTGGAATGCATAAAAACTATTCAGGAATGCCATGAACCTTTCCAAATTCCCGAGATTGCGCTGTGGGCACTGGCCAACTCCGCTCGAACCGATGCCCCGTCTGTCAGAGCACCTAGGTGGTCCTGAGTTGTGGGTCAAGCGCGATGATTGCACGGGCTTGTCAACAGGTGGCAATAAGACGCGCAAATTAGAATTTTTGGTGGCCGATGCGATCGACAAAAAAGCCGATGTAATCATTACGCAGGGCGCGACACAGTCGAACCACGCGCGTCAAACGGCAGCGCTTTGTGCAAAGGTCGGGATTGAGTGTCAGATTTTGTTAGAGGATCGGACGGGTTTTGAGGATTTCGACTACAAATTAAACGGTAACGTATTGCTAGATCGCTTGCACGGGGCCAAGGTGTCTCAACGGCCTGGTGGGGCCGATATGCAGGCCGAAATGGAGTCGTTGGCCGAGAGTTTAGCCAAGCAAGGACGGCGTCCCTATGTCATTCCGGGTGGTGGTTCCAATCCAATCGGAGCGCTCGGTTATGTCAACGCAGCGCTGGAGCTGACGACTCAGCTCAATGAAATGAACCTCGATGCAACTCACCTGGTTCTGGCCACGGGCAGCTCTGGCACGCATGCTGGCTTGATTGCTGGTTTGAGCATACTGAATAGTCCGCTGAAAGTTGTCGGATTCGGTGTTAGAGCACCCAAAGAGAAGCAGGAGCAGATGGTTTATGACCTCGCCTGTAAAACAGCTGCGCTACTGGGACATGAAGGAATCGTTGACCGGCAGTCTGTGTTCGCAGATTGTGACTATGTCGGGTCAGGATACGGCCTGCCAACGCCTGCAATGGTCGAGGCTGTGACCTTATTGGCGCAAACGGAAGGGTTGCTGTTTGATCCAGTCTACACCGGCAAAGGGCTGTCAGGCATGATTGACTGGATCAGAAAAGGCAAATTCAACGCTACTGACAAAATCGTTTTTTTGCATACAGGTGGCTCTGCCGCCTTATTTGGGTACCCGGAAACATTTGGTTTACCGGGTTACAGCGACAGTTAATTAATTGTCATCACCACTGAAGTAGTACATCAGTTCCACAACCATTAAGGAGTGACGTATGAAACTCAACATGATCAATAAATATGCGGCTGGTGCAATGATGTGCGTCGCCGGATTGGCTATTACAGCCAGCGTTCAGGCGCAGACGACGTTGCGTCTGTCAACGTATGTCAACGAGACTGATATCCGTTACGAAGGTTTTAAGAAATTTGCGGAGTTGGCAGAACAAAAGACAAGTGGTCGCGTCAAAGTGCAAATCTTCCCATCGGCCACTCTTCACGGTTGGAGCGAAGGTGTTGATGCCGTTCTTGGAGGTGTTTCCGACATCAGTTGGATTCCTGCTGATAAGCGGTTGGCTTGTTATCGGGTGACTTCGCTTTATCCAGCGCTCGTTGACCTGGAAAAGCAGATCGAAATGGATGCAAAGTACGCTGATTTAATCCGGGCGGAAGCTGCTAACGCTGGTTTGGTTCCACTGATCAATTCGAACTATTCGTATGATCAGGAGTGGTGGTTCAAAGGGCCGATTGAGGATATCTCCAAGCTTGATGGCAAGCTTGTCCGATCCATTGGACCGCTGGTATCAATGATGATTGAAACCTGGGGTGGTAAGCCAGTGTTTATCGCACCCAAGGAAGTCTATCAGTCAGCCGAGCGCGGTGTGGTTGATGGCATCAACATGGGTGTGGCTACCTACAGTTCTTGGAAGCTATGGGGAGTGATGCCTTACATGGTTAATAGCACCCTGTTCTACGGCAATATCATTTACATGATCAACAAGAAGAAATTCGACTCCTTGTCTGCCGATGATCAAAAGGCATTGATGGCTGCAGCGACTGAGTCAGAAGTCTGGCTTAAGCCTCGCTATGAGAACTGGGTTAACGAACAAGTGGGTAATGCTGTTATGAAAGGTGGCGGCGCTGCGGTATCGTTGTCCAAGGATAAGCGGCAGAGCCTGGTTGGTGAGATCCAGAAAAAATGGAATCCAACTGTGAAGGCTGACTGCGGCGATGCGTTAAGCGCCAAGGTCTTGAGTCTCTTTAGTGAGTACGCTGAGTAATTCAATGAGTATCAGGAGCCCATCGCGATGGGCTCCATTCTGAGGGCAGGGTGACATGCTTGATCGTATGGTTCGTGGCACAGAGCGACTGACGAGATGGTTCGCGATTATCGGCGGCATTATCATCCTGATCCAGATGTCATGGATCTCTTATGGTGTCTTTACGCGTTATGTGCTTGGCGACCCTGATGCTTACGTCACAGAGGCGACAGCCTTGTTGTTGTTTCCCGTGGCATTCTTGGGGCTCGCTTATGCGTTGAGCGTTAATGCTTACCCAACGGTGAGCTATGTTGTCGATACGTTGCAGGGCAAAGCCAAGCGAGCACTGGTGGCGTTTAACCTCTTGATCATGGTTCTCATTGGGGCTTTCTTTTCCTACGCTGGCATCGATGCCACCATCAAAGCCTACAGCTCGGGAGCGGCTTCGGAAATACTGCTCTGGCCACGCTTTTATTTTTGGTTGCCAGGGGCGATCGCGCTGGTTTTGTTCACCTGGTACGCAATGCTTCGATTGGCTCAGGTTTGCCTCGATCGTAAAGACTTGGCGGCTGGTTCAGAGATCGAGCCGGGACAAGCGAAATGATGATGGAATGGTATGAAGTCGGTTTGTCCCTCATGGGACTATTGGTTCTACTCATTTTTATCGGCCTGCCGATTCCTTTCGCGATGGCTGCCGCATCGTTACCCTTTTTATTGAGTATTCAAGGGTTTTCGACATCGCTCGTCAGTACGGAGTTAAAGCTCTGGGGTGTATGGATCGACTACATTTTGCTGTCGGTACCCTTGTTTGTTTTTTTGGGTGAGCTTATTGGACGATCGCGTATTGGGCCTGATTTATATCGGTTCATGCACGGAGGGATTCGTGTGCGCGGTTCGGCTGCATATGGCAGCATCGGTGCATGCGCTGGTTTTGGGGCGGTTTGTGGGTCGTCCATGGTGGGATCTTTAACGATCGGTGGCGTGGCTTTGCCCGAGATGATCAAACTAGGCTACGACCGTCGGTTATCGAGCGGTGTGCTCGCAGCTGGCGGTACCTTGAGTGTGTTGCTGCCGCCAAGTCTGATTTTGCTTTTTTACGGAATAGTGACGGATCAATCGATTGGTCAGTTGTTTATTGCCGGGATTATCCCTGGTTTGCTACTGGCCTCTCTATTCGTTTTGGTCGTTGTGATTTGGGCTCGGCTCAATCCAGCACACATTCCGCAAGCCGAAAAAGGTCCGAAGTGGTCGGCACGTGATATTGCATTGACGATTGGCCCGGTTTTGTTAATTGGTGCCATCATTACGGTGTCGATATATGCTGGGATTGCAACGCCAACCGAAGCGGCTGGTGTCGCAGCGTTAGCGACTCTGGTCTTGGCATTCTGGGTAGGGGGGCTCACCAAGGCTGCCTTTGTTGACTCCCTTATGGCGACCATGCGGACAATGGGTTATCTGGGATTGCTTCTTTCAGCGGGGGTGTTGTTTGGGTTTGTGATGAATTATTATCAAATTCCCCAGCAATTCACAAGCTTCTTCCTCTCCTTCGATTTGTCGCCATACTTTGTCCTGGCTTTAGTGATCGTGTTCTACATCGTACTTGGTATGTTTCTAGAACCTGTTTCAATGACCTTCATCACGCTGCCGACCATTTATCCCTTAATTGCAGCCTCAGGCTTCGATCTGATATGGTTTGGCGTCGTGTACACGATTACGATGGAGATTGCTGTATTAACCCCGCCAGTCGGGTTAAACCTGTTCGTGATTCAAGCCATTGGCCGTGATCATGTCACGATTGGCGACGTCATTAAAGGGTCTTTACCGTTTATCTTTACCATGTTGATACTTCTGGCAGCACTGATTGCTTACCCACAACTAGCGATTTGGTTGCCCGACTTGATGAGTTAGTGTCAATAGCTCTCGTGAGCGCGCGTAACACCCTGTTTGTCCTAGGGGTTTATCCAGATCTTGTTTGCTGACAAAACACGCAGGTTGGGTTTGAGGTATAACTAAACCATCTTGTAGCTAGGGTAGACACAAACCTAAATGGGATCTGATGATGCCGGTGCAATCTCTGATTTGGCGCACCATGCCACTGTTTTAGTGGCTGATATCAATTCTGTGGCCATGAGTACAGATGTAGGCTTACTAATTGCCTATGTACTTTTGGCATTGTTATTTTCATTCTTGTGCTCTGTCGCTGAGGCGTCGCTGCTTAGCATCACGCCTGCCTACGTCGCTGGTTTACGCGAAAAAAATCCCAAAAGGGCTGAATTGCTGCGCCAACTCAAGGGTGAGAAGATTGATCAATCGCTGGCGGCGATCTTAACAGTCAATACTATCGCCCATACTGTGGGTGCGATTGGCGCCGGCTCAAAAGCCACCGTTGTGTTTGGTGATGTGTGGTTCGGTGTTTTTTCTGCAGTCATGACTTTGTTGATTCTTTTCCTGTCTGAGATTGTTCCCAAGACGCTCGGAGCGGTCTACTGGCGCGAGGTGAGTGGTTTGACAGCGATTTATGTAAATTTCCTGATCAAATCGATGTATCCCTTGATTATTGTCTCCGAACTCATCACCAAGTGGATTTCTGGCGGTAAAAAAACGGGTGATTTTGATCGTGAAGAGTTTGTTGCCATGGCTGGCCTTGGCCATGAGATGGGACACTTAAACGAACGCGAGTCAGCGATTATTGGCAATTTGTTTGGTTTCAAATCACTTAAAACGAGCGCCATCATGACGCCACGAGTAGTGGTTGCAGCGGTCAAGGCCGATATGACAGTCGATGAGGCGCTTGAAAAAACAAGTTCAGTGCCTTTTTCGCGTCTGCCAATTTATCCAGAGACCATTGATGAGGTCACAGGTTTTGTGCTGCGTGAGGATCTGCTTTTGGCGCAGTCACGCGAGCAGGGTGCTGAATTAGTTGATAAATACAGGCGCGACCTGGTCGCGGTACTTGATACGCTTCCAGTATCGAAGGTTCTTGAAACATTGCTCCAGGAACGGCAGCATATTGCATTAGTCGTTGGTGAATATGGCGAGACAGAGGGCATCGTGACGTTAGAAGATGTCGTCGAAACCTTATTGGGAAGTGAGATTCTCGATGAGGGTGATCGAGTGGTCGACATGCAGAGGCTCGCCCAGCAGCTCAGAAAAAAACGCGCTGAACGTATGGGTATCAAACTTGGCGAAGATGGTGTTCCAGATATCCCCTCAAAGACGAGCTAAATTTTTACAGGTCGGCGGGTAGAGCTATCTGCCCGCGACCTCTTCTGGCTTACGTTCAAAGCATTGCTCTAGGTAGCATGGCTTCGTATAAGACCTGTGCACCGGCGGCAAGGTCCTCCGGTTTGGCATCTTCAATCTCATTGTGGCTGACGCCATCTTTACATGGAACAAAGATCATGGCTGTCGGTGTAACACTGGCCATGTAGACGGCATCATGACCAGCACCGGTCACTATGTCCATATAACTTAAGTCACTTGACTTTGCAGCCTCGCGCACCGCATTGACCATAGTGGGGTCAAACGGTGTTGGCGGAAAGTATGAAACTTCCTCAACTCTAACAGTGACGTTATGAGATTTCTCAATGCTTGAGCAGGTGGCCAGTAGCCTTTCGTGCATGGCCCTAAGTTGGTCGGCATTTTCATGGCGGATATCGACAGTGAAAGTCACTTTGCCAGGAATAACATTACGCGAAGAAGGGTGAACCGTGGCTGATCCGACTGTTCCGCGTCCGTGTGGCGCATGGTCCAGCGCGTTTTGAATGACATCTTGCATGATAAATGTGGCGGCATAGAGGGCATCTTGCCGGATTGGCATCGGCGTTGGCCCAGCATGCATTTCCATGCCTGTTACTGTCACGTCATACCAACGCAGTCCCAGTGATCCTGTCACAACGCCAATCACTTTGTTCTCATGCTCAAGGATCGGGCCTTGCTCAATGTGTGCTTCAAAATAAGCGCCGACTGCTCTGCCACCCACAGGTGCCTTGCCGTCATAGCCGATGGCCTTTAGTTCGTCGCCGACTCGCTTGCCATCCTTGTCGGTCGTGTTCAGAATATCCTCTAGTTTAAATTTGCCAACAAATGCGCCTGAGCCCATCATGACAGGCACAAAACGCGTTCCCTCTTCGTTTGTCCAAATGACAACTTCGATGGGTGCATTTGTTTCTATGTCATGGTCATTCAATGTGCGTACTACTTCGAGTCCAGCTAGAACTCCGAAGCATCCGTCAAACTTTCCACCAGTAGGCTGGGTATCGATATGGCTGCCGGTCATGATAGGTGGTAGCTCGTTGTCCTTACCGGCACGCCTGGCAAAAATATTGCCCACTTGATCAACTGTAATTGTCATGCCCGCTTCACGCATCCAGGCTGTGACCAAGTCGCGACCTTGTCCATCAAGCGGAGTCAATGCCAGCCGACAATTGCCGCCTTTGGAGGTAGCACCAATTTTGGCAAGATCCATCAATGATTGATATAGACGCTCAGAAGAGATCTTGACTGGTAGATCGAGTAGGGCGCTTGACATGATTTCTCCCAATGCAATTAACGGCCGCTAGTACCTCGATGAATGCGATTACCGGCGCGACCGCGTGTACCGTTACATCGTAAAAAGTATGCCTGTTTGGAGCTGTCTTGTCGAGTTGGACTTGTCAGGAATCAAGCGAGTATTCGCTTGGGAGAAATGATTAACCAACCTCAGTTGAAAATATCCAAATTGGTAAAAATCGTACACAGCAAGTTTATAAATTGTATTCAATCTAATGGCTAACCCTGATTTTTTTCCATTGATATTAGGACAGCCTTATGCGAAATTTCAATGGTCGAAATTAGTGCCGAGTGCACCTATTGTGGGAAGTCAGGCTGAATTCATGCATCGCGGTGGTTCAGGCTTTTGTTTGCAGCAGTATGAATGTGCTGTTCGGACCTAAAGTTTAATTTGAATGTTTGTGATGCACGGTGTTGGTGAGTTCAGTTGGGCATCCGGATTGAATGTTCTTAGATTTCTTCTTTTAAAGCTGGCACGCAAATTGCTTTTTTTGAAGCGTCATCGTCGAGAGGTGGTTGTTTGAGTACCTTGCGCCGATTCAGGGATGATACTGGGGCAGTCAGTTTCGTGACTGGCACCGGTGTCATATATAAATCACCAACCTTTTGGTCGGAGAATGTATGAAACACTCTAAGTCTAAGTCGAATTTCTTTACGCCATTTAAAACTGCTGCGGTATGCGGTGCCTTGATGGTAGCTTTCGGTGGTACAGCAAGCGCAGAACAGGTTCTGCGTATCGGCATGACCGCCGCGGACATTCCTCGCACGCTCGGCCAACCCGACCAAGGGTTTGAGGGCAATCGATTCACCGGCATCCCTATGTATGATTCCTTGACGCAGTGGGACTTGTCCAAATACGACGCACCCAGCGTCCTTATGCCTGCGTTGGCTACGTCTTGGGAAGTCAACCCGAATGATCAGACAAAGTGGGTCTTTAAACTGCGCGATGACGTCAAGTTCCACGACGGTTCTCCCTTCAATGCGGATGCTGTGGTTTGGAACGTCCAAAAGGTTTTGGATAAAGGTGCACCACATTTTGATGCCAGCCAGGTTGGTGTAACAGCGTCGCGTATGCCCACACTGCGCAGCGCTCGCAAAATCGATGACTACACGGTTGAGTTGACCACGAGCCAGCCAGATGCGTTCTTGCCTCTGAACCTGACAAACTTGTTCATGGCCTCGCCTGCCCACTGGCAAGCAAAGTATGACGCTGTTCCAGCTAGCGTGACTGACCCGGCTGAGCGAGCTAAGCAAGCGTGGATTGCATTTGCCGCTGATGCTTCGGGCACCGGCCCATTCAAGATGGATAAGTTCGTTCCCCGTGAACGTCTTGAGGTTGTCAAGAATCCGAACTATTGGGATCCAGCCCGTACGGCCAAACTCGATCGCGTCGTTATGTTGCCAATGCCCGAAGCCAACGCACGCACGGCTGCATTGCTGTCAGGTCAGGTTGACTGGATCGAAGCACCTGCGCCAGATGCCATTCCACAAATTGAGGCTCGTGGCTTTAAGATTTACAGCAACCCACAACCGCACGTTTGGCCTTGGCAACTTTCCTTCGTGGAGGGTTCACCATGGCTCGATAAGCGAGTCCGTCATGCGGCTAACTTGTGCGTTGATCGAGAGGGTCTAAAAACCTTGCTAGGTGGGCAAATGGGCGTTCCAAAAGGAACTGTGCCGCCCGGACATCCTTGGTGGGGTAATCCATCATTTGATATTCGTTATGACCCTGAGGCTGCCAAGAAGCTCATGGCTGATGCTGGTTTCTCCGCCGATAAGCCCATGAAGGCCAAAGTGCAGATATCAGCTTCTGGTTCGGGTCAAATGCAGCCCCTGCCGATGAACGAATTCGTGCAGCAATCTCTGAAGAATTGCTATTTCGATATCGAGTTTGACGTCGTGGAGTGGAATACGCTCTTTACCAATTGGCGCAAAGGGGCGAAGGATCCTTCGGCTAACGGTGCATCTGCAACGAATGTCAGCTTCGCAGCGATGGATCCATTCTTTGCAATGGTACGTTTTACGAGCAGCGGCACGGTACCTCCAACCTCCAATAACTGGGGCTACTTCACGTCGCCAGAGTTCGATCAGCTGATTGCAGCTGCACGCACTTCATTCGATGATAAAGAGCGTGATGCAGCTCTGGCTAAGTTACACGCCCGGATCGTAGAGGAAGCACCATTTGTATGGATTGCCCATGACACCGGTCCACGGGCGATGAGTTCAAAGGTGCAGGGCGTTGTACAGCCTAAGAGCTGGTTTATTGATATTGCACCAATGTCAATGCAGTAAGCCTCGATGGCGAACCACAGGCGAGTAGCGCTCGCCTGTGGTGTTTTAGGCAGTTGTGGTTCGGTGTTTCGGGGTTGCATGCATGTTTAATTTTCTCGTCAAGCGAATTATCTACACGTTGCCAATCATGCTGGGTGTGGCGCTCGTGTGCTTTGGGTTGGTGCATATCGCACCCGGAGATCCGCTCGTATCCATCTTGCCGCCAGATGCTTCAGTTGACCTTCAAAATCAGCTAATGGAACTTTACGGTTTCAACCGATCCCTGCCTGAACAGTTTTTTTCATGGATCTTCAGGGCTCTTCAAGGCGACCTTGGAACTTCAATCGCCACCGGTAGACCAGTCACAGAAGAGGTGCTGAAGGCTGTTGTTAATACCCTGCGATTAGCAATGGTTGCAACTGTCATTGGATTTGTGTTTGGTTGCCTGTTTGGTTTTGTTGCAGGTTACTTTCAGAATTCTTGGATCGACAAAGCTGCATCAGCCACCTCGGTGCTTGGCGTGAGTGTGCCGCACTACTGGTTGGGTATGGTGCTGGTCATTATTTTCAGTTCAATATTGATGTTGCTGCCCCCTAGTGGTGCGGGTCCAGGGGGCTCTGGTGAATGGGCTTGGGATTGGGAACATATCAAGTTCCTGATATTGCCAGCAGTCACGATGAGCGTTATTCCGATGGGCATTATTGCCCGCACGGTTCGTGCCTTGGTTGCGGAAATTCTTGCCCAGGAATTCATTGTGGGGTTACGGGCAAAGGGTTTGACCGATGTGGGCATCTTTCTGCACGTCGTCAAGAATGCAGCACCAACGGCCTTGGCCGTTATGGGTTTACAACTCGGTTACTTGCTTGGAGGATCGATTCTGATTGAAACGGTCTTTTCATGGCCTGGTACAGGTTTTTTGTTGAATTCGGCGATCTTCCAACGTGACTTGCCGCTTTTGCAAGGCACGATCCTGGTGTTAGCGACTTTTTTCGTGGTGCTCAACTTGTTGGTGGATGTCATGCAGACTTTGCTTGACCCCCGTATCGCACGCGGTTAATCACATTGCATCAGAAAGGTAACCCATCGTGAATATGTTGAATATCACTGTAGACAGTAGCAAAGTTCCGGATATCCCGTTTGAACGATCAGCCGGCTACTGGGAGAACGTTGGACGCCGCTTTATGCGTGATCCAGTTGCTTTGGTGGCTGCTGCTGTTATTTTGTTTTTGTTGTTTCTGGCGATTTTTGGGCAGTGGATAGCACCTTACGATCCCTATAAGGGTTCAATCATGACGCGGCTCAAGCCGATCGGTTTCGAAGGACATCTCCTTGGTACTGATGAGTTAGGTCGTGACATGCTCAGCCGGTTGATTGTTGGAGCAAAACTATCTCTGTTCATGGGAATCACGCCCGTGATTATTGCATTCGTTGTAGGTTCTGCTATCGGGATTTTGGCGGGCTACAGTGGTGGGTGGGTCAATAGTGTCATCATGCGTACGATTGACGTCTTTTATGCGTTTCCGTCGGTGTTACTAGCGATAGCCTTGTCAGGTGTTTTAGGTGCTGGCATCACTAATTCCTTAATTTCGCTGACGATTGTATTTATTCCGCCGATTGCCAGGGTTGCTGAAAGTGTTACCACGCAAATTCGCAGCCGCGATTTTGTGGAGGCCGCACGTGCATCTGGCGCTCATGCTTGGACCATTGTGCGGGTTCATGTGCTTGGTAACGTATTGGGGCCTATCTTTGTGTATGCCACTAGCCTGATCGCGGTCTCAATGATCCTGGCCTCGGGACTGAGTTTTCTGGGCTTGGGGGTTAAACCGCCAGAGCCTGAGTGGGGTTTGATGTTAAATACCTTGCGTACGGCCATTTACGTGCAGCCATGGATTGCAGCGCTGCCTGGTGTGATGATCTTTATTACATCAATCGCATTCAATATGCTGTCTGATGGATTGCGCACTGCCATGGAGATCAAAGACTAATGGATGCTTCAGTTGATTCTTTGGATCGAGGTGGACCAGCACAACCTTTGTTAAGTGTTAGAAGGTTGGTAAAACACTTTCCGCTTGGCAAGGACCTGATCGGCCGCAGCACCGGCGTTGTGCGTGCAGTCGATGGTGTTTCATTCGATGTGTTTAAAGGTGAAACATTGAGTGTGGTGGGAGAGTCCGGTTGCGGCAAGTCCACTACCGCGCGCTTGCTCATGAACCTGCTGGATCGCAACCAGGGCGAAATTGTTTTTGACGGAATGACAGTAGGTGGTACGCAATTACCGCTCAAGGAGTTTCGGCGTCAGGCACAGATGGTGTTTCAAGACAGCTACGCTTCTTTGAATCCTCGATTGACGATTGAGGACTCTATTGCCTTTGCTCCTCAGGTCCATGGTGTGCCTAAACGCGAGTCAGTTGAACGGGCAAGATCTTTATTGGCTAAGGTGGGGTTGGAGCCACGTCGGTTTGCCGAGCGCTATCCGCACGAGCTTTCAGGCGGGCAGCGTCAGCGAGTCAATATTGCACGAGCTTTGGCTCTTCAGCCTAGGCTGATTGTGCTTGATGAGGCGGTCTCTGCACTTGATAAGTCGGTTGAGGCACAAGTGTTGAATCTATTGCTCGATCTAAAGGACGAGTTTGGCTTGACCTATGTGTTCATCAGCCATGATTTGAATGTGGTGCGTTTCATCTCAGATCGTGTGATGGTTATGTACCTAGGCCAAGTTGTTGAAATCGGGGATAGTGAAACGTTATTTGAATCGCCGCAGCATCCCTATACTCAAGCTTTACTCTCCTCGATTCCATCGCTTGACCCGGACCATCGCACTGAGCGGCCACCTCTATCGGGAGATCCACCTAACCCTATCAACCCACCAAGTGGTTGTCGGTTCCACACGCGTTGTGCAAAAGCAAAGCCTGCCTGTTCGCAGGAAATTCCAGAACTTGTGCAACAGGCCAATGGCCAGTCGGTGGCTTGCCTGATGTATGTGCCCAATAGCAAATACAGTAAGCAAGCTAGTGGTATGGAGGTTGCAGCATGACTGAAGTAACTTCTGAAGTGGATTCACTTGTCAGTATTGAAGATTTGTCTGTGACTTTTACAGCCGGGAAAAAGCCAGTCCGTGCTGTGGACGGGGTTAATTTGTCTGTCAAGGCAGGCGAGGTTATCGCCTTGATTGGTGAATCTGGCTCCGGCAAAAGTGTCACATTGCGTTCGATTCTAAGGTTGCATCCACCACGACGCACCATTATGCAAGGGCATATAGTGGTCGATGGCGAGGATGTTTTACAAATGGCTTCAGGTCCCTTGGCTGACTTTAGGGGTAGCAAGGTTTCGATGATTTTTCAGGAACCGCTCTTGGCGCTTGATCCTGTGTACACGGTCGGTGACCAAATCGTGGAGGCTATTCGTCGCCACGAAAGTGTCGATAAGGCCACGGCGCGTGCCCGTGCACTTGAGCTGTTCGAACTGGTTAAGATTCCTAGCCCTGAGAGAAGATTAGCGGCCTATCCTCACGAGATGTCTGGCGGTATGCGTCAGAGGGCCATGATTTCATTGGCACTTGCTAGCCGGCCCAAATTGCTACTAGCTGATGAGCCAACCACTGCGCTGGACGCGACAGTGCAAATCCAAATATTGCTATTGTTGCGCGAGTTGCAGCGTGAACTTGGTCTTTCAGTGATTTTTGTCACTCACGATATTGGTGCAGCAGTGGAGGTAGCCGATCGCATAGCGGTTATGTATGCGGGAAAAATTGTTGAAGAAGGGCCCGTGAGAGCCCTGATTCGCGAGCCTGCTCATCCATACACGAAGGCATTGCTTAGCAGCGTGGCGCATGGTGGTTTTTCCAAAGGCAGTCGCTTGCACACGATTGCAGGCTCTCCCCCGGATTTGGCCAATCTGCCGCCCGGTTGTTCATTCGCTGACCGGTGCTCACAAGCGACTGACGCGTGCCGACAAGATGTGCCCAAAGAAGTATGGCTATCAGATAACCATAGGGCTCGCTGCATTCTGCTGAATCCGGTTTAGCCTGTTAGGCCCGACCGATAGATCTCTTTGATAGCATCAAGTGATCGTGAGTTTGGAGGGGGGAGGCGGTGCATAACCGCCTTTCCTTGTTGTGCGCAGTCCGATTCGAGTCATGGATTCCACCAGTGCTGCTGCGCAGGCCACGCCATCTAACACTGGCATTTGATACTTAGCGGCTAGGCCACTGGCAAGGTCAGTCATGCCCGCACAGCCTAGCACAATCGCTTCTGCATGGTCGATGTCGATTGCCTTTTGAATTTCGGCCTCAATCCGAGCCATTGCTTCAGGTTTGCCGTGTTCGAGCTCCAGCACAGGCACGTCCGATGCCCTGACGCTCGCACATTGGCGCTCAAGGCCATACCGTAGCAAGTTGTGCTCTAAAGCTGGGACTGATCGCGACAGAGTGGTTACCACTGAGAAACGGTTGGACAACATGGCTGCCATACGATAACCAGCTTCGCCAATGCCCACTACGGGGCGGTCCGTCAGGCACCGAGCAGCATCAAGCCCCGTGTCATCAAAACAAGCAATGACAACACCATCAATGTCAGGTTCACGTCTGATTTCGTGCAACAAGCCTGCCAGACTCAACGCCTCGTCGTAGTAGCCCTCGATAGAGACGGGACCATGCGCAGAGGTTCTGGCAATGATCTCGGTATCTGGGGACACAACGCGCCTTGCAGCTGTTGCGACCTTCTCGGTCATGGAATGGGTCGTATTAGGGTTAATGATCAGAATGCGCATTTTGTGCTCGGGTTTGTTTCTGAGTGATGATAAGGAATTTAACCATGTATCAAGCCACTCGTAGCGCCACTCGGTGGCGCAGCAAGGCACTATGCCTTGCCTGAATTTGGTGCAAATCTGCAGCTACGCACTACTTGATAGAACCCATGCACCAATTTGGTGATGAAAAAGCCCCTATTCGCGTTGCCCTCAAATGGCATGGTTTTTGCTCAAACTGTTGTGTCTCATACTTTTGGTATTCAAACGTGCTTGCACCGCTGATCTCTGCTGATAGCACCAACTCCGCTAATGCGGTGAGTTGGAACGCGTCATTGAAATTGGTGTTCGACTGGAGAGCGGACTGTACAGATCTGCGTTTTAAGCATGAGGGACCTCTTCGAATACAGAAGCCACTCTATCCTGATGGGCGAGAGTGTTGTCATGCAGTGGTCATCCATCCGCCCGGCGGAATTGCAGGTGGTGATGTTCTGCAGATAGATGTGTCGGTGGCATCAGAGGCACATGCTGTGATCTCTACTCCCTCAGCGGCCAAGTGGTACGGGTCATTTGATCAAAAGCGTGCAAGCCAGCGGATTGAAATCGACCTATATGGATGTTTGGAATGGTTGCCAAGCGAGACCATCGTATTTGATCGAGCGGATGTAGAGTCAGTAATGACTATTAGCGCTCGTGATGAGGCCCGAATGATCGGTTGGGATTTGTTGATTTTTGGGCGCCAAGGCAGTGGTGAGCGTTTTGAGTTGGGGTGTTTTGATCAAACGCTTAAAGTCACATTGGGTGGCGAGACGGTGTGGATAGATCGGCTTCGACTGGGTGGTTCGGACCCTTTGTTTGAATCACCCATTGGCCTTGGTGGGAACTATGCACTAGCGACTTGTTGGGTGATCGCCCCTGAGTCTGAGCCATGGTTTGAAGATCGTGTTGATTCTATTCGTTCGGCTTGTGGGTCTATTGCGTGGACAAGGTTACACCCGCGTTTATTGATAGGGCGGCAAGTCGGTTGCCCGATTCAGATGCATCGTCGTATGCAGCAGGCGTGGCGTTTCATCAAGCAGTCATATTGGAACTTGCCTGCAAATGACTTGCGTTTGTGGGCTACTTAATTTCAAGCGATGTCACCGCACACGCGGCCTATCTATCGAAGGATATTGCAATGGATCTAACACCTAGAGAAAAAGACAAGCTTTTGATCTTTACCGCCGCGTTACTGGCCGAGAGAAGGTTGGCGCGAGGGTTGAAGCTCAATGTGCCTGAGGCGATCGCCTTTATTACTGCAGCCATTATGGAAGGTGCGCGGGACGGTAAGACCGTCGCATCACTGATGAGTGAAGGGCGTGATGTACTGACCCGAGATCAGGTGATGGAGGGTGTGGCAGACATGATTCCCGATATACAGGTTGAGGCAACGTTCCCAGATGGCACTAAGTTAGTCACCGTACACCAACCGATTGCTTAATTGAGGAGATGGGACATGAGCAAAATATGTTTAGAAAGATTTTTGCTGAGTTTGATGATGATGCCTGGCATAGCCGTGGCTCACAGTGGGCACGGCAACACGCCAGTGCACGCTTTGATACACATGCTTGAAGACAATGGGCTATTGATAGGTGTGATATTACTAGTGGCGGTGGGGAGTCTTGTTTTTCACAGCCTACGTGTGCGGGCCACTCGTCGCGCGGATAACCAAAAGCGGGGATATCGTCATGATCCCCGGTGAGCTAATTGTTCGTGCTGGTCATGTTGAGCTTAATGCCGACAGACCAACGATGAGCATACGGGTCGTCAACACGGGTGACAGGCCAGTCCAAATCGGCTCACACTATCATTTTGCCGAGGTCAATGAATCGTTGAAGTTTGACCGCGATGTCGTTCTGGGCTTTAGGCTGAACATTGCAGCAGGTACAGCAGTGCGGTTTGAGCCTGGTCAGGCACGTGATGTTGAACTGGTTGAATATAGCGGCTTGCGCACGGTGTATGGGTTTCAAGGCAAAGTCATGGGTGGGTTGGATATCAAAGGAGACCACACATGAGAATCACCAGACAAGCCTATGCTGAGATGTATGGTCCAACGGTAGGCGACCGCGTCAGGCTTGCCGACACATTACTGCTAGCTGAAATTGAGCGTGATTTCACAGTTTATGGTGAAGAAGTTAAGTTTGGTGGTGGCAAAGTGATCCGTGACGGCATGGGGCAGTCTCAGCGAATGAGTAAAGATTGTGCTGATACGGTGCTCACCAACGCGGTCATTATTGATTGGTGGGGTATTGTTAAGGCTGATATAGGCATCAAAGACGGTCGCATCAGTGCCATCGGCAAGGCTGGAAATCCGGATGTTCAACCCGGGGTCACGATTGTGATTGGTGCTGCCACCGAAATCATTGCTGCTGAGGGCATGATCGTCACAGCGGGCGGAATTGATAGTCACATCCATTTTATTTGTCCACAGCAGATTGAAGAGGCTCTAACGTCTGGTATCACGACGATGATCGGCGGTGGTACTGGTCCGGCTACTGGCACGTTCGCAACCACGGTGACACCGGGTCCTTGGTATTTGGCTCGTATGCTGCAGGCCGCTGAAACCTATCCCATGAATCTCGGTTTTCTTGGCAAAGGCAATGCCTCATTGCCAGCGCCTTTACTCGAGCAGATTGAGGCTGGCGCGATCGGGTTAAAGCTGCATGAAGATTGGGGCAGTACGCCAGCGGCGATCGATAACTGCCTGAATATTGCTGAGCAGACTGACACACAGGTCGCTATTCACACTGACACATTGAATGAGTCGGGTTTTGTTGAATCAACAATTGCTGCCATCAAAGGACGCGTAATCCATACGTACCACACCGAAGGAGCTGGTGGAGGTCACGCACCTGACATTATCCGTGCCTGCCAATACCCTTACGTTTTACCGTCTTCGACCAACCCTACACGACCCTATACGATCAATACGATCGACGAGCATCTGGATATGCTCATGGTATGCCATCATCTGGATGCTAGCATCGCAGAGGACATAGCATTTGCAGAAAGTCGGATTCGTCGTGAGACTATCGCGGCTGAAGATATCCTGCATGATATGGGTGCCTTTTCGATGATTGCATCAGACAGTCAGGCAATGGGCAGGGTGGGTGAGACGATTATGCGTACGTGGCAAACCGCCCACAAAATGAAACAGCAGTTTGGTGCACTGTCAGCTGGCGGTTTAAGCGATCCGAGTTCGAATGATAATAATCGGATTAAACGTTACATCGCCAAGTACACGATTAATCAGGCTGTTACCCATGGAATTGCCCATGAGGTTGGTTCGATCGAGGTCGGCAAGTTGGCCGATTTAGTCATTTGGCGCCCGGCATTTTTCGGGGTAAAGCCAACCACGGTAATTAAGGGTGGGATGATCGCGACTGCCTTAATGGGCGATCCAAATGCATCAATTCCAACACCACAACCGGTCCATTACAGACCACAGTTTGGCTGCTCGACCAGAGCGGTGGGCCAAACGAGCATTACGTTTCTTTCACACGCAGCTATAGCGCAGGGTGTGCCAGATCGATTGGGTCTGAACCGACTGATCAGCCCCGTTGGCAATATTAGAAAGATAAGCAAAGTCGATATGAAGCTTAACGATGCGACGCCTCAAATCACGGTTCACCCGGAAAACTACAAAGTCTATGCTGATGGAGTTTTGCTTGATTGCGAACCAGCGTCGGTTTTACCGATGGCACAACGATACTTTTTGTTTTGACCATGCCTGTTCTTTACGACAAGCTGATTCGCGAAGTATCACAGTTGAGCTTGAGTGACGCTCAAGTGGTGCAACTAACTTGTAATGAGCGCCAACGTAACCGTTTGGCGCTTATGTTGCCAGACGGCCAGGCAGCGGCCGTGGTGTTGCCGCGTGGTCAGTTTCTGCAGGCCAACGACGTGTTGTTATCAGCTAATGGAAATGCATTGATCATTCAAGCTGCTGTTGAGCCCTTGATGCAAATCCGTGCAGATACAAATCTTAGTTTGATGCGAATGATTTACCACTTGGCCAACCGCCATGTAAGAGCCATGATCAGGGAAGGGGCCATTTTGATTGAGCCAGACGCTGTTCTAGAAAAAATGATTCTGCAACTGGGTGGCCATGTAGAAATGGTCGAACAAGTGTTTGAGCCTGAATCAGGGGCCTATGCAGGGGGTCACCATCACCATGGTGATGATGAACCGTTAGATCGGGCGATGGGCAATATCGGTGAGATGTTGTCAATTGCCGCTCATCACGCCCGAGGTAATCATCATGATTGATCAGCATCATTGGCTTGATGCTATGCATCTGGCCAGTGCCAGTTTGCCGATTGGCGGGTTTGCTTACTCGCAAGGGCTGGAACAAGCCTGTCATGCAGGTACTGTACATGATTTACGTTCGGCCAAGACTTGGATAAATGACTACCTGTTACTTGTGATCGCGCGACAAGAGATGCCCTGGTGGAAAGTGATTTACGACGCTGCTCGCGATGATGATTGGATGACTGTTGAATCAGCTACCCAGATGCTAAATGCCTTGAGGGAAACAGCGGAGTTAAGGCTTGAGGCGATGCAAATGGGGCACGCAATGGTTCGGTTATACGATCAATGGCGAGCAATTGATATTCAACAACTACAGAGTCAGGCAACTGGCATTCCAGATACCGTCAAGCAAGTCCTGCAAACAGATTACACAGCAGCGCATGCAGCGTTATGTGGCTTCCGTCGGCTAGAGCTTCACGCTGCGATGGCCGCCTGGTTATGGTCGTGGATCGATAACCAGGTCTTGGGGGCCGTGAAGCTTGTGCCGCTCGGGCAACAGGACGGCCAGTCGCTGATTCACGCGCTTAAACCCAAGATTCTGGAGGTTATAGAAATTGCATCGAACACAGTCATGGCAAATGCCGGCTCGGCACCGATCGGTTTGATGTTGGCTAGCACCCAGCACGAGATCCAATATGCACGTTTATTCAGGAGTTAAGAGATGAGCTCACTCAGTAGTGCGCTGCGAGTTGGTGTTGGTGGTCCTGTAGGTTCTGGCAAAACCACCTTGGTAGAAATGTTGTGTAAGCGTATGCGCGACAGATTTAATCTTGCTGTGGTGACCAATGATATCTACACCAAGGAGGATGAGCGGCTGCTAGTGGCCGCTGGTGCGTTGCCAGCCGACCGTATTCTGGGCGTTGAGACTGGCGGATGTCCTCACACTGCGATTCGGGAGGATGCCTCGATTAATCTCGAGGCTGTAGAGCGCATGCAGCATC
Source organism: Orrella daihaiensis (assembly GCF_022811525.1). Classification (NCBI taxonomy): domain Bacteria; kingdom Pseudomonadati; phylum Pseudomonadota; class Betaproteobacteria; order Burkholderiales; family Alcaligenaceae; genus Orrella; species Orrella daihaiensis. The sequence continues at coordinate 1,741,152 of NZ_CP063982.1, read as the reverse complement.
GGTTTCCCGGACTTGAGCTCATTTTCATAGAATCTGGAGGCGACAATCTTGCGGCTACATTTAGTCCTGACTTGTCTGATTTAACGATCTATGTAATCGATGTTGCTGGTGGTGAAAAAATTCCACGCAAAGGCGGGCCCGGCATTACTCGCAGTGACTTGCTCGTGATTAACAAGATTGACCTCGCTCCCTATGTTGGTGCCAATCTTGATGTAATGCGCCACGACACTGACCGTATGCGGCCTGAGCGTCCTTGGGTGATGACTGATTTGAAGTCAGGTCACGGCCTTGATACGGTCGTCGACTTTATTGTGACCAAGGGTTGCCTGTCATTGTAGCCATTAGGCAAAAAAGCAATGGGCTTTGCGTACTAAACGGTAATCCAGGTAATGTCGCATGACTAGCCTGCCGGGTAAGGTGCTTACAGATATGCGCACTGATACCAGGCAGGGTTCATCTTTACTGCAGGCGTCAGAACTGATAGGCCACGCCCGTTGTAATTGCGTAACTCCAGCCATTGTCTGAAGAGTTCAGTGCGGTGGTGCTGATCAGGCCTAATCCGAGCTGTAAGTTTTTCATGGGTGCATACTGCAGACCAAGTTCACCGAAAGCCTGATACTTGCTGCTATAGCTTGGATTGGTCTGGATTCCTATGTCAATACCGGCCTTCCATCGATCATTGATCACATAGACAGGTGCCGCTGATACGCGCCAAAGCGATTTTCTTTGGTCTTCTGAATCCGCTGACATCGCATAACGATTGCTTGTGTAATCAAGGTTTAAGTGCAGTTCGTGTTTATCAGCAACATACGAACTGACCAGTGTGATTCCAAGATTGGTTTTGGAATTGCCAAGCCCCTGATTTTGCATATTTTTGCTGACAGGCAAGAGCAGGGTAGGTTTGACAGCGAAGCTCCAATCCTTGGTCTGCTCACCGGCAAAGACCCACTTTGCACCTATTTCGCTATTTAGCCAACCACTAACTGGACTGCTTTGACGCGCTAGTCCAATGAATAAATCTAGATTATTAGTGATGCCATACGTGTAGGAAGTAGGGAAGATATTGCTGGTACCTGATCCAGTGCCAATGACACGTCCCTCGAGATCAATCTCATCATTATGTTCTTTGACAAATTCATAGTTAACTTCAATCTGACTGCCGCCTTGGCCTTGTGTTCCGGTGTCGTCTGTCACAAACGGAAAAAAAGCGTGTGCTGCTGAATTGATAGTGGCAGTGATTGCCAGTGCGAGGGCACTGGCCAGTGCATGACGTACCATGAAACATCTCCATATGATTTACAAAACGTGTGTCGGATCGGTGCTAGCTCGCTTGCGCGAATGCACCGTATCTACAGGTTCTGAAATGAAGTTGTCTCATGGGCTAGGGATCGGGGACTAGTATCGGCGGGCTAAAGTTTCGTAACACACGATAAGCGATGCTGATGGGCAGCGCACAACATAATGGCGTACTGCCCAGAAGGGTGATTAGCAGCACCACTCATAAAGTTCAATGTCTTGTGGCTTGCATTTGTTGCAACCGCCACCGCATGTAGTACCGGTTGGTAAGCGACGTATAGTGCCGCGGATTTCCAGGCGATCAAGCATATGGCGAAGAGCTTCGGGGCTGATGTCCAGCACGCAAGCCATATCTAGCAAGGCAGCCCGACGATTCAGTTTTAGATAGTTCGTGACTTTGCTTAGAATCATGTCAATTTCCTTACGTGCTATGAATGACGGTTGCTGGCAGCGACCTTTGCACCTTGCCATAACGCCTCATGGCAGCCAGTGCGGCAAAAAAGAGCATCAAGGTGCCAACAATCCATGCAGTAGCGGTCATTGGGGCACGTTCAAAATTAGCCGCTTGGTACCATAGGGTCGCGAGTCCATAGCCTAGGCCGGTTGTCCAAGCTACGACAAATAACATCCAGCGGGTGCCACTTTCTTGATAGACGGCAGCGGTTGCTGCAGTGCATGGGAAGTAAAGCAGGATAAACAGCAGGTATGCGAAGGCACCAGCGGACCCATCAAAACGCTCAGCCATCGCACCAAAGGTACCAACAGAGACTTCTTGATCTTCAGATGCAGCCTGTAGATCAGTTAAGTCCCCAACATTGATTCCCAAGGGATCCGTCCAGCTGTTTAGCGCATCGACTAGATTTGCCGGGATGGTTGCCACCGCCTCGTTTAGCGCAACCGCTAGATCGAAAGGTTCCTCAGGTGCTGGTGTTTCACCCCGTTGAACTGCATCGCTTTTGGCCAGAGACTCATATGTGGCATTGAGCGTGCCGACGACGGCTTCCTTGGCAAGAACGCCTGTAAAAATTCCCACAGCTGCAGGCCAGTTTTCTGCGTTAAGTCCAAATGGAGAAAATGCTGGCGAGATGGTTCTGCCGATCTCCGCTAATACCGATGAGTTGCTATCCTCATTTCCGAATGAGCCGTCAGTACCGAGTGCGTTCAGAAAATTTAGAACTAACACCATGGGCACAATAATTCGTCCGGCTCTTATGACAAACCCTTTTAGACGATCCCACGTGTGAATCAATACGCCCCTCAGTGTTGGTAAATGATAGGGCGGAAGTTCCATAATGAAGGGTGTCACCTCACCCTTGAGCAACGAGCTCTTCAAAATTAGGCCCGTCATTACCGCGGCTGCTATTCCAATCAGATAAAGCGCAAACACCACGTTTTGTGCATGGCTCGGGAAAAAAGCCGCGGCAAACAGAACATAGACAGGTAAACGGGCACCGCACGACATAAATGGAGCCATCGCGATGGTTAGAAGTCGATCACGACGATGCTCGAGTGTTCGAGTAGCCATGATGGCTGGCACGTTACAACCGAATCCAACAATCAGTGGCACAAAAGATTTACCGGGGAGACCGATCCAACGCATAAACCGATCCATCACAAATGCAGCGCGAGCCATGTAGCCTGAGTCTTCGAGTAACGACAAAAACAAGTAAAGGAAACCGATGATTGGGATAAAAGTAGCGACAGTCTGGATTCCGCCACCTATTCCATTAGCCAGCATGACGGTTAGCCACTGCGGCGACCCTATGATCTGAAGCCATTGAGCAAAGCCGTCGACAAACACGGCAGCTGCGGCCATGTCGAAGAAGTCAATAAAAGCTCCGCCGGCATTGATGGTCAGCATGAACATCAAGTACATCATCAACAAAAAAATTGGTATGCCGAGCACGCGGTTCAGTACAACACCATCAATTCGATCGGTGGTGTCTCTTGTAATACGGCCTTGTGCTTGAACGCAGGTTTTGCAAATCTCATTAGCTAGTCCGAAGCGACCATCAGCCATCAGCAAATCGAGATCATCTCCGTGTTCAGTCGCCAGTTTTTTAGCGAGTAAGGAGCTATGACTGTCTACGCTTTGATGTGCAGATTGATCGCCCTCGAGCAGGCGTATCGCAGTCAGCCTTGGATTTTGTTGGTCCGGCTGATTTCGAGTCAATGAATTTTGTATTTCACTAATCGATGCTTCAATCTGCTGATTAAATTGGACGCTGACGCGCGGTCGTGTGCCTACTTGTGTTGCCAGTGCAATGCTGTTTTTGAGCTCAGTTATGCCACGGCCTTCTGACGCAATGACGGTTAGGACGGGGCATCCAAGCATTTGCTCGAGCCGCTGAACATCGATACGAATGCCTTTCGTTTGGGCAACATCCATCATATTCAAGACCACCAGAAGTGGCATACCCATATCAGCAAGTTGCGTTGTCAGGTAAAGATTGCGTTCTAAATTGGATGCGTCGACGATGTTGATAATCAAATCAGCTTCGCCTTGCTGCATGTACTGACGCGCCACCATCTCGTCAAGGGAGATGGCATGATCAACCACATCAAGCGAATAAGTTCCTGGCAAGTCAATAACTTCGATTTCATGGTCGTTGTGACGGTAAAAGCCACTCTTGCGCTCAACGGTGACACCTGGCCAATTGCCCACACGTTGCTTAGAACCAGTCAACGCATTAAAAAGGGTGGTCTTGCCGCAATTGGGGTTACCGATGAGTCCGATAGTTCGACGGGTGTAATTCTGCACTTACAGCACCTCTACGTTGACTAGGCTGGCCTCTTCGCGACGCAGAGATAGATTGCAACCACGGATTCGGATCTCTACAGGATCCCCCATGGGCGCCATGCGTAAAACTTCCAAGACTGTTGCAGGCGTTAGTCCCATTGCCAGTAATTTGCGGCGATAACTTGAGCCACCGCCTGTAAGTCCGATTACCTTTGCCTGATCTCCAGTTTTTAGTTCGCCTAATGTGCGCATTTGAGCTTCCCGTATGATTTGATGAGTGCGGTTCAGTTTGTTCAGATAATTTCGACCATGATTTTGTGGGCCATGCCTAGTCCAATGGCGTAGCGCATATTTCCCCTGCATACGACGACTGATCCACGCTGCTGTTGGCGAATTTGGAGTTCTGTGCCTGCGTTCAAACCCATCTCCGTCAGTTTGCGTAGCAAGCTAGAACCGCCCAATATGGTGCTAATTCGTAGCGCAACCCCGGCCTGCGCCATGCTTAGTGGCATTGTTTCGGATGCCATGTTCTTATCCTTCTCTATCTTGTTGATATGTATGTGTAATTTTCTTTTAGTCGCCAAAAGATTGTTATTTTGACAATGGAATTATACAATAGTAAATGAAAATCATTATTGTTATAGACCAGCAAAAGGAAGTTGCTTTTACCCAAGTCGGTGGTGGTGGTTGGGAATTGAGCAGACAGCGACCGAAGTCACGTCGCTTGACCAAGCGTGCCCGCTTAATTAATCGCTGTGGGTATTTTGTGCCTCAAGTTCTGCGCGCCTTTCTTTAAGGCTGCTACAGATGAACAAATAAACCGTCATTGGCACGAGCAGTTGAAATGGGATGATCAACAAAAGGATGAAAAGGCCTGTCATCATGAATGAATCAAAGCCGCTTCCTGATGGAGCCGTTAAAGCAAAGCCAGCGATGCTTAGCAATGAAAGTAGTGGGCCAGTTCCGGTAACCAGTAACGTCCAGCGCCAGAAATAAGGCGGGGCATATCGTTTGGTGGTAACAATCGGTAGATAGCTAATCCAACTGACCAGGGCAAGATAGATTAAGAAATAAAAAAACGTATCCATTTGTCTGGGTCAGTGCGACTAGTGATCGTGTCGTCATAGTTTTGTCGAGCAGATTGTACTCAAGCCACTCTATCTGGTTTTTGAATCCTGACTCACGCCATGGGTTTGAACGAAATTCTGCCGGTGATTTTGTTCGAAGCTCTCGGTACACCAGTCATCCCACAAAATCTGCGTGGGCAAGAGCCATTGATAAATATTTGCTTGAAATTTTTTGCCGTCTGATGTCGTGACGTCAATGCCGACGCGCCGGTATTCCTGTCCCTCGAATCGATCAAGTGCAGAAATCGCAAGCGATGAAACGTTCAGCCATAGCACCCCCGTAATTGTGGATTGGCCGGTGCTATCGGGCAGGGCGCCTGGGTAAGTGCGACCTGCCAGTGAGTGCCTGCGCCAGTGATGTGCTGTAGCCAGCACAGATTGGGGTAAGACGCCGGCGACCTGTTCAAAGATTTCAGGGTACATCAATGACCCATACGTAAAAACATGGGCTGTCCGATTTCTTTGGCTTTGATACTGCTGGATCATAATGGCTGTAGTGTTCGGCTGGACTGAGTTAGGGAAAAAGGATCGTAGGAGGGTACCGAGGTGTTGCCTCTTTGACGACGACTGGATTAGTTTATCTAGGCTTTTGTTGCGCCGCGCAATTGAGCTTCTGCTTCTCTAAGGTCTATTTTGTTCGGGAAAACACTCAAAAAGATCCGGAGATCTTTTCCGATACACTCGACTCGAATTTACAACAACGGCTAAAGCCGGGTCTGTTTAACAGTTGGGGGAACCGTAAATTGGATCTCCCCCGTTTATCTCCTTGGAGGCTCTGATGAAGAAAACCCTAAGTGCTGTCAGTTTTGCAGTCGCAGGTGCGCTTTTTGCAGGTGGTGCTGTTGCCCAGAGCAACAACATCGGTTTACCTGGCACCTTAGCTTGGAGTGCCTATGACGTGGGCTCTGGCGGCTATAACCAGGCTGTGGCCATCGGTAACGCATTCAAACAAAAGTATGGAACCAATCTGCGTGTTCTGCCAGGCAAAAACGACGTGTCGCGCACATTGCCATTGCGCGAGGGCAAGGTGCAATTCTCGGCCAACGGTGTAGGCGGCAGCTACATGGCTCAGGAGGGGTTTTATGATTTTGGCACCCCGAACTGGGGGCCTCAGCCAGTGCGGGCGTTGTTATTGAACAATTCCGACCAGGTTTTGACTGCTGTAGCGGCTGGTGATGCCGGCGTGAACACGCCTGCCGATTTGAAGGGCAAGCGTGTTGCCTGGGTTATCGGTGCGCCGTCGTTGAATCAGAACATCACTGCTATTTTGGCATTTGCTAACTTGACATGGGATGATGTCCAAAAGGTTGAGTTTGGTGGTTTTGGCGCGGCCATGGATGGAGTCGCTAACGGGCAGGCAGACGCTGCTTTCACCTCGTCTATTTCGGGCAAAGCGTACGCACTTGAAAAATCCCCCCGCGGCATTCAGTACCCCGTCATGGACCCCAACAATACAGAGGGCTGGAAGCGTCTACAGGCGATTGCCCCGTTCTTTTATCCCGCCAATGGTACGGAAGGAGCAGGTATTAGCAAGGAGAAACCAGCGGTATCAGCTTCTTATCCTTACCCAGTGCTCATGACCTATGCAGATCAGGATCCTAAGCTTGCCAAGGCTGTGGTCACCGCCATGGTGGACACCTTTGATATGTACAAGGACGCAGCGCCTGGTAACGTCGGCTGGGGAATGGATCGTCAAAAGCTTGAATGGGTGATTCCTTATCACGATGGTGCCATCGCGTACTTTAAGGAAAAGGGTGTCTGGACCGATGCGCATCAGAAAAACAACGATATGCTGGTCAAGCGTCAGCAAATCCTGGCTGATGCATGGAAAGCGGTGAAGGCTCGCTCCCACGCCAACGATCAGGAGTTCGCCAAGGATTGGATGAAAACTCGTGCAGAGGCTCTGACCAAGGCTGGCATGGATCCAGTGATGACAAGTTGGTGATCAAGCAGCCAGTAGTGAAATAGCTAGCATTCGAGACGAGAACAAATAATCATGCAGCAAGCGGCAAATGGCAGTGGGGCTGGACTTCCTAGTGGCAGCCCTGCTGCTGCAGGTGAAAGCGAGTCCCGGGTTCGGGTGTTGACAGGGTTTTGGAAGGCAGTGGCGGTTACCTTCGGGGTGACTGCTCTGTTTCTTGCCCTGAACCAACTCCTTAACTGGGGTTTCTTCGTTGGCGTGGTCCTGATTGACACGTCCTACTTGTACCTGCTGGCTGCGTTATTAATTGGTCTGGTGTTTTTGTTTGTGCCGGCAACCAAGCGGGCGGCGCGCAATCAGGTTCCCTGGTATGACGCCGTCTGCTTTCTATTAACCATCGTTGTGTTCGGCTATTTTGCCTACAACAGTAAGCGGATTATTTCTGAGGGCTGGGAGTTTATGGCCCCTGACACTGCCGTCTACATTGCAGCAGTTGGCTGGTTGTTATTGCTAGAAGCGACCCGCCGTGCAGGTGGAACCGCAGTATTTGTTGTGGTCACGATCATCTCTTTGTATCCCATTTACGCCGGGATGATGCCCGGTCCAATCGCCGGGCTGCCACAAGATTTGATGACCACCATCGGCTATCACTTCACTAGTAGCGAGAGTGTGCTGGGTATCCCAATGCGCGCTTTTGGGGAGTTGGTGATAGGTTTCGTGATGTTTGGGGCAGTACTGCAGTTTACGGGTGCCTCAGAGTTTTTCAATAACATCGCCTTTGCGCTATTCGGTAAGGTTCGTGGTGGACCTGCCAAAGTGTCGATTTTTGCCAGTGGACTGATGGGCTCAGTGTCTGGTAGCGTGGTTTCAAATGTGCTGACCACTGGCGTGGTTACAATCCCTGCGATGAAGCGTACGGGGTTCTCTGGCAAGTACGCTGGCGGTGTGGAAGCATGTGCCTCGACCGGTGGTGTGTTGATGCCACCAATTATGGGCGCGACGGCCTTTGTTATGGCTGCCTTTCTGGGCATGCCTTACGCGCAGATCGCCATTGCGGCGGCGGTGCCCTCGATTCTTTTCTACTTCGCGCTGTTCATGCAAATTGACGGTTACGCCGCTCGCCATGGGCTTAAGGGGTTACCTATTGAGGAGTTACCCTCAATAAGGCAGACCATGAAAGAGGGCTGGCAGTACATCATCGTTTTTGTGGTTCTGATTTACTTGCTTTTAGTTGAACAAGTGGAGTCACTTGCTCCTTTTTATGCGACTGCCTTGCTTTTGGTGATCAACCAGTTCAGCCCGAAATATCGACTTAATTGGACAAAGCTTGGGAAACTACTAACTGGTGTGACGGCATCATTGGCGGAGCTGGCGGCTCTATTGGCTGGGGTTGGACTGATTATCGGTGCCATGTCAGTTACCGGACTGGCCGGTACATTGGCAAATGACTTGATTTACCTAGCGGGCAATAACGTCTACGTGCTGCTAGTCATGGGTGCGTTGACGAGTTTTATCTTTGGCATGGGGATGACAATTACGGCGTGCTACATATTCCTGGCTATTGTTTTGGCGCCGCCCTTGGTTGCTGCTGGATTTGATCCTTTGGCCGTACATCTGTTCATGATGTACTGGGGAATGGTGTCTTTCATTACGCCGCCGGTGTCGCTGGCATCATTTGTGGCAGCCGGAGTAGCCGGTGCACGCCCGGTAGAGGTTGGGGTTCAGTCCATGCGCCTCGGTAGCGCCATGTACTTCGTACCGTTTTTCTTCGTACTTAATCCGGCGTTGATTCTACGTGGCGACCTATCGGACATTATTGTGGTGCTGATCACGGCGATTGTTGGTATTGCCTTGATTGCCTCAGCGCTAGAGGGCTACCTGTTGAAGGTTGGCTCGATGCACACCGGCACACTTGGTTTGTTCTCGCGTGTGCTTTTGGCTGCTGGTGGCTTGGCAATGGCGATACCCGGTGGCGGTGACTTGGGGCTAAGTCACCTGCAGTTAAGTCTGGCCGGTGTTGTCATTGCGGCTATCGCGATCGCGGTTGCCAAAGTTTCTCAGCGGTTACATTCCCGAGCTGCCTTGACCTAAGGCGTGATCTCGTATCACTCCAAAAACGTTGCAAAACTTTCCACGGGTTCGCGCTCGGTAATGAGCGTGTTCTCGATTTTGGTGTCGTCTGCATAACCCATCGACATCCCACACATCATAATTTCATTGTCTGCCATGCCAGTGTGACGGCGAATGATCTTGTGGTAAGCGTTAAATGCTGCTTGCGGGCAAGTGTCTAGACCTCGTCCTCGTGCCGCAATCATGATGTTTTGCATGAAGCAACCAAAATCGAGCCATGAGCCCGTCCCCATATTGCGATCGATGCTAAATATCAAACCGACCGGAGCATCAAAGAACTTGAAGTTTCGCGCGTGTTGTTCTTTCATGCCTAATTTGTCATCTTTACCAAGCCCGAGCAGGCCGTACAAATCAAAGCCAACTTTACGTCTGCGTTCAATGTAAGGAGAAAACCACTTGTCGGGATAGTATTGGTATTCATCAGCAAAGTCGTCTGACGGCGAAGGATTCATAAATGCCTGTACGATCTCTTGGCTCATCGTCGCAAGCCTAGAACCAGTCACAACATAAACGCGCCAAGGTTGTGTGTTGGTCCCAGACGGCGCCCTCGAGGCGACGGCCAAGATTTGTTTGATGTCCTCATGTGCAATCGGCGTTGGTAGAAAAGCCCGGATTGAACGCCGTGAGGTGATGGCTAGATCGACTAGTTGTTGGGATTCTGATTTAATCATTGAGTTTTATGGAATCATGGATAGAGTGTTAATTACCTGTTGTCAGCTGCTGGCATTTTTTGAGCGGGGGCGTCGGTTTAATCCTAGGCCCTTTAAAAAGTCGCTATGTTCTCAAAAACAAACCTAACTGCCGAACAACACCTGGTACAAATCTTACGCTCAGATCATACTGACCGGCGCCTGCCTGTGCTCGTTTTGTTAAACGCAACGCCGCAGCGTGTTTCGAATGTGTTGCTAACGGGGTTGGTAGCGTCTGATCTTGGCAGGCTTGTTGTGTTTGCTGCCAATACGTCAGCGAATGACTGGCCGACTGAACTGCGCACGGTTTTAATTGGAACTGATGAGCTTGCAGATTCACAAGGGTGTCTATGCTGCTCAATGCGTTCTGAATTAGCGGGTTCGCTTAGCCGTTTGTTTTTACGACTGCTTCGACGCCAAGAGCCTGAGGTGGCTGGCATATTGATTGTTACTCAGGCCTCTACTGACAGCGCTTTAGTCAAAACGCTGCAGCATGCGCCGTTTCTAGGGCAGCGGTTTCGTCTTGTGGCTAGTTTGCCCCTTGAGAGCGCTTGATATACACTACGCAACGGCTTGAGGCTTCTTGCCGTGTAGCTGTCGGTTGTTTAAGATGACCGAACCTGCCAAAGTCAAGCATGGTTGTCTTGCTGTGGCGCAGGGCCTCGCCTGGTCAAATTGAGACTTTTTGGAAATCTCTCTCCCTACAATGTGTGGTGTTGAGAGGTCAGCGTCGCCAAATTAATTTCGTCTGGATTTATCGATCGGAGTCCCGCTGCTCCCAGCCTCAGAGTTTCGGTTGGCAATCAATTGGTACTCAGTAAGCAACAAAAACGTGGATGAGTCTGAACAGTAAAACTGCTGTGGCTGTCTGGTAATACGACTCGTGTTTGTGTTTTGGCAGGGTGAAGGGCTGTTGGGTGTGCTGTGTTTAGGTATTAAGTGTGTCGCTGTGGCCAAGCACCGGCGAATGGCCGAAAGCAAAACAACTGTCAAAACAAAAGATGAAAAAAACCGGCTAGAAATGAAAAAACCGGCAGACAGCCGGCTTTTGATGTTGGTTGCGGGGGCAGGATTTGAACCTACGACCTTCGGGTTATGAGCCCGACGAGCTGCCAGACTGCTCCACCCCGCGTCTGATGGAATAAAGTATAGCAAATCGTCCCTTGCTCATCAAGTTGGGACTAGTGAAGGAAGTGGAGTCAGCGTGACTCTTGGAGAACTATGGAAGACCAGCAAGCAATAAACGTGGTAGAAACTGCGTTGCTATGTGCGGATGCGCCAATGAGCCTTGCCGCTTTGCAAAAACTGTTTGAGCCTGAAGAAGTCAGTGCAGAGCACGTTAGAGGTTGGTTAGAGGCATTGCAGATTAATTGGCAAGATCGAGGGCTGGAGCTTGTCGAGATTTCAACAGGTTGGCGGTTTCAAAGTCGTATTCAAATGCAACGTTTTTTGGAGCGACTCAATCCGGAGCGAGCTCCTAAATACTCGCGTGCGGTCTTGGAAACGCTAGCAATTATTGCTTGGAAGCAACCTGTCACGCGAGGTGATATTGAAGCTATTCGCGGTGTGACCGTCTCTTCGCAAATCATCAAAACACTCGAGGACCGCGGCTGGGTTGAGACCATAGGGCACCGTGACGGGCCGGGGCGACCTGCTTTATTAGGCACTACAAAATTATTTTTGGATGATTTAGGTCTTCGAGCACTAGACGAATTGCCCGCTCTACAACCAATCGCTGAGCAGTCTCAGCAAGACGGCGGGCTTGTGCTTGAGCAAACTCAGTCTGATTCGATTCAGCCGGGTGTGAGTGATGAGTGTGACTCCCCGACTTTGATCGACGACCAGATGGAGGCTGATGTCTTGGAACATGCCGACTCTGAATCTGACGTTTTGACATCCGATGAGGCACAAGATGATGCCGCATCGACGGAATCAGGCGTTGATCCCTCGGATCTGAACGATGGGCTAGAGACAGTCCAGCATACACCGCCGATCGCTGATCTATCCCTTTCAGTATCTGATATTCATGAAACGCAATCCGAGGAGGCTGCGCAACAGCCAAGTACAACCGAGTCTGAAGATGATTCGAATAGCCCTCATCCCATTTCCTCGCGTGAATCGGAGTAATCGTGACCGCACAACAAACAGACAATCACGCACCGGACTCGGTTGAATCGATGCCGACTGATAAGACAGAGATTGGCCACACACAGCAAGACGGTTCGGCGTCTGAGACGTCGACGCGCCCTAAAAAATCAAAATCCAGTAAGGTGCGAGCACCATTTCGGCGGCGCCGCGCACCAGTGGTGCAGGCCGCAGAGCAGGATGATGCTGCAACTGAGGCAAGATCCGCAAATCAGTCAGAGCTTGTTTCTGACGGACCGATGGTGGAGGAGGATACTCCAGCCACCGCTCTGAATTATCTCGAACAGACTCCAAAAACTGCACAACGGCTCGGTAAGTACTTGCAAAGTGAACTACTGATGCCAAAGCTGCACAAGGTTCTTGCTCAGGCTGGCATCGGGTCACGTCGAGATATGGAGGAGCTGATCATCGCTGGCCGCGTCTCGGTCAATGGTGAACCTGCTCATATCGGTCAACGCGTAAGCACATCAGATGTGGTTCGGGTTAACGGCAAACCAGTTAACCGCAACGCTAGCAAAAAGCCGCCTCGAGTCGTGCTCTATCACAAACCTGCGGGTGAAATTGTTAGTCATGACGATCCAGCCGGGCGAGCCACGGTGTTTTCAAGGTTACCGCGCATCAAAACTGGAAAGTGGCTTTCAGTGGGTCGACTCGACCTAAATACTGAAGGCTTGTTGATACTGACCACGTCAGGCGACCTGGCTAATCGACTCATGCACCCGCGTTATGGGAACGAGCGTGAATATGCAGTGCGTGTTCTAGGTGATTTGAGTGATGAAATCCGATTGAAGTTGATAGAAGGCGTCGAGCTAGATGACGGTGTAGCCCGTTTTGGTAGCGTTGAATTCCTTGGTGGCGAGGGCAGCAATCGATGGTATCGGGTCACGCTGCAAGAGGGTAGAAATCGCGAAGTGCGCCGAATTTTCGAGTCAGTGGGTTTGACAGTTAGCCGTTTGATTCGGACTCGGTTTGGCGAGATCGTTCTGCCAAATAACTTGAGGCGGGGGCGCTGGGAAGAGCTGAGCGGTGACTTGGTGAATGCCTTGTTGGTTCAAGTGGGTTTGCTAAAAGACGAGGACGACGACAGCGTAAAACGTGGTGCCCGGGGTCGGCAAGCTAAGCAGCCAGTTAGCCATGACAGTGCTTTGCCTCCAGGTTTCGGTGGTCAGAAAAAAGCGGCACCGGCGACCGGTCGTCATCGAGGGCAATCTGGCAAGCCCCGCAACGGCAAAGCAGCAGGTAGTCCTGATCCGCTGGTGACCTCTGTGATGACCGTGACAGGCGGATTTGCTAATGGCCATCCAGGAGCTGTATCAGCGGGCCGCAGGGGTAAGGGATCCTCAGCCCCGGGAAATCAACCGGTTGGTAAGCATCAAGCGCGCAAAGGGGCCCCAAAGCCTGGTAAGCCAGGTTCGAGTAAGGGGCGCAGTCAACGCAGCGGATCCGGTCCGCGACGCGACGATGATTGGCAACCATCTGGCGCTAAAGCCCATGAGTCACGACTAGGGTTTTTGAAGAACCGCTAACTACTGGAATAGTGGGCGATTCAGTCAGCGTGTGACGGGTGTTTCGTGGTAAACTCCTATGTTGAATGTTGGTTTTTCAGGTCCGTATTGTGCGCGACCTATGCGACCGACCGCCAGATACAAATGGGCTGTTCAACAGCCCATTTTTTTTAGGGTATGAAAGATTTAATCGAGTTAACCCGAGAAGCCGTCGCGGCCTTGGATTTGGAAGTCGTTGATGTAGAGCGTGCCCCTCTAGGATTGCTGCGCGTGACGATCGATCGTCCATTCACAGGGGAGGGCGGACTGGTGTCCGACATCAAAATTGAGGACTGTGAGCGCGTATCGCGACAGTTGTCGCGGGTCTTTGAGGTGGAAGGAATCGACTATCGGCGTCTCGAGGTTGGGTCACCTGGTGTGGATCGTCCTTTGAGGACCGAGCGTGATTTCGAAAGGTTTGTGGGTGAGCGTATTGATGTACGACTGAGAGACGCAGTTCAAGGTCGACGTTCGTTTCAGGGTGTTTTGCAGCGGTCTTGTGAGCAAGATGGCTCGAAGCAGTTTGTTGTTGAGTATCAGGAAAATAAGGCTGAGACCAAGCGGGTAGCGTTTGACGTCACTGACGTGGAGCGTGCAAAGCTTGATCCGCTCCTAGATTTCAAGGGTAGAAAGCGATGAGTCGCGAAATTTTGTTGCTAGTTGATGCTTTGGCGCGTGAAAAGAACGTTAGCCGTGAGGTGGTGTTCGAAGCACTAGAGGGCGCCTTGGCGTCAGCCATGAAAAAACGTTTTGATCAAGATGCTGACATACGTGTGGCTGTCGATCGAGCGACTGGCGAACACGAGGGCTTTCGTCGCTGGCTCGTCGTTCCTGATGACGCAGGACTGCAGGAACCTGATCGCCAGGAGCTTCTGACCGACGCACAAGAATCCTTCCCTGATATTCAGGTTGGCGAGTATATCGAAGAGCCAGTGGAGCCGGTTGAGTTCGGGCGAATCGGCGCGCAAGCGGCTAAGCAAGCCATCTTGCAGCGTATTCGTGATGCTGAGCGTGAGCAGATGCTCAACGACTTCTTGGAGCGCGGTGAAACCATTGTCTCTGGCACAGTCAAGAGGATGGACAAGGGCGATGCCATCGTTGAAGTTGGAAAAATAGAGGCTAGACTGCCGCGTAGCGAGATGATCCCGAAGGAGAATTTACGCTTAGGCGATCGAGTCCGCGCATGGGTTTTACGCATAGATCGTGCCGCTCGTGGTCAACAAGTGATTCTCTCAAGAACGGCACCTGAATTTATCAAGCAGCTCTTTGAGAACGAAGTGCCTGAAATTGAACAGGGGCTGCTGGAAATAAAAGGTGCAGCTCGTGATCCCGGTGTGCGTGCAAAAATTGCTGTCATTGCTTATGACAATCGCATTGATCCGATTGGTACCTGCGTCGGGATGCGTGGTTCGCGCGTGACGGCAGTTCGCAATGAGCTTGGAGGCGAACAGGTTGATATCGTATTGTGGTCTGAGGATCCTGCGCAGTTTGTGATCGGGGCTCTTGCACCAGCCAACATCGAGTCCATCCTTGTGGATGAGGATCGTCATGCCATGGATGTGGTGGTTGACGAAGAAAACCTACCCAAGGCGATTGGCTCACGGGGGCAAAATGTCCGTCTAGCATCTGATTTGACGGGTTGGCAGATCAACATCATGACGCCAGAAGAAAGCGAGAATCGTCAGGCTCAAGAGCGTGACCAACTTCGTGCCGTGTTCATGGAAAAACTTGATGTGGACGATGAGGTTGCTGAGATCTTGATTGATGAAGGGTTCACTGGCCTTGAAGAAATCGCCTATGTTCCTATCGCTGAGCTGCAGGAAATTGAGGCATTTGATGAAGATACGATCAATGAATTGCGTAGTCGAGCTCGCAATGCGCTTTTGACTGAGGCAATTGTTCAGGAAGAGCGTGTTGAGTCAGCTCAGGATTTGCTGAATATTGAAGGAATGACTGCAGAACTGGTGGCCAAGCTAAGTGCAAACGGTGTCAACACCCGCGATGACTTGGCTGATCTTGCGACTGATGAACTGGCTGAGATGGCAGAGATGCCAGCCGAGCGTGCTGCTGAGTTCATCATGGCAGCCCGGGCGCACTGGTTTGAAGGCCAGCAATGAAATAGCGTAGTGTTAGAGATCGACAGGTGACTTGGTCACCGTGTTGATCCGATCCAAGGTAAGAGAGAGTCTAATGTCGAGTACAACCGTTGCCCAGTTTGCAAATGAACTGAAAATGCCAGCCGAAGTGCTGCTTGAACAGTTACGTGCAGCGGGCGTTAATGTCGGATCGGTTGGTGATGCCGTGTCGGATGCTGATAAGGCGCAACTGCTCGAGTCACTGCGTCGTTCGCATGGTGCCAAGGATGGCAAGAAGATCACGTTGACGCGCCGTCAAACATCGGAAATTCGTCAGGCAGATGCAGCCGGGCGTTCACGAACAATCCAGGTCGAAGTACGGAAAAAGCGAGTTTTTGTAAAGCGCGATCTGGTGTCTGAGTCTGCAGAGGCCACCACACCTGAGTTAGCGGCTGAGTCAGAGGCTCAAGCAGCGGCTGAAACAGCACAAATTCCGGTTGCTCAGGATGCCCCAGGTGATTCCTCGGTTAAACAGCTGTATGAAACGGTTGTGGATGATCATCAGCAGAAAGTTGCAGATCAGGTAGACGCTGAGTCGCATCCGAAAGAGTCGTCATCCGTCGTTCAGTCGCAAGACGCTACTGATACACAGCAGGCATCTGATGAGGCGATTACCCGACCGGAAGATTCTCAGTCGCCTGCTTCAGCGCTCAGTGAGCCCGAAGCCCCGATGGCAGAAAGCGACAGCTCGACTCCAGAAGTGACGAATGCTAAGTCTGAGGCTGTTCTGGTCGAGCGCGTGGAAATCGAGCCGCAACGTACTGATAATGGCGACGAGGAGCTTTTGGCTGGTAGTGGGCAAAAGCGCAAAGAGGTATCTGATTCGAGCTTGCAGGATCGCGAAGAAGCGAGACGAAAGGCAGAGCGTGAGGCTGCGGCCCTTCGTGACATGCTGAGCCGCCCGAAAAAGGTTTTGCGAGCTGAGTCTGAGTCCGATGCTGCCGCGATCAAAGGCACACTGCACAAGCCTAGTGGCACAAAGACAGGCGATAAAAAATCCGAGGGTTCGAAAAAGACGATCAAGTCGGGTGCCGTTGCTTCAACCTGGTCGGAAGAAGCTGGTAGAAAGAAGCCAACAGGAAAGCAGGCGGTTGCACCAGCGCGGGATGGTTGGCGTTCAGGCAAGGGCGGAAAATCGAATAAGCGAGGTAAGGGTGCGCAGGTGCAGGAAGCGGCACCAGCTGAATTTGTGCAACGTGAAATTCATGTACCAGAGACCATCACGGTTGCAGATTTGGCTCACAAGATGTCAATCAAAGCTGCCGAGGTGATCAAGCATCTGATGAAACTCGGGCAAATGGTGACCATCAATCAAGTGCTCGATCAGGAAACGGCAATGATTGTCGTCGAAGAACTGGGTCACACTGCGGTCGCAGCCAAGTTAGACGACCCTGAGGCTTTCCTTGAAGAGTCTGCCGCCATTGAGTTCGAGCAAACCTCACGCGCGCCCGTCGTGACAGTGATGGGCCACGTTGATCACGGTAAGACATCACTGCTCGATTACATTCGGCGTGCCAAGGTTGCCTCTGGTGAAGCCGGTGGCATCACGCAACATATTGGTGCTTATCACGTCAAAACCGATCGTGGCATTGTGACATTTCTCGATACACCAGGCCACGAGGCGTTCACTGCTATGCGCGCCCGCGGTGCAAAGGCAACCGATATCGTAATTCTCGTGGTGGCCGCTGACGATGGCGTCATGCCGCAAACGCGTGAAGCAATCCATCATGCCAAGGCGGCAGGCGTGCCCTTGGTCGTGGCGGTTAACAAAATTGATAAGCCCGAGGCTAATCCTGATCGTGTCAAGCAAGAGTTAGTTGCTGAAGAAGTGGTGCCGGAAGAATATGGTGGAGATGTTCCATTTGTTTCGGTCTCAGCCAAGACAGGGCAGGGCATCGATGATCTGCTGGAGAACGTATTGCTGCAGGCAGAGATTCTTGAGCTCACAGCACCTGTTGACGCTCCAGCAAAAGGGTTGGTCATTGAAGCGCGCCTTGACAAAGGTCGTGGTCCAGTCGCAACCGTCTTGGTCCAGTCAGGCACATTGAATCGTAGTGATGTCGTCTTGGCTGGTGCGAGTTTCGGGCGTGTTCGTGCGATGCTTGATGAGAATGGCAAGCAGATCCAGTCGGCGGGACCGTCCATCCCGGTTGAAATTCAGGGTTTGACCGAGGTGCCTGCTGCGGGTGATGAGATTATTGCTCTGGCAGATGAGCGCAAAGCACGTGAAATCGCATTATTCCGCCAAGGCAAGTTCCGCGACGTCAAGCTTGCCAAGCAGCAAGCAGCCAAGCTTGAGTCCATGTTTGAGCAAGTCGCAGAGGGCATGCAAACGCTGTCGCTGATTGTGAAAACTGATGTTCAGGGTTCACAGGAGGCGCTAGTTGCCGCTTTGGTGAAGTTGTCGACCGAAGAGGTCAAGGTGCAAGTGGTTCATGCTGCTGTCGGTGGTGTCTCCGAGAGTGATGTCAACTTAGCCATTGCATCTGGTGCTGTCATCATCGGATTTAATGTCCGAGCTGATCAAAGCGCCAAGAAATTGGCTGAAAATAATGGTGTAGACATCCGTTACTACAACATCATCTATGACGCGGTCGACGAGGTTAAAGCAGCGATGTCCGGCATGCTTGCACCTGAACGCCGTGAAGAAGTTATTGGCATGGTCGATGTGCGTGAGGTCTACCACATCTCCAAGATAGGTTCAGTGGCGGGATGTATGGTCACAGATGGTTTGGTCCGTCGTGATGCTCAGGTACGTTTGCTGAGGGATAATGTGGTGATCTGGACTGGCTACATTGATTCTCTGCGCAGATTCAAGGATGATGTCAAAGAAGTAAAGTCTGGGTTTGATTGCGGTATTACCCTGAAAGGTAACAACGATCTCAAGGTTGGCGATCAGTTCGAGGTCTTTGAAGTTCGTGAAGTTGCACGTACGCTTTGAGGCCGACTGAATGACGCGTCATAAGCAAAAAGTGACCGGCGGGCGCAATGTGCGTCTCGCTGATCAAATCCAAAAGGATTTGGCACACTTGATCCAGCGTGAGATTGATACCAGCCGGTATGGTTTGATTACATTGTCTGGTGTTGATTTATCTGCTGACTACGCGCACGCGAAGGTTTACTTCACAGTATTGGGTGCTGAGCCATCAGTTGCTCAAAAAGCTCTTGATGAAAAGGCCGGGTGGTTGCACGCCCAGTTGTTCAAACTGCTGCATATTCACACTGTGCCAACCTTGCGTTTCTATCATGATCCTCAAGTTGAGCGTGGCATCGAGATGTCCAAGTTGATTGATCAGGCGAATTCGGGTCAAGCTGCTGTGGACAAAGAAGGTATTGACTGAGACGCTCATTCGGGCATTCTGGGTTGGGTAGACGCTAATGCGTAAACGTCGTGGGCAGGTTATTGACGGATTGGTTCTGGTCAATAAGCCTGTAGATTGGTCAAGCAATCAGGTTTTACAGCGCGTCAAGCGAGTTGTGGACGCACAAAAGGCTGGGCATACTGGCACGCTCGATCCGTTTGCCACCGGGTTGTTGATTTGTTGTCTTGGTAAGGGTACCAAGATCGCCGGCCAGATGCTTGATGCTGACAAACAGTACATCGCGACACTAAAGTTCGGTCAGGAAACAGACTCTGGTGACCTGACTGGTGAGGTCGTGGTGGATTTGGGTGTAGATTTTTGTGCGCCGACGCAAGCGCAACTGTCAGCGGTGTTGCAACAATTTGTGGGTACGATCGAGCAAGTACCGCCGATGACGTCGGCACTGAAGCATAAAGGTAAGCCGCTCTATGAGTATGCCCGTAAAGGCATTGAAATCGAGCGTGCGCCTCGTGAGGTGGTGATTCATAAACTGCAATTGCTTGAGTTTGACAGTCAGTACGCGAAAGTATTGGTTGATTGCAGCAAAGGTACCTATGTAAGAACCTTGGCGCAGGATATCGGTCGTGCGTTAGGTTGTAGAGCCCACTTAGTGGCACTGGAACGCACCCGTATAGGTGACTTCAGTATTGAAGACGCGTGGACTTTGCCAGCGCTGGAGTCACTTGATGCGCCGACTGATGCAGTGTTGAGTTTGGATCAGTTGCCACCGTCATGTCGACTGCCTGGCGCTGGCAGTGTTGGATGTGGCAGTCGATAGTATCGGTATTTATTGATTAATAAGGAATGATTATGTCACGCGCTTTGCGTAATGTCGCCATCATCGCTCACGTGGATCACGGCAAAACGACGTTGGTTGACCAGTTATTGCGTCAATCAGGCACTTTCCGTGAGAACCAGCAGCTTGATGAGCGTGTAATGGACTCAAATGACCTAGAACGCGAGCGTGGTATCACTATCCTTGCTAAAAACTGCGCCGTTCAGTACGAGGGTACTCATATCAACATTGTTGATACTCCAGGGCATGCGGATTTCGGCGGCGAGGTTGAGCGAGTCTTGTCGATGGTGGACGGTGTTTTGTTGCTGGTGGACGCCGTTGAGGGCCCAATGCCCCAAACACGTTTCGTGACACGTAAAGCGCTGGCCTTAGGCCTAAAGCCGATTGTGGTGGTCAATAAGATTGATCGTCCCGGTGCGCGCCCAGATTACGTCGTCAATGCAACGTTTGATCTATTTGACAAGCTCGGTGCAACTGAAGAGCAACTGGATTTCCCAGTGATTTATGCATCTGGTCTTGATGGTTACGCTGGACTAGAGCCTAGCGTTCGCGACGGTGATATGCGCCCCTTGTTTGAGGCAATTTTGCAGTATGTGCCAGTGCGTAACGATGATGCTGATGGTCCGTTGCAACTACAGATTATCTCGCTTGATTACAGCAGCTATGTCGGCAAGATCGGGGTTGGACGTATCAACCGCGGACGAATCAAGTCTGGCATGGAAGTCGTTTATCAGTTTGGTCCTGATGGTCAGGCTGGCAAAGGCCGAATTAACCAGGTCTTGAAGTTTCAGGGGCTAGAGCGCGTATTAGTTGATCAAGCACAGGCTGGCGATATTGTGCTGATCAATGGTATCGAGGATCTGGGTATTGGCTGCACGGTAATGGATCCGTCAGTTATCGAACCATTGCCGATGTTGCGAATTGACGAGCCAACACTTGTGATGAACTTCATGGTCAACACATCACCGCTTGCCGGCCGTGAAGGAAAGTTCGTCACCAGTCGCCAGGTCCGTGATCGACTTGACCGTGAGTTAAAAGCCAATGTGGCTTTGCGTGTGCGTGATACGGATGACGACACCGTATTTGAGGTCGCCGGCCGCGGTGAATTGCACTTGACGATTTTGCTAGAGAATATGCGACGCGAGGGCTATGAGTTGGCTGTGTCGCGGCCTCGAGTAGTTTTTAAAGAGGTTGACGGTGTTCGATGCGAGCCGTTTGAACTGCTGACCTGTGATGTTGAGGATGCTCACCAGGGAGCCGTTATGGAGGAGCTTGGCCGCCGTAAAGGTGAATTACAAGACATGCAATCCGATGGTCGAGGGCGCACCCGTCTGGAATATCGAATACCTGCTCGCGGTTTGATCGGCTTTCAGAGCGAGTTTCTGACATTAACCCGAGGCACCGGTCTCATGAGTCATATATTTGATGACTACGCACCAGTAAAAGAGGGTTCGGTTGGCGAGCGTCGCAATGGGGTATTAATCAGTCAGGACAACGGTGAGGCTGTGGCTTATGCGTTATGGAAGCTACAAGAGCGTGGTCGGATGTTTGTCAGCCCAGGAGAGTCGCTCTACGAAGGCATGATCATTGGTATTCACAGTCGTGATAATGATTTGGTCGTTAATCCTATCCGTGAAAAAAAGCTTACCAACGTACGTGCATCGGGTAAGGACGAGCACATTGATTTGACGCCGCCAGTCAAACTGACGCTTGAATACGCAGTTGAGTTCATCGATGATGATGAGCTCGTTGAGGTCACGCCTAAGTCAATCCGCCTGCGTAAGCGATATTTGCAAGAGCACGAGCGTCGTCGAATGTCTCGTGAGGCAGCTGCATCGTCATCGTAAGTGCTCTATGACATGTGATTTAACAAAAAGTCCGGACCAGCTAAATCACTCGGTCCGGACTTTTTGATTGTCTATGGCACATGGGGTTTTACGTTATTAAATGCCGCCAATACAAACGTATTTCATCTCAAGAAAATCGTCTATGCCGTAAACCGAACCTTCGCGGCCTAAACCCGATTGCTTGACCCCGCCAAACGGTCCAACCTCACTGGAAATAATCCCGGCATTCACCCCGATAATTCCATATTCGAGTGCTTCAGCAGTCCGGAAAATGCGTCCGATGTCCCGACTGTAGAAATAAGCGGCTAATCCAAACTCAGTGTCATTGGCTTGTTTAATCACGTCAAGGTCATCCTCGAACTTGACAATGGGCGCCACCGGGCCAAATGTTTCCTCCCGCATACAAATCATGTCGCGATTGACGTTCGTCAGCACGGTAGGCTCGTAAAAGCGTCCACCACGGTCATGGCGTTTACCGCCTGTGAGCACTTTTGCTCCTTTAGCCAAAGCATCTTTGACATGCTCTTCTACTTTTGCAATGGCAGCGTCATCAATCAAAGGCCCTGTGGTGATATCGTGCTCAAAACCTTCTCCGACCTTGAGGCGCTGTTTCACCGCTTGTGCGAGTTTGTCAGCAAACGCGTCGTATACCTTGGCATGTACATAAAAGCGATTGGTGCACACGCAAGTTTGCCCAGCATTGCGATATTTGGATGCCAAGGCTCCCTCGACAGCAGCGTCAAGGTCAGCATCATCAAACACGATGAAAGGAGCGTTGCCGCCAAGCTCTAGCGATAACTTTTTAATGGTAGGTGCACTTTGTTGCATCAGGATGCGACCAACCTGAGTGGAGCCGGTGAACGTTAATTTGCGCACCACCGGGCTATCACACAGCACTTTACCCATGGCGATAGACTGTTCGCTATCACCGGTCACAATGTTCAGCACACCGGCTGGTACGCCAGCCTGTTGTGCTAGTTCAGCGAGCGCAAGCGCTGAAAGAGGCGTTTGTTCGGCAGGCTTGAGCACCACGGTGCAACCGGCAGCTAAGGCCGGTGATACCTTACGTGTGATCATGGCAATCGGGAAATTCCATGGTGTGATGGCTGCACAAACGCCGATAGGCTCACGTAACACCAGAATACGAGAATTAGGCATCGGCGCATCAATCGTGTCACCCATGATCCGTTTGGCCTGTTCAGCAAACCACTCAACGAATGAGGCACCGTATGCGACTTCGCCCTTGGCTTCAGGAAATGGCTTGCCTTGCTCCAAGGTCATGATGCGCGCGAGATCATCGGCGTTTTGGTTGATGAGATCAAACCATTTGCGCAAAATGCCAGCACGGGCCTTGCCGGTTAATGCCCGCCATGCAGGCCAGGCCGAATTGGCAGCTGAGATAGCCTGATGGGCTTGCTCTGATCCAAGATTGGTGACTTGCGCAATGGTTTGTCCAGTGGCGGGGTTATCAACAGCGAATACAGCGTTATGGGGGGCATCGATCCATTTGCCGTCAATGTAGGCTTGTGTGCGCCATAAAGCTGGATTGTCGAGTTTGATTGGTAGAGCTGCGGACATTGATGTGAACCTCATGTTGTGTACGTCAAAACATTCCCACCTAGTGTATAGCTGCTGACGCGGTTAGCGAAATAGCAGATGAACTCTCCCGCTAGCGGGGCAGGCTGCTTGGACGGTTGGCCTCCGATAAGTGGGCGTATTCGTAGGCAAGTACCAGGTCCACGACAGCCTGAGGGTCATCTTCAACCTGAAAAAGTTTCATGTGACCTGGCGTTACCATATCCAGGCTAAGCACTTCACGCTCGATCCAGTCGATCAGGCCAGCCCAAAACGAACGCCCCATCAATATGACCGGACCCCGAGGGATTTTGCCGGTCTGAATCAATGTCAGTGCCTCGAACAGTTCGTCAAGGGTGCCAAATCCACCCGGCAACGAAATATAGGCCATGCTGTGCATAAAAAAAGTTGCCTTGCGCGAATAGAAATATTCGAATTGCAAGTCAATGCTTTGAAACGGATTATTGCTTTGTTCGGCGGGCAAACGGATATTTAGACCTACACTGGTGCCGCCAGCTTCATAAGCGCCTCGATTGGCCGCTTGCATGATCCCTGGTCCGCCACCGGCGATAACGGCTAATCCGGCACGTGCCAACCGGTCCCCAAGCTCCTGCGCTAATGCACAATAAGGGGAGTCTGGCGGTAATCTGGCACTGCCAAAGACGCTGGCCGCGGGCCCGATTTTTGAGAGTGCCTCGGCGGCGCGCACCAACTCTGACATAATTTGAGGTGTTTGCTCGATGGCGGGCATAGATTTGTGGTTCTGATTCATGAAAAAAAACCTGTTGCTAGTCGATGGCTCGAGTTATTTGTACCGTGCATATCATGCCATGCCTGACTTAAGAAATGCGCAGGGTGAGCCAACCGGCGCCCTGTATGGCGTGATCAACATGATGCGTAAGCTGATTCAAGATTACCAGCCTGACTATGCTGCGTGCGTGTTTGATGTCAAAGGCAAAACATTTCGTGAGGATATGTACGATCAGTACAAAGCCAACCGCGCTGCGATGCCTGAGGATTTGGCTACTCAAATCGAACCTATCCATCAAGCTGTTGCTGCGCTTGGTTGGCCGGTGGTGGGTATTACAGGGGTTGAAGCCGATGATGTGATTGGCACGCTGGCCAGAGTGGCGCACGAGCATGGCGTAAAAACCATCATTTCAACAGGCGATAAAGACCTTGCGCAACTTGTCACGCCCGATTGCATTCTGGTGAACACCATGAATGGTGAAACGCTCGATCCAGAAGGCGTGAAGGCCAAGTTTGGGGTGTCACCAGACCGTATCGTGGATTATTTGATGCTGGTTGGTGATGCTGTCGATAATGTGCCGGGTGTTAACAAAGTTGGCCCGAAGACTGCTGTCAAATGGCTTGACGCTTATGGGGATATAGACAACTTGATTGCCAAGGCTGATGAAGTATCTGGTGCCGTGGGAAACAATTTACGAGCCGCCCTGGATCAGTTTGCTCTAACGCGTGATTTGCTCACGGTGCGCACAGATTGCGATTTACCGTCCGAATTGCTGTCAATTGAATCTCTGACACCAAAGCCTGCTGACAAAGATAAACTCATACAGATTTATGAGCGTTATGGATTTCGCACTTGGTTGCGTGAGTTAACGGGCCAAAGTGATCAGATTCCTCGTGGCGATAGTCGAGTAGTGCGGCATGAAGATGGTGCGACAAGCCAAGACACCATTGCATCGCAGCAAATCGAGACTAACTATGAGACAGTTACCACGCTTGAGCAAGCCAAGCACTGGTTAGCGTCAGTGCAGCAGGCTGATTTGGTTGCCTTTGACACTGAGACGACTTCACTGGATGGCATGCAGGCGAGGCTGGTCGGGTTTTCTTTAAGCATAGAGGCAGGCAAAGCCTGCTATGTACCACTGGCACACCGCGGGCCACAGAGTGTGGATCAGCTGTCCAAAGATGAGATCCTGGCACTTTTTAAGCCCTGGTTTGAGTCAAATGAGCCAACCAAACTGTTACATCATGCGAAGTACGACATGCATGTTTTGGCTAATGAAGGCATCGCTTTGTCCGGGGTCGCCCATGACACCATGCTGCAGGCTTATGTGCTCGAATCCCATCGCAGCGTCGCTTTGGATCAGTTGTCTGAACGCTGGCTCGGTTTAAAAGGGTTGAGCTATCAGGATATCTGTGGCAAAGGCGCGCAACAAATCGGTTTTGATGAGGTGTCGATTGAGCAGGCCAGTCAATATGCTTGTGAGGATGCGGATTACACGCGTAGGTTGCATGAATTACTGTACCCCCAGATTCAAGCCAGCGATGATCTGTCACGTATTTATGAATTAGAACTGCAGGTCAGTGGTGTGCTTTGGCAGATCGAGCGCACAGGCGTACGTGTAGATGTCAGTGTTTTGCAAAAACAAAGCCAATCGCTCGGAGAGCAGCTAATCAATCTTGAGAAACGAGCATATGAGCTTGCGGGGCAGCCTTTTAACCTGAACTCGCCCAAGCAACTCGGCGAGATTTTGTTTGGCCAAATGCAGTTGCCAGTGGTCCGCAAAACAGCCAGTGGGACACCATCAACTGATGAAGAGGTACTCAGTAAGCTTGCACTCGATTACCCGCTACCCAAACTACTGTTGCAGTACCGTGGGCTTGCCAAGTTAAAGTCAACCTATACCGACAAGCTACCCAAAATGGTCAACGCCAAGACCGGTAGGGTGCACACTAATTACGCCCAGGCGGCTGTTATTACTGGACGACTTTCTTCGTCTGATCCTAACTTGCAGAACATTCCAATTCGTACGCCAGAGGGCAGGCAGGTACGACAGGCCTTTATTCCAACTTATGGGCAGGGCAAGCTGGTCTCTGCGGATTACTCGCAGATCGAGTTGCGAGTGATGGCGCATGTGTCTGGTGATCAAGGGATGCGCGAAGCATTTGCAAATGCTGAAGACATTCACCGTGCGACCGCTGCAGAGGTGTTTGGCGTTGCACTGAATGAAGTGACTGCAGATCAAAGACGGACAGCGAAGACCATTAATTTCGGATTGATCTATGGCATGGGTGCCCACGGATTGGCTAGCAATTTAGGCATCACGCGCGAGGCGGCACAAAGTTATATCGATCGTTACTTTACGCGCTATCCAGGTGTTGCTCAGTACATGGCCGACACCAAAGCAAAGGCACATGAACAAGGCTATGTCCAGACTGTGTTTGGTCGCAGGCTATGGCTGCCTGACATTAACGCTGGGGGTGCGCGACGAGCTGGTGCTGAGCGGGCAGCCATCAACGCCCCCATGCAGGGTACGGCGGCTGACCTAATTAAAATGGCCATGGTAAAGGTGCAACACTGGATTCAGACCGAACATCTCCAGAGTCGAGTCATCATGCAGGTGCATGATGAGCTTGTGCTTGATGTGACCGCAGATGAGTTGGTTATGGTGTGTGAGCAATTGCCCCGGTTGATGTGTGATGTGGCTCAGTTGACAGTCCCCTTGGTGGCTGAGGTCGGACAGGGTGATAATTGGGACCAAGCGCATTAATCACTCAGTTTGATTCAGATGATTCCGCTGTCTTGATTAGTAAGGAGTGGCTACGATGGCAAATAAAGAGAATCTTCCTATCCATACGCCAGAAGATGGCATAAAGACGCTCTGGGTTGAGGTCGCTGCAGGGGGTGTGGATGTGCCCGCGTATGTGGCAATGCCTCAGAAGGCAGGGCGATTTCCGGTTGTGTTAGTGATTCAGGAGATATTTGGAGTTCACGAACACATTCAGGATATCTGTAGACGATTCGCTCACGAGGGATATTTGGCCATCGCTCCGGAGTTGTACCAGCGTCAGGGCAAGCCGCAGGATTACGCCGATGTCCCGAGCTTGATAGCTGGGATCGTTAGCAAAGTCCCCGATGAGCAGGTGATGGCTGATCTTGATGCTTGTCTGGTTTGGGCAGGCCAGCACAGTGGCGATCTGATGCGAGTGTTTGCCACCGGTTATTGTTGGGGTGGCCGTATTACTTGGCTCTATGCCGCACATCAACCGATGTTACGCGCGGCAGTGGCATGGTACGGCCGTTTAACAACAGGTCATGGACCATTACAAGTCACTAATCCAATCGATGTTGTCGATCAAATCGACGCACCTGTGCTTGGTCTGTACGGGGCACTCGATGCGGGCATCCCCTTGGCTGACGTAGATTCCATGCGATCCGCACTACATGCAGGTTCTACTAAAGCCAAGGCCAGCGAAATTGTGGTCTACGAGAATGCCGATCACGGTTTTTTTGCAGACTACCGTCCGATGTATAACCAGAAGGCGGCCAAAGATGCATGGCAACGCTGCCTGGCTTGGATGCAGTCACACGGGCCTGCGACCTAATTGTCGCAGGCGATGTGATACAACTTAGAGTGCCCGCAATGCAGCAATACGCTGCTCGATCGGTGGGTGTGTGGCGAATAGGGCGGCGATGCCACCGCCGCCACTAATCCCGGCGGCTTCAAAACTGCGGGGCAATTCGCCTGGGGTCATGTTGCCTAATCGAGCCAAGGCCTTGATCATGGGTTCTCTGGACTGTAGCAACCGTGCTGAGCCCTCGTCAGCTCGGTATTCCCGCTGCCGGGAAAACCAGGCAACGATGATGCTAGCTAGCACGCCAAAGATGATCTCCGAGACAATCACAGCAGCGAAATATCCAATGCCCAATCCGCGATCATTTTTCAGAATCACTCGGTCAACGAAGTAGCCCACGATTCTTGCAAAAAACACAACGAAGGTATTAAGAACACCTTGGATGAGGGTGAGCGTGACCATGTCACCATTGGCGATGTGGGCAACCTCGTGGCCCAACACGGCAGTGACCTCTTCTTCGGTCATGCCTTGCAGCAAACCTGTCGATACAGCTACCAATGAACTATTCTTAAACGCGCCAGTTGCAAACGCATTAGGAGCGCCTTCGTAGATGGCTACTTCAGGTCTGCCAATTTGAGCCTTATCAGCTAGTTGGTGGACGGTTTGCACTAACCACGCCTCGCGTGCATTGCCTGGCGCACTCGGATCGATCACCCGCGCCCCGGTACTGAATTTAGCGACAGGCTTACTGATTAGCAGGGAAATGAATGCACCACCAAACCCGATGATTGCAGAAAATACCAGCAAAGTCTGTATGTCCAAGCCCTGAGGGGTCAGGAAGCGATTCGCGCCAGTAATGTTCAGCACGATGCCTAACACAATCAAGATTGCCAGGTTTGTGGCTAGAAAAAGCACAATTCGTTTCATGGCGAGTGTCTTAACCAGTTGAAAATGAAAGCGAAATGTTAGACGAAAAAAATGGCTGACAGTTCAAAACTATCAGCCATTTTTTATAAAACCCTATTCAAAACTAGGCTTTATTTTCCATGTTGCATCATGGAGTCATACCACTCATGAAAGTGCTGCATGCCATCCTCCATCGGTGACTGGTACGGTCCTGTTTCAACGTCACCTCGATCGTAAAGAGCCTTGCGGCCAGCGTCCATCCGTTCCGCGATCTCATCGTCTTCAACCGCAGTTTCCATGTAGGCCGCTTGCTGAGCCTCAACAAATTCACGCTCGAACTCTGCAATTTCTTCTGGATAGTAAAACTCGACCACGTTCACCGTCTCTTGCGGCGAGATCGGGTATAGGGTGGAGAGCACCAGCACATGAGGATAGAGCTCAATCATGTGGGTCGGGAAGTATGTAACCCAGATGGCACCAAAATCGGGTGCCTGACCTTGTCTAAACTCCAATAGCTTGTCATGCCAGGTTCTATATGCAGGCGAACCTGGCTGCGACAGGGCGCGATGGACCCCCACTTTCTGAACACTGAAAAACGGGGCAAATTCCCAAGTTAAGTCGTCGCAACTAACAAAATGCCCGAGACCTGGGTGAAATGGCTCAACGTGGTAGTCCTCAAGGTAGACCTCGATAAAGGTTTTCCAGTTGTAGTGGCAAGGATGTACTTCCGCGTGGTCAAAGACGTAATCCGAGAAATCGAATTCGGGCCGTTTGAACAGCCTTTCCATGTCCTGGGCAGGGTGACGTGCGCCTTCGAACAAAAGCCCATGACAGTTTTGAAGCGGATAGCGATTCAGGTTCAGACAAGGCGTTTCATCGAAATGTGGCGCCCCAAGCAAAATGCCTTTGTCATCGTAGGTCCAGCGGTGCAGCGGACAAACGATATTGCCGCCTGTGCTTGATAAGTTACCACTGATGTTGGTACTACCCGTTACATTGCCTGTCTCGCCCCCTAACATCAAGGCCTGCCGGTGACGGCAGACATTGGAGATGAGCTCAATGCCGCTCTTGCCATGCACGAGCGCGCGAGCATTTTTTTCTTGGGGCAGGGCTCGCCAGTCCCCTGGCTGGGGGATGGTTTTCTCATGGCCGACGTAAATGCTCGCATGGTTGAAAATGCGTTTGCGTTCCTGCTCAAGCACAAGCTCATCGAAGTACACATTGGGCGACAACTGAGAAAGAGCCGGCGAAATATGCGCTTTGCGACCTGGATCGGTCATGATTCCCTCCGCAGTGAAAAAAAAAGCCAGCAGGAATAACCTCTCTGGCGCGAAGAAAAACCGGATACCCGATTAATTCGTCATTGTACCCGAAGGGGCGGCTTGCGGAACCCGGTTAAAATGAAACCTTGCGCCATATCAGGGTTTTTGTGGGAATTCAATTTTGGGAGGGTGTGTTGGCGAGCAAACAGAAAGGGACTGATGCTGAGCCGGGGCAGGCACCTGGAAATTTTGAGCAAGCACTAGCCGAGCTAGAGAAAATTGTTGCGTCCATGGAGTCGGGTGAGATGAGCCTGGAGGCGTCAATGGCAGCCTATGAACGCGGCGTTGAGCTAGCACGAGCCTGTCAGCTTCAATTACAAAAAGCTGAGCAACAAGTGCGGGTGCTTGAGCAGGATCTTCTGCGACCGATGGAGTCTAGCCAAGCTCAAGAGGATGAGGGTTAACTATGAAGCTTGAAGCTGCCTCGACCAGTTCAGCCATCGAAGGCTGGATTGCCGAGCGTGCTCAACAGGTAGACGATTGTCTTAAAAACCTGTTGCCAGGTGATGATATTGACCCAGCACCATTGCATGCAGCGATCAGATGGGCAAGCGTGGGTGCAGGTAAGCGTGTAAGAGCCTGCATGGTTTATGCAGCTGCCCACGCTTGTCATGTCGGGCCAGATGCGAATCTGCAAAAAGCACTTAATTTGGCTGCTTGTGCTGTCGAGTTAGTACATGCCTATTCGTTGATTCATGATGACTTGCCTTGTATGGACGACGATTCCATGCGGCGTGGCAAACCCTCGACCCATGTCGAGTTCGGTGAGGCCATGGCGTTACTGGCTGGCGACGCCATGCAGCCTTTGGCGTTTGAATGGTTAAGCGAAATGCCCATTGCCCCTGCTTTGGTGGTTCAAGCGGTGCACACGCTGGCCGTCGCGATAGGAAGCCAGGGTATGGCTGGTGGTCAGGCGGTCGATCTGTTGAGTACCGGCCAAAAACTTGATGAGCAAATGTTGGCGCAAATGCACGCCAAAAAAACAGGTAGCTTACTGGCAGCCTGTGCGCAAATCGGCGCAATTATTGTTGGCGCTGGTTCGTCACAACGAGAAAGTCTGAGGGCTTACTCAAACGCCATTGGTTTGGCATTTCAGGTAGTCGATGATGTGCTGGATGCGACAGCCCCATCAGAGCAGCTCGGTAAAACCGCGGGAAAGGATGCGGCTGCCGACAAAGCGACTTATGTGAGTCTATTTGGGATTGATGGTGCAACAGCGTTGGTAACTGAGCTGCACCAACAGGCTTGTGAAGCTATTTTGACGTTTGGTAAACGTGGTGAACACTTGCGCGGATTAGCTGACTTCATCGTGCAGCGCGCCTACTGAAGGACCCGGGATGTCTTACGAACTGTTGGAAACCATTAATTCGCCGCAACAACTCAGAGCGCTTGAGCGCAAGGAGCTCGAACCGCTGGCAGTTCAGTTGCGCCAATTTATCCTGGAGTCGGTTTCTCAGACGGGTGGTCATTTGTCGTCCAATTTGGGAACTGTCGAGCTGACCATTGCTTTGCATTATGTTTTTAATACGCCTGAAGACCGAATCGTCTGGGATGTGGGACATCAGTCCTATCCTCATAAAATTTTGACCGGACGGCGTGAGCAAATGTCAGGACTTCGCCAGTACGGCGGTTTGTCCGGGTTTCCCAAGCGCAGCGAATCCGCATTTGATGCCTTTGGTACAGCGCACTCTTCGACCTCCATTTCTGCAGCGTTGGGAATGGCGGTGGCATCTCGCAACGCCGGTATCAACCGCCAGCATATTGCGGTCATTGGTGACGGAGCCATGTCCGCGGGCATGGCCTTTGAAGCGATGAACAACGCTGGTGTGACACCCGATGTCAATTTGTTGGTGATACTGAACGACAATGACATGTCTATTTCCCCGCCGGTTGGTGCGCTAAATCATTATTTGGCCAGACTGCTGTCCGGGCAGTTTTATGCGGCGGCCAAGAATATGGGGAGAGCAGTGTTGCAGCATATGCCGCCTGTGCTGGAGCTTGCTCGCCGATTTGAGGAGCACGCCAAGGGCATGATCATGCCGGCGACTTTGTTTGAAGAGTTCGGTTTTAACTATGTCGGCCCAATTGATGGCCATGATCTAAGCGCTTTGTTGCCAACGTTACAAAACCTGCGTGAACTTGGTGGGTTGCAGTTCTTGCATGTGGTGACCAAGAAAGGCCAAGGCTATAAGTTGGCCGAGGCTGATCCTGTGCTTTATCACGGGCCTGGAAAGTTTGACCCGGAAGTTGGTATTCAAAAGTCCAAAGTGCCGGCTAAACCGACTTTTACGCAGATTTTTGGTCAGTGGCTCTGTGATATGGCTCAGGCAGATGAGCGTTTGGTGGGCATCACGCCAGCCATGCGCGAAGGCAGCGGTCTCGTGGAGTTCGAAAAACGCTTTCCCAAACGTTATTTTGATGTTGGCATCGCAGAGCAACATGCCGTCACTTTTGCTGCTGGTATCGCGTGTGAAGGGCAAAAGCCGGTAGTCGCAATATATTCGACGTTTCTGCAGCGCGGCTATGATCAATTGATTCACGATGTTGCGCTGCAAAATCTGGATGTCACCTTCGCGCTTGATCGGGCAGGGCTCGTGGGTGCAGATGGAGCCACGCATGCTGGTAACTACGACATTGCTTACTTACGCTGTATTCCAAATATGGTGATCGCGACCCCGTCGGATGAGAACGAAACTCGACTTTTGTTGACGACTTGTTATGAGTACTTAGGTCCCGCGGCAGTGCGATACCCCCGTGGCAGCGGCAGAGGTAGCGATATTGTTGCGAAACTTGAGTCGGTTCAGATCGGTAAAGCGGTGGTGCGCAGACAGGGCAAGCGGTTGGCTTTGCTGGTGTTTGGCACTTTGCTCCCGGACGCGGCACAGGTTGCCGATGAACTTGATTTCACATTAGTAGATATGCGGTTCGTCAAGCCGCTCGATGAGGAAACTTTGCTTGATTTGTCGAAAAATCATGAAGGGTTCGTCACCATTGAGGAAGCTTGCATTATGGGTGGAGCCGGTAGCGCCGTGACTGAAACGCTGAATGCCCAAGGCGTGCTCATGCCAGTGCTGCAAATCGGACTCGCCGATGAGTTTATTGAC
This sequence comes from Orrella daihaiensis, assembly GCF_022811525.1. Classification (NCBI taxonomy): domain Bacteria; kingdom Pseudomonadati; phylum Pseudomonadota; class Betaproteobacteria; order Burkholderiales; family Alcaligenaceae; genus Orrella; species Orrella daihaiensis. Next base: position 1,708,190 of record NZ_CP063982.1, on the reverse strand, counting down.
CACGGTGACCAAGGTCTCTTGCGAAGTAAGGCAGGTCTTGACGCCTCGGGTATACGAGCCAGTATCCAGAGGCGCTTTGGGGACGATATTTCTAAGGTAAACGCAGCTTAACTGGTAGTCGGGTGCGTCCGCGCAAACGATGCGGATCCGCTGAGTGATCCGACTAGGTGAATCGACCGATTTGGTGCCCGGCCGTCTGGTGCTTGCGATAATGTGGTGTTTACTTGCGGTGCGTATATAAACATGCGACAATTGAAGGCTTTTGTGACTTTTTAGGTCACGGCTAAACCTGCTCGACTTTGTCTAAATGAAGACAAAGCGGGCTACTTCGACCGATATTGGTCAGTAACCATAGGCAAAGGAGTATTTGCATGCGCCATTACGAAGTGGTTTTTATTGTGCATCCTGATCAAAGTGAACAGGTGCCCGCGATGACGGAGCGTTACCAGGCTCTGATCACGAGTAACAGCGGTAAGGTACATCGACTAGAGGATTGGGGCCGCCGTCAGCTCGCTTATCCCATTCAGAAGCTAGTCAAGGCACATTATGTCTGCATGAACATTGAGTGCGGTCAGTCAACACTCGAAGAATTAGAGCATTCCTTCCGATACAACGATGCGGTGTTGCGTCATCTGGTCATCAAGACGGCAGCAGCCCCGAACGGACCATCAGTCATGATGAAGTCGGTCGAAAGAGAAGAGGCTCGTAAAGCTGCCGAGCCAGCTGCTCCAGCCGAAGAGTCCAATTAATCCGGCCTAAAAGAGCAGTTGTTTGAATCAAGTCACTATCACGGGTGAGCTCATTGAGCGATCCGCTTTGAGATACACACCAGCTGCAGTTGCTGTTCTAGATCTCAAGGTTCTTCATAGTGAGTCAGTTGATCAGGCAGGTGTCTCAAGAATGGTCAAGTTTGAAATGCCGGTGGTAGCAATGGGTGATTTGGCGCTGATGTGGCAGTCAGCCGTGTTGGGTCAGATCCTGAAAGTAGAAGGTTTTTTGGCAGCAGCTCGCCAAAACTCTCCCAGACTTGTATTGCACGCCAAGCGAATCGGTGTTTCATCAAACGTTTAATCGAAAGAGGTGTCCAAGATGGCATTCGCAGGTCGTAAAGAAAAAAAGAAATTTACTCAACAAAACCCTTTGTTCAAGCGCCGTAAATTCTGCCGTTTCTCGGCAGCCGGTATTGATCAGATCGACTACAAAGATCTCGATACACTGCGCGACTTTATCCAAGAAAATGGCAAGATTATTCCTGCTCGTTTGACTGGCACCAAGGCTCATTATCAGCGTCAGCTTGACACCGCGGTCAAGCGTGCCCGTTTTCTGGCACTGTTGCCGTTCACTGACAACCATAAGTAATCTGGGGAGCTATCATGCAAGTCATTCTGCTTGAAAAAATCGTAAATGTCGGCAACCTCGGTGATGTTGTGCGTGTTCGCGACGGTTATGCCCGCAACTTCTTGATTCCTCAGAAAAAAGCACGCCGTGCCACTGAAGCGGCGCTCAAGGAATTTGAGCAGCGCCGCGCGGAACTTGAGCGCGTTCAGGCTGAGCGTTTAGCGGCTGCTCAGGCGCTCGCAGGCCGTATGGAAGGCCTGGTGCTTAACATGCTGCAAAAAGCTGGTGTCGATGGACGCCTGTTCGGCTCTGTTACCAACATGGACATTGCCACGGCCTTGGTCGAAAAAGGGTTCGAGGGTGTCGCTAAAAGCCAGGTTCGGTTGCCGGATGGCGCCATCAAGGCAATTGGTGAGTATCAGGTACAGGTTGCTTTGCACCCTGACGTGGTTTCTGACATTCTCATCAAGGTTGAAGGCGAATTAGTGTAAAACCAGGCGTTTGAGTGTTAAAAAAATGGCACGGTGATACCGTGCCATTTTTATCTGAACGTCCCGAGTTCCGTCCAAGCCAAGCCCAACTTGCGCCCAAGTTGACGCGCTTGGCGATATGATCGTCTTATGAACCAGACCCCAGAACCTGACCTGCAGTACTTGCGTGTTCCACCCCATTCGATCGAAGCTGAGCAATCAGTGCTCGGCGGGTTGTTGCTTGACAATGCCTCCTTTGAGCGGTTGACTGATCTGCTCGGGAAAGATGATTTCTACCGGCACGACCATCGACTGATTTGGGAACACATTGCCAGATTGATCAATCTCTCGAGGCCAGCTGACGTCATCACTGTCAACGAGTCTTTGGCCAGCGCAGGTAAGGCAGAAGAGGCGGGCGGTTTAGGGTATCTAAACGCCCTAGCTCATAACACGCCGTCTGCAGCCAACATTCGTCGCTACGCTGAAATCGTGCGCGAGCGATCAATGTTGCGCAAATTGGTTGAAGTAACCGATGAGATCGCCGCTGCGGCTCTGAATCCGCAAGGCAAAGAGGCTCGTCAATTGCTTGACGAGGCAGAATCCAGGGTCTTTAAAATTGCACAAGAGGGTGCAAGAAGCTCACAAGGTTTCCATGAAATCCAGCCACTGCTGGCTCAAGTCGTGGAACGAATTGACGAGTTGTACCACCGCGAGGGGGACTCTGATGTGACGGGTATCCCAACGGGGTTTATAGATCTGGATCGAATGACGTCTGGTTTGCAGCCAGGCGATCTGGTCATCGTCGCTGGGCGTCCCTCCATGGGCAAGACCTCATTTTCCATGAACATCGCCGAGCACGTTGCGATCGAACAAGGCTTGCCGGTGGCGGTTTTCTCCATGGAAATGGGGGCGGTTCAATTGGCCATGCGAATGCTGGGTTCGGTTGGGATGCTGGATCAACATCGCATGCGAACCGGGAAATTGCTGACTGATGACTGGCCACGCGTGACACACGCGGTTCAGAGAATGCAAAACGCTCAGGTGTACATAGACGAAACACCAGGCTTAACCGCTGTTGACTTGAGAGCTCGAGCTAGACGTTTGGCTCGCCAATGTAGCCGTCTTGGGCTGATCGTCATTGACTATATTCAATTGATGTCATCTTCGGGCGGTGGGGAAAACCGTGCGACCGAGATTTCAGAAATTAGTCGGGCTCTAAAGTCGTTAGCCAAGGAGCTTGAGTGCCCTGTGGTTTGTCTTTCGCAGTTGAATCGATCTCTTGAGCAGCGTCCTAATAAACGTCCCGTGATGAGTGATTTGCGAGAATCCGGCGCGATTGAGCAGGATGCGGATTTGATTTTGTTCATCTATCGTGATGAGGTCTACAATCCCGATTCGCCGGACAAGGGCACAGCTGAAATCATCATCGGTAAACAGCGTAATGGTCCTATCGGAACAGTGCGCCTAACATTTCAAGGTGAAAGTACCAAGTTCCTGAATTTTACCGGTGGTGGTGGCAGCTACTAGTTGGACCGACTCTGATTGCCAACTAGGATACGGGCTATATCAACAGCCTGCGCCAGTGAGGACTCACTGGCAAGACCTTTGCCGGCAATGTCAAACGCTGTGCCGTGATCTACGCTTGTGCGAACAAATGGTAGTCCTACGGTGATATTGACGCCCTCATCAATTCCTAAGTATTTCACTGGAATCAATCCTTGGTCGTGATATTGGGCCACGACCACATCAAATTCTCCCGTACGTGCCCGCCCGAAAATTGTGTCGCCAGGCCATGGACCAGAGACGTCAATACCTAGTGCGCGCGCTTGTTCTATCGCTGGTGCAATGATGCGCTGCTCTTCATTGCCAAATTTGCCTGCCTCACCAGCATGCGGATTCAAGGCCGCCACGGCAACTCGCGGGGCGTTTATCCCCAACTGTTCACAGGCCCTATGGGCCAGTTGTATGGCCTGAATTTCCAGATCGATTGTGATCGTCTGTGCAACTTGTCCCAGTGGGATGTGTATGGTGACCAGTACAACGCGAATCGCATTATTAGCCAGCATCATAGCAACCGGCACGTCGCCACAACGATGCGCAAGGATTTCTGTGTGACCCGGAAAGTCGTAGCCCGCCATGTGAATGGCTTGTTTGTTTAATGGTGCTGTGATGATGCCTTGTAGCTGTCCTTCTAAAGCATCATCGATGGCTCGATCAACACATTGGTAGGCTGCTTTGCCTGCTTCGGCACTGACCCTGCCGGGTGCGAGATCAACCGATACAGGATCACAAGCTTGATAAACGGGCAGGGCGTTAGGGTCTATCGCCTCGTCTGGTGTGGTGAGTATCTGCATAGGTCGTTCCAGACCGAGCCTGTGCATGGTTTGCTCGATTGTATTGCTGTCACCGTAGATCACACAGTCTGGTGGTGCGTTGTGTTGATATAACTTGACGATAATCTCTGGCCCTATGCCGGCAGGGTCGCCCAAGGTGATACCAAGACGAGTTTGACGATCCACTACAAAACGTCTCCAGCGTAATCAGCTAGACGAGAACGCTCGCCGCGCTGCAAGGTAATGTGTCCGGCATGCGGCCAGCCTTTGAATCGGTCGACCACAAATGTCAGTCCTGAACTGCCTTCTGTCAGGTAGGGAGTGTCGATTTGGGCAATGTTGCCCAGGCAAACCACCTTGGTACCTGGCCCAGCACGGGTAATTAATGTTTTCATTTGCTTGGGCGTTAAGTTTTGTGCCTCATCAATGATCAGAAATTTATTCAGAAATGTTCGGCCACGCATGAAATTTAATGACTTCACTTTAATGCGCGATCGAATCAGGTCCATGGTCGCAGCGCGGCCCCAGTCATTGCTATTGTTATTGCCCTCTGAGTCGCCCATATTCAGCACATCTAGGTTGTCTTCTAGTGCACCCATCCATGGCAACATTTTTTCTTCTTCTGTCCCAGGTAAAAAACCTATGTCTTCCCCAACCGGTACAGTCACACGCGTCATGATGATTTCTGTATAGCGTTTAGTTTCGAGCACCTGAGTAAGGGCAGCAGCCAAAGTCAGTAGCGTCTTGCCTGTGCCTGCTTGGCCAAGCAATGACACGAAGTCCACATCAGGATCCATTAATAAGTTCAGTGCAAAGTTTTGTTCACGATTACGTGCCGTGATACCCCAGACATTATTTTTGGCGTGGGTGTAGTCCCGCAATGTAGCCAGAACAGCTGTCTTGCCGCTGACTTCGCGTACCTGTGCGTGTAACGGCAGGGAGCCATCGAAGTACACAAATTGATTGACAAGAAATTGACTGCAAAGAGGACCCTTGATTCGGTAGAACGTGATGCCACCTTGTTGCCAAGATTCAATATCCTTGCCGTGTTTGTTCCAGAAATCTTCCGGCAGCACTTGAACACCGGTGTACAGCAGATCGGTGTCTTCAAGTACATGATCGTTAAAGTAATCCTCTGCGGCTAGTCCAAGTGCTCGTGCCTTCAGGCGCATGTTGATGTCTTTGGAGACAAGAACTACCTCACGGTCACTAAATTGCTTTTGCAGCGCGCTGACCACGCCCAGGATCTGGTTGTCGGCTTTGCCCATCGGCAAGTCGTCCGGCAAGTGATTCGCCAGGGCAGTGGTCTGGAAAAAAAGTTTACCCGTGGCGTCTTTGTTGCCGAGCCTGTCCAACTCGATTCCCTGATCGATCTGTTCCAGGTCTTCTACCAGCGCATCAAGTGATCGGCTCACTTGACGCGCATTTCGGGCAACTTCAGACATGCCCTTTTTGTGATGATCAAGCTCTTCGAGCGTCATCATCGGCAAGTAGACGTCGTGCTCCTCAAACCGAAACAGGCTGGTTGGGTCGTGCATTAAAACGTTGGTGTCCAGGACGAATAACTTGGTGACCACGTCCGCTTTTGGTTTTCGGGACTTAGCCGATTTGTTTGCGGCTGAGGTATTGGCCGACAAGCCTGTCGCACCACGCTTACCTGCGGGTTTGACCGATGTCAGCTTGGCTGTGCTTGGTGCGGGTGCCAGCAGTGCTGTCGGCGGTGAAGCTGTCTTGGTGTCCGAGATTGGTGCGGCCGTTGTCTGGACTATTTCCGCATTGTCAGAGCGGCTCTGGGATCTCACGCGATCGGTGGTAGGTTTTGGCTCGGCCATTGATGACAGATCCAGCAGAGTAGCGGGTCGAGACGGCAGTTTGGGAAGCGGCATGAATAACTATCTCCGTGGTTAAGCCGAAATATTTCGTGACACCTACACTGCCATGACAGCTTGACAGTTTTGTTACAGACATGACAACCTATGTTCAATCATGCGAGGGACTGAGCTGCTTGCAGCACCTCTTGAACGTGACCGGGCACTTTCACGCCACGCCAGACTTTGGCAATCTTGCCGTTGCTGTCGATCAAAAATGTGCTCCGTTCAATGCCTCGAACGGTTTTGCCATACATTTTTTTGTCGCGGATGACGTCGTAGAGCTGACAAACCTGCTCTTGTGGATCTGAGATCAATGGATATTTCAGACCAAGTTTTTCGCTGAATTTGACGTGCGAACTGAGTGAGTCGCGTGAAACACCGGCCAGATAGCAATCAGCACGGCGAAATGCCTGCTGGTGTTGCTGAAATGCCTGCGCCTCTGTCGTGCATCCGGGCGTGTTGTCCTTGGGGTAAAAAAACAGGACCATCTTGTGTCCGTTCGTATCTGATCGTTCGATAATGCCAGCGGTGCTCTCAGCTCTGAAATTAGGGGCGCTGTCGCCCACGCTCAGGGGTTTACTCATGTCAGGTTTTCTCCAAAATCAAGGCGGCAATAACACGACGGCCTTCCGCCATCAAAATGTTGTATGTTCGCGCAGCCGCGCCGGTAGACATGCATTCCACACCGACACCGGCACGCAATAGTGGACCGACCACGTCCGCGCCAAGCATGACTTGCCGTTCACCGGTGCCGACAAGCAACACTTCAGGGCGGTTAGGGTCAAGTACCGGGGAATCATCATCGGCATCAAGAAATGCCATGGGATCTTGAGTGCTTTGGGACAAGCCACAGGCTTGCATCAGCGACGCAGATGAGATGTCGTTGGCGTCGTGTGCAGGCCATGGATTAACAACTCCTTCAGGCCCAAAAGCAATGGCGGTCTCGAAACGTGTCTGATTGATTTCAATAAAGCCGTCACCGTATGCGGTAACGGTATTTAAGCTCGGATTGACATCGTCATGCAACTTCAAAACAAACTCCTATTGTTTGATCGATAATACATGACCAGCCTGTTTGCGCGATTAGGGTTTTTCTCGTGCTGTGGCATATTTGGCACGGTCATACGTACTAGTTACGGCCATTTCAGCATATGAATTTGCTGCAATGCGACAAATGCGCTAGATTAAAGGGTTTTCTAACCTAGGGTTTTTGCGCCTTGCCTTTGACTTGAGCTTTTTGATATGAAACATTTCCCCCGAATTGAGCGTTTGCCGCCATACGTGTTCAACATTACTGGCGAGTTGAAAATGGCGGCACGACGGCGAGGGGAAGACATTATCGATATGTCGATGGGAAACCCCGATGGGCCAACGCCAGATCACATCGTGGACAAACTAGTTGAGGCATCACGTCGCCCAACGACACACGGTTACTCAGTTTCAAAAGGTATTCCACGCCTGCGCAAGGCGATCACTGATTGGTATGCCCGGCGCTATGACGTGTCATTTGACCCAAATTCTGAAGCGATCGTCACGATTGGCTCAAAGGAAGGTTTGGCGCATTTGATGCTGGCTACGCTAGACGCTGGTGACACGGTTCTGGTGCCGAATCCAAGCTATCCGATCCATATTTACGGGGCAGTGATTGCTGGCGCCAATATCCGGTCTGTGCGCATGACACCTGGTACCGACTTTTTCGCTGAGCTCGAGCGAGCCGTTAGCGAGTCGATTCCAAAACCAAAAATGATGATTCTCGGGTTTCCGAGTAACCCTACTGCCCAATGCGTTGACCTGTCATTTTTCGAGCGCGTGATTGCACTGGCCAAAGCACACAATATTCTGGTCGTTCATGATTTGGCGTATGCAGATATTTGCTTTGATGGTTATCAGGCGCCGTCAATCATGCAAGTACCGGGTGCCCGTGATGTCGCCGTCGAATTCTTTACGATGAGCAAGAGTTACAACATGGCCGGCTGGCGCATCGGTTTCATGGTGGGCAATGCTGAATTGGTCAACGCACTAGCGCGCATCAAGAGTTATCACGATTACGGTACGTTCACCCCTCTTCAAGTTGCCGCCATTGCAGCGCTCGATGGTCCGCAGGATGCGGTGGCTGAGATTGTCGAGAAATACCAGCGACGGCGGGATGTCTTGGCCAAAGGGTTACAGGAAGCGGGTTGGGATGTAGAGGTCCCCAAGGCCTCTATGTACATCTGGGCCCATATCCCTCCAGCCTATCGGGATATGGGATCTCTGGAGTTCTCTAAACGAGTTCTGGAAATGGCCAAAGTTGCAGTGTCTCCAGGTATTGGGTTTGGTGACCAAGGCGATGAATATGTGCGCTTTGCCCTTATAGAGAACGAGCAACGCATCCGGCAGGCTGTGCGCGGTATCAAGGAAATGTTTCGAAAGGATGGGTTGCTTTAATGGAGTCAATTAAAGTTGGTTTGCTTGGTTTAGGTGTTGTTGGTGGCGGCACCTGGAGCGTCTTGCAACGAAATGCGGAAGAGATTAGTCGACGGGCGGGACGGCAAATCGAAATCGTGCACGTGGCTGTCCGGGATGTGGCGAAAGCACGCGCAAGGGTGGGCGATGCGGTTTCGATCACGAACGATCCGACCGAGGTCGTATCAAACCCACAGGTTGATATCGTGGTAGAACTGATCGGCGGCACGACCTTGGCGCGTGAACTTGTGCTTGCTGCGATTGGTCAGGGTAAACATGTCGTGACTGCCAACAAAGCGTTGCTCGCGACACACGGCACGGAAATCTTTGAAGCCGCCTCAGCCAAGGGCGTGATGGTGGCGTTCGAAGCTGCCGTTGCTGGAGGTATACCCATTATCAAAGCAATCCGTGAAGGTTTGACGGCTAACCGGATTGAGTGGATCGCTGGCATCATCAATGGCACCACTAATTACATTCTTACCGAAATGCGCAATCGCTCGATCAGCTTTGAGCAAGCTCTATCCCAAGCGCAGCAGCTTGGATATGCTGAAGCTGATCCTACCTCGGACGTTGAAGGGTTTGATGCTGCGCAAAAGCTCACGTTGCTTGCATCAATGGCCTTTGGTATTCCTGTTCAGTTGTCTCGGGCTTATGTTGAAGGTATCACGCATGTCGATGATCAGGATATCAGTATCGCTGAGCGGCTTGGGTTTCGGATCAAACTTTTAGGAATTACACGCAGGCGCCCTGAGGGTATTGAACTGCGTGTGCATCCAACGCTTGTGCCTGCTAACAGCATGCTAGCTAATGTCGAGGATGCCATGAATGCCGTATTGGTCAATGGTGATGCAGTCGGGCAAACGCTTTACTATGGCAAAGGTGCCGGTGAAGAACCAACAGCCTCCGCTGTAGTCGCAGACTTGGTTGACGTCACACGGCTCCACACTGCTGATCCTGAACACAGGGTTCCACATCTTGCATTTCAGCCCGAGTCGATGGTGGATATTCCAGTGCTGCCAATCGAGGACGTTCGATGTGGGTACTACCTGAGAATGACGGTCAATGACGCCCCTGGTGTGCTTGCTGAGGTTGCGCGAGTCCTTGCAGACAACGAGATTTCGATTGGCTCCATGATTCAGGAGCCTGCAGCTGATGGCGTGGCAACTTTGATTTTCATGACCCACCTCGCCTTGGAGAAAAACGTACTGGCAGCCACTAAAGCCGTTGAAGCGATGCCTTTCATGCGCTCGGCTGTTACACGTCTGCGTGTGGAGTCCTTCTGATGAAATACATCTCGACCCGCGGGGGTATGCAGTCCCAGATGTTTCAAGATGTACTGCTTGAGGGTTTGGCACCTGATGGTGGCTTGGCCGTGCCAGAATCTTTGCCCATCATCTCAACCCAAGTGCTCGAACAATGGCGATCATTGTCGTACCCAGAGCTCGCGGCTGAAGTCTTGAGTTACTTTGTGACTGACATCAATGCAGTGGATTTGAAGTCGATAACAGCAGCTGCATACAACCCTTCTTTGTTTCGTAGCGAATCGATTGTAGATGTTCGTGAACTAAATGACGGGTTGTACCTTCTTGGCGTGTCCGAAGGACCAACGCTGGCTTTTAAAGATATCGCCATGCAGTTTCTCGGGCAGGTTTTCCCCTACGTGCTGAATGCGCGTGGCACAACACTCAATATTTTGGGCGCAACCTCTGGCGATACGGGGTCTGCCGCTGAATATGCCATGCGCAGCAAGCCAGGTGTGGCTGTCTTTATGCTGTCGCCCCATGGCCGCATGAGTGCATTTCAACGTGCGCAGATGTATAGCCTGATGGATGAAAATATCCACAATCTGGCAGTGCGAGGGGTGTTTGATGAGGCCCAAGACATTGTCAAAGCCTTGGCAGGTGATCTTGATTTCAAGCAAACGTATCGCCTAGGTGCTGTGAACTCGATCAATTGGGCACGGATTGCGGCGCAAATTGTCTATTATTTCTGGGGATGGTTGCGGTCGACCACCGGTCCCAATCAACAAGTGTCATTTGCAGTGCCGTCGGGGAATTTCGGCAATATATTGTCAGGCCACATTGCCAGACGAATGGGGTTGCCGATTCGTCGTCTGGTGTTGGCCACCAACGAGAATAATGTTCTTGAGGAGTTTTTTCGGACAGGTATTTATCGGCCACGTTTGCCAGCGCAAACCCATGCCACGTCGAGCCCTTCGATGGATATCTCACGCGCGTCGAACTTTGAGCGGTTTGTTTACGATTTGCTCGAAGGTGATGCTGCCAAGGTGAAGTCCCTGTGGCAGCAATTGGCAACTGACGGATATTTTGATTTGTCAGCCTATCTCGATCGGTTTGAGCGTGATTATGGCTTTGTAGCCGGTGTTAGTTCACATGAGAATCGTCTATCAACCATACGTCGTGTGTTTGATGAGTCCGGTATGTTGATAGATCCACACACGGCCGATGGCGTTAAAGTGGCAAGCCATTATGTCGAGCCCGGTATTCCCATGCTGGTATTGGAAACGGCATTGCCTGCCAAGTTTTCCGAGACGATTGAACAGGCATTGGGTAGGCCGGCACCGCGCCCGCCAGGTCTTGAAGACCTTGAATCCAGACCACAACGTGTTGTTGAGCTACCTTGTGATGTAGCCAGTGTTCGGGACTACATCAAGGATCACGCCAAGGTTTGATGAGATGACTCAGAGCCCATGGACACTCGCAAATTTTTTGGCGATCGGCGCGGGTGCTGCAGTGGGAGCCTGGGGCAGGTGGACGCTAGGGTTATTGCTGAACCCTGGTCCTGATCGTTTTCCGATCGGTACTTGGGTAGCCAACTTAAGTGGCTCATACATTATCGGACTTACCTTGGCATACGGCATTTTGAACCCTGATTGGCCAGCCCACGTTAGGTTGTTTCTCATCACGGGGTTGCTTGGGGCCCTCACGACTTTTTCTACCTTCTCAGCCGAGACGGTGACTTTTTTTGAGCAAGGCCGCATTGGCCTAGGCGTCACGTATGCTGCAGCATCGTTGTTCGGTTGTCTTGCCATGACCGCCTTGGGTTGGTGGACATTACAGGCTTTGCGCGGTTAATGTCTGATCTGTTCTTAAGCGAGCGAGATGATGGACGGCCTTTATGCCGCTAAGGACAGCGCCTTCAATCACTGCAGGATAGCCGGTGTCGGTCCAGTCGCCAGCCAAGGCGATTCGTGGGTTGGGTGTTTCGCATTTGGGGCGCACTAGATCGGGCAGGGCAGCAAAGGTGGCTCGTTTTTCCTGATAGCAGCGCGCTGCAAGGACCTTACCTGTGTATGTGGGCCAATCGCGCTTTAGTTGTGCAAGCAGTGAATGGGCTAAGCCCAGATCGTTATCTTTGATCAATCCGTCAGCACAGCTTATGACAAATGCCAGTTGAGCAGTTGGAGAGGCGCCCATAAAGGCATTTCTGTCAAACACCCATTGGGCTTGGATATCTGATCCAAGTTTGCCGTGATCAAACATCAGTAACGGTGCCGGTAACGGTTGGTGTCTATCAACCGATACATAGCAGGTTGCGATTGAACGAAATTGGAATTCTGATAGTCCCTTTAACAGACCTTCGAATGGAGCAATGGGGGTAATTAGACGTGCCAGGCTATTAGGTGGAACGGCCAAAACGCAGGCGTCAAATTGGTTTCCGTCAATGAGCACACCATTTGCTTGCGGTTTAATCTCACGTACCACATGCCCCCATCTGGTGGTGATTCGCTTTGCGATATGTGCAGGCCATAGGTCGCTAAGTGTCTTTGTCGGTAACAGTAAATCGATGGCACCCGGCTCGTTACTAATCAAGCTATCTTGCAGCACATTCTGAAACAAGACGGCGGATGCTTGGTCGGGCTTGGTGTTCATGGTTGCCAAGCATAGCGGATACCATAGCCAGCGACACGCTTGTGGCGTTTGCTGTTGTTCAGAAAGCCATTGCGTGACAGTGAGACGATTTGGTTTTTCTTGGTGGTTGGCAGTGCGGGCTTGTCGAAGACGCCATAGCAGGGCACTTATTTGCCATTTATCTTTTAGGCTCAAGCCTTTTGCTGCCAATAGCACCATGGCATTAGCCAGGGTCGAACTGCTTTGTGTGGCACGGTGTCTAATTCTGAATTGCCCATCAACACTTTGTAGCCATAATGGCAGTCGTTTCAGGCTTGATGCAATATGCTGATGTCCAAGATCACGATTGAGAATCGAAAGTGTGTTGCGATACGCGCCAATGAGTAGGTGCTGTCCATTGTCTAAATCGCCAAGCTCAGAGTCGTGTACGGCACGCGCTCTACCGCCGGGCGCGTGCGACGCGTCAAACAGCGTGACTTCAAGGTTATTAGCCAGGCATTCGCTAGCAGCAGCCAATCCTGCCCAGCCTGCGCCAACGATGCCGATTTTCATGTGGAATCGGCTGCACGACGTAATTGTTTGAGTGCTGGCTTGCCACCCCAAACCCAGTTACGCCACGCGAGCCAGAGTTTACGTACAGGAGTCAATGCGATGCGTCGATCAAGCACTTGCCAGTCTTCATCTTCGATCTCATCGAGCAAAGTGGCGTAGATAGCAGCCATCATAAGACCTGGGCGTTGCCTGCGCTGATCAATGGCCGGTAGGTGCTCGGCCGCATCTCGATACAAGGTTCGTGCACGGTTCGCTTGAAACTTAATCAGATTCTCAAACTCAGCGGTATGCTTGCCCGCCATAATGTCGGATGCCTTAACGTTGAACTGCGCTAACTCATCGAGTGGCAGATAAATACGCCCACGTCTGGCATCATCGCCTACGTCACGGATGATGTTCGTCATCTGAAACGCCAAGCCAAGTTTCGATGCATATACCAGGGTTTCTGGTTCTTGATACCCAAAAATTCCGGCAGATAGCTCACCGACCACGCCCGCAGCGTGCCAACAATATTGCTCTAGATTTTCCCAACTGTTGTACCGCGATAGGTCAAGATCCATTTCCATACCAGTGATCACGGCTTGAAGTCTTGCCTCTGTTATGTCGAACGCTAGTAAGTGAGGTTCAAGGGCTCGTGCAACAGGATGGGTAGGCTTGCCTTCAAACATCTGTGCAACCTGGGTACGCCACCAGGCTAATTTGGTTCGGGCTATGCCAGCATCAGTACACTCGTCTACAACGTCGTCAACTTCGCGGCAAAACGCATAGAGAGCAGTGATCGCTCGCCTACGCTCGGGGGGCAAGAACAAGAATGCATAGTAGAAACTCGAGCCGCTACGCGCAGCTTTATCTTGGCAGTATTCGTCAGGCGTCATGACATTTATAGTGCTCTAGCGAGCATACGGATCCAGTCAAACTTGTTTAATGTGGGTCTGTGATTAAAAACATCACAATCAACAGCCTCTATTTTGTCAAGAATTCGTAGACCACCTGCAATGATCAATCTGATTTCAAGGGCTATACGACCTTTCAGTTTTCGGCCTAGCGGCGCACCCTTTTGCATCAAATCCCGACAAATGCTTATTTGCTGACGCATGAGTGTTTTCCATGCGTGATCACATCGCCCCTGCATAAGATGTTCGACGGTCACGCCAGCGTCACTTAATGCATCGGCTGGTAGATAGATTCGTTGCTTGCGTATGTCAATCGCTACATCTTGCAGGAAATTGATCCGCTGCAGTGCCGTGCAAATGGCATCTGATTGGTTCAGACTTTCTGGGTCGACTTGTTTGAATAGGTGCAACATCAGTCTTCCCACCGGATTGGCAGACCGTTTGCAATAGTCCATCAGATGGTCCTCGTCCCGATAATGCTGCACTTGAGTGTCTTGTTCAAATGCTGATAAGAGATCGGTCAGTGGCTTCAGTGGAAGCCGGTGTTTTTGGATGGTTTTTGCAAGCGGCAGAAATATGTCATCAAGTATAGGGTCACCGACAGTTTGCGTATGAGGTTGTTCGCTGATCAGTACTAATGCGTGGCGGAACTTTGCAAGTTCGGACTTGCGCTCTGAGGCGGTCGCGTCGCCCTCGTCAGCAATGTCGTCTGCCGCCCGTGCAAAACGATAAATGTGTACAACATCCTCCCTCAAGCTAGATGGCAATAGTAGGGATGCGACAGGGAAGTTTTCGTAATGGTTAACGGACATGCGAGCATCAGCGAATGTATGATTTGTCGTGTATTGTAGCGACGCCTCGTCGTGCAATGGCTGATGAGTGGCAGTACGTAGCGAGATGCTGGCGGTGAAGATTAAGTGTTCGAATTGATTGTTTCCATTCTTGCTCTACGTACCCCGACTGTCGGCATTAAAACTGCATTTAAAAATAAGGCCAAAGTTTGGCTAAAAATTACTGAGATAACACCATGAAACTGCTGATCGCCTTACTGTTGGTTCTTGCCACTGCCTATTTTTACCCTCAATTTAATGAAGATACAGGATCGGTGTGTGGTGCGGTTGAGAAACGTTTCGTGCGTGATGCATTTAGTGGATCGACGAGCACAGATCTGTTTGCGGCACTACTGGCATCGGGGGCCAGTGACGGCGCTTTGGCTTCGGCCATGATCAAAACGGCTTATCCCAATCTGCCTGCAACGCTCGGATGCTTGCGCATGTATTACGAATTGATGCTCGATCCGGATGTGGCTAAAAATGCGCTGGAACTTCAATCTAAGTAATTCGCTATCGCTCGCCGAGGATCCCATGGCTGTCATTCGACTGATTACTGCAGATGAGGTTCAAATGACAGCCATTCGTGCACAAGGGCCCGGTGGACAGAATGTCAACAAAGTATCGAATGCAGTTCATTTGCAATTCAACATTATGGCCTCTGCCTTGCCGTTTGAAGTGAAGCAGCGGTTTCTACAAATGCGAGATCACCACATCAATCGCGAAGGGATCGTCACGATTAAATCGCAGAAGTTTCGAAGCCTTGCTAAAAATCAAGACGAAGCGCTCAGACGCCTGAACGTATTGGTGGCCAAGGCGTATGAGGTGCCCAAACAACGTCAGCTCACTCGACCAACGAAGGCCTCTGTCGAACGTCGTATTGAGCAAAAGATCAGGCTTGGTCAGCGAAAACTGAGTCGGACAAAACGCTTTAATGATCGTTTTGAATAAAGAGTCACTAATATGGGTTGTGGCTTGAGCCGCTAGATATCGCTATAAAAAAGATCTCGACTGTAAACCTTTTGCTCAACATCACGGATCTCATCGGTAATCCGATTAGCCACAATCACATCAGACATCTGTTTAAACGTCGCTAAATCAGAAATCACTTTGGAGCGATAAAACTCAGAGTCTTTGAGCACCGGTTCATAAACAATGACCTCCACACCTTTGCCTTTCAGACGTTTCATGATGCCTTGAACTGAGCTTGATCTGTAGTTGTCAGATCCGGCTTTCATCACCAGACGATAAATACCCACCACTTTCGGATTACGCTTCAGGATATCGAATGCCACAAAGTCTTTGCGAGTGCTGTTGGCTTCGACAATCGCGTTTATCAGGTTTTGCGGGATGTCTTTGTAGTTGGCTAGCATTTGCTTGGTGTCTTTTGGCAGGCAGTATCCCCCATAACCAAAGGAAGGGTTGTTGTAGTGACTGCCTATGCGTGGGTCAAGACATACCCCGTCGATAATTTCTCGTGGATTCAAACCATGCGAAGCGGCATAAGTGTCGAGTTCATTGAAGTAAGCCACGCGCATGGCCAGATAAGTGTTGGCAAACAGCTTAATGGCCTCGGCCTCGGTACTGCCTGTAAACAGCACAGGAATGTCTGATTTGATGGCACCTTGTTTCAGTAGTTCAGCAAACTGATGGGCTCTCGCAGTGTCTTCTCCAACAACGATCCGGCTGGGATACAAGTTGTCGTAGAGCGCTTTGCCTTCACGCAGAAATTCTGGTGAGAACAGCAATTGTTCAGTTTGGTACTGGGCGCGGGCCCGCACGGTAAATCCTACCGGGACGGTTGATTTAATGACCATGACGGCATTTGGATTGACCGTGATGACGTCCTTGATTACAGATTCTACTGAACTCGTGTCAAAGTAATTGTTCTGGGGGTCGTAGTCGGTCGGTGTAGCGATAATCACGTAGTCAGCATTGCTGTAGGCGTGTGTTTTATCCAGCGTAGCCTGCAATCGCAGCGGATGGTGGCTTAGGTAATGTTCTAGTTCAGTATCTTGGATAGGTGATTCACGCCTGTTGATCTGGTCGACTTTGGTAGCGTCAATGTCAAAGGCTATGACCTCGTTGTGCTGAGACAACAAAACGGCATTTGATAAACCGACGTAGCCGGTGCCTGCGATCGCTATTTTCATGATGTCGCGTAGCCAATAAGTTTGTTAGAGTGAGACTCACAGCTTACTGGTCAAAGTTTAACGCAGTGTTTCAGTGGTTGTTTAACTGCACTGTCAGTTGGAGCAAACATCGCAAATGAAAGTGCTTTTACAACGAGTTCAATCTGCAAGTGTGGCAGTGGCCGATGAAGTCGTTGGCCAAATAGGTCCTGGCTTGCTTTTGTTGGTTTGTGCTGAACACGACGACGATGAGGTTACTAGTCAGCGACTGATTGACAAGGTTACCAAGCTACGTATTTTCTCGGATGATCAAGGCAAGATGAATCGTTCAGTGCTCGACGTAGGGGGTGATCTGCTCATCGTGTCGCAGTTTACGCTGGTTGCCGACACCTCAAAAGGAAATCGACCAAGCTACAGCGGGGCAGCGGAGCCAGCGATTGCCAAGCGTCTTTATGACTGTTTGATCGAGCAAGCAAGAGCTACTGGCTTGGTGGTTCAATCCGGGAGATTTGGGGCAGACATGAAAGTAAGTCTCATCAATGACGGACCCGTCACGATTCCATTGTCGATGGAGTCATCGCAGTGATTTGAGGACTATTTGGGTTCAAATTTTGAAGCATTGCGTATTTTTGCGAATTGAATGGATGGTTGTACTTGTGCAGACTGTTGTCTTTTTTGAAACCAACCAAAAAGGAAGGCAGTATGCGTTTGTCACAATCTGCACAACTAGTACCGACGCCACATCGCGCACCCAAACCCAAGGACAGTCGTAAGCGGCGCGATCGACAGCGTGGTCAAGGCATGACCGAGTACATCATCATCGTGGCACTCGTTGCGGTGGCCGCCATTGCGGTTTATCAATCGTTCGGGCGTGTAATTCGATCTCAGACTGCCGCCATTGCCAATGAGTTGGCAGGCGAGAGTTCAAGCAAAGCTATATCAAGCGCTCGCAAAGCAGCCGGCGAAGCAAACAAGCAAATCAAAAATAAGTCATTAAAAGATTACGGCGCGGCGAGCCGCTAACGGTTAGTGGCATGCGTAAATCAAGACAAAAAGGTGCGGCTTTGGTGCTGGCAATTGCGATTGCCAGTGTGGCTGCGATCGCCTGGCAACAGCGGGCCTCCCTATCGCAGCTGTTGATGGCGCAGCATGTGCTCGAGCAATCAACAGATGCGGCTAGCTTGGCTGCTGCTCAGCACCATGCCCGATTGCTTAATGCGCATGCTTATTTGAATCGCACCGTAATGGCTCACCAGGTTGCCATGGCGCATTTACTAACGATTGCTAGCGCGGAAAAAATGCGTCGAGAAATGAGCATTCGATTCACCCGCTTTAACCCCCCGGTCTATCTAATTGCCATGATGTTTGGTCCGCATCATGCTGCCGCTTATGCGGCTTCACAATTTAGTGTCGCGGGATCGACATTACAGGGGGTGCATCAGCTGCATGCGGCTTTTCGGCGGCACGATCAAGCCATCACAGGTGAGCTCAAGCGGGCCAGAAAGTCTTTGTTGTCCAACGTTGAGCATGATACTCGTGCCATTGTCTGGGCGGTGCTCGATCGAAACATCAGTAAAAAAGATACTGCTTCGCCACGCCTAGACGTTCAGGTTGAAATGCCAATTCGTGATCTTGGTCTCCAGACCATCCATCCTACCGATTCAGTCTGGCGTCATTGGTTTAATCAGACCATCAATCAGCACCAGTACCTTCAAAAGCGAAGCGATACAGCTATTAGTTGGTGGGTAGTTGATCCAAAGTGTCCCCATTTGCGGCATAACCTGCGACGCAGGGGAGACTCGAGCTTCGAAGTGGATGGGCTGTGGCAAGCCACGGATACATTGTCGTTTCACGCAGTGCGTGGCTTAAAAATTGTGCTTTGTTACTGGCGCGAGTACCCGATGGGTTTTGCCAATATCAAAAGTAATGCCGGCAAGGCAACCGGTCTAAGTGACTGGGATCAGTCATTGGCTGATGCTGGAGATTTTCCGGATGACTTCCGAAAAATTACTTTTTTTCGTTGGTTTACATCTCAATTTGCACTGACTGCTATGTTCCACGGCTTTGCCAACGTGCTAGCAGACGGTTGGGGATACAAAACACAGTTGCGTTGGCGCGCTCATAGTCGAGTGCAGCCCTATGTGTTGCGCCAAGGGCAACAGTTGCGAACCAAAGTATCCGTTGCTCAGCGTCTCGATAGTTTAAAGGATCCAATGCTTAAGCTTGGGCTTCGCATCAAGGGTCTTTTAAGCGTGCAATCAGATTGGGGCGCAGCTTTATCAGCGACCTCAGTCGCCGAGGCTTATTACGATCGGTTTCAGCCAAGATTGGATCAGCGCTCTGAAATTCCAAATCTATTTCAACCATTTTGGATGGCAAGAAATGTGGCAACGCGTTGAGGCACAGTTAAGTGCTAGTAAACAGTCTGGGCAGGTACTGGCTGAAGCAGTGGTGGTATTGCTTTTGTTGGTGGTTTTGCTTGTTGCGATCGATACAAGTGGACGTTGGCAATATCGATGGTTAACGCAGTGGCTTGTGGCACAAAATGCAGCTGATGCAGTCGCGCTTGATCACCGCGAGTTGCCGCCTGGTGCATCGGTCACGACAGCGCATGTCAGTCGTTGGCACAGTCAGGTCATGCGCGAGTTTTCCGTTGGACACCCGCAATGGCACCGCATTCATGGTGAAGGCAGATTTGCACAGGTAGCTTGGCGCCTGGTTGGGGCAGGACAAGCAAGTCTGGATAAATCGGTTAGTGATCGTATCGAGCGCGCGCCTCAACTTTGGCGTAAATCCGAATTTGCCAGCAAAGCCGTTGTGCATGTCCTGCTACCCACAATTACTGCAGTGGAGGCCCCATGGGAAAGCAGGGGTTCGCCTACCGAGTGGTTAAGGCAATGGCAAGGATCAACGCCAGAGGCCTATTTGAGGCCAAGGTAGAGATGAAATGGTTTATTTGCCTATGGTCAGGACTTCTGGTGCTCTCTGTCACGGGTGAAACTGGCGCCTGCAATACCTGGGATGCATTGCCTCATGCTGCGTTACGCAGCCTGTCACTGTGTGACGAGCCCGCTGTCGAACGTCAGGTCGGCCAAGCGTGCGTGCGACATGAGTGGTTATGTGGCAGAGGTTCATTTGTATCTTGGTTCCAACACTGGATGGCTGAGATAGACGAACCCATCATCATGGAAAAGCGGCTAGGGCAGCTCATCTTTAGCGGTGATCATCACGATTTGGCGTGGGCTCTTTTTTGGGCGCCAGTCCAACATGAGGACAAAGGTTTTGCGGTTTTAGTGTCTCGGATACGCGCGGTACCATCTAAGGAGAAATAATCTTGGCTCAAAACAAGGAACGCTGGTTATCACTAACCAAGCGCTTTGCATTGCCGCTTGTTCTTGGCATTGTGACGATTTGGGGTGTGCATCATTACTTGAACAGGCGCATACAGGACCTTGACGAGCGATCTAGACAAGACATGGTTACTCGCGTGGTGGTTTCCACGTCGTTGCCTGCCGGCACAATCCTATCATTCGACCACCTGTCTTTACGTGAAATGCCACAGGCGTGGGCTAGCGCAGATAGTTTTGAGACTGATCAGGCTCAGAATCTTGAGGGTATGCTGCTGTTGCAGGATGTCATCGCTGGACAGCCACTAACTCGATCTATTCTTGCCAACCCTAAGCCACCTGCGTTATCCGAGCAGCTCGCTCCTGGGCGACGTGCAGTTACCATTCCTGTTGATCATGTGAGTTCTTTATCAGGAAGGCTAGAGTCCGGGGATCTGATCGATCTCTATGTGACGTTTACTCACCAAGGGCAGCGGGTGACGACGCTGCTAGTGACTGCAGTCCGTGTTCTCGCAACCGATCGACCTCTGGTTGATACACCCTACGAAATGCGTGAGCAAACGGTCACCTCTGTCACGCTCGACGTTTCAGCAAAGCAGGCAGTCAAACTCGTCTCCGCCAATCAAGGTGGCGTCTTGACAGCCGTACTGAGGCTCGATCAAGAGCAAGAATTGTCAACCAACACAAAATCGGCGTCCGAGGTAGGCCAGGCAAATCATCTAGCAGGGTTTGTGGGGCTAGCACCTTCACTGGGTGCTGAGCAACCGCCGGCGATTATTTATGGCGACGTCGGCAGTGTCCTGGAGCAACTCCCATGAGATTGGTAATGTTTTTACTGGTGTTTATTGCTGTTTTGATGGCTAGAGAGGCGGTCAAGGATCAAAGCTTGGCGACACGTCAGTATCTGTTGACCACTGATTTCAATCAGGCAGAAAGATTAAGTAGTAGGCATGATTTAGCACGGGGTCGGCTATGAAGAAAGCTTGCTGGTTGCTCGGTTTACTGGGTTTGTTAAGCGCCAATACGTTTGCCAAACCAACCTCTCTATCATTGGAGGCTGGCAGTGCTCATGTTGTGCGCCTTGAGGGTATCAAACAGGTTGCTGTGGGCAATAGCCAGTTAATACAAGCCAATGCCGTTTCTGCCAGCGAGGTCATTCTGTTTGCGAAACAGGTTGGTTCCACCACGGTGGATATCTGGACGCATAAAAATGGTCATCATGCCTACCAGGTGACGATCACAACTGCTGGGCTTGAGCAACGTTTGCTTCAGGTTCAGGCTGTTCTAAAAGAGTTTGCCGGCGTATCGGCCAGGCTAGCTGGCCAACACATTGTTATAGAGGGAAGGGAGGTTTCATCGCAGACTCGCAAAAGGCTTGATCAATTACTGGCCCGATACCCTGATGTGGTTGATCTCACCAGCTCGATTGCTTGGGATCAAATGGTCATGCTTGATGTCAAGGTTTTGGAGTTGCCCCAACATAAGTTACGTGAGATTGGTGTGCATTGGCAATCATCACCTAATGGCGGGCTGTATGCTGGGGCTGCCTTCAAACTCGGTAGCGCTGGTGTCAAAATGACACAGGAAGGTCCCCTGGCTGGAGCTGGTGCATTGTTTGGAATGAATGACTTGTTGACGGCACGACTGCAGTCGATGACTCAATCCGGGCAGGCGGTGCTATTGGCACAGCCCCAATTACTAGCGCGTAGTGGCTCGCCAGCCTCTTTCCAGGCGGGCGGGGAGGTTCCCTATGCATTTGTCGACAAAGACGGTAAACGAACCACTTTGTTCAAGAAGTATGGTGTGATGCTTAACGTCACGCCGGAAATTGACCGCCACGGTGCCATCCGGGCGAAGGTTGATGTTGAAGTCAGTTCAATTGATCCAACTATATCCACTGAAGCCGGTCCTGCAATACGGATGCGCAAGACCAGTACGGAGTTCAATGTCAAGTCTGGTCAGACATTGGTCTTAGGTGGATTCATTTCACATGAGAAAGTCGATGGCCAGCAAGGATTTGCTGGTGTGCATACGGACCAACAGCGTCAAGTTGAACTGGCAATATTTCTGACGCCGGTAATCGTTACGCCCGACCACCCCGATCTAATGGCTCGTGTGGCAAGGGCTCAGACTGTAGAGGACTGGCAAATTGGTCCGATACGAAACCTGAATGTGCCAGTCACTGGCCAGCCCGATTCCTCGACCCATCAATGGCATCCCGCTCATCCTGCTTTGTCCCAATGGGAGCAGGGTGGAGCCATTGGACGCGGCAACACGTATTCGTTTGATTAACGCTCACCACCAAAGGGGTATAGAAAAATTGTTATCGGTTGATATTCGATATGAGGACGGACGTGAGCAGGCGCTTGAGGTGGCGGTGCCCGCCGTCATCGGTAAAGATGCGGAGTGTGAAATTCGTCTTGCGCACTGGCGCGTTGGCCGCACGCAAGCACGCGTGTCTAGGCTTGGCGAATTCCTGCAGATTGAAGATCTTGGCAGCTTGCTAGGGATGCGTGTCAATGGTCTGCGCTGCGCTCAGCACTTTCCTCTTCTAGCGACTGACGATGTCACGATTGGACCTTGTCGCTTACGTTTCAGATGGGTTCAGCCTATCCGCCAAGAACAGGCGTTTGGCAGCATGCAGTCAGATGGCACCAAGATTGATTTGCAACAATCCACTGATACGGTGGCACCTGAAATCCGGTCTGAGTTGCATGCAGAACTTATTGCATTACTCGATGTGCGTAAGCTCGATTTGAATAACTTGCCAGAGCAAGTTCTTAAGAGCAAAGCACAGGAAATACTTCGGGAAATACTCGCTCGTGATAGCCGAGGCCTGAGCGTTGCTCAACAGGAGCAAGCCATTGATGCCGTTGTGAGTGATGTGGCAGGGCTTGGTGTTTTACAACCTTTGATTGAAGACCCATCTGTGTCCGAAATCATGGTCAACCGACACGACCAGATTTATGTTGAGCGCGAGGGGGGACTGAAGAGGCACAGTGTTCATTTTGTGAATGATGCGGCGGTGCGGACCGTCATTGAGAGAATTGTTTATCCACTTGGGCGACGCATTGATGATGCGTCGCCCATGGTTGATGCCCGATTGGCGGACGGATCGCGTGTTAACGCAGTGATCTCTCCAATAGCCTTGCATGGCGCCTGTTTGACTATCCGTAAGTTTCCGACCAAGCGGCTAGAACTAGCCGATCTTGTTCGTCTCGGGTCAATGACTCAGGAACTAGGTCATTTCTTGAGCGTATCTGTGCAGCAGCGCTTGAATATACTGATCTCCGGTGGTACGGGGTCTGGAAAGACTACATTGCTCAATATTCTCGGTAGTCAGATCCCACATCACCAGAGAGTTATCACAATTGAAGATGCGGCCGAGCTACAGATTGGGCATCCGCACGTGGTTAGCCTAGAGTCTAGGCCGCGTAACGTTGAAGGCAACGGTGAAGTTACGATTCGCGACCTGGTGCGCAATGCCTTACGCATGCGTCCGGATCGAATCGTAGTTGGTGAGTGTCGGGGGGCAGAGGCAATTGACATGCTGGCGGCCATGAACACAGGACATGATGGATCGCTCACGACCTTGCATGCCAATAGTCCTAGAGATGCACTGTCGAGACTTGAGACCATGGTGCTCATGGCAGGCAAAGAATTGCCACTGCTTGCGATTCGGGATCAAATCGCGCGCGCTATTCAGCTAGTGGTTCAGCAAACCCGATTGCCCGATGGACGTCGCATGGTGACCGCCGTAGACGAAATCACAGGGCTTGAATCCGGGCAAATACAATTGCAACCCCTAGTCCGACTTGATCAAGTTCAAGGCTGCTGTCTGCCACAGGGCTTGCCGCCTACTTTTTTGCAGTCATGGCGAATGTCAGTTACAAGTGGTGAGCTGTGTAAGGTTGAGCAATGGTTTGCACGAAGCGGAGCACTTAACTGATGCCACTGTACTGGTTATGGTTGGTCTCAGGTGCTATCGCTGTGGCATGGGTTGTTTGGCTGATTCAAAGAGCGCTGTACTTGGCGCTTGATCGCCACCGAACGCTCTACACCTCAGAAGCTGAACACCGCTTGCGTGACTTGTTTCTGTTTGTGGATTTGAAGCTGCTTTGGCCAGCGGCTTTTATTACAGGAACATTAGTTTGCGTGATTGCGGTGGTGACCGGTCTTGGCATCATTGCGGGATTGATCGCCATGTTGATCTGCTGGTGTCTGCCCAACCTAGGTATTGGCTGGGCAAGACGTCAAAGAATCAAAGCCTTTGAGCAGCAGCTACCCGAGGCGTTAATGTCGTTAGCCGGGTCGATGCGAGCAGGATCTAGCTTTTCAGCGGCATTACAAGGATTGGTGATGCATGCTTTGCCGCCGTTATCCCAAGAAATGTCAGTGGTTAATCGACAAATTAGATTGGGCGCGAGTGCGCCCGATGCTTTTCAACAGCTGGCTGTCCGTCTTGCTGCAGACTCACTGGATTTGCTGGCTATTACTGTGCGCGTTGCAGTGCAAACAGGAGGGCCCCTGGCCGCGATGCTTGAGCAAACTGGTCATACGATGCAAGCTAACCAGCAAATCAAGGCAAGGCTTTCAGCGCTCACGGCGCAAGGTTGGCTACAAGCCTGGGTAATGGGCGCCATGCCGCTGGCATTGATGGCTGCTCTTGGTGCCATGGATCCAAGCTTTGCCCAGGCATTGTTACATACAACCGAAGGACACATTGTCTTGCTGGTGATCGGTTTTTTTGAAGTGCTCGGCATTTGGTGGTTACGTCGCACGGTCGCTTTATCGGTGTAAGGGGAAAGTAGTGGACTCGATGTCTTTAGGCATTGCCATACTGGCAGGGGTTGCCGTGTTTATGCTGATATGGGCAGCAGCGGGTCTTGCCGGCACTGTCCAGTCCACGCCTTGGCGACAGGCATGCGAGCCGATGATGCGATGGACGGTCAGGGAACGATATGCCAGACAGATCTGTCTGGCGAATTTGCCTGCCTGGCATGTCACAGATATTTGGGCTTTGCGACTGGTTGTCGCACTAGGGGCGGGCTGCGTGGTGATGTTTATAGGGCTTGCATGGTTCTGGATTCCCGTTGGCTGTTTGATCGGTTGGTTGGCTGTTGGACTTTGGTTGTCTCAACGGATAAAGCAACAACAACATTTATTGACAATTCAGTTGCCGCCATTTTTGGATTTGCTCAGCATGAGCTTGTCAGCCGGGATGAATCTGCAAACAGGCGTACAACTTGTGCTTGGTTTTCAAGGTAAGACGGCGCTGGCAAATCTTTGGCGCACATGGCTATTGCAGGTGCGCTCTGGGACTGCTCGAGTTCAGGCATTTAAACAAATGCTCGATCGGGTTCAGTCATCCGCTCTTAGACGAATCTGTGTTGCGTTGATACAAGCCGAGCAGTCTGGTAGCGGTATGGCAGCGAGTTTGCAAGCGCATAGTCAGCAACTTCGCCAGGAGCGGCTGATGGAAGCTGAGAAACAAGCATTAAAAGCTCCGGTGAAGATGCTTCTGCCGCTGGTGGTTTGCTTTTTTCCGAGCACTTTTCTGGTGCTTGGTTTTTCAATCTATATCAATTTGGGAGACCTGTTTTGAGGCTTCACACACATTCGCTGGACATCACAATTTGCCAGAACTTCAAGTCCCGTCTACTTGGTTTGTATTTGAGCCAGCCCATCGGTGCACGACAAGCTGTGCTGCTCTCAAAGTGCAATTGTGTTCATACATTCGGCATGCGTGAGCCGCTTTCTCTGGTTTTCCTGGATAAACACTTCAGCATCGTCAGAGAACAAATCAATGCCAGTCCTATAAGGGTATACGGTTGCTTTAAAGCCCGACATGTCATTGAAATGGCACGCAAGACGAATGAAACATTCGAGCAGATACGCAGCGAAATCTTGTTACTGCGACAAGATCCCTTTATTGTTGAACACCTTGATAAACGTCGGATAAAAACTAGCGTATAGAACACTGCCCAGGAATACATTGAAAGGCAGTTGTAGCGCAGCGGCGATGTCTAACGGTATTCCTAGCGATACGACAATGCCCACCAACAGGTCTGCGCCTAAAAATATCGCTGCCCAAGCCACACCGTAGACCAGAAATGCCCATTTGTTGCGCCAGCATGCGATTGCACTGAAGAACAGTGATTTACCGATCGGTGTGCCATGCCAGCCAATGAGCACGGGTGAATACCAAAATAGAGCCGCAAAGAGAAAGTAAAACAGAGCGAACAGGAGCATCGGTGTTTGCAGTGTTTCGATCAGCGGCGTCATGTCCTGTGTCTCACTCAGTATCTGCATCGCCTCCCCAAGTTGCCCAGAAAAGGGCAAAAATACCAGTAGCCCAACACCTAAGCAAATCCCCACATAAAGAACACCGAGGATGAGCAGTTTTTTAAACAGTCCCTTGGGTTTAAGTGGTTCGATCCACATGCTCGGCAGGAGCTTGCGGCCGTCAGCGACATGACGGGTAATTGACAATGTCACCAAGGTAATCGCAGGCATCAGCGCAATAAACAGTAACGGACCGATGGGGGCTGTCAACGTGGCAAAAATCAATATCAACGTTACAAACATGGCCCAGCTAAAAAGCGCCATAGGCTGTCGCTTAAATAGTGCCCAGCCATCCATAATCCATTGCCATCCAGCGGTCGCTGGTAGAGATACTGCCTGCATGTTCAAAACTCCGCGATAGGCGGTGCTGCCTGTGTCATTCTGAGAGTCAATATACGTTCGAAATGGGTGGGGTCATGCGGGATTAATTGCTCGGCTGGTCGAGGTCTATGGTAATCAAAAAGACGCGAAATCCAAAAACGTAATGCTGCTGCTCGCAGCATCAGTGGCCATTGCAACTTCTCCTGCTCAGTCAGTGGCCGCACGTTTTGGTAGGCGTTCATCCATGAATTCACCAGATCTGGCAGAAGCTCACCGGTTGCTCGGTCAATACACCAGTCATTAACAGCAACAGCCAAGTCAAAAATCCAGTGATCGCAACCAGCAAAATAGAAATCAATGACGCCTCCCATGCTTGGGGCTTGGCTGGTGCCCGTGAACAAGACGTTGTCGCGAAAGTAGTCGCAATGAGCCGGACCTGATGGCAATTGGTCAAATAGTCCATTGTCCCTAGCCTGGATCTGCTCATCGAGTGCTTGCCACAGAAGCTCATGTTGTTTGGCTGTTAAAAACTCCGTCAAAGTCGGTGCAGTGGCTTGCCACCAATCGAGCCCACGCAGATTGGTTTGGCGAATTTCAAAATCTCGAGCTGCCAAGTGCGCCTGTGCCATGGTCCTGGCGGCCAATGCGCAGTGATTGGCGTTTGGCTGCTTTATCCACTGGCCCGGCAGTCTTGAGACGATGATGGCCGGCTTGCCGTGTAAGACGGAAATACGCTGCCCGTCGCCCCGGGTCTGTGGCATGGGTACAGGAACATCCCGACTTGCGAGGTGATGCATTAGCTCGACGTAAAATGGCAGTTGTTCGATCCCTAGCACCTCGAATATGGTCAGCACATATCGACCCTGCTCGGTGTCGAGAAAGTAATTGGTGTTTTCGATGCCGGCCGAGATTCCCTCGAGCCCGGTGAGTTCACCTAGGCGGTAGGCCTTGAGCAGTTCGCTAGCGTCGGCATCGTTAACTGGGGTAAAGACAGCCATATAGTCAATTACAAAAAATGGTGGTGGCTGCAAGCGACTTGCCGCAGTAGTGGCATTGTAGACGAGGCGCAATCGACAGAACGCTGTCTTGATCTATCGACTTAAAATAGAGCACATGAAATCTGTTGAACCCCAAGATTGGCAATTGTGTGTGGCGCCCATGATCGATGTAACCGATCGGCACTGCCGTTTTTTTCATCGACTTCTAGCGCCCAAAGCAAGGCTGTACACCGAGATGACGACTACGGGGGCTCTGATTTTTGGGGATCAGGGGCGACATCTTGACTTTAATGATGCAGAACACCCCGTGGCGCTGCAACTTGGCGGTAGCGAGCCCCGGGATTTGGCCGCGTGCGCAAAAATTGGCGAGCGCTGGGGCTATGACGAAATTAATCTCAATTGTGGCTGTCCCTCGGAGCGAGTTCAAAAAGGTGCTTTTGGAGCCTGCCTTATGCGCGAACCGGAGCTCGTTGCTGACTGCATGAAGGCTATGCAAGACGCGGTTTCGGTGCCGGTGACCGTCAAACATCGACTAGGTCTGGATGGCGATACGGATTACGGTTTCGTACGTGATTTCGTCGGGAAACTTTATTCGATTGGTTGCCGCGTATTTATCGTCCACGCCCGACACGCCATACTCGGTGGTCTATCACCAAAAGAAAATCGGGAAATACCCCCCCTGCGATATGATCAGGCCGCGAATCTGCGACAAGATTTCCCGGAGGCAGTCATCGTGCTCAATGGGGGCTTGACGGATGTGGATCAATGTGTGGAATTACTCGAAGAATTCGATGGCGTGATGCTTGGTCGATCGGCTTGGCATGACCCTGTCATTTTGGACGGTCTGTCCGTGGCCTTGGGGCATCGCAAGACAGAGGCAGATCAGTCCGAGGTTGTTCAAGTCATGATGGATTACGCTGCGACTCACGTGCAACGGGGTGTACCGCTTCGTGTTATCGCTCGGACGATGCTTGGTTTGGCCCAAGGGCGACGAGGTGCCAGGCAGTGGCGACGTATGTTGTCAGATCAAAGGTTGCTGGCAGATAATGACCCGCACTTGCTGATGCAGGCTTGGCAACAGGTGAGTCACTCACACGCGACCAGCGGTTAGCGCCACCGGTCTGCTCGCTAGGCCTTGGGTTGCTCAGGCTCAGACGGCCAGTCACGGATGTAGGCCTTTAGCATTGAGTTCTCAAACTGTTGCGCAGCCACGATGGCTTGGGCCAAGTCATAAAACGAAATCACACCCATCAGGGTAGGGCCGTCCATCACAGGCATATAGCGGGAGTGCTTCGACAGCATTAACCGTTGCAACTCGTCAGCTTCAGTATTTGGCGTTACGCTCAGTGGTGCGTCGTCCATGATCGCCCGGATGGTGTATTGGCCTAGACTGCCTTGGTTGGCGTGAAGGTGACGCAAGATCTCTCGAAATGTCAGCATGCCAACCAACGTGCCATGTTCCATGATCACAAGCGATCCAATGTCATGCTCGCTCATGGTGCTGATAGCCTCGTGCACCGGCATATCTGGGGTGGCGGTGAATAAGGTGTTGCCTTTGACCTTAAGGATTTCACTGACTTTGAGCATAGTAGGTCTCCGCGCACATTTGATGGGTCGTTTATGTTTGGATTTTACGAGGCTGCCGGCATGTTGTCATGGTGCAAGTGCACATCCTCACGGTTCTGTGCCAGTTGTTGGGGCAAATTAGCTGCCACGATAGCGCCGAATAAAAAAGCCAACCATGATAAGTAAACCCACATCAGAAACGTGGGCAGCACCGAAAATGCACCATAGATGACGGTGTAGGTTGGAAAGTTGGCTAGATAAATCGCCAGTCCCCATTTGATCGCCTGAAATAAAAGCGTACTAATTAAGCCACCCAAGATGGACGGGACTAGACCAACCTGGCAATTGGGTACGGCTAGATACAGCAGTGTGCAACCAAGCCAGCTGATGACAAATGGCAGCCACGAGGCAACGGCGTGCCAAGGCAAAAGACCATCTGCGCTTTCCAGAGATAATGCCTGCTGCACCATGGATGAAGACGCCCAAAGACTGGCGCCCAAAATGATGGGGCCAAGTGAGAGCACAGCCCAGTAAATCAGGAAACGCTGGCCAAGTGGTCGCTGGCGTTTGACGTGCCAAATATCATTTAATGCATCATCTACCGACATAATGACCAAAATGGCCGTGACCAATAAAAAACCACCACCAATTGCGGACAGACTGGTGGCTTTACTCACAAACTCATCCAAATATTGCATGACAGTTGCCGAAAATTCCTCCGGCAAGAACTGCTGGCGCAGAAACTGTTGTAGTGAAGATTCAAATTCAGAAAAAATCGGGAAAGCCGTCATCAGAGACAGAGTGACTGTCAGTAGCGGTACGATTGCCAAGATCGTGGTGAAGGCCAAACTAGCCGCGATATGCAACAAGTTTTCGTTCAACGTGGCAGTCGCTATGCGGCGCGCAGTATGCCAAGTATGATTCAGGGCGTTACCGGTCATGGCAATCTCAAGATATGTTTAGCAAAATAATGCATTCATGATAGCAACTGAACAAGAATACTCGGCCATCAAATTGTCCAAGCGATTAAAGCTGATTGCAAATGTCAGCCTTTGGCTGCTGTTTTTGCTGTGTTTGGCCTGGGAGATTTTTTTAGCGCCTCTGCGCCCGGGTGGCACGCTTCTTTTTCTCAAAGCGGTACCTTTGGTGTTTGCGTTTCGAGGCGTAGCGAAGGGTAGTCTCTACACCATGCAATGGGCAGCCATGCTTGTGTTGCTCTATTTAATGGAGGGCGCCACCCGTGTCATGTCTGACCCGCCTGGTCCTAGTATTACGTTGGCGTGGCTAGAAATCTTGCTCTCGCTGGTATTTTTCTTTGCCGCAATTTTCTACGTCAGGCCGGCCAAACTGGCCGCCAAAGCTGCCGAGAAAGCAAAAAAATGAGCTTGACTTGCTTTTCGGACGCGGCGTGATGACAATCTTTGGGCGACCCGGCTAGACGCAGTCGCTTTGCTAAGTGCCATAATGCGGCTATCAGTCGGTTCCGGAAAACATTCACAAGATCTAAATATGTCAGGCAACTCTCTAGGAAAAATATTTTGTGTCACAAATTTTGGAGAATCGCATGGACCAGCGATCGGTTGCATCGTTGACGGTTGCCCTCCAGGTCTAGCGCTTGAGGTGGCCGACATCCAAGTGGAGCTTGACCGGCGCAGGCCAGGGACGTCCAGGCATGTGACACAGCGTCAGGAGCCAGATCAGGTTGAAATCCTCTCCGGTGTTTTTGAAGGCAAAACGACTGGTACGCCCATTGGTCTTTTGATCAGGAATCAAGACGCCCGAAGCAAGGACTACAGCAACATCGTTGATACGTTCAGGCCTGGGCACGCAGATTACACATACTGGAAGAAGTTTGATGTCAGGGATCCTCGCGGCGGTGGCCGATCTTCAGCTCGATTGACGGCCCCCACGGTAGCGGCTGGTGCCATCGCTAAAAAATGGTTAAAAGCCGTGCACGGTGCCTCTATACGCGGTTATATGAGCCAGCTTGGGACAATCGAGATCCCTTTTGAGAGTTGGGACCACGTACCCAATAACTCATTTTTCGCCGCCAACGCGAGTGTGATCGAGACGCTTGAGCAGTACATGGATCAATTGCGTAAGGACGGTGACTCTATTGGCGCGCGCATTGAAGTGGTGGCCAGTGGCGTACCCGCCGGTTGGGGCGAGCCTATTTATGATCGGCTCGATGCCGACATTGCCCACGCCATGATGGGACTGAACGCTGTCAAAGGTGTTGAAATTGGCGCTGGCTTTAAAAGTATTAGTCAGCGTGGTTCGGAGCACGGTGATGAAATGACGCCTGACGGGTTTTTAGGAAACAATGCAGGCGGCGTACTTGGCGGTATTTCAACTGGACAAGATGTGACGGTGAGTCTGGCGATCAAGCCCACCTCGAGCATTCGAATTGAACGGCGTTCTATCAACCGAGCTGGAGAACCTGTTTCGGTGCAAACGCTAGGCCGACACGATCCTTGCGTCGGCATCCGGGCTACACCGATCGCAGAAGCGTTGCTAGCGATCGTGCTCATGGATCACGCCCTTCGACATAGGGCTCAATGCGGCTAGACTGCGTGGCATAATCGAAAGCCTATGTGACCCAGGCTCTTGCGGCGTGTTCAAATTCTTGAGGTCTCCCGCGTCGCAAGTACTGGTTGTGAAGAGTCTTTTTAGCTAAACCGTATTTGTTGCAAATTGAGCTGGAACTGCTGCCATGAAACGAACACTCTATGACAAATTGTGGGATGCACATGTCGTGCACCAGGAAGCCGACGGTACCGCCATTCTGTATATTGATCGACACCTGTTACATGAGGTGACCAGTCCTCAGGCATTCGAAGGTCTTGAAATGGCAGGTCGCAAGCCCTGGAGGGTTAGCGCTAATTTGGCGGTTGCGGATCACAACGTGCCAACGCTGGATAGAAATAGCGGGATTGCGGATCCGATTTCCAAGCTGCAAGTCGATACCCTGGACAAGAATTGCGAAAAATTCGGCGTGATCGAATTCAAAATGAATGATTTGCGCCAAGGGATTGTGCATGTCATTGGCCCCGAACAGGGTGCGACATTGCCAGGCATGACCGTGGTGTGCGGCGACTCCCACACCAGTACGCATGGCGCTTTCGGCGCGTTAGCGCACGGCATTGGTACATCAGAAGTTGAGCACGTACTGGCCACGCAGACTTTGCTGGCTAAGAAGAGCAAAAACATGCTCGTGAAAGTTGACGGCAAGTTGCCAGTTGGCTGCACGGCCAAAGATGTCGTGTTGCATGTGATTGGCGTAATTGGTACGGCTGGGGGCACGGGCTATGCGATCGAATTTGGTGGCACAACCATCCGAGAGCTCACCGTTGAAGGTCGGATGACCGTATGCAATATGGCTATCGAGGCAGGAGCACGCTCTGGCATGGTGGCTGTCGATGACAAGACCATTGATTATTTCCGCGGACGTCCATTTGCCCCAACTGGGGCCATGTGGGATGCGGCGGTCCAGTATTGGCGTACGCTGCATTCGGATGATGGCGCCCATTTCGACCGGGTAGTTGAAATCAACGCGGCTGATATCGTGCCGCAGGTGACCTGGGGTACGTCGCCTGAAATGGTGTTGCCGGTAACTGCTCGAGTGCCGGATCCGGACAAAGAGAAAGATGCCACACGCCGCAGTGGCATGGAGCGTGCACTTCAGTACATGGGTTTGGAGCCAAATACTCCGATCACATCGATCAAGGTGGACAAGGTGTTTATCGGTTCGTGTACCAACTCACGCATCGAAGACCTACGGGCGGCTGCTGCAGTTGTGCGTGGCAAGCGCGTTGCCGCCAATGTCAAGCAAGCCATGGTGGTACCCGGTTCGGGTTTGGTGAAACAGCAGGCTGAACGTGAGGGTCTGGATAAGATTTTTATCGAATCCGGTTTCGAATGGCGCGAGCCCGGCTGTTCCATGTGCTTGGCTATGAACGCGGATCGACTTGAGCCAGGCGAGCGTTGTGCATCAACTTCAAATCGAAATTTTGAAGGTAGACAAGGCCAAGGAGGCCGCACACACCTGGTCAGTCCTGCTATGGCGGCCGCTGCCGCCGTCGAGGGCCATTTTGTTGACGTTAGAGGATTAAGTTAGGAATCGCAATGGACAAATTTACAGTACACAAAGGCATCGTTGCACCGCTTGATCGTGAGAACGTTGATACTGATCTGATCATTCCGAAGCAGTTTTTGAAATCGATCAAGCGCACGGGGTTTGGTCCGAACCTCTTTGACGAGCTTCGCTATCTGGATCACGGTGAGCCGGGTATGGACAACACAAAACGTCCGCTTAACCCGGACTTTGTATTGAATCAGCCGCGTTATCAGGGCGCATCGATTTTATTGGCCCGTAAAAATTTTGGTTGTGGCTCAAGCCGTGAACACGCACCTTGGGCGTTATTGCAGTACGGTTTTCGCGCCGTGATCGCGCCATCCTTTGCTGACATTTTCTTTAATAACTGTTTCAAGAACGGCTTACTACCGATCGTGTTGTCAGAGATGGAGGTTGCGCGGCTATTTGATGAGGTTAATGGTTTTAACGGCTATGAGCTCATAGTGGATCTGCCAGCTCAGGTCGTTCGAACCGGCGATGGGCGTGAGTTCGGTTTTGCAGTAGATCCATTTCGCAAAGATTGCCTGATTCACGGTTTGGATGATATTGGTTTGACTCTCAAGCATGCTGACAAGATTCGTGCCTTCGAGGCCGAGCGGCTGGCCCGTCAGCCTTGGCTAGATGTTCAGCCACTTCAGGGGCGGGTATGACACACAAAATTGCTGTTTTAGCGGGCGACGGTATTGGCCCGGAAATTGTTGAGCAAGCGTTGCGCGTATTGCACGCCCTGGGGCTGTCGATTCAGGTTGAGCAGGCGCTGGTCGGAGGAGCGGCATACGATGAGCATGGGCATCCGCTACCTGCACAAACGCTTGAGCTGGCCAAGTCTAGTCATGCGATCTTATTCGGCGCAGTTGGTGATTGGAAGTATGACAAGCTGCCGCGTGAACACCGGCCTGAACAGGCGATTTTAGGATTGCGTAAAGCGCTTGGTCTATTTGCGAACCTGCGTCCTGCCATTTTGTATCCTGAACTGGCCAACGCATCTTCATTAAAACCAGAGGTGGTGGCCGGCTTAGACATCCTTATTCTACGGGAGTTGACCGGCGACATTTATTTCGGTCAACCGCGCGGCGTTAGAACCGCTGTCGACGGGTCATTTATTGGCGAGCGTGAGGGTTTTGACACCATGCGCTACGCGGAAACAGAAATCAGGCGTATTGCACACCTTGGATTTCAGACGGCTAAAAAACGCCGTTCCAAACTGTGCAGCGTAGACAAAGCCAACGTTCTGGAGACGTCACAGTTCTGGCGGGATATCGTCATTGATGTGGCCAAGGACTATCCTGAGGTTGAACTTTCACACATGTATGTCGACAATGCCGCGATGCAACTTGTACGTGCGCCCAAAGAGTTTGACGTGATCGTAACGGGTAACCTGTTTGGAGACATCCTGTCCGACGAAGCCGCCATGTTGACTGGGTCTATCGGCATGTTGCCTTCTGCGTCTTTGAATGAATCGGGGCAGGGGCTCTATGAGCCTAGCCACGGATCCGCTCCGGATATCGCGGGTCAAGGCATTGCCAATCCCCTGGCGACGATGCTTTCAGCAGCGATGATGTTGCGCTACTCGCTCAATGAAGACGGTGCAGCAGACCGAATTGAGTCAGCCGTGCGTCAGGTTCTAGCACAAGGGTTGCGTACTGCAGACATTTTTGAGGCTGGAACCACAAAAGTAAGTACTGCACAGATGGGCGATGCTGTGTTGCAGGCACTGAGCAAGGTATGATGTGACTTTTGGCAATCACGCTACCACCACGATGGCTAGCGTGGTTTGTTTTGTCATTAAGGCACATCACAAATGAGTTCTTCTGTCGGATTTATTGGTTGGCGCGGGATGGTGGGTTCTGTGCTCATGCAGCGCATGCGCGAGGAAAATGACTTCGCCGGTATCAACCCCGTTTTCTTCTCTACTAGCAACGTAGGGGGCCGAGCTCCGGACTGGGTTGGTGCAAGCTCACTGCAAGATGCCTACGACATCGATTCATTAAAAAAACTACCAATCATTGTTACGACACAGGGCGGCGACTACACCACCGCCGTACATGAGAAGTTGCGTGCGGCCGGTTGGGATGGTTACTGGATTGATGCAGCTAGCACTTTGCGCATGAAGCCCAACGCGGTGATCGTTTTGGATCCAGTGAATCGGCAGGTGATCGACAGCGCGCTGGGCAAAGGAATCAAAGACTTCGTGGGTGGTAACTGCACGGTGTCTTGCATGCTGATGGGCTTGGCAGGGTTGTTCCATGCCGGCCTGATCGAATGGATGACCAGCATGACCTATCAGGCTGCTTCCGGCGGTGGGGCGCAGCACATGCGGGAGCTGCTCACTCAATTTGGCTTATTGAATGAGTGCGTGGGTGACAAGCTTGCTGATCCTGCTAGTGCAATTTTAGAAATTGACAAAACCGTCCTTGAACTGCAACGCAGTGGCAAATTGCCAGTCGACAATTTTGGTGTACCCCTTGCTGGTAATTTGATTCCCTGGATCGATAAGGATCTTGGTAACGGCGTGTCGCGCGAGGAATGGAAAGCGGGTGCTGAAACCAACAAGATCCTTGGTCGAGGCGAGGGTTTCGATGATCCAGCCATCGCCATCGACGGTCTATGCGTGCGAGTCGGGGCAATGCGTTGCCATAGTCAGGCGCTAACGATCAAGTTAACGCGCGATGTTCCACTTGATGAAATTGCGCAGATCATCGATCAAGGTACGCCCTGGGCTAAAGTGATCCCTAATTCTAGGGAGGCGACGATGTCGGAGTTGTCACCGGTAGCTGTCACGGGAACGCTTGATATTCCCGTCGGACGACTACGCAAAATGAGCATGGGTCCAAACTTCCTCAGTGCCTTTACGGTCGGGGATCAATTGCTCTGGGGGGCAGCTGAACCATTGCGGCGTATGTTGAATATCGTTCTTAAGCGCAATTGAGTTGATTTTGTTACATTCAGTATCAGTTCAGCTAACAAACTGAGACGGATTGGCTAGACATTTAACCTTGGCCGCTCTAACCCTGATCGCTCCTGAGATGAATAAGAAGATGAAATTCCTCACGTCTTTGATGGTTTCCAAAGCCGCCACCCTGTGTGCTGTTGTTGTAACGGTGATGGCCATGATTGGCGCCTCAAGCGCTGCGGCTTTTGAAGTTGGGCACTCCCGTGTGGTTTCATCGCCCGGTCAGCCACTGGTACTACAGGTTCCGATTGTGAACATGTCTGAGCAGGAGGCAAGTTCGCTGGTGGCAAACATCGCGCCTGCTTCGGCATGGCAGGCCACCGGATTAAAGCCGCCCGTACCATTAAATTCACTCTCTTTGTCGATTGTGCCGGGCAGACAAGTGGGCTCTCGAGTGGTTGAGATAAGGTCAGCTCAGGTAACCGAGTCGACGGTGGTTGACGTGTTACTGACTGTCAGCACGTCTGCTTCAAGCAGAACTGTACAGGCGAGCATTATTGTGCCGCCACCACCCAAAGTTCGCTTGGCAGCAGATCAGATTACCGTGCAGCGCGGAGACACCTTAATTGGTATTGCTGAACAGTTTCCAGTGTCAGGTGCTAACCTGTATCAGCAACTTTGGGCTTTGTACAGTTCTAATCCCAATGCCTTTTTGCGTGAGAACATGAATTTGCTCAAGGCAGGTGCAGCCTTGCGGATTCCTGATGCAGATGCAGTTAGGGCGGTTGACCCCGTGTTTGCCAAGGCGCAGTATTTGGCTCATGTTCGTGCCTTCAGGCAGTCGCGCGGGACTGGTCAAGGCAATCAGGGAATTGCTGCCCAAGCAAGTGCGCAAACATTACAGCCTACAGAGCAGCAGCAAGGGTCTGTCGAGCAAGCCAGCACTGAGCCTGCACCGCCTGCTAATGACCAGGTACGATTAACGGCCGCCGAACAAGGTGCACAAGTGGCGCAGGCTGATGCCCAGGCGGACACTGAAGCTGCCCGTGCAAAAGCGCTTACTGAAGAGCTCGAACGTAAACAGGCGCTCGAACAAAACATTACCGCTTTACAGGGTGCGATTGCGACGAATTCACAAAATGGTGCGCAGCAGTCTGCAGCAGCCGGTGAGGCCGACGCAAACGCGGCAACGCTCGCTAGCGGTCAGCCGAAGGGTGACGCAGGGGGCCCATCTGCAAGTGCTGCTTCGAATGTAAATGAAAGCAAGTCGGAACCTGCTTCACAAGCTTCCGGTTCATCGCCTTCGACCGAACAAGGATCATCTGCCAGCAGCCAGTCCTCCAATTCTGAGGTATCAGTGGGTATGTTTACCAAAGTTGGCCAGTGGGTAACCGACAACACAACTGCTGCAATTGCTTTGCTACTGGCTCTGATTGCATTGATTTTGGCGTGGGCGTTAAGCGCCACCAAGAAAAAATCGTCGCAACCGGATGTTGACGACAAGCGGGTTGAACATGCCGCTGCAGATTTTGAGCAAAAGCTAAAAGATATCGACCTGTCACTCGATGACAAATCCGAGCCAACGATGTCTAAACCAGACAACAAGGCCTAGTTCTGATGGTGCGAATGGCCCTTGGCGTCAGTTATGACGGCAGGCCGTGGTTTGGGTGGCAAACACAGCCAAACGGCCAGACTGTTCAAGATCAGCTTGAAGCCGCGTTGAAGCAATTTGTGGGTGTTGCTGTACCAAC
The DNA here is from genome assembly GCF_022811525.1 of Orrella daihaiensis. Lineage (NCBI taxonomy): Bacteria > Pseudomonadati > Pseudomonadota > Betaproteobacteria > Burkholderiales > Alcaligenaceae > Orrella > Orrella daihaiensis. The sequence continues at coordinate 1,670,098 of NZ_CP063982.1, read as the reverse complement.
CATATGTGCGGGCCGAACCGATACGGGTGTGCATGCCACTGCACAGGTGGTTCACTTTGATGTACCCGTTCAGCGTTCAAATGTATCCTGGGTTAGGGGGCTAAATAGCCTGCTACCCGATTCAATTGCAATCCAATGGGCTTGTCCGGTAGTGCCAGAGTTTCATGCACGCTTTAGCGCGTTATCAAGGTCCTACACCTATCTGTTGATCAATACACCGGTTCGACAGCCTCTGTGGGCAGGCAGAGCCGGTTGGTGCTTTAGGCCGCTCGATCTTGAGCGCATGCAGCAAGCCTCGAAGGTCCTGATTGGTGAGCACGATTTCTCCAGTTTCAGATCGTCACAATGCCAAGCGGCTACGCCCATACGTACCATGCACGAAATTGACATAAGGCGCGATGGTGATTTGGTCTTGATTCACCTTAAAGCCAATGCTTTTTTGCATCATATGGTTCGAAATATAGTTGGAGAGCTTGTCTTGCTGGGACAGGGCAAAACGGACATCGCACACTTTGAGCGTATCTTCAAAGCGTTGGATCGTACCCAAGCGGCACCTACCTACAGCGCAAGCGGGCTATATTTAACCGATGTTCAATACCCAGAGAGTTTGCTCAGCAAGCCAGCGATGACAAACACACCGATCCTGCAGTTGTGATGGTCGGCTTGCTTTCTCCTTAGGAATCCATGGACGCTGACACGCTAGATCATAGACGTACACGCATCAAAATCTGCGGCTTGACCCGTGAGGGTGATGTGGCGCTTGCTTGCGAGCTGGGTGCTGATGCGCTTGGTTTTGTTTTTTATCCCAAAAGTCGCCGGTGTTTGTCACCGGAGCGTGCAGCTCAGCTAGCCAAGAGTCGTGATGTTTTTGTTGACAGCGTGGCATTGTTTGTTGAGCCGTCACCGGATTTGGTGGCTGATGTGATAAGTGTCATGCACCCGAACTATCTCCAGTTCCATGGCGATGAGACCGCCAAATTTTGTGAGCAGTTCAACTGGCCTTACATAAAAGCTTTTCGAGTGGGAGCGCCGGGGCTTGATACTCCAGAGGGTGTGTTAAAGACATGCCAACAATACAGTAGTGCCCGGGGTTGGCTTTTTGATAGTTTTACGCCTGCCTACGGGGGCAGTGGCCACGAATTTGACAGAGACCTATTGGCGCTCGTATCTAGCTCGGGTAATAAACCAGTCATATTATCCGGTGGGCTTCGAACCGATAATGTGAAATCGCTTATTACCAAAGTGCGCCCGCAAGCAGTGGACGTTAGCAGTGGGGTGGAGTCTGAGCCAGGTGTCAAATGTCCCGAAAAAATGCGGGCGTTTGTTCAGGCCGTGGCTGGGACTTTGCGCTAAGCCACCCCTGCAAGCGGGTTTTTTCCTGAGGATTCCTACGATATACGCCAGCCTTGTTTTAGGCCTGTTTTGACAGCTGAAGATCTGCACGGTATTATGCGTCCTTCTTATCAGTAGGCGGTTAGCTCAGTTGGTTAGAGCGCCACGTTGACATCGTGGAGGTCGTTGGTTCGAATCCAATACCGCCTACCAGCCTTCACCCGAGCTTTTAGCTGACACACGCCACTATGCCGGCGGAAACACTCACCCACGTTGACTGACATCGTCTCCTCTGAACATAGGGTCTGAGGCTCACTGCTACACTTTGCGTTGTTGAAATCCATTGCATTATTGCTTATCCATGACGGCTTCAAAGGTACTGAATTATGCAAATCAAAGATAGTGTTGCGCTCATTACGGGTGCTGCCAGTGGAATTGGTGAAGCTACTGCAAAGCACTTGGCATCGCTTGGTGCGAAGATCGCCCTGATTGATCGAGATCTCGGGCAAATTGAACGCGTGCGTACCGATATAGAGACGGCGGGGGGCGCGGCGATCAGTGTGGCGGGTGATGTCACGTCAGAAGAGGACTCTGCTCGATTTGTCGAAGCTACCTTACAGGCCTTTGGGAAACTCAATATTGCTGTGAGCTGTGCTGGTGTCATCCGGGATGGCACCTTATTGAATATTGACAAGAATACCGGCCAGGTCTCACGTACGCTTGGGTTTGATAAGTGGAAGACTGTGATTGATGTCAACCTGACAGGCACGTTCTTAACGTTGCGTGATTGTGCTCAGGCAATGGTTAACGGCGGCTGGGATGGTTTGCTGGTGCCGATCTCCTCTGTGAATAAAATCGGCCAAGTGGGACAGCTGAACTACTCTGCCACCAAAGCAGCAATTGAACGTTTTCCCAAGATCATTGTTGGTGAGTTTTTATTACGCAAAATCCGTAACGTTCGGTGCGTTGGCATCGCTCCCGGTTACACCGAGACCCGCATTTTGCAGGATATGAACCAAGATGCTCTGCAGGCTATCCTGAAGGACGTACACCTAGGACGATTGATCAAGCCAACAGAAATTGCTGACATGATTGCCTACTGCGCCCAAAACGAAGCACTAAATGCCACCACCATTGAAATCACCGGGGGATTATGCTTTCCGGGAAACATCGCCAAGTAGAAAACCGGTCACAGGCCCTTTGTCAGGGGCTGTAAAAAAGCCGCACCGATTGGATGCGGCTTTTTAATCATCAGGTCGTCCCTGATTGTGCTTAGCTGCCTTCTTGCTCATGTTTCTTAAGGATCGAGTAGAGCTGATCCTTAAGATGCAGTTTTTCTTTTTTTAGTGTTTCGATCTCCTCATGGGTTCCCGGGGAGATGTGGTCTTCCATGTTCTTGATTTTTTGATCAAGCTCATTATGCTTGTCGAACAAGCGCATGAAGTGATGATCAGTGGTTTTTAGCTTGGTAATCAGATCACGAAACTCAGGAAACATAGTGGCTCCATCAGACTAGAAAATAGGGCTACCTAAAAGCAACCCTCTGACCAATCATATTACAGGTTACTGTCACTTAAAGGCCTGCACCACCCGTGCAAAAAACTCATCGGCTTGACTTGAGTCAATCCAACGTACGATCACAACCAGCTCTAGATCGGGCTCTACAAGACTGAAGTGACCACCGGCACCCATACCGAAGTAGGCGTGCGGTGAAAGTGATCGGAAGATTCGCTGCTGGTCATTTAGCCAGATCAGATATCCGTAAAACGGTGCGATTGCGCAGGGTGTTCGCATCTGGTCAATCCAATCTTTCGATAACACCTGCTGGCCACTGACCACGCCATTGGTGAGTAACATTTGAGTGAGTTTGAACTGATCATGCGCACTAATCGATACGCCGCCGCCCCAGTGCGAGCCGCCAGGGACAGATTGCACCATTTGGCCATTTAGCTCAACCCAAGCGTGGTCATAGCCAGTCCAGCGCCAATTGTCCGACAGGCCACATGGTTGAGCGATGTGTTGCTTGAAGACCTCGGGTAAGGACTTGCCGAACAAATGCAACAACGCTAGTGAGAGCTGATTAATACGCACATCGTTGTATTCCCAGTAACTTCCCGGCGTATGTAACTTACGCTTGGTGCCTTTCTTCCCTGCAGTGACAGGCGCAAAAGCAAGGCTACGGTAATGATCGACTTGATCTGGGATGTCAAAACAATGGCCTTCCCATTCGCTGGTTTGCTGCAAAAGATGACGCCAGGTGATCAGCCTGTTGTGATCATCATCAAACCCTATCCCCGGTAAGACTTCAGCAATGGGTTGGTCCGGTTTAAGCAAGTCCCTGTCATACGCCACACCCGCAAGCAGGGCAAGGTATGCCTTTGCAACGCTGAAGGTAAGGTCGCAGCGATCCGGCTCTCCGAATTGGGCGATTGTGCTGCCTGCTTGCGCAATCACTCCAGATACGCCGCCCCGGCCGTGAACAGGCCCAAACAAACGATTCCAGGGGGGAGGGTCGTCTTGATGCACGCCCCAAACCCCGTTGGGGTCGCGCGACCAGCCAACTTCATGGTCGATGGCAAATTGAATAGCGCTATCAAGCGGTTTTAATTTATTAATCAACGACTTTCCCCATTATTTACGAGAACTGCTGCGGCTCTAATGCTAAGATTTCAAGGTTACGCTAATCGTATTGTAAAAACGCTGAATAATGATGGTCGCTATTACTTTGCCCGATGGGTCAAAAAAAGAGTTCCCCGGTCCTGTTACGGTCGCAGAAGTTGCCCAGTCGATCGGTAGTGGGTTGGCCAAGGCCGCTCTCGCAGGACGTGTCACGCGCGGTGAGGATACCCGCTTGGTTGACACCAGTTTCACCCTTGATGGAGATGCTGAGCTCGCTATCGTGACTGCTAAAGATCCGGAGGGGCTTGACATGCTTCGCCACTCAACGGCTCACTTGTTGGCTTATGCCGTCAAGGAGCTGTTTCCCGAAGCGCAAGTCACTATTGGACCGGTCATTGACAACGGTTTTTATTACGACTTTTCTTATCACCGACCGTTTACGCCGGAAGATCTCGAGGCCATTGAGAAAAGGATGACGGAGCTTGCAGCCAAAGATGAGCCTGTGACGCGTGAAGAGTGGGCGCGTGATGAAGCCGTGGAGTTCTTTCGGGGTATGGGCGAAGTGTACAAGGCAGAAATCATTGCCTCCATCCCAACCAATGAGACGATTAGCCTGTACCGCGAAGGCAATTTCATTGATTTATGCCGTGGCCCGCACGTGCCAAGCACCGGCAAGCTTAAGGTCTTTAAGCTCATGAAAGTAGCGGGTGCCTACTGGCGTGGGGACAGCAACAACGAGATGTTGCAGCGGATTTACGGTACTGCCTGGGCGACCAAACAAGAGCAAGATGAATATTTGCACATGTTGGCAGAGGCTGAAAAGCGGGACCATCGACGTTTGGGGCGTGAGCTCGACCTGTTTCATTTTCAGGAAGAAGGTCCGGGTCTGGTTTTTTGGCATCCGAAGGGATGGGTAATCTGGCAGCAAGTCGAGCAGTACATGCGGGCCGTCTATCGGGACAATGGCTATCAGGAAGTGAAAGCGCCGCAAATTCTGGATCTGTCGCTTTGGAAGAAGACAGGACACTGGGATAACTACCGCGAAAACATGTTTACAACTGAGTCCGAAAACCGTGTCTACGGGCTAAAGCCAATGAACTGTCCCGGGCATGTGCAGATCTTTAACGCCAATTTGCACTCCTATCGCGAATTGCCGTTGCGTTATGGTGAGTTCGGACAATGTCATCGCAATGAGCCGTCGGGGTCATTGCATGGAATGATGCGGGTGCGTGGCTTCACACAAGACGACGGACATATCTTTTGCACTGAAGATCAATTGCAGGATGAATGCGCCGCGTTTACTGCCTTGCTGCAAAAAGTTTATGCTGATTTTGGGTTTAACGAAGTTCTATACAAGGTAGCTACCCGTCCAGAGAAGCGCATCGGCAGCGACGATAGCTGGGACAAGGCTGAAGAGGCCTTGATGGAGAGCCTAAAGCGCACTGGCTGTGCGTTTGAAGTCTCACCCGGCGAGGGCGCCTTTTATGGCCCCAAAATCGAGTACACCTTGAAAGATGCTATTGGTCGCCACTGGCAATGCGGGACTATTCAAGTTGACTTCTCCATGCCCGAGCGTCTGGGTGCTGAATTTGTGGATGAGCGTGACCAGCGCCGCACACCCGTTATGCTTCATCGCGCCATTTTGGGCTCGTTGGAGCGTTTTATTGGGATGTTGATTGAAAACTACGCTGGTGCGATGCCCCCTTGGCTCGCCCCCGTGCAGGTGGTTGTCTGCTGTATTTCTGAGTCATCAGCGCATTATGCGGCGCAAATCACACAAAGCTTGAAAAAACAAGGCTTTAGAGCTGACTCCGATTTGCGGGGCGAGAAAATCAACTATAAAATCCGAGAACACAGCCTTCAAAAGGTTCCTTACATCCTGGTAGTCGGAGAAAAAGAACGCGATGAAGGCTCGGTGGCTGTTCGTGCCCGAGGTGGTGTCAATCATGGTGTGATGCCATTTGAGGCCTTCACCACGTTATTGGCCGAGGACATCGATAACCACCGCCAAGTATCAGTGCCACAAGATTAATTTTTAGGAGTTTTAGACATCGCAACAGATAAGCCCCATCGCATTAATGGTGAAATCCGCGTGCCAGAAGTGCGACTGATAGGAATAGACGGTGAGCAGCTTGGCATCGTTAAAACGCTCGAAGCCCAGCGCATGGCCGAGCAAGAAGACGTGGATTTGGTAGAAATTGCCCCCAACGCGGATCCGCCAGTATGCCGCTTGATGGACTACGGTAAGTTCAAGTATCAGGAACAAAAGCGACAAGCTGAGGCTCGTGCCAAGCAAAAGGTCATACAGGTCAAAGAGGTCAAGTTTCGCCCTGGTACCGATGAAGGTGATTACCAGGTCAAACTGCGTAACCTGAAGCGCTTCTTAGACGAAGGCGATAAGGCTAAAGTCACATTAAGGTTTCGTGGCCGTGAGATGGCTCACCAGGAGCTCGGCATGAGAGTGCTTGAGCGCGTGCGTGATGACTTGCTCGAAATGGCTGTCGTCGAGGCTATGCCCAAACTTGAGGGTCGCCAAATGGTGATGGTGCTTGCACCGAAGAAAAAAGCGGTGCCAGGCAAGGGTGATGTCAAAGCGTCATGATGCATGTATTGTTTGTCATCGACCCGCTTGAAGGCTTAAAAGCCTACAAGGACTCTTCGGTTGCGATGATGAGAGCGCTAGTGGCTCGAGGCCACTCGATCAGCGTCGTACACCAAGGTGATCTTTTTATCGACGCTGGCGTGGTGAAAGCCAGCTCGCGCTCGATCGCCTTGCATCCGCATGGCGATCTGCATGGTCATGTTTGGTGGGACTACACCAGCGACTTCGAAGATCATGATTTAACGCAGTTCGCCTGCGTATTGATGCGCAAGGATCCTCCCTTTGACATGGAGTACGTCTATTCAACCCATTTGCTCGAGTACGCTCAAGCACTTGGTGCGAAGGTTTACAACCACGGGGCTGCAATTCGTAACCATCCAGAAAAACTGGCGATTACCGAGTTTGCCCAATTCACTGCGCCCACGCTTGTGACTCGTAATATCGCTCGAATCAAAGCATTTCATGCGCAACATGGCGACATCATCGTCAAACCACTTGATGGCATGGGGGGCACCGGCGTATTTCGTCTAAAGGCCGATGATGCCAACCGTAGCGCGATTCTTGAAACGCTAACTGATGATGGGCAACGTACCATCATGGCCCAACGCTACATTCCTGAAATCGTTGATGGTGACAAGAGAATTTTGTTAATCGGCGGTGAACCCGTGCCATACGCACTGGCACGTATACCGCTAGCAGGAGAGACGCGCGGTAATTTAGCTGCCGGTGGTCGCGGTGTGGCACAGCCGCTGACCGAACGTGATTGGCAAATCGCTAACGCGCTCGCACCGGTGTTGTACTCCAGAGGGTTGTTATTGGTCGGTCTGGATGTCATTGGCAGTTTTGTGACTGAAATTAATGTGACAAGTCCCACTTGTTTTGTGGAAATAACAGAGCAAACTGATTTTGATGTAGGCGAGCGTTTTGCCGTTGCCCTAGAGGCCGCTGTGCATGGCTGAATCACATGTTGCAGTAGCGGTGGTGACCCATGCGCCCTTGGGATCGGCTTTAAAGTCAATCGCAGAGCATATCTTCGGTGAGCATCCGGGCTTAACCGTGATTGATGTATTACCAGGCGCATGTGCTGACGACTCGACCGAGAGTTTATTGAAGCGACTGCGCAAACTAGACACGGGTGCTGGCGTGTTGCTGTTGACCGACTTGCCGGGCGCTTCTCCAGCGAACATTTGTGTGCGGGCTTGTACGTTGGCCAATCAAGCCGGTATGCGTTGTGAAGTCGTGGCTGGGGTGAACGCCTCGATGGTCTTGCGGGTGATCAATTACGCTACGAGTGATCTGAACGAGATTGTGCAAGTCGCCCTCGAAGGTGCTCGACAAACCATCAAGCGTGTAGACTCTTAAATCTAATAACGGCCAGTGGGCTGTGACTCGATTAACGATAGTGATTCACATTTGGAACTTGCGTTATGCCGCAAATCGATTTGGTGGTCTCCAATAAACTTGGCTTGCATGCCCGCGCTGCAGCGAAACTAACCAAGCTTGCCGGACAGTTCGCGAGTGACGTCTTTATTGCAAAGGACGCCAGGCGTGTTAATGCTAAAAGTATTATGGGCGTCATGATGCTAGCCGCTGGCAAGGGTACGACGGTACAGATCGAAGCCGAAGGTGGCGATGCGCAACAAGCACTGGATGCCATCAAGGGGTTATTTGATGACAAGTTTGGCGAAGGCGAATAGTCATCTACATCATTCGGCGGATAATCCAGGCGCCATGATTTGCCTTTACGGGCGAGCGGTGGCAAGTGGTTATGCCATGGGCCGAGCCGTTGTGCTGGGCGCAGCAGCACTCGAGGTTGAGCATTATCGCGTCGCACCAGAATCCGTCGAGCAAGAAACTGAGCGCTTGCAACGAGCGCTCAAGGTTACACACGAAGAGCTGACCGAGCTGGCTAGCACGTTGCCGGCTGACGCGCCGCGTGAACTCGCTGCGATATTGAGCGTGCATCAACTCTTGCTCGAAGACCCTTTGTTGGCTGAAGAAAGTTTGGCATTGATCAGGGAGCGTCAATACAACGCCGAGTGGGCTTTGACCACTCAGGGACAATTGCTAGGTGAGCAGTTCTCGGCGATGGACGATGAGTATTTGCGCGAGCGTGGGGCTGATGTCAGGCAAGTGGTTGAACGAGTGTTGCACACGCTTCGGGGTACGAAGGTAATTTCCGCGCTCGAAGGGGTCAGTGATAGCGGTGACCCTTTGATTGTGGTTGCTCACGATATTGCCCCGGCTGACATGATTCGTTTGCGAGGTGCCCGATTTGCTGGGTTCGTGACTGATTTGGGTGGCCCAACATCGCACACGGCGATCGTGGCGCGCAGTATGGGCGTGCCGGCAGTGGTCGCTTTGGGTAACGTTCGGCAGGTTGCGCGCGATGGTGATTATCTGATCCTTGATGGGCAAAGTGGTGCGGTTCTGATCAATCCGACGCCTGCCCAAATCGCAAGCTATCAGGCTTTGGCGAATCAATATGCCGACTCGCGTCGGGCATTGCTCAGTATCAAGGATATTGCCTGTCAAACACTCGATGGAGTTCGAATTGGATTACAGGCAAACATTGAACTGCCTGATGAGGTCGGCTTGGCATTAAGCCAGGGAGCAGAGGGTATTGGACTGTTTCGCAGTGAGTTTTTATTCATGGGCCGTGAAAACTTGCCAAGTGAAGAGGAACAGTTTCACGCCTATCAGTCTGTGGTGCAGCAAATGGGTAACCGCCCCGTGACCATTCGAACATTGGACATTGGTGCAGACAAATCGCTCGACGGTGAAGCAACGGTTGCCACTAACCCTGCTTTGGGCCAGAGAGCGATTCGCTACTGTCTTGCCCGTCCCGAGCTGTTTGCGGCTCAATTGCGCGCAATACTGCGAGCTTCGGCGTTTGGTTCGGTGAGGGTGTTAATACCAATGATCACCAGCCTCGCAGAGGTGAGGGCAACGTATGAAATGATCGAGTCAGTCAAACGATCATTGAGTGCGCAAGGTATCGCTTTCGACCCCACCGTACCGATCGGCGCGATGGTTGAAGTGCCCGCAATGGCGATCGCGATTGAACCGTTTGCTGATGCTTTCGATTTCTTGTCGATCGGAACAAACGATTTGATTCAATACACGCTGGGTATCGATAGAGCTGATTCCGAGGTGTCACCACTCTACGATCCGCTACATCCAGCCGTTTTACGCTTAATCGCCGGTACGATTAACGCCGGTGAGCGGTTTCGCAAGCCAGTCTCTGTTTGCGGAGAAATGGCGGGCGATGCAAATCTGACACGCCTATTGTTGGGTATGGGTTTGCAGCAGTTTTCTATGCATCCTAGGCAATTGCTAGATGTCAAGCAGCAGATTCTTCGAGCCCACTCTAATGCGCTGCGCACAAAAGTCGCTGCCGCATTAAACCGTGCGCAGTCAATTCATCCAGATGACCTGAATTAGGGTGATTCGATCATCCTAACTGCATGGACACCTTGCATTAATGATGAAGACATAAATAACGAGAGGCGGTGAAGCCGCCTCTCGTTAAGTCCAGCAGTAGCCACGGTATTTCAGTGGCCGCGTTTGGTGTTACTTCATGGTGAACTCGGGGTAGGCTTCCATGCCGCACTCTGCAATGTCTACGCCCTGATACTCCTCTTCTTCGCTCACACGGATACCCATGATGGCCTTGATGATTCCCCAAACGATCAAACTAGCGACAAAGACCCATACAAAGATTGTCAATGCACCGATGATCTGAGCGGTAAAGGTTGCATCAGCGTTGGTGATTGGCACTGCGAGCAAACCCCAGATACCAACCACGCCATGCACCGATATCGCTCCGACAGGATCGTCTATTTTCATTTTGTCGAGGGCGATGATCGAGAAAACAACCAATACGCCGCCGACCGCGCCAATCAGGGTTGCCGCAAGCGGTGATGGTGTGTCTGGCCCGGCAGTGATGGCAACCAGCCCAGCCAGAGCACCGTTCAGAATCATGGTGAGGTCAGCCTTGCCGAACATGATCTTGGCCACAATCAGGGCAGCGATCACGCCGCCAGCTGCCGCTGCGTTGGTGTTCATGAAGACCACCGCCACACTATTGGCCGACTCTACTGAGGCCGTTGCCAATACCGAGCCACCGTTAAAGCCAAACCAACCGAGCCACAACACGAATGTTCCAAGCGTGGCAAGCGGGAGATTGGCGCCAGGGATAGCGCGCACCTCGCCTTTGTCACCATATTTGCCTTTACGGGCGCCAAGCAAGATAACGCCCGCCAAGGCAGCAGCAGCACCAGCCATGTGAACGATGCCAGACCCTGCAAAGTCCAGAAAACCCAGATCACCAAGGCTGTACATGCCAAATACGGATTGGCCACCCCAGGTCCAGGAACCTTCCATCGGGTAAATAAAGCCAGTCATCACCACGGCAAACAGTGCAAATGCCCAGAGCTTCATGCGTTCAGCAACGGCGCCAGATACGATGGACATGGCAGTTGCCACAAACACCACCTGGAAGAAAAAGTCCGCTGACGGTGCATAGGTCGCTTCATCAGATACACCATCACCTGTAATGCCAGCTAGAAGGAATCCGCCGTCATACATAATGCTGTAGCCGACCACCATGTACATGGTGCAGGCAATCGCATAGAGCAGAATATTTTTGGTGAGTATTTCAGTGGTGTTCTTGGCTCGGACCAACCCAGCCTCGAGCATGGAAAAGCCTGCAGCCATCCACATCACCAAAGCCCCGCAGACCAAGAAATAGAACGTGTCTAGAGCGTACTGAAGCTGAAAAAACTGTGCTGGCACGTCAATAATTTCGGTATTCATCGTGATTTTCCTTTTGGTTACAGGGCATCAGGACCAGATTCGCCAGTACGAATCCGAATGACTTCTTCGAGTGGCGCCACAAAAATCTTGCCGTCACCGATCTTGCCGGTCTTGGCGGATTCTTGGATGGTCTCCAGTACACGCTCAACGATGTCGTCATTCACTGCAGCTTCAATACGAAGCTTGGGCAGAAAATCAACGGCGTATTCAGCGCCACGATAGAGCTCGGTGTGACCCTTTTGTCGGCCAAATCCTTTGACTTCCGTTACAGTCAGGCCCTGTACGCCGAGTGCCGACAGAGCGATCCGGACTTCGTCAAGCTTGAATGGCTTGATAATCGCAATCACTAGTTTCATGGGTTTTCCTTTTAGTCAGGGAACAGGTACACACCACAAAGCAAATGCCGTGCCAGCTTTAAAACAAAAGAATTTGCCTGAGTTTGGTGCAAGGCCTTGCACCTAGCTGACTTGAAGCACTGATCTGGTGCAAAAGTGGGTTGCGCTGCAACATTGACGAGCAGACCCGAGTGGATTGGTCACAGAGTCTGTAGGCACAAATTCGAATGGGTGCGGGCCAACAGGGACGGGATGGTCTTATTGGTTATGTGGCGATACACTCAACTTAGTTAGTTTTTTAGTCATGACAAGGAGTGCCAGACATGCAACCAAATCCCTGGCTAGATGCCTTCCAAAAGAATGTTTCTGACCTGATTAGCCGTAGCCCAGCTGCCGATGTAGAACGGAATGTAAGGGCGTTCATGAGTCAGGCCTTCAGTAAGCTCGATTTGGTGACTCGAGAGGAGTTTGACATTCAGTCTGATCTGCTGAGGCAGGCTGTCGCCAAGGTTGAGGGTCTAGAGCGACAAATACAGGCCTTAGAGCAAAGAATCACGGCACTTGAAAACGCTAAGGGCTGAGTTCTTTAATGGTGCCCTCTGGCGGTGACTGGTAAAACAAAGTTTGATTTTTTGCTATATAATCAAAGGCTTTCCTGAATTTGCTGGCACTTTGTGTGGGCTAGACAGGATAAGAAGTGTGGCCGGGTCAAAAAGTACTTGCCAACGGCGGCAAGGCACCTAGGCGACATGTCATAACTGGAAACATCATGCCGAAGATGAAAACCAAGAAAGGCGCTGCCAAGCGTTTTTCTGTGCGGGGCAGCGGCTCCATCAAGCGCGGTCAGGCTTTTAAGCGTCACATCCTGACCAAAAAAACGACCAAGAACAAGCGCCACCTCCGTGGCTCTACTGCTGTTCACGCGTCTGACGTCGCATCCGTGCGCGCCATGATGCCGTTTGCCTGATAGGAGAGAGAGATGCCTCGAGTTAAACGCGGTGTAACCGCACGTGCCCGTCACAAAAAAGTCATTGCCGCCGCCAAAGGTTATCGTGGGCGCCGCGGTAATGTGTTTCGTGTTGCCAAACAGGCTGTCATGCGTGCTGGTCAGTACGCCTACCGTGACCGTCGTAACAAAAAGCGTACTTTCCGTGCTTTGTGGATCACGCGTATCAACGCTGCGACGCGTGAGCATGGCGTTACCTACAGCACCTTTATCGCTGGTCTGAAAAAAGCAGCGATTGAGCTCGATCGCAAGGTGTTGGCAGACATGGCAGTCAACGACAAGGCCGGTTTTGCGGCTATTGTCAATCAGGCCAAGTCTGCGCTAGCGTCGTAAGACGAGGTTTCAGAGTTACTTCTGAAACCTAGGTGTTTTGACCTTGCGAACGGAGCCTTCATGGCTCCGTTCGTTTTTGTGGAAATAGCGCGCGAGCGCTGCCCAGTAATAAGCGATTACTGTCATGTCCGACACACTACAACAACTCGTTTCCCAGGCAAGTGCAGCTTTTGAAGCTGCGGCAGATGCAGCTAGCCTCGAAAATGCCAAAGCCAAATATCTCGGCAAGCAGGGCGCGCTGACTGAGCTGATGAAGGGTTTGTCCAAACTTGATGTCGAGCAAAAGAAAGCTGAAGGTGCGCGCATCAACGCCGCTAAACAGTCAATAGAAGCTTTACTTAACGCTAGGCGTCAGGCGTTGGCTGACGCTGCTTTGGCCAAAGAGTTGGCTCAGCAGACTGTTGATGTCACATTACCCGGACGAGGCGTGGGTGCTGCAGCCGTGCACCCCGTTATTCGTACTTGGCAAAGAGTCGAGGCGATATTTGGATCGATTGGGTTTGATGTTGCTGACGGGCCTGAAATTGAGAATGACTGGACTAACTTCACAGCGTTAAACAACCCTTTGAATCACCCGGCGCGTTCCATGCAGGATACGTTCTATGTCGATATGAAGGACGACGATGGCTTGCCCTTGCTTTTACGTACGCACACCAGTCCTATGCAGGTTCGCTACGCTCGAATGCACAAGCCGCCCATCAAGGTGATTGCACCGGGTCGAACATACCGTGTTGACAGCGATGCAACTCATTCGCCGATGTTTCATCAGGTAGAGGGCTTGTGGATTGACGAGAACATCTCGTTTGCGGATCTTAAAGGCGTCTATACAGACTTCATGCGCTGTTTTTTTGAAACGGACGATTTAAAGATTCGTTTCAGGCCATCTTTTTTTCCATTTACCGAGCCTTCAGCCGAAATCGACATGATGTTTACCAGCGGCCCCAACAAAGGTCGTTGGCTCGAAATCTCGGGCGCCGGTCAAGTCCATCCTGACGTGGTGCGCAACTTTGGGCTAGATCCTGATCGCTATATCGGTTTTGCATTTGGTTCGGGTCTCGAAAGACTGACCATGCTTCGGTATGGCGTGCATGATTTAAGACAGTTTTTTGAGGGTGACCTGCGATTTTTGGCACAGTTTGCGGAATAAGCCTCTGACTTGATCGTCCCGACATTACATCGAATTTACCGAGTTCAATTATGCAATTTCCTGAATCCTGGCTAAGAGCTTTTGTTGATCCACCTGTGTCAACCGACGAGCTAGCTGAACAGCTCACCATGGCAGGTCTCGAGGTAGAAGAGGTTGAGCCAGCGGCACCAGCTTTTTCTGGTGTAGTGATTGCTCGTATCGAATCGGTGCAACCCCATCCAAACGCTGACAAGCTTAAAGTTTGTCAGGTGAGTACAGGCAGCGAGACGCTCCAAATTGTGTGCGGGGCGCCCAATGCTGCTGCTGGCATGCTGGCACCCTTAGCCAAAGTTGGAGCCGTATTGCCGGGTGGCTTTAAGATCGGTTCCGCGAAAATGCGCGGGATTGAGTCAGCTGGGATGCTGTGCTCTGCCAAAGAACTTGGGTTGTCACAAGACCATAGTGGGCTGATGGCGTTGCCCGAGTCCTTGCCTACTGGTTCGGATTTGCGGCAGATCCTCTCACTCGACGAGTCGATCCTCACACTTAAACTCACGCCCAACCGTGCAGATTGTTTGTCGATTTTTGGTGTGGCCCGTGAGGTGGCTGCGCTTAATAATTGCACATTACATGATTCAACTGTGCCGAGTGTGCCAGTAACCATTGATGATCGTCTGACTGTCACTGTACTGGCGCCGGATCTTTGTGGCCGATTTGCAGGGCGTGTCGTGCGTGATGTGAATGCACACGCCCAAACCCCCGATTGGATGGTTCGAAGGCTTGAGAGAGCAGGGCAAAGAAGCGTCAGCGCACTGGTTGATATTTCCAATTATCTGATGCTCGAGAGAGGTCGGCCGACGCATGTATTCGATCTCGACAAAATGACTGCGTCTGAGCTGACCGTGCGCTGGGCTAAAGATGACGAATCGCTCAAACTTTTAAATGGCGAGACGATCACGCTTAGTCCGGAGATGGGTGTGATTACGGCTGGTGACCGCATCGAGAGTCTGGCTGGCATCATGGGTGGTGATGAGACTGCCGTTAGCTTAAACACACAGAACGTGTATCTGGAGGCTGCGTTTTGGTGGCCCGATGCCATTGCTGGGCGTACTCGTCAGCTCAAGCTGACGTCTGAGGCTGCACACCGGTTTGAGCGTGGCGTTGATTTCACCAGTATTTGCGATGACCTCGAGCGCTTGACAGCATTGGTTATTGAGATTTGTGGGGGACAGGCGGGACCGATCGACGATCAGACCATTGCTTTACCCGAACGTGCTCCTGTGCGCATGCGTCTGACAAGGTGTCAGAAAGTACTGGGAATGCCTGTGGCTGAAACGCAGGTGGTCGACGTCTTTAGCCGTTTGGGATTTGAATTTACAAATGAGGGTGACATCTTCACCGTCAGCCCGCCATCGTATCGCTTTGATTTGCATATTGAAGAGGATCTGATCGAGGAAGTCGCCCGCATGATTGGGTTTGACAATATCCCGGTGCGGCCACCAGTGGCTAGCGCCAAGATGCATGTGAAGCCTGAGTCTAAACGCGGCGTACATGCGCTGCGTCAGGTGATGGTTAATCGCGACTATCAGGAAGTGATTAATTTTTCTTTTGTAGAACGTCAATGGGAAACTCAGCGTCTTGGACAGCCTAATCCCATTGAGTTGGCTAACCCCATTGCGAGCCAGATGTCGGTGATGCGTTCCTCACTATTGCCATCACTAGTGGCCAACGTTGTGTACAACGCCAATCGACGCCAATCGCGCGTTCGGGTATTTGAAATTGGTCGCGTCTTCCTGCGCGATGGGACTATCAAGTCAGCTGAAATGACGGTTGCAGGTATTGCGCAGCCAGTCAAACTCGCAGGTGCTGCCTGGGGTCCCGTTGCCAACGAGCAATGGGGCCTACAGACACGCCTGGTTGATTTTTTTGATGTTAAACGAGACGTGGAAGTATTGCTGGGTAAACAAATTTCCAAAGCTCGATTTGTTGCATTCGAACACCCACTGTTGCATCCTGGGCGTAGCGCGCAAATATCTATCGATGGCAAGCCATGTGGCCTTATCGGTGAGCTACACCCCAAGTGGGTGCGTGCTGATGACCTTCAAGGCGCCCCAGTGTTATTTGAGATTGACGTGGCCACACTCAGTAATCTCGGATTGCCAATGCCTCACGCTTTATCGAAGCAACCTGTGGTGCAGCGCGACATGGCTCTATGGGTTAACTCGGATGTTTCAGTGCAGCAGATCCTTGATACCATTGGAACCGCAATTGCAGGTAACGCAGACTTAGCTGTCGTGATCAATTCAGAATTGTTTGATGTTTGGCACCCCAAAGCAGATACACCGGAGGGCCAAGCCGGTGAGGTTAGTTTGGCATTTCGTTTCAAGTTGCAAGACCCTGAAGTCACGCTTGAAGACGAGCGAGTTGAACACTGCCTATCGATCATCAGGCAGGCAATAGAAACTACCCATGGCGCTCGCCAGCGCTAGGAGGCATGAATGTTGTCAGATACCAATACGCTGACCAAAGCTGAGCTTGCGGAGGCTTTGTTCGAAAGGGTTGGGCTAAACAAGCGCGAGTCCAAGGATATTGTGGAGACATTTTTTGATGAAATTCGTCAAGCGCTCGAAAGTGGCAACAACGTAAAGTTATCGGGGTTTGGTAATTTTCAGATAAGGGATAAACCCGCTCGGCCTGGGCGAAACCCCAAAACCGGTGAAGTGATTCCAATTTCCGCGCGTCGAGTGGTGACTTTTCATTCAAGTCAGAAGCTAAAGCTCGCTATCGAGACTCGAGATCAACAAGTCGGCAACGGACAAGAACATTTAGGCTAGAATCGACTGCGTTAAGTGTTCGAATTGACTATGAACCAGACTGAAACGCCATCCATCGCTTTGCCCTCAATTCCTGCCAAACGTTATTTCACCATCGGTGAAGTTAGTGAGCTTTGTGCAGTGAAGCCGCACGTGCTGCGCTACTGGGAACAGGAATTTACTCAGCTAAAGCCAATCAAGCGCCGTGGGAATCGCCGTTACTATCAGCACCATGAGGTGTTGTTGATTCGTAAAATTCGTGAACTGTTGTACGAACAGGGCTTTACCATCAGTGGTGCACGCAATCGTCTTGCTGACGGGCGAGACGCTCAGGTCGATCCAGACGCAGCTGTACGCTTGTCGGCAAAGGAAATTCAGGCTTTAAGGTCCGAATTAGCGGATATCTCGAGGCTGCTCGGTAGCGTCTGAGCATTGAAGTTTCTGTTCTGATACAATCTCCTGCTTCGGGGCGTAGCGCAGCCTGGTAGCGCACTTGCATGGGGTGCA
This sequence comes from Orrella daihaiensis, assembly GCF_022811525.1. Taxonomy (NCBI): domain Bacteria; kingdom Pseudomonadati; phylum Pseudomonadota; class Betaproteobacteria; order Burkholderiales; family Alcaligenaceae; genus Orrella; species Orrella daihaiensis. The sequence continues at coordinate 1,652,607 of NZ_CP063982.1, read as the reverse complement.
AGGGGTCGAGAGTTCAAATCCCTCCGTCCCGACCAATTAAAAAAGGCCACAGCTGTACGCTGTGGCCTTTTTGTCATGAGCTATCTGTCCAAGAGTTGTTGGGCAAGGTCTCTTATATCTTTAGCCACGATATCCCAAGCTTGTTCAGCTTCAAAGTCTATCGTCTGCTCGATCCCGTACTCGGTCGGCCTGGGCCAAAATGCCGTTTTCAAGCCGCATTGCCTAGCTGCATTTAAATCGTCATTGTGCGAAGCACACATCATGACTTGCTCTGGTTTTAAACCGAGCACCCGTGCGCAACCTAAATAAGTTTGGGGCTGAGGCTTATAAGCATTGAACCATTGGGTTGACAAGTTTAAATCCCAGGGTAAGCCGGCATGTTTGGCCATATTACTTAGTAAAGCAACGTTACCATTTGACAGCGGGGCGATGATGAATTTCGACTTAAGTCGCCAGAGCCCCGCAATACTGTCGGGCCAAGCGTCGAGGCGATGCCATACTTGATTGATATGACTCTTCTCGGCTTCGCTTAGGTGGCTAAGCCCAAACTCTGGCAACAACGTTTCCAACGCTTCGCGATGCAAGTCATCGAGCAGGGTAAATCCGCGTTTGCCACTTCGAACCTCCTGCATCTTGGGTTGATACTGCCTGCGCCAGGCGCGCGCAAACGCCTCCCAATCAATGCCGATGCCTTTGTCATGTCCCCATTGCGACAAATCGCGTGCAATGCTCGTGCGCCAATCGACAACCGACCCAAATACATCGAATAATAGTGCGCGTACGCCGAGGATACTGCTCATGATTGCAATGCCCGCCTCAGAAATGTAGAGATTACTTATTGATTCAAACTTAAGATCTTCCCACTTATACTCGGTTCTATAACCCTGCGTAAATTGTTCGCCAAGCTTAATGATAAATGGGAGACTCTATTGCTGCCCTGGAAGCCCTGTCAGATCGGTGATACCGTTTCGCTCGTTCAGACACCGTCGCTCATACTCGACCTAGATGTGTTTGATCGCAATCTGGATCGTCTGATGCATTGCGCCAAGCAGATGAGGGTTCGTCCCCACGCCAAAAGTCACAAATGTCCTGAGATTGCTCGTCGTCAGATTGCCAAGGGTGCGGTCGGTGTTTGTTGTCAGAAGCTAAGTGAGGCCGTGATTTTTGCGCAAGCTGGCATTACGGATATTTTGCTGACCAACCAGGTGGTTGGCATAGGCAAGCTAGCAAGGCTTGCGCAGTTAGCCCAAACGATTCAATTGGGGGTTTTGGTGGATGATCAGCAACAATTGGCTGATCTGGCAGCAGCGATGGCCGGTCAGGCAAAGTCGATGGATGTTTACATCGAAATCGAGGTGGGTGGTCAGCGCTGTGGAGTTGATCCTGAGTCAGCGCTTGAGCTGGCCAAGCAAATCGTATCCACGCCGGGCTGTCGATTTGCAGGATTACACTGCTATCAAGGCCGAGCGCAACATTTAAGGCAGGCAAACCAAAGGCAGACCGCGATCACACAGGCAGCCCAGATCGCGCGCCAGGCGGTTGATCTGATAACCAAGGCGGGTATCGATGTGCCGTGCGTCACAGGTGCCGGTACCGGCACGTTCTGGCTCGAGCGCGATTCGGGCGTGTATACGGAGATTCAGCCTGGATCCTATGTATTTATGGACCGGGATTATGCCGACAATCTGGCAGCCGCTGATGACGTTAGGTTCGAGCACGCACTTTTTATTCAGACCACCGTAATGAGCGCATCGCACGACGGTTTTGTGGTGGTAGATGCTGGCCTTAAGTCAATGAGTGTGGATAGTGGGATGCCCCGAGTGGACGGACAACCAAATCTTTCTTATCTCAAAGCGTCAGACGAGCATGGCGTCATCGATGTCATCGAAGGTCCACGGCCACAGCTTGGTGATGTATTGCGCCTGATACCGGGGCATTGTGATCCGACCGTCAATCTGTATGACGAGCTTGTCGTGGTGCGCGGGGATAAGGTGGTTGACATCTGGTCGATAGCCGCCCGGGGTGCTAGCCTTTAGGTATCACTACAGGGGGATAAGTATGAGCAGACACGAACATCACCATGAACATGGTCACGATCATGAGATGAGCCATTTGTCAGCTGAAGACATTAGAGTCAGAGCGCTGGAATCATTGCTCGTTGACAAAGGTTATGTCGATCCCGCTGCCCTGGATTTTTTAATCGAGACATACGAGACCAAAATCGGGCCGCACAACGGTGCCAAGGTCGTGGCTCGCGCATGGTGCGATCCAAAGTTCAAGGCGTGGTTGCTTACTGATGCCACCGCTGCAATTGCTTCCATGGGGTTTTCTGGAAGAGGGGGTGAACACATGATCGTTCTTGAAAACACCCCGGAAGTGCACAATGTAGTGGTCTGCACGCTGTGTTCCTGCTATCCATGGCCAGTACTGGGTTTGCCTCCGGTTTGGTACAAGTCGGCACCATACCGATCACGAGTGGTCATTGATCCTCGTAGCGTTCTAGCTGAATTTGGCTGCCAATTACCCGAGCATGTGCAAATCAAGGTATGGGATTCAAATTCCGAATTACGTTACCTGGTCTTGCCCATGCGCCCAGAAGGAACCACAGGCTGGTCCGAAACCGAGCTTGCTGCGATCGTGACCCGCGATGCCATGATCGGGACGAATATTGTGTCTTCTCCAGCGATGAAGACGGATGCCAGTCATGAATAATGTGCACGATATGGGTGGTATGCAGGGCTATGGTCCGATTCAAATTGATGATTCCTCGATTGTTTTTCATCACGACTGGGAAAGACGTGCGTTCGCGTTGACAGTGGTAACCAATACAGCTGGCCAATGGAATATTGACCGCTCGCGTTCGATACGGGAGAGTCTGCCACCTTTGAAGTATCTATCCAATACCTACTATCAGATTTGGTTGGATGCGCTGGAGACACAATTGCTCAAGACAGGCATGTTAAGTAGGGATGAGCTTGAAAGTGGCCAGGCCAAGGGTCCTGGATTGCCTGGTGTTAAAGCCCTCGATGCCCATCAGTTGCCGGCGGCATTGAACAAAGGTTGGCCAAGTCAGCGGCCTACCACCGCACCAGCAAGATTTGCGATTGGACAGCACGTGCGTACCATTCAATCCAATCCCAGAACACACACACGCCTGCCAGGCTACTGTCGTGACAAGCAAGGTGTCATCACAGCATTACATGGGATGCACGTATTTCCTGATAAAAGTGCGATAGGCCCTGATGAGCCACAGTGGCTCTATACGGTTGAATTTGCTGCCAGGGAAATCTGGGGTGCAGAGACCTCCGCAAGCTCGGTCAGTCTTAATTGCTGGGAGCCTTATCTCTTGGAGGTCATCGATGCCGGAAATTGATTGGAAAGCGGCTCGTCAATGTCAGGATGCATTAAGTCAATCTGGGATTGACTTACCCTTGTTGCATGATGATGGCCCGGCATTTCATGAGCCGTGGCAGGCACAAGCGTTCGCGATGACGTTAGTCTTGTATGAGCGAGGGCTTTTTAGCTGGGAACAATGGGCCCGCACGCTATCAGAGTCTATCAAAGCCGCCCAAACTCATGGGGATCCCGACCTCGGACGCACTTACTATCATCATTGGCTATCGGCCCTTGAAAAGGTAGCGCTTGATGCCAAGGTATTTTCTGCAGAGCAATTAAGCGTTCGACAGGCCGGATGGCGGCATGCAACGGCACGAACGCCACATGGACTGCCGATTGAATTGTCAGCAGCAGAAAAAGCACTGCCTGAAAGCTAGCCGTTAATCGGCCATGGTTTCAGGCAGTATCTATGCAACCACAGGCGCTAGATGAATCGTTTATAGCGCTACGTGGGTATAAACATGGGCACTGGCGGTGTGTCGTCGCCATCAGTGGGTTTAAAAACCACCTCAACTGCCTGGCCAATTCTGACATCATCAAGATCGCAATCGACAATCTGGGTCATCATCGTGACACCTTCTTCAAGCGTGACATACGCAATACAGTAGGGATTTGGGTCGCCTCGCTGCATAACGCTATAACTGTAGATCTTGCCCTTGCCAGAGGACTGCTTCCATTCAGTCTCGCCCATACAAAAGGGGCATAGCGTGCGTGGATACCAGTGCACCTTGCCACACGACTTGCAGCTTTTGATCGTTAGCAGTCCTGCTCTGGCTTGATCCCAGAAGTGTTCCGTACCAGGCTCGATAACTGGTGGGGTAATAGCATTGGGTTGGTAGGGTTTACTCATGATCAGAGTCGCTCCAGAATTAGGGTTGCGCTGCCGTGGCGTGAGCCCAGAAAGCCGCCTGTGCCGTGGGCCAGTGCGATGTCGCAGTTTGGAACTTGCACAGCTGGGTGTGCCTCACCACGTAATTGGCGCACAGCTTCAATTACCTTGGTAATACCACCGCGGTTGGCTGGATGGTTGTTGCACAGACCGCCGCCATCGGTATTAAACGGTAATTTGCCCACACCGGAGATCAAATTGCCATCAGCCACAAACTTTCCGCCTTCACCTTTTTTACAAAAGCCGAGGTCTTCGAGTTGCATGATCACGGTGATGGTGAAGCTGTCATAGATCGATGCATACTTAATATCGGCCTGGGTAACACCAGCCTCTTCAAAAGCCCTCGGCCCGGAAAAACGGGCTGCAGAGTACGTGAGGTCTACCTCGCCGCCAAGCTGACCCTTGACTGCCTCGCCCGCACCTCGAATGTTGACCAAAGGCCGCTTGAGTTGGCGAGCAATCTCAGGTCTGGCCACAATCAAAGCTCCACCGCCGTCACTGACCACGCAGCAATCAAAGCGTCTGAGGGGTGAAGCAACCACCGGTGAGTTCATCACTTCCTCGACCGTCACAACATCCTTGAGCATGGCGTTTGGGTTGTGTTGTGCGTGGTGTGATGCTGCCACTTTGACCCAGGCTAGTTGTTCAAGCGTCGTACCGAATTCATACATGTGACGCTGCGCAACCATGGCGTAGCTGTTGACGGTGACTGATCCAAACGGCGTTTCAAACGGTGCATCGGGCAAGTCCGTGCCCCAATTACGAGGCTTGAGCCCCGATGAACCGGCTGATCTGGGTCGTCCAGCCAACGTGATCAGCGCGATGTCGCATTTGCCCATCGCAATCGCCTGGGCGGCATGTGATACGTGAACAAGATAGGATGATCCGCCAGTTTCGGTTGAGTCGATGTGCCGCAAGTTACGCAGGCCCATGTAATCAACCATGCTCAACATGCCGAGACCCGGTGCATCGCCGGCACAAAAATAACCATCGACGTCGCTAAGCGATAGTCCGGCATCTTCCAGCGCCCCTTTGGCGCATTCGGCGTGCAGTTGCGCTACGGATCGATCAGGTGCTTTACGGGTAGGGTGCTCGTAGGCACCCACAATGTAGGCTTTGTCTCGTATTGTCATATTGTCAGTCAACCGGCCATTAGTTTTGAGTTAATCATGTGCGCTTAAAAAGTGCATTTCTGACGGTTTTAGCATTTTGGCGCCCCGTCTGGATTTCTGGTTTGCCAAAGGCTATGTTTGGCATCGCGATGATCATCGCCAACCAGAGAAGTCGTTTCTTAATGTAAATTCGGAGCAATCGTTTACCTGTCTGACCAACCGTGAGCTTTTAACCATGACCAAAGCCCTCGAGCACCTTCGTGTACTAGATCTCTCCCGTATTTTTGCAGGCCCTTGGGCTTCACAAAATCTTGCTGACCTTGGGGCGCACGTGATCAAGGTTGAGCGCCCTGGCCGGGGCGACGATACCCGAGCCTGGGGGCCACCGTTCTTGCAGGATGCTCAGGGCAATGACACCAATAACTCCTCATATTTCATGGCCGTCAATCGGGGTAAGCACTCCATCACGATTGATATTGCAACAGCCGAGGGGCAGGAAATCATCCGTGAGCTCGTCAAGACAGTGGATGTTCTGGTTGAAAACTACAAGGTCGGGACCCTAAAACGATACGGGCTCGATTATGAAAGCCTAAGCGCCATTAATCCGCGGTTGGTGTATTGCTCAATCACGGGGTTTGGACAAACCGGACCTTATGCGCCTTTGCCTGGATATGACTTTGTGTTCCAGGGGATGAGCGGATTGATGAGTCTGACTGGCAAATCAGACAGCGAACCTGGTGGTGGCCCTATGAAATACGGGGTAGCCATTACGGATCTGACCACGGGCATGTATGCCAGTTTTGCCATTCTTGCTGCGATCGAACACCGTCACGTCAGTGGTCGTGGCCAGCACATCGATTTATCCTTGCTTGATTGCGCCGTGTCATTGACGTCTTATATGTCCATGAATTACTTCATGTCAGGCAAAGTGCCTCAGCGTATGGGCAATGTGCATTCGAATATTGTTCCTTACCAGGTGTTTCGCTGCAAAGAGGGTGATGTCATCATGGCAGTGGGCAACGATAGTCAGTTTGCCGATATGTGCCAGGCCATCGGCATGCCAGAGCTCGCGCAAGACGAACGGTTTGCCCGTAACTTCGATCGTGTACGGCACCGCACCGAGCTTGAGAAAATTCTGGAAGTGCCGCTAAAACAAAAGTCCATGCTTGAGTGGGTGGAGATTTTTGAGAAGCACAATGTGCCTTGTGGCCCGATCTACACACTAGATCAAGTGTTTGAGGATGTGCAGGTCAAACATCGCGGCATGAAAACAACCCTGGCGCATGAATCTGGCGCTCAGGTCCCAAGCGTCGACAGTCCGATCCGGCTTTCTGATACGCCGGTGAATCTGACTCATTCAGCACCGTCGCTTGGTGCAGCCACCGAACAGATACTGAAGCACGACCTCGGGTTAACCGATGATCAGATCAAAGGGTTGAAACAGAAGGGGATTATCTAGATGGATTGAATTATCGGTCGTCTCTTGATCTGGCGGTAAAGCTGGCTAACCAGGCCGCTGCCACTGTAAACCATGACAAGATCAAGAGGCTGCCCCCCACGGGCGCCAAGGCACCTAGGGCGGGTAGGCCCAGTAGATACTTGGCGTAAATCGCGCCGCTAAAGCCGACGATGCCAGCAAACATAATCAACCGGGCAAGCAGCATGGTCCAACCCGGATACCCAAGCAGCACTAGAATAACAACGGTGTGTAGTAGCTGGTAATTCGAGGCTCGTTCGACCGAGATCGCAGCTTGTGGATCGCTTAGCGCATGCGCGGCGAGCGCCCCAAGTGCGACACCTGTGGCACCGAGCAGTCCGCAGACAAGCACCCATGGAGATTTAGCGTTAAAGTTCATGGCAACAGCAACCGTGGAGTTGTCCCTAGCGTATCACGGGCTAACAAGGCTTTGATTGATGCAAATCGAAGGGATCATCGGCGGGGTAGCAGAGAGGTATTTCAAATGAGAACCATACAGGGGTGCAGGTTTCGTTTTTTTAGCCGGTTAACCGTGGTTGCGATCGCACTCGGTCTGGTTGCCTGCAAGGGTATCGATCCGGGTAAATCCCCCGCAAAAACCTTTCAAGTGAGTGTGCCTGTGAAGACAGCTTATGAGCGGGCAATCGCGCAAAGCGAAATGTGTCTGGTCACTGAAGATAGATTCCCTTTGACATCGCAGCTAGATCCAGACAACAAGTTTGCATTGGTACGGGTGAACATGTCCATGACCGATACACTATTGTCAAACGTTCGGATAGTTGCTGAGTCTACCAGCAAGTCTCGAGTGACTGTCCAGATGTGGGGAGTGGCCCCTTGGGACATGACAGCTGTTGATGCCATGCAGGCAGCCATCGAGTTTGGTGTCCCAAGTTGTATCAATTATTTTCCGACTGAGGCTGTGAAGAGTCGTCAGTAAAGATATTCAAGCAAAGGCTGCAAAAAGCCAATTACTACATCCTTTTTAAATTAACCACTACTGAACGCAGTAAAATTATTCATGGCCATACTCGCATCTGCTGACCAAGTCAGCTTTTTTGGATATCACATTCCTTATCTTGAACATCTCGGTGTCGTGCCAGTAAAGTGTGAGAACGACACGGCCATCACACGCATGCCAATCAAGCCGCATTTGGTTAACAGTCGGGGGCATGTGCACGGTGGCGCGTTGATGAGTGTGCTTGATTTCACGTTGTCAGCAGCTGGCCGCTCCCATGACCTGACTGGTGTCAGCATGGCCACCATCGATATGTCAACCAGTTTTATGGCGCCTGGCGCAACTGATCTCACCATCAAAGCGACTTGCATTCACAGAGGCGGTTCCATTTGTTTCTGTGAGGGTGAAATTCGTGATGCAGACAATAAGTTAGTGGCCAAAGCCACTGCGTCCTTCAAAATGCTTAAAGTGAATCGATAAGATGTCTTTAAAACAAACCATCTCGGATGAAGTTAAGAACGCCATGCGTGCCAAAGATAGTGCACGGCTATCCACGTTGCGTTTCCTGCAAGCGGCTATCAAGCAGCGCGAAGTCGATGAGCAAAAGGAGCTGTCAGATACCGAAGTCACCGCCATCATAGAAAAGCAGGTTAAACAGCGTCGTGAATCCATTGCTGCCTATGAGCAGGCCGGACGGACGCAGACCGCCGATCAGGAACGTGCGGAAATCGTTGTTCTACAGGAGTTCTTGCCGCAGGCTGCAACGGAAGTCGAGATCAAGGCTGCAATCACTGCAGCCATTGAGCAAGCCCAAGCCAGTGGGGCTCAAGGCCCGGCGGTGATGGGCAAAGTAATGGCGACGCTGAAGCAGTCGCTTGCTGGACGTGCCGATATGAGTCAGGTCTCACAGCTCGTTAAGCAAGCGTTGAGCTCATAAAAACTTACCAGGACTATTTCTTTACCCCATCAATACTCGATGGGGGCCCATGCGGCTAGGTATGGAGCCTAAATGCTGAAGTCTGCTCGTTTCATCCATCAGGCGACCGGCTAGCAGATGATGTACATGGCCATCGGTTTGCCAAGTACCTATGACACCTAGCAGTACGGCATGCAATAAAACGGATCGCTCCCGTTCAATGAGGTGTGGCTGGATAATCACGTTGATTTGGCCGGCTTCATCTTCGAGCGTGACAAACATCACGCCGCGCGCCGTGTGTGGTCGTTGCCGTAATGTGACGATTCCACAGGCCCGAACCAGTTGTCCGTGCCGGCAACCAAGCAGTTCATCACTAACGCGATACCGCTGGGTTGCCAATTCAGCTCGAATTAGGCTTAAGGGGTGGCGACCCAGCGTAAAACCCAGACTTTGAAAGTCCAGACACATCTCTTGAGCTTCTGAGGCCAACGACAATTGACTGCGTACGACCTGATTGGCGGAAAGTTCGCTCAGTAAGTCAGCGTCGTGTCGTGCCGCGGCAGCTTGCCATAGGGCCTGACGTCGATGTGCAGTCATACTGGAGAAGGCCCCTGAGTTTGCAAGTAAAGACAAGGTGGCGGGGTTTAGACCAGCACGCCTGGCTAAATCATCAACGTTACTAAATAGTCCCGTCGAGCGTGCGTTGATGATCCGCTTGACCGCTGTTTCGGAGAGATGCTTGATTTGATTAAACCCCAGGCGCACAGCGGGGCGGTGTGAATCACAGGGCTCTAATATGCACTCCCATTCGCTGGTCTGTACATCTACCGGCAGCACTTTGACCGCATGGCGCTGAGCATCTTGAATTAATTGTGATGGACTATAAAAACCCATGGGTTGTGAGTTCAGTAATGCCACTAAAAAACTTTCGGGTTCGTGACATTTCAGCCAGGCACTCACGTAGGCCAGCCACGCAAAACTCGCGGCATGGCTTTCTGGAAACCCATATTCGCCAAATCCTTGAATTTGCTTGAACACGGCCTGAGCAAACTCGGGGGAATAACCGTTTCTCATCAGCCCATCAATTAATTGCTGCTGAAACTTCTCTAGTCCACCGCGACGACGCCAGGCGGCCATGGCACGGCGCAGGCTATCAGCTTGGTCTGCACTAAAACCTGCAGCTACCATGGCTAGCTTCATGACCTGTTCCTGAAATATCGGAACACCGAGTGTTCGCTCAAGCACCGATTTGACGGCCGCGCTAGGATAGGTGATAGGTTCCATGCCCTGGCGACGACGTAAGTAAGGGTGGACCATTCCACCTTGAATGGGTCCAGGACGCACAATCGCCACTTCAATGACCAAATCGTAAAACTCGCGTGGCTTTAACCGTGGCAACATATTCATCTGTGCACGGGACTCGATCTGAAACACTCCAACCGTGTCGGCCCGGCTAATCATCTCGAAAGTCGCGGTGTCATGCCTTGGAATGTCCTGGATTTGAAATACCATTTGTTTGCGACGCTTGGCCGTCAAACTCAAGGCTCGACGGATCACCGTGAGCATGCCGAGTGCCAGCACATCGACCTTTAGTAAACCCAATGCATCGAGGTCATCTTTGTCCCACTGCACCACATAACGATTGATCATGGTGGCTGGCTCAATGGGTACAAGCTGGCTTAAGGGCCCGCGTGAGAGCACAAACCCTCCCGGGTGCTGTGAGCGGTGGCGTGGCTTGCCAATCAAAGCTCGTGCCAAATAAATCCACTGTTCAATCTTGTGTTGATCAAGGCCAGGGGCGTTTGTAATCATGCTGTCAGACCAGTTCGGTGTGCCATCCCACCACGCTTGTGACTTGGCGACTCGATCAATGATGTGACTGTCAATGCCTAAGGCCTTGCCAACGTCACGCAAAGCACTGCGTGGCCGATAAGTGATCTGTACAGCGGTCAATGCAGCCCGATCATGGCCATAGCGCTGATAAAGATATTGAATCACCTCTTCGCGACGTTGATGTTCGAAGTCAACATCAATATCGGGGGGTTCATTGCGCTCACGGCTGATAAATCGTTCAAACAAAGTATTGCCATGCTGTGGGTCAACCTCGGTAATGCCCAGGCAGTAACAAACGGCGGAGTTGGCGGCCGAGCCTCGCCCCTGACACAAAATTCCACGGCTGCGGGCAAACCTCACCATGTCATAGACTGTCAGAAAGTAAGCCGCGTAGCCAAGCTCCCCAATTAAATCAAGCTCATGATGGAGTTGTTTTGTGACTGTGGCAGGAATCCCGTCAGGGTAGCGCGCTTGTGCGCCTATCCAGGTTTGTTCACGCAAGTAGATTTGTTCTGTATATCCAGTGGGCACGATTTCGGTAGGGTATTCATAGCGCAGACTCCCTAAGTCAAACTCACACTCGCGAGCAACAATCAGAGTTTCGTTCAAGCTCTGGGCGTCGTAGAGTTGAGTCAACCTCAAGCGGCTACGCAGGTGTTGTTCGGCGTTTGGAGCCAAATCCCAGCCACATGCATGCACTGGCGTTTGCTTGCGAATCGCGATCATTACATCCTGCAGCGGCTTATCCGAGCGCTTAGCCATATGAACCTGGCCAACGGCCACACGCCTTACCCGATGTTTGATGGCTAGCTCATGGACATGTTGGCGTACAGCCGCCTCATTGGCGTGCAGCAATGCGGTGTCGCCAAGCCACCAGCTGCCTTTAAAGTGTGTGTTCAATGCGCTCACGCCCGCCTCTAGCGCGTTGAGCAGACTCGCTGGTGGTGGCAACAAAATGGCCATGCAGTCTTGCAGATTGGCCAAATCCTCAGGAATAAATAAGTAATTACCCTTCGAGGATCGTGCACATGCTGTGGTGATGGCTTGGCAAAGCGACCCATAGCCTTGACGTGATTTGGCAAGGATCACAACCGCCCAGCTTGGTTCTTTAGGGTGCCTTACCCGAAACAGGCTGCCAATGATGATCTTCAGATTGTGGTTGTGTGCTTCACGCCATGCGCGCACTACACCTGCCACTGAACATTCGTCAGTGATGGCCAGTGCTTGATAACCCTGTGCGGCGGCTTGCTGCACCAGTGCCTCAGGTGCGCTGGCACCTTGCAAGAATGACAACTCGCTTTGACAACAAAGCTCGGCATAATCTGGCAATGTTGTCATCACCCGAATAGCCCATGTAAAAACCAGCGTGCAGTCAGCTGATCACGTTCACGAAATATCCAGTACCTTCTACATGAATGGTCTGTTGCTACAAAATAATCGCGTAATGCCAAACGGTTGTCCCACCAACCCGTTTCAATGCGATAAGGACCTTGCAACAGTTTGAGTGGCCCCTGCAAACAGGGTTGCTCTTGTCGCACTGTCAGGGGCTTGGGCTCTAAGACTAGCCAAGCCGGACAATGTGCCCCCCAGTTCAATACAGTCGGTATGGATTGCCGTGTTGGCTGGCCTTGCCAGGCACTGGCAAGCTCCGCACGGTAATCAGCCGATACCAAAGCTTGTTGCACACGAGTCTGGCCCAGTCGGGCTCGCAAAAGATCCAATGTCTCAGATGCGGACTCGTTATCCCATAAATCATGGGGAAACAACGACTCGTTGTGTTGACTTTTAGGCGCAAGCTCCCGGGTCTGAAGGCCTATATCCGATACCGGCGCAGGTAAACGGGTTTGTTCAAGGCGTATCTGTAACCAACGCCATAAAACTGCAAGTGAATCAGTTGGATTACTGATCGCTAGCATCAGTATGGTGGGTTGCCAGGCACGCCGACGATCACGGTGATACAGGCGACACTCGAGCCGCGATAATGCCAAGTGATGTGTGCCTAGCCAGTTACAGAGCTCCTGTAACAAACGTTTGATGAAGACCCCTAGCGCCGGGGTATCTTCGATAAGGTATGGTAGCTGCAAATGATCGTCGAACTTAAGCGGCAGTTTCAACGGCGCATACGTAAAAATAGCCTGCCCATAAGCTTGATCAAGAGACTTCACCAACGCAAGATCGGTGCGTGCTATCAGCTCTGCTCGGTCTAGCGCACGTAGCTGTCCGAGTGTGTGGCAACCCACGCGGTGCAGCCAAGCCGCATGACGGTTAGCCGCGGGTAACCAATCGATGTTCAGCGAATCAAGACGCTGCGCCAGACGTTTGGGCGTTAAGGCATAACGCCAAGCTAGGCCATCATGTGTTTGTGCTTGTAAATCCATGGCCAACAGCCAGGCCCCTGGCGCAGTGGTTGCAATGGCGATGCGAGCGCTGATGCTTAACATCCGTAATTCAGTCTGCGTTCGCCGCTTTAGGCCGCGCACGCCACCGAGCCACTGCAAGCTGGCTTGAACATCAAGCAATAAGGCTTGGTGGTGCCAGACCATGGTCGGCGTCATGGCCGCGGCAATCCCAATCAGGGGCGCTTGCCATTTAGGGGACCAGGCAGACGGTGCGATGGCCATCCACATTACCAACTCCAGCAGCTGTTTTTTCATCTGGCTTGAACGTCAGCACAATCGGTACGCCAGGTTTGCTGCCTTTGCATTTGATAATTTCAATGCTCATGGTCCTTGCCGTGCTGGGTGTGAGCATCAGACGCAACGGACTTGGTGAGAATTGTTGCGCCGCCCTTTTAGGGCGAAACAAAAACATCAAGGTATCCGTTTCTTGGACACAGGCATGCAGGCGCCGTAATGCCTTCTCGTCAATCGGATCCAGCCAGGCCATCAGTGCTGCAAAACCATGTCCTCGCAGCACGGTTTCAGCGCTCCACCAAGCATCAGGCAAGGTTTTAGGGTGCAGCCACCACAGCCGATGGCTTGAAATTTGCCACTGCTGCCAAGCTAGAACATTAGGGACAGCGGGCGGCTTGAGCAGTACGATAGGGCGTTGCGTTGGTAAGGCAGCCAAGCTTGGAGCGATGAGGGCAATTTCACCAGAACCCGGGGCATCGGTCAGAATTTCGATCAAGCTGCCTCGCGGCCAGCCACCACCTGGCAGCCAGGTGTCAAGCTCAGAATGAGTGCTGCTGCAGGTGCGCACTGCAGCGATGGCTTGTTCGCTGGCGCGCCAGACACCTGCCGGTAGCACGCTGTGTGCCACGATATTGTTTGAAGACTCATTAAAAGGATCACGATCCATGGGTAATACCAACACACTCAATTCAAATCAGTCACGTGATGACTGATATGCAAGGACTGACAGATAACAACGACTCACGGGTAACGACAGACACCCATTTTCGAACTTATTTACTGTATAAATATACAGTAAAAATATAAGTCAACCAATTAACTTCTGCCAATTACACGGTCTCAGTACATGCGCGAGGATTTAGTCATCAGGCGCCCACAAGGGCTTTACTGTCCGCCAGGCGATTTCTATATCGATCCATGGCGTGCGGTCGACCGGGCAATCATCACGCACGCGCATGCCGACCATGCACGGATTGGACATCGACATTACCTAGCGAGTGCCGCTGGTGAACAGGTAATACGCACACGCCTCGGTGAGATCAATCTACAGACTTTGGCCTATGGTGAGACCATTGAGCACAATGGCGTACAGATAAGCCTGCATCCGGCTGGCCATGTGCTTGGATCGGTTCAGGTTCGCCTGCAATGGCGCGATGCGGTCTGGGTAGTGTCTGGTGACTACAAGCTAGATGCTGACCCAACCTGTGATCCATTTGAACCAGTGGCCTGTGACACCTTTATTACCGAATCGACATTTGGCTTACCAGTCTATCGTTGGCCATCTCCTGCCACTGTGAGTCAGCAAATTAACGCCTGGTGGGCTGACAACGCCAGCAACAATCGCGCCAGTGTTCTCTATGCTTATTCATTAGGTAAGGGTCAACGTGTGCTGGCAAGTATCGACACCTCGATTGGTCCAATTATCACGCATGGCTCTTTAAACGCCCTAAATGATGTCTACCGCGCCGCTGGCGTAAACCTGCCTGCAACACAGACTGCTAGCGATGTTCAAGCCGCTGACCGTCAGCGGGCACTAGTCCTGGCACCGCCTGCAGCTGCGGGCAGCAGCTGGATGCGTCGGTTTGGCCAGACCTCAGACGCCATGGCCAGTGGCTGGATGCGTGTACGCGGTGCGCGTCGACGCAGAGGCGTCGATCGCGGGTTTGTCATGTCAGACCATGCGGACTGGCCAAGCCTGCTGCGTGCTATTGATGCCACAGGTGCTAGCCGTGTGATCGTCACTCACGGCAACACAGCGGTTTTGATTCGTTGGTTGCAAGAGCAAGGACTCGATGCCCAGGCGTTCGAAACCGACTATGGCCATGAGGGTGATGCGCATGACGAATAACCTTGAGGTTCTCGATTGATGAGACAGTTTGCTGAGCTCTATCAGGCGCTAGACCGTACGACCTCAAGTCGATCCAAGACAGATCTCATGGCGGCGTATTTTTCTGCGGCTAAACCCGCTGACGCAGCCTGGGCAGTCTACTTTCTGGCGGGTGGTAAATTAAAAAGGCTGATTCCTACCCAGGATTTGCGACATTACGCGCAAACCCAAACCCAGATGCCCGAGTGGTTGTTTGAGGCTAGCTATCAAAGTGTAGGGGATCTTGCGGAAACGATTACGCTCATCTTGCCGCCGATTCAATGCACACGCCATGAAAGCCTGCATGACTGGGTAGTGAATGTGCTGTTGCCGTTACGAAACGTTAAGCCAGAGGATCGTGTGAGTGCGCTTGCAGATGCGCTTGATGGCTGGGATAGTGATACTCGGTTTGTTTGCCTGAAGCTGTTAACCGGCGGCTTCAGGGTGGGGGTGTCTCGCCTGCTGGTCACCCGTGCATTAGCGCAAGCGACCGGTTTGCCAGTCACCCTGATGGCGCAAAGACTCGTAGGGTATCTAGCCGCCCAATCCCAGCCTGATGCAGATGCCTTTGCGGCTCTGACCAATACCAGCGCAGATGCAATCGTCTCGCCAGGGCAGCCTTATCCATTTTTTTTGGCGCAGTCAATTCAGGCAAACGCAGCCGGCTTACAAGCTGAACTCGGGGACGTGGATGATTGGCAAATCGAATACAAATATGATGGTATTCGTGGGCAACTGGTCAAGCGTGCCGGTCAAATTTGGCTTTGGTCACGCGGCGAAGAGCTTATTAGTGAACAATTCCCGGAATTAATCGAAGCGGCGCAGTTGCTGCCTGACGGCATTGTGCTTGATGGTGAGGTGCTTGTCTGGCAGAAAGATTCAGCTGTGCCAGCGCCGTTTGCTCAACTACAAAAGCGTCTCGGGCGCAAGCAAGTCACTGCCAGGGTGCTCGCGGATCATCCGGTAATTTTTATGGCATACGATCTGCTGGAAGTGCATGGTCAAGATTGCCGTCATCAATCGCTTGCCAGCCGACGCGCACAACTTCAAGAGCAATTGCTGCCAAATCTCAGTACGCAGCTTCGCTTGTCTGCACGCCTAGATGTCGATCATTGGGATGAGGCAGTAGCGTTACAGCAATCGGCTCGCGATTGTCGTACCGAAGGGCTGATGATCAAGGCGCGCGACTCACACTATGGGATTGGTCGTACACGCGCCTCGGGTCTTTGGTTTAAATACAAACTCGAGCCATTGTCTATTGATGCGGTTTTGATATACGCGCAGAAAGGCCATGGACGGCGCGCCAATCTTTATACCGATTACACCTTTGCAGTTTGGCATCGACCGCACGCTCATGCACCAGCGATCTTGGTGCCCGTGGCAAAAGCCTATTCCGGACTGACTGATGAGGAGTTTCGTCAGGTTGACGCGATCATTAAAAAATCTACGCTCGAATCGTTTGGGCCAGTTCGCCGCGTTGAGCCAAGGCTTGTATTTGAAATCGGATTTGAGGGAATTATGCCTAGCACTCGTCACAAGAGTGGCGTGGCATTGCGGTTTCCGAGGATGCTTCGTTGGCGCACAGACAAGCCTGTGCAAGAAGCTGACACGCTTGATCAATTAAAGGCTTTACTATGATCGAATCAGCTATTCATCGCTGGTTTGAGCGACAAGGCTGGCAGCCGTTTGCGTTCCAGGCCAGGGTCTGGCGAGCGATGCAAGAGGGCCGATGGGGTTTGTTGCATGCCAGTACCGGAAGCGGTAAAACGCTTGCCACTTGGCTCGGTGGCTTGTTGGCGTGTGAGCGACGAGATGAGCTAAAGGCAGGCAGTTTAAAAATTCTTTGGGTCACACCCATGAGAGCCCTGGCCGCTGATACCACTGCAACGTTGGCAGCAACGGCCAAGGAATTGATGCCAGACTGGCGGGTGGAAATGCGCACAGCTGACACCAGCGCCGCCGTTCGAGCTCGCCAAGGTAAGAACTTGCCTGAAGTGCTGGTCACCACGCCAGAGAGCTTGAGCCTGTTGCTTGCAAACACCGATGCCCAGGTTCGCTTGCGCAGTGTTCAAGTGGTCATCGTTGATGAATGGCATGAACTGCTCGCCAACAAACGCGGAGTGCAAGTGCAGCTGGCCATGGCGCGCCTTGCACACTGGCAGCCCAACCTGGTGTGCTGGGGGATGTCTGCAACGCTGGGTAATCTTGATGAGGCTTTAAAGACATTGACCTGGGCATCAGATCAGACGGGCTTGTTGATCTCAGATGAAACGCCTAAACAGATTGCCATCGATGTGGTGCTGCCGCCCAAAGTCGAGCGGTTTGCCTGGGCTGGTCACATGGGACTGTCTTTAATCGATGATGTAGCCAAGCGGCTCTGGCAAGCAAGCAGCACACTGGTGTTTGTCAACACCCGGGCACAGGCTGAACGATGGTATCAGGCCTTGCTTGAACACGATGTCAACTTAGCGGGTGTGTTGGGGTTGCATCACGGCTCGCTCGATCCAGCGGTCAGGCAATGGGTAGAGGCTGGGCTGAAGACGGGTAGCTTACGCGCTGTGGTTTGCACCTCTAGTCTGGATCTGGGGGTGGATTTTTTGCCGGTTGAGCAAGTCTTGCAAATTGGCTCAGCCAAAGGTGTGGCGCGTTTAATGCAACGTGCCGGCCGCGCCGGGCATGCGCCTGGCAGGATTGCCAAATTGGGCTTGGTGCCCACCCATAGTCTGGAAATTCTTGAGGCAGTTGCTGCACAGGATGCGGTCGCACAAAAAGCGATTGAAGCACGACACAGTCTGACAGCACCGATGGATGTGCTGGTGCAGCACTTGGTGACGATTGCCTTGGGTGGCGGCTTTACACCGCATGCACTCTATACCGAAGTACGCAAAGCCTATGCATATCGAAACCTTGACGCGTCGGCATGGCAATGGGCGCTTGATTTTGTGGCGGGCGGTGGTAAAGCGCTAGCGGCTTATCCTGATTATCGACGGGTTCAGCCCGATACCCAGGGTATCTGGCGTGTGGCTGATCGCCAATTGGGTAGACGCCATCGAATGAGTATCGGCACGATCGTTAGTGACGCCATGATGCAAGTTCGTTTCTGGCGCAAGGGCGGTGGTGGCTCACGGTTGGGACAAGTCGAAGAGAGCTTTATTGCCCGGTTGAAAGTAGGTGATACCTTCTATTTTGCTGGTCGTTTGGTCGAGCTTGTCCGAGTACGAGAAATGACTGCTTACGTCAAACGGGCAAGCGATAAGCGCGCTGTTGTGCCGCGCTGGCTTGGCGGTAATATGCCGTTGTCATCCGAGCTGGCCGATTCTATGCTTGCGCGTCTGGACGGCGCGCACAACGATTGCGAGCCTGCATGGTTGGCGATCAAGCCATTGCTGGCTATCCAAGAGCGCTGGTCGGCGCTACCGAGTAAAAATTATTTACTAGTTGAGCAGTGGCAATCACGCGAAGGTAGCCATTTATTTTTTTATCCGTTTGCCGGGCGTCACGTGCACCTGGGGTTGGCCACGCTCTTGGCCTGGCGGTTGTCACAACGAACCCCGCGAACATTTACCATGGCAGTCAATGATTACGGTTTTGAGTTGCTCTGTGTCCAGCCGCTTGATATCAACGAGGTCATGGACAGGCAACTGTTTGACAAGCAAACGTTAACTGCCGACATTTTGGCGAGCCTAAATGCGAGCGAGCTCTCGCAACGCCGTTTTCGGGAGATTGCGCGGGTGGCGGGCCTGGTGTTTCAGGGATATCCAGGCGCCAAAAAAACCGCGAAACAAATTCAGGCATCCTCTGGGTTGTTTTTTGAGGTGTTTCGTCAGCATGATCCTGAAAATCAACTGCTTCGACAAGCTTACGATGAGGTCTTAAGCCACGAACTTGAACATAATCGTCTTGCTCAAACATTGAATCAAATTCAAGCCATGCCATTAAATATCAAGGTGCTTGCCAGACCAGCGCCATTTGCATTTCCGCTAATTGTTGATCGATTGCGTGAGAGACTTAGCTCTGAACAACTGTCTGATCGTGTCGCACGTTTGGTTAGAGACCTGGAGAAAGCCGTTGATGCCTGAGCAAACTGACATTAAGTTTGGCGAGCTGTTTCTGTCACTACTACCCTCAGGCGCGGCTTTCAGTCATGATCATCGGACGCTTTTTGTTGCTGATGTGCACTTGGGCAAAGCAGCTAGCTACCGGCGCCTCGGGCAGCCAGTACCTCAGGGCACTACGACACAGACATTGCAGCAGTTATCAAACGATATCGACAACTGCAAGGTCAAGCATTTGGTCGTTCTCGGGGATCTCTTGCATGGTCCGCTGGTGCATAAATCAAGCTCAACGCTTGAAGCGATCGCACGCTGGCGCACAGACCATCTGGCCATGCAAATAACCCTGATTCGTGGCAATCACGATGACCGAGCTGGTGATCCGCCTGCTGCACTTGACATTGACGTCGTGGACGAGCCTTTTATATTTGCCTCGGTCGTCTGCCGTCATGAAATGGGGGCTTGCGCTACTGACTCAGGCTTTGTGATGTCAGGGCATATTCATCCCGTGGTTGTGCTACAGGGCAGGGCGCGTGAGCGATTAAGACTGGCATGTTTTGTGGTGGGCGAGAAACACTTAATATTGCCTGCTTATGGGGCTTTTACCGGTGGACATGCATACAATCCATCACCCAATGAATCACTGTATGTGATTGCTGATCAGGTTGTGATGAAATTACCTAGGTCAAGTTGAGTCGCTTGCCACCGGCCACCCGGCATGAGGTGCCAGCGTAGACGGTGTGTCCGCTGTCCTAGTGGGTCGTATGTGTCTTCCTGTACCCAGCAAGCCCCCGAAATATGCCGCAACACGACTGTCATGCAACGGGTGCCATAATCTGGGCTGACGATAAAAGGAGTAGAGAGCAAGCGCTCGCGTGGCAAACTCAAGCCCGTGTCGGGCAAGAGATGGTCATCGACCGGCGTCATGTCGAGCATGATGTTGCAAAGCAAGTCCACATCAAGTGCTGACCCTAAAGATAAGCATTCCGATAGCGCCTGTGCCGTGCGTGTCGTTTTAGGCCAAGGCGTATCCAAAAGTGCATTGGATAATCCATGAATTCCTTTACCGATAGGCTTTGCAAATGGTTGTTGATAGTTTGAGGCATGCCAGGCAGAGTGATCGGTATCAATGGCAATCAAATTAAAACCGTTATAGCTCAGGGCGTCTTTGGCAATGCTTTGAAGATAACGCTTTGCGCTGCAGCCACTGCGCAAAAAGCCCTCGGTCAACGCGCCTCGGGACGGCGCATGATGTTTTAAGTTCTTAGGGTCGCGTACATTGGTCAGCAACGCAAGACGAGCCTCGGTATCAATCCCTAACCACGTGCCACCCGCTTGTAGATCGCGCCCCGCCAAAATCTCTGGCATCTCAGGCCAAGGTTGCATCGGTTGCGTCGGGCGTGCATGAAACTCGTCGCGATTGGCTACCACGACCAATGGCCAGTCTGGATGTGCTTCGATGGCAAACGCTGCTAGACACATGAGGCTCACCTAGCGGGATTTGGGATGATTTACAACAGACACTCCAATAATGACGAGTGCCGCACCAAGTACAAATGCGATGTCTAGTGGATCGTCAAGCAGTAATACACCAAACGCGACACCGAAAAGTGGTGTTAGAAAAGTGAATGATGCAAGTCTTGATGCAAGATATCGAGACAATAACCAAAACCACACGAGCAAAGTGAAAAAGGCAATCACAATGCCTTGGGCTGCCAATGCGGTGATGAGCTCGGGTGTCCAGTTCACTGTCATCTGATCAGATAGCATGGCAGCCAGCAGTAAGATGACAAAAGCTGCGACAAGTTGATATAGCGTTGTCTGGGCTGCCGGAATTCGGTTTAAACCCGTGACCCGTATGACAACCGTAGTTGATCCCCACAGAAATCCAGCCATAAGCCCCAAGAAGTCTCCCCAGAGAATCTTGTTACTGATGGTTGGCTGAGCGAAACCACCCAAAAATGCAACAGCAATGCCGACAAAGCACAGCGATATGCCAAGCCATTGCTTTTTTGATAATCGTTCTTCGGGTATTAGAAAGTGCAGTCCGAGTGCCGTAAAAATTGGGGCTGTGTACAGAAATACTGCCATGTGTGAGGCAGTGGTGTAGCGTAGACCTTCGCCGATAAATAAAAACTCAAAGCCAAATAGCAATCCGGCAATGATGCCAGCACGCCAAGGTCCTTTGTGCATGGCAAATGAGATACCACGCCACGCCATAAAACCAGCTATCAATATCAAACCGATGCCTGAGCGCAGCGAGATTTGCAGGGTCGCCGCCATGTCATCGGCGACGAGCTTGATCACTGACTGTTGCCCGCCCCAGAGGATGCAAAGCAGTAACATCAAAGAAACCGCTCTGGCATCTAGGGGTTGGCGGATGTGACTCATGGTTGGCACAAAATTTAGGATGAGACCATTGTGGCACAGAGGATGCCTCGCACCAAGCTGGGTAAGAGCCGCTACACTTGGCACCTTGATTGTGACAACCTAGAGCTTGTTAGACACCCATGTCCAACTTCGATTCTGCTTCGCCGACGACGCCATTCAAATCAACTGGGGAGTTCGTCACCCTGCAACAATGGCTTCACTATCTTGAAGCGTTGCATCCGAAATCCATCGAAATGGGTCTGGAACGGATACGTCGCGTGGCGGACCGTCTGCCGATCCAGAGTAATGCGGTTAAGTTTGTGGTGGCTGGTACCAATGGCAAGGGCTCCACTTGTGCCATGCTCGAAGCGATTTTGTTGGCCTCAGGCTGGCGCGTGGGCATGTACACCTCGCCACACTTAATTGACTTCAATGAGCGTGCCCGCATCAATGGACAGACCGTTAGTGACGCAGATTTAATCGAGGCCTTCAAGTTGGTAGAAGCCGCTCGCGAGGGGGTGTCGCTCACTTATTTCGAGTTCACAACACTAGCGATCCTGTTGTTGTTTGCCAAACAGCCATTGGATGCCTGGGTCCTGGAGGTAGGTCTCGGTGGTCGGCTTGATGCTGTCAATATTGTGGATGCAGATTGCGCAATCGTCACCAGCATCGATCTGGATCACCAAGCGTGGTTAGGTGAAACCCGGGAAGCCATCGGGTGGGAAAAAGCTCACGTTTTTCGGGCAAATCGTCCAGCGATCTGCGCCGATCCGGCACCGGTGCAAACGTTGATCGACTACGCCACAGAAATTGGCGCTGACCTCTGGCTATTTGGACGCGATTTCAACTACTCTGGGGATCGTCAGCAGTGGGGGTTTGCTGGTCGTCACGCTAGACGCAATGCTTTGGCCTATCCGGCTTTGCGAGGCGCGAATCAGTTATTAAATGCTGCCGGTGCATTAGCGGCGCTTGAGAGCGTGCGCGATCGCATTCCCGTCACACAACAAGCCGTGCGCCAAGGGCTGATTCAAGCGGCATTACCCGGACGGTTCCAAATTCTGCCAGGTCAGCCAGTGGTGATTCTGGATGTGGCGCATAATCCACACGCGGCGGCTGTGCTCGAAAAAAATCTCGGCAACATGGGGTATCACCCCTACACCTATGCTGTGTTTGGCATCATGGCCGATAAGGACGTCGATTCGGTGATTGGCCATCTGGCAAAACGCATTGACCGCTGGTACTGCGTGGACCTGCCGGGGTCACGGGCCTTGCCAGGTCAAGAGCTCGCCAATAAAGTGCGCGAGGTAACAAGCACACATCGCACACCTGAGGATGGCTCTGTTGAGATTGAGGTCTACGGTAGCGCCTCGGAGGCGTTCGATATAGTGCGCCAGAAGGCCAACCCGGATGATAGAATCGTGGTGTTTGGGTCATTTTTGACGGTGGCTGGCGTGCTTGAACATTTAGGGCGTCGCTAGGTGCCGCGTCGTTTTGGCTTGGGAGTCAGCGATGCCCCTTCCTGCACAAGGTTAGGTCATGGGTCTGTTTAGCAGAAAAGAAGCCAAGTCCTCGCGCCGTACAGCGCATCGCCCCCGTCCATCTGTATCCAGCGAAGCACAGGCTGCCAGTTTGCGCGTTCGGGCGCGTAGACGGCTAGCCGGCGCAGTTGCATTGGTGCTCGCGGCCGTTATTGTCCTGCCAATGTTGCTCGATGGCGAACCCAGGCCGGTGCCTGCAGGCATTGAGATTGCGGTGCCTGAACGCAACGCTGCATTTAATCCCCAATTGAGCGCACCACCGACGACAGATCCCTCGGCCGAATCAAATGCTGGTGTTGCTGCAACGCCTGAGACCTCGGGTTTGCCCAAGGAGGCCGTAGGCAATGTTGGTGTTCCGAGTACCGATTTAACAGCCGGTGCGCCAGCAGCCGGCAAGCCTGCAGCCACGACGCAACCCAAGCCTGAATCCAAACCTGAGTCCAAGCCAGTGGCCGCTCAAGAGGCACAGTCATCGCCTGCGCCCAAAGCTGCCGCAGCGACTGCTGCCAGTGAGGTGGCCAAGCCTGATCAGACTGCTGAGGCTCTGGCAATTCTTGCCGGGCGGCAGCCGTCGGCGACGGCTAGCTCGGCCACTGGGTCGTTTGTGTTGCAAGTGGCATCTTATGGCAGTGATACGGAAGCCAAATCGCGTCTGGACAAGCTCAAAACCCAGGGCGTTAGTAACGCCTTTGTGGAGCCCGCCACCGTTAATGGCAAACAGACTTTCCGCTTGCGCGTGGGACCGTTTGACTCGCGCGCGGCTGCCCAGGCCGCACAAGCGAGGCTTCGTACCCTTGGTTACGATAACGGCTTTATCACGACAAAGTGACAGGATTTGACTTTGCACTCTTGGGGATTGTTGGGGCATCAACCCTGTTAGGTGTCATCAGGGGGCTAATCAAGGAACTCTTGTCACTGGTTGCATTCGGTCTGGCTTTCTTGGCTGCAATTTGGTGGGGGCCTGGCCTTGCGGGGATGAGACTGCTGAACTGGGTCAGCCACGATTATTTGAGATTGGGTATTTCCTATGCCGCGTTGTTTGTGCTGACATTATTGGCTGTCGGTCTGGTCAACATGGCCATGGCCGCGATGATCAAATCCACGGGTCTATCGCCTGCCGATCGTGGCCTTGGCGCAATGTTCGGTCTAATTCGTGGGGCTTTGCTGATCTTGGTTTTAGTTGTTATTGCCGGTTATACACCGCTGCCGCAAGAATCGTGGTTCGAGCAAGCAATGTTTTCTGATCAGGTGGTTGGGGTAATTCAGCAACTGAAGGCGCGCTTGCCAGCGCCATTAGATCAATGGCTACCGTATTAAACGTCAAACAGTAATAGCAATCGTCGATCTCCTGGAAAAAATCATGTGCGGAATTGTTGGAGTAGTAGGGCGTGGGCCGGTCAATCAGCTGATATACGACAGTCTGCTGTTGTTGCAACACCGCGGTCAAGATGCCGCCGGCATTGCAACATCAGAAGGCAATCACTTCAATATGTTCAAAGGCCATGGGCTGGTGCGTGATGTTTTTCGCACGCGCAGTATGCGATCATTGCCAGGATTTAGCGGCATTGGGCAGGTTCGTTATCCGACGGCTGGCTCCAGCGACAGCGCTGAGGAAGCTCAGCCGTTTTATGTCAACGCGCCTTTTGGTATTACCTTTGCACACAACGGCAATCTAACCAACTGGAACGAACTGCGTGAGTCGCTGTTCCGTATCGATCAACGCCATATCAATACCAATTCCGATTCGGAAGTATTGCTCAACGTTTTAGCCCATGAACTACAGCGCGCCGCTAATGGTATTTCGTTAGACGAGGCGGCGATCTTTCGAGCCGTCACCGGCTTGCACTCCCGGGTAAAGGGGGCATATGCAGTGGTGGCCCAGATTTCTGGCTATGGGCTGTTGGCATTTCGTGACCCCCATGGCATTCGGCCGCTTTGCCTTGGCCGATTTGAGTCAAGCGCTGGTCCGGAGTGGATGGTAGCCTCTGAGTCAGTCGCACTTGAAGGATCCGGGTTTGCGTTTGTTCGCGATATTGAACCAGGCGAGGCTGTCTTTATCTCGCTTGATGGTCAGGTGCACCAACAACATTGCAGCCCGCCAGCACAACATGCCCCCTGTATTTTTGAGTACGTTTACTTCGCCAGACCTGATTCGGTGATTGAAGGCGTATCGGTTTATAACGCTCGACTAAAAATGGGGGAATATCTTGCTGATAAGCTCGCGCGCACCATGCCGCTTGGCGAAATTGATGTGGTGATGCCAATACCGGACTCATCGCGCCCAGCTGCCATGCAGCTTGCCTCACGGCTAAACCTAGAATACCGCGAAGGGCTTATTAAAAATCGGTATGTCGGCCGCACGTTCATTATGCCCGGACAAGCGGTGCGCAAAAAGTCAGTCCGACAAAAGCTCAACACCATAGGCTTGGAATTCAAGGGCAAGAATGTATTGCTCGTCGATGACTCAATTGTTCGTGGCACGACAAGCCGCGAGATCGTTGAGATGGCGAGAGCAGCTGGTGCCAACAAGGTCTTCATGGCCTCAGCTGCGCCGCCTGTACGCTATCAGAACGTGTATGGCATCGATATGCCAACACAGGATGAATTGATAGCCAATGGGCGCGATGAGCAAGAGATTGCCAAATTAATCGGGGCTGATGCGCTGATTTATCAGGACATCGAGGACATGCAAAAGTCAGTAATGGATCTGAATCCAAAGCTGACTAATTTTGATTGTTCTTGTTTCACGGGTGAGTACGTCACTGGCGACATTACACCGGACTACCTCAAATGGCTTGCTCGTCCCCGACAGGAAGAGGGTGAGGGTGGCGGATTGCAGTTCAACCTGGGGTTCGCAGCCAACGACAACTAGGATACAGCCTGGGTACTGGGCCATAAACCCCAGGCGCAGCATAAAACGGATCTAGGAAAGTTAGGATGAAAACTTGGAAGCGCGTTTAGAGGCGCGCAAAGCAAGCAGACTCGCAACAGCAAATATTCCATACAACAGTAGGCTCCAGACGGCGAACTCTAGCCCCAAAATACTGACAGCAGCATCCATGCAGGTAGCATAAATCCCGAAAAGCCAGGGCATTGACGCATCAAGTCCAGAACCCACGATGAGTCGATCCGCGATCGTTTGATCACAACTAAAGGACTGGGCGGCTACCGTCCATTGGTGCCATGCTGCCGCCATGCCTATCAAGGACATCAGCAGCACTAATACAAGAGCAAAACGTTTAATGACGCGAGCGCCGATCAGCGCGCCGAGCATAGCGACTACGCCAATCAAAACGAAGATCAGACGCTGCAAAATACACCAGGCGCATGGCAACATGCCTAAAAGGTGTTGGCTCAGCAGAGCAGCGCCCACTGCTGCAAATGACAGCAAAGCAATGGCACTAAGGGTTTTTTGTAAATAATTTGAACTAGGCAGCATTGGCCAACTCAACACTTAAGGTTTCGAAAATAGCACGCTGAAATTGACGTTGCTGGCGCGGTTGTGTCAAAACCTCGCCACTAATCACAAAAACGTCTTCAACGCGCTCACCTAGCGTCATCACCTTCGCCATTTGTAGTGATACGTTGAATTCAGTGAAGGTATGCGCCAAGTCAGCCAGTAAACCCGGTCTGTCAGTTGCAACGACAGCCAACCGCCAGTGTTGACTCCCTTCGTCCGGTTGCAGCTCAACGACTGGAGCAAACGGGAACGCACGTGATAATCGAGAGGCTCGCTTGGTCGAGGCGTTAACTGACTTGGCAGATATCAAGCCATCATCACCCAGGGTGTTTGCTAACTCATGTTCAATCAGATCCGCAAGCGATCGCAAATCATGCTGCGCGTTGATAGGGAGCACAACAAAACTGTCTAGTGCATAGCCATGTCGAGTGGTGTGAATCCGGGCATCTTGAACGTCAAGACCTTTACGCCCGAGGTAGTCGCAAATGCGAGCGAATAGGTCCTTTTGATCGTGTGTGTACACCATGATCTGTAAACCACTGCCACCAATAACGGGTCGTGCTTTAACCACTGCCGAGTCTGGGCTGACCTGATAGTAGAGATGGCGGGTGTGCCACGCAATATCAGGGGCGTCATGCCGCAGAAAATAGGCAACATCCAGTTTGTTCCAGAAGGCTTCCCGACTTTCATCACGCAAGCCAACCAGACGAGTCAAACGGGTGGCCTCCTGCAGTCGTTGTTGCAGTACTGTGTTGGCGGACTCAGCATTGCCACCGAGCACACTTTGGGCTAAATGGAATAAGTCCTCTAGCAGTTTACCTTTCCAGGCATTCCACACTTTGGGGCTGGTGCCTCGAATATCAGCCACGGTTAACAAATAAAGTGCTGTTAGCCGCCTTGTGGTGCCAACTGCCTTGGCAAATGACTGGATGACATCCGGATTGGATAGATCCTGTTTTTGGGCGACTTGCGACATCAGCAAGTGCTGGCGCACCAGAAAGACGACCAACTCGGTATCGTCTTTTGATAGGCCGTGATCACGGGCAAAGCGCCGCACCTCTACGGCACCTAGTTCGGAGTGGTCGCCGCCACGTCCTTTGGCAATGTCGTGAAATAGAGCCGCTACGTATAGCAACCAATGCCGCTCCAGGCTAGCCATCAATCGCGAGGCCAATGGATATTCCTGAGCGTGTTCTGGCATGGTGAAACGCCGCAAATTGCGAATCACCTGCAGCGTGTGTTGATCCACGGTATACACATGAAATAGGTCGTGCTGCATTTGACCGACGACACGCCGAAACACGGGCAAATAGCGGGGCAATATATTGAGCATGGTCATGCGGCGCAAAGCATGAACGATGCCTTGTGGCTGCTGCAAAATTGCCAAAAAAGTTTCTTTATTGCACGGTTTGCGACGAAACTCTGCGTCAATCAAGCGACGAGCGTGCCAAAGTGCTCGCATGGTACGGGCCGTCATGGCGGTCAACTCGGGATGCTGTTGCATTACCAGAAACGCACGCAGCATTTGATCTGGATGACGCTCAAACAATTCTGGTTCGTGGATATCGAGCCGTCCGTTTAAATCAAAAAAACACTCGTCAATTTGTCGCGCAGCAGTATCAGGCACATCGAAAAGGCTCTCTTCAATGCTTTGTACCAAGACGGTGTTTAGCTGAGTCACTAATCTTGCGGCCCAGTAATAACGTTGCATCAAGATTTCACTGGCACGCCTCGTATCGGTTGCCTGTAAGCCATAGACGTTAGCAAGCGCGTGCTGCATATCAAAGACGAGCCGATCCTCACGTCTGCCAGCTAGCAAATGAAGTTCAATTCGCAAACGTTTGAAAGCCGATTCGGCCCGACGTAAGTCATTAGCTTCCTGATTGGTCAGCAAACCACTTTTTGCGATCTGAGTCCAGCTGGTGCCGAACCCAGCGGCCTTGGCCATCCATCGGATGACTTGCAGATCGCGCAGACCGCCGGGCGATTCCTTGCAGTTGGGCTCAAGCGCATAGGGAGTTTCTTGGTAACGGACATGGCGCTGCCGCATTTCGGCTAGCTTGGCACGATAAAAGGCTTTGGGATCGAGGTGATCTAGCATCGCCTTGTTAAACGCGTTTACCAAGTTTCTTCTGCCGGTGATAAACCGTGTTTCAAGCAAACAAGTCTGGACCGTAATGTCAGACTCGGCCTCTTTGATGCAATCATCGATTGTCCTGACACTGTAGCCTGGCTCAATACCTAAATCCCACAGCGCCGCTACCAACTCGCTTAAACGAGCCTCGTCAGCGGCACTCGGCGGCTTGTCTAGCAAAATCAGCAAGTCAACGTCAGAGTATGGATAGAGCTCACCGCGACCATATCCCCCCACGGCAGCGAGTGCAGCTTGCTTTGGCAGCGGATAATTGCGCAGCAATTGTCTGAGCGCTTCATCAGTGGCCCGGCGCAACTCATGCACAAACCTTTCGGCGTTGGGCTTACGCCTGAATTCGGCAATCGCAAAATCGCGCTTTTGCTTAAGCGTTTGCCTGATTTTTTGCAGTTCCGCCGAGGTGTTCATTGTTTGGTTAGTTCAACGCTAGCGCTGGGCGTTCGGGCATGCCTTCAGATACGGTGAGAACCTCAAACCCTTGTTCGGTCACTAAAACAGTGTGTTCCCATTGGGCAGACAGGCTGTGGTCACGTGTGACAACCGTCCATCCGTCAGCAAGCTGCCGGATCTCGCGTTTGCCAGCGTTGATCATCGGTTCGATGGTAAAAATCATCCCCGGTTCCAATTTGACACCGGTTTTGGGTCGACCATAATGTAAGACTTGAGGATCTTGATGAAACTGCTGTCCAATACCGTGGCCGCAGAACTCACGTACAACTGAATAACCCTGAGCCTCAGCGTATGACTGTATTGCGTGGCCGACATCGCCTAGGGTGTTGCCCGGCTTGACCTGCTCAATGCCTAGCCACATACATTCGTAGGTTGTCTGAGTCAGTCGCTTAGCCGCAATAGAGGGTTCGCCCACGTAATACATACGGGATGTGTCGCCAAACCAGCCATCTTTGATGATGGTCACATCAATGTTGACAATATCGCCATTTTTTAAGATCTTCTCCCCCGGTATTCCATGGCAAACTTGATGGTTCACTGAGGTACATATCGCGCCAGGAAAGGGGGGATATCCGGTGGGTGCGTAGCCAATCGTTGCAGACTTGACCTTTAAAACATTGGTAATAAAGTCAATGGTTAATTGATCAAGCTCTCCCGTGCTTACACCCGCCTTAACAAATGGGGTCAGATAATCGAGGACCTTGGCGGCATCCTGGCAGGCTGCCCGCATTTTGTTCAGATCAGTCGGATCGGTTACCAGTCGCATGGATCGTCTATCGCCTTTGTCAATTCATAAAAAAACATAGTAGAATTATAGGCTTTCCTACAAAGTAGTCACTCAAAAACCCCCGTTTTTAAGTGTGTTGGCTGTTTGCCGACGGGTGCTTTGCAGGAAATCGGGTAGAACAAGTTCGCTTGGACTGCCAAATCGCGTGATGCGACGCCAGGGTGCCGTCTAAAAACAATCGGTGCTGTCGTATTACTGGAAAAAACCCTAGGAGAATCTCATGTCACTTATGCGTGAAATGCTAGAAGCGGGTGTGCACTTCGGTCACCAAACCCGTTTTTGGAACCCCAAAATGGCCCCTTACATTTTTGGCCATCGTAACAAAATCCACATCATTAACCTCGAGCATACGGTTGCCAAGTACGCTGACGCTGCCAAGTTCGTTCGCTCTGTTGCTGCCAAAAATGGCACAGTCCTATTTGTGGGTACCAAGCGCGCCGCCCGCGACATTATTGCCGAGCAAGCAAGCCGTGCCGGTATGCCATACGTCAATAATCGCTGGCTCGGTGGCATGTTGACCAACTTCAAAACGGTCAAGAGCTCAATCAAGCGTTTGAAAGACATGGAAGTGATGGCTGCAGACGGTGGTCTTGAGCGCATGTCCAAGAAAGAAGCGCTGATGTTCGAGCGTGAAATGGAAAAGCTTGATAAATCGATTGGCGGCATCAAGGATATGGCTGGCTTGCCGGACGCGATCTTCTTGATAGACGTCGGTTACCACAAAATCGCAGTGGCAGAGGCGCACACCTTGGGTATTCCCGTTGTGGCCGTCGTTGATACTAACCACTCCCCGGATGGGATTGACTATGTCATTCCGGGCAATGATGACTCTGGCAAAGCTGTTGCCCTTTATGCAACTGGCATGGCCAATGCGGTGCTCGAAGGCAAGGAGCAGGCAGTCAATGGTCTCGTTCAGGAGCTAGCGGCAGACGAAGAGTTTGTTGAGCTCGAAGACGATACGGCAGAGCAGTAATGCCTTTGGCCCCTTGTAGTGTTGCTGTGGGGGGCTCGCGGGAAATATGGTGATGGCGGATTTATGAGTTCGCCCTCATCGTTGACCTGACTTTCTAAAACCAAAGTAGCGCCAGACTGATTGTCTGGTTGTGTTTAGGGATCCTCGATACCATCTGGATCGCAAATCATTGAAGTAGACGGAGCGAACATGGCTGAAATTACCGCCGCAATGGTCAAGACATTGCGTGAGAAGACCGATGCACCCATGATGGAGTGCAAAAAAGCCCTGACTGAAGCTAATGGTGATATGGACAAGGCTGAAGAGGTGCTGCGTGTCAAGCTCGGCAGTAAGGCGAGCAAAGCAGCAGCACGTGTGACTGCAGAGGGATTGATCGGCATCTGTATCTCTGCGGACAGCAAGACAGGCGCCATTGTAGAAGTCAACTGTGAAACTGACTTTGTTGCCAAGAACGATGACTTTATCGGCTTTGTGCAACAAATTGCCGACATGGTGGCCACCAAGTCACCGGCGGATGTGGCCGCGCTGTCGGAATTGCCCATGGGAGAGGGTACTGTTGAATCCACCCGAACTGCATTGGTTGGCAAAATCGGTGAAAACATGACCATACGCCGCTTCAAACGCTTTCAAACCGATGGTGCACTTGCTAGCTATGTGCACGGCGGCAAGATTGGCGTATTGGTAGATTTCACCGGCGCAGAAGAGGTTGGTAAAGACGTCGCCATGCACGTGGCTGCGACCAAGCCAAAGGCAATTGATGAGAGCGGTGTACCCGAGTCAGACAAAGAAACCGAGCGCTCGGTTGCTCGCCAGAAAGCGGCCGAATCCGGTAAGCCACCCGAGATTGTTGAAAAAATGGTTGAAGGCGCTGTTCAAAAGTATCTGAAAGAGGTCGCTTTGCTATCGCAACCATTTGTAAAAAATGACAAGCAGACGGTTGGTCAGATGCTCAAGGAGAAAGGCGCATCGGTCAAGCAATTTGAGCTGTTTGTGGTCGGCGAAGGTATTGAGAAGAAGGTCTCTGATTTTGCGGCAGAAGTTGCCGCCGCGGCGGCTGGCACTGCCTAATCGTTCAATCAGATAGCAACCGGACAGAACGGCCTTCAGTAGGCTGTTTGTCCGGTTTTTTTGCGACTAAGCGTTGCCGATGGTTAGATGCCATACCGTCTATCAGCAGATTTGCCAATTGCCATGGTTAAAGCGCGAATCGGCTAAACTTGCTCCATCTCTGGTTTGTTGTCTTTGTCTTCGCTGAGGTCCTCATGTCTGCCCAACGTCATCAACGCGTTTTGCTTAAATTGTCTGGTGAGGCCCTGATGGGCGAAGACGCCTACGGCATCAATCGAGGCACCATACTGAGAATGACCGAAGAAGTCAGTGACGTAGCCAACCTCGGGGTGCAGCTTGCGGTTGTTATTGGTGGTGGCAATATCTTTCGCGGTGTAGCGCCGGGTGCTCAGGGCATGGACCGCGCCACCGCTGACTACATGGGCATGATGGCGACGGTGATGAATGCCTTGGCCTTGCAAGATGCGCTCAAGCACCGTGGGGTCGATGCCAGAGTGCAGTCGGCCTTGAACATAGAGCAGGTAGTTGAGCCCTACATAAGACCCAAGGCTTTGCGCTATCTCGAAGAGGGCAAGGTAGTCATATTTGCGGCTGGTACAGGCAACCCCTTCTTCACCACTGATACAGCAGCAGCTTTACGCGGCGCTGAAGTTGGTGCTGAAATCGTGCTGAAGGCCACCAAAGTCGATGGGATATACAGCGCAGACCCGAACAAAGATCCTTCAGCACAGCGTTACAGCAGGATCAGTTTTGATGAGGTCATTGCTCGCCGCCTTGAAGTGATGGACGCGACGGCATTTGCACTGTGTCGCGATCAGAAATTACCAATTCGTGTGTTCTCTATCAACAAAGCTGGCGCGCTTGCACGGGCAGTCAATGGCGAGGATGAGGGCACCTTGGTGCATGTCTAAGTTTTTTGGAGTTCGAGTTATGAGCATTCAAGATATTCGGTCTAGTACAGAGACCAAAATGAACAAATCGCTTGAAACGTTGCAATCAACGTTGTCTAAGATTCGCACAGGAAGAGCGCATACGGGCTTGCTTGACCACATCGAGGTTGAATACTACGGTGCCATGACGCCCTTATCGCAAGTTGCCAATGTCAATTTGCTCGACGCGCGCACATTAGCCGTACAGGTTTGGGAAAAAAGCATGGCTCAAGTTGTAGAAAAAGCCATTCGTGACTCCGATCTGGGATTGAATCCGCAGGCCATGGGTGAGTCGATACGTGTGCCGATGCCGGCATTGACAGAGGAGCGCCGACGTGAACTCACCAAAGTAGTTCGAGCAGAGGGCGAGGATGCCAAAGTTGCTATCCGCAACCTGCGTCGTGACGCAAATGATGGCTTGAAAAAACTAGTCAAAGACAAAGAAATTTCTGAAGATGACGAGCGTCGTGCTCAGGACGTGATCCAGAAGTTGACTGATCAGTTTGTATCTGAAATCGATAAGTTGATTACGCAAAAAGAAGCTGAGGTGATGAAGGTTTAAGGACTGAACCTCACAGTACAGTGCCGTGGCTCTTAGGATAATCATTTGAAAATCATTAGCTCGACTAAACGGATACCCGAGGTATCCGATATCCCTGAGCATGTGGCTATCATTATGGATGGCAATGGCCGTTGGGCGACTAAGCGGCATCTCCCGCGATCAGCCGGCCATGCCCGGGGAGTGCAGTCTGTTCGCAATGCACTTGAGTATTTTGGCGCTCTGGGCACCCGGTATCTGACGTTATTTGCATTTAGCTCTGAGAACTGGCGCCGCCCCTCTGAAGAAGTCAACCTGTTAATGGGTTTGTTCGTTCAAGCGCTTGAGCGCGAAGTGGACGAGCTTTCTAGTAAAGGCGTACGACTGCGGGTCATTGGTGATGTCAGTCGATTCGAGCCAAAGCTACAAAGGATGATTCAACAGGCTCAAGATACTACGGCGCATAACGAAGCCTTTCACTTAACCATTGCAGCCAACTACGGTGGGCGTTGGGACATTTTGCAAGCAACACAAAAAATGTTGTCGCTGGACCCCGCGCTCATCGACAATCCATCGCTCATTGATGAGGATAGTCTCGCTCGGCATCTGAGCATGGCCTGGGCGCCAGAACCCGACCTTTTTATTCGGACTGGTGGCGAGCAGCGGATCTCGAATTTTTTGATCTGGCAATTGGCCTATACCGAACTTTATTTCACGGATAAATACTGGCCGGAATTCGGTGCCGGCGACATGGACGCTGCGGTTCAGTGGTACCGGCATCGCGAGCGGCGGTTCGGCCGTACGAGCGCGCAGATTCACGCTGTTGCAGAGAAAGTCAATTAGCCATGCTTTTGAAACGTGTTGTGACCGCGGTGGTGTTGCTTGGGATTCTGGCCGTTGATCTGTCCCTGGAAAATCCATGGCCGTTGCTCGTATTCTTTAGCCTGGTGGTTGGTGTGACGGCATATGAATGGCTTCGGTTGACGGCTCCCCAGTCCACTTGGCTTGCCGTCATTCTCGGTGTGGTGCTAACTGTAGTTACGGGCGTGCAGGCCTACCAATGGCTCGCAGGCGATGGCGATCAACTGGACATCTTGCATGCGACTGTGGTTGTCAGTGTACTGGTTTGGCTTACCGCAATCCCCTGGAAGCTGCTGACGGCTCAGATTAACAACAACCCGCAATCGATCGCATGGAGTTTGTTTGCACCTGTATGCCTATTTGCCACCTGGGGTGTATTGGCACTGCTGTGGATCAATTCGGGGGCATGGAGTCTGTTGTCGCTGCTACTGCTGATTTGGATAGCTGACATCCTGGCATATTTCGGTGGTAAGCAATTCGGTAAGCAAAAGCTGGCTCCTCACATTAGCCCTGGCAAGACCCGTGAGGGTGCATTGTTCGGTCTGGCAGGGGTGGTTCTATGGATGCTCGTGACCGCATCCATAGACAACAGTTACGCTTCTTGGTTACTGCAGTTATGGGGTTGGGTAGGGTTGATTGCTGCATCCGTGCTGCTTGGTGTGCTTGCGGTGATGGGGGACTTGTTTGAGTCCTTTCTGAAGCGTCAGGCCAACGTGAAGGATTCGAGCCGTTTGCTTCCCGGTCATGGTGGTGTCTATGATCGTGTGGATGCCGTGGTTGCCGTTGTTCCAGTGGCTTATTTCTTGGTTTCGGATTTTTGGTATTCATGAGCGCGCAATCCGTCACTATTCTGGGCGCGACTGGATCGATTGGGCAAAGCACCATCGATGTCATCAAGCGCCATCCCGACCGCTTCACGGTTCATGCCTTGAGCGCGAATAGGCGCATGGCGGAATTAGCTCAAATCGCCTGCGATACACGTGCTAGCTGTGTGGTTGTGCCAGACGATGCAGCGGCGACCCAATTCAAAAAGGCATGGAGCAATGTTGCCCCGATGCCAGACGTGCGTGTCGGTCCGCAGGCGTTGGCGCAGACCGCCGCGGAAAACCAAACCGATATTGTCATGGCTGCCATCGTGGGGATTGCGGGTCTTGCCTCCATCTTTGCCGCGGCCAAAGCTGGCAAGAAGATTCTTTTGGCAAATAAAGAGTCTCTGGTAGCCGCAGGTAGCCTTTTGATGACAACCGTGGCTGAGCACGGGGCGACCTTGTTGCCCATCGACAGCGAACACAATGCCATATTTCAGTGTTTGCCGTCGTGTAGTGAAACTAACAACTTGGTTAGCAGAGCCGGCGTTCAAAAGTTGATATTGACGGCCTCTGGTGGGCCGTTTAGAACGCTCGATCTCGAAAGTCTGGCTAGCGTCACACCTGAACAAGCCTGCGCCCATCCCAATTGGGAAATGGGTCGCAAAATTTCAGTTGATTCAGCCACCATGCTAAACAAAGGGCTTGAGGTTATCGAGGCCCATTGGTTGTTCAACGTGAGTGCCGATCAGATCGATGTTCTCATTCATCCTCAGAGTATCGTCCATTCGATGGTGCAGTACACCGATGGTTCGGTCTTGGCTCAACTTGGAAACCCGGATATGCGCACACCAATCGCACATGCGCTGGGCTTTCCGACGCGTATCGACGCCGGCGTCGATATGCTGGATCTAACCCGGCAGGGTCGGCTCGAGTTTGAGGCTGTGCAACCGCAACGCTATCCTTGCCTTGAACTGGCCTTTGATGCGCTCAGAGCCGGGCAGGGGGCATGTATCGCGCTAAATGCCAGCAATGAGGTTGCAGTCGAGGCATTTTTACAGGGCAAAATCGGTTATCTTGACATTGCCCGTATTGTTAGCCAAACACTTGATTGGCAAGCCAGATCGCATCAGGACGATATCGCTTGCCTCGATGATGTCCTTGCCAATGATGCGGCTGCCCGAACCTTCGCCACGCATTGCAGTCAAACTATTGGCACAATCACTTCCTGAGTCTTTTGGCTATGTTAACGACCATACTCGCATTCGTCATCGCACTAGGCATCATCATTACATTTCATGAGTATGGTCACTATTGGGCTGCCCGACGCTGCGGGGTGCGGGTTCTCAGGTTCTCGGTGGGATTTGGGAAACCCCTGCTCAAGCGAATTGATCGCCGCGGTACGGAGTGGGTCCTTGCAGGCATTCCCTTGGGTGGCTATGTCAAGATGCAAGATGAACCAGAGCAAGGTGCTAGCGAGAGCGAGAAACGGGAGGCATTTAGTAACCAACCCGTTAAAAATCGATTTTTTATTGTTAGCGCAGGGCCGATTGCCAACTTTATATTGGCTGCAGTCTTATATGCCGGACTGAACATGATCGGTACTGAGGAACCGGTGCCGATTCTGGCCCAGCCGCCAGCGAATTCCGCGGCTGCTCAGGCGGGTGTTGCTGGCGGCGATCGGGTCATTGCAGTCAATGGTGTCCCGGTGACTTCATGGAATCAAGCACGCTGGCAAATGCTGGATGACATGGTGCATGGCGGAAATGTGAACCTCACGGTTGACCGTTTTGATCGTCAGTCAGAGTTGGTTGTGACGTTGCCGGCTGCCGACCCCGGGCCCGACACAGACGCGTTGGCGTTGGCAGGTCTGCAACTGCAGCCGGGTAAAACAGTGATCACCAGTGTGCAACCAGACAGTGCTGGTCAGAAAGCCGGGCTAGCGAGTGCTGATGTGGTTCTTAGCATTGACGCACGTCCCGTGATCGACACCCGTCAGCTTATTCAGACCGTTCAAGCAAACCCCGGCCGACCGCTTACGCTGGTGGTTGATCGTCAGGGCTCACCCGTGACGATTGAGGTCGTACCTAGCCCGGCCGACGGGCCAGATGGGGCTGTCATTGGACGAATTGGCGTTGGACTGGCCAATGAAGTGCCGATGGTCATGGTCGAGCACGGCTTGGTTCAAAGCATTTGGCAAGGGGTGACTCGAACTTACGAAACAGCCTGGTTCTCACTTAAGATGCTTGGAAGCATGATCTCTGGTGCAGTCTCATGGAAGAATATCAGTGGTCCGGTGACGATAGCGGACTACGCCGGGCAGACGGCTCAGATTGGGTTGACGGCGTATTTGGCATTTTTAGCCCTAGTCAGTGTGAGTATTGGGGTGCTTAATTTGCTCCCGATCCCTATGCTTGATGGGGGGCATCTGATGTATTACACGGTTGAGATTGTGCGGGGTAAGCCAGTCCCAGAAAGTTGGATGATGCTCGGACACAAGGTAGGGGTCGTACTGTTGGCTGGGTTGATGACGCTAGCGATTTTTAATGACTTCACCCGCCTTTTGAGTTGAGGTCGTTGTCCCTTAAAATGCTTGTATGGGGTGTCGGTATTACGCAGCACCCTAATAACGGAGATTGTGATTTATGCGAGCTAGTCAGTTGGGACAGCCTGAAGGCAAGATACTGAAGTTGAAAGGATTACTGGCGTTTTTTCTGGTCGCAGTTGTCCTCGCAGTCCCCTCATTAGCTTCAGCGTTCACACCATTTAAGGTCAAAGATATTCGGGTTGACGGCATACAACGCACAGAGGCCGGCACCGTATTTGCCTATGTTCCTGTGAAGGTTGGCGATACGTTCACTGAAGAGATGGCGACCGATATCATCCGCGAACTGTATTCGACGGGATTCTTTAGCGATGTGCGTATCTCGACAGCCAATGACATTGTGGTGGTCACTGTCCAAGAACGCCCCGTGATCGCTTCGATCTCGTTTACGGGCATGCGCGAGTTTGAAAGCAAGCAAATTATTGAAGCTTTCCAGCAAGTCGGGTTTGGGGAAGGAAGAATCTTTGACCAGGCGATGCTCGAGCAAGCCGAGTTTGAGCTTCAGCAGCAGTACCTGAGTAAAGCTAAATATGGCGTGGAAATTACGGCTACCACAACTCCCTTGCCGCGTAACCGGGTGGGGGTGAACTTCGATGTCTTCGAGGGGTCGGTTGCCAAGATCAAGGAAATCCGGATTATCGGCAACGAAGCCTTTTCAGAGGGCGACTTGTTGGATCTGATGCAATTGACGACATCTGGCTATCTCACTTGGTACACGGATACGGATAAGTATTCACGAGAAAAGCTTGAAGCCGATATGGAGTCGATCCGGTCGTTTTATCTGGATCGTGGATATCTGGAGTTCTCTATGGAGACTCCCCAGGTCACCATATCCCCCGATCGCCAGGACATCTACATTACGATCTCGATCTCAGAAGGTAAGCCTTACACTGTCTCGGATGTTCAGCTAGCGGGCAATTTGCTTAGCCTTGATCAGGAAATTGAAGCACTCGTGACGATCAAAGCCGGAGAAACGTTTTCTGGTGCCAAGTCTAACGAAACATCGGTTGCCATCAGGAGCTATCTTGGAGACCTTGGCTACGCCTTTGCCAACGTTAATCCCAATCCTGTGCTTGATCGTGAAAAACAGACAGTTGCGCTGACTTTTTTTGTTGATCCGAGTCGCAGGGTCTATGTACGGAAAGTGGAGATCACGGGTAATGAGCGCACTCGAGACACAGTGGCTCGCCGTGAAATTCGTCAACTAGAGGCGGCATGGTATGACGGTGGTGCCATTAAATTATCCAAAGAGCGCCTCGAGCGACTTGGTTATTTTCAGGAGGTTGATGTCACTACAGAGCCAGTACCTGGTTCAGTTGATCAGGTCGACGTTAATGTCAAGGTCACTGAGCGTCAAACCGGTGCAATCAACCTGGGTATCGGCTACGGACAGACCGATGGCGTTATCCTGAGTGCGGGAATTTCCGAGAAAAACGTCTTCGGAAGTGGAACGGAGTTGGATTTCTCCGTCAACACCAGTCAAGACGCGCGAACATTCGTGTTAAGTCATACGGATCCATATTGGACCCTTGACGGAGTCAGTAGAACGACCTCTGGCTACTATCGGACTGTGACGCCAAGCTTGAACAACCCTGGCAATTACGAGGTGATTTCTGCAGGGGGTGGATTTAATTTTGGGGTGCCCATCTCTGAGTTTGATCGTGTTTCACTCGGGCTTAACTTTGAACATAACAAGATTTCGTTATATGAAGACTCGCCGCTGGCATACGAGCAGTATGTCGATGCCTATGGTGACGCGACCAACACACCAATTCTCAGTGCAGGCTGGTCCAAAGATACTCGTGATAGTGTGCTCAATCCAACCCGCGGATCTTTTACACGTTTAAGTGCCACGGTAGGTACAGTGTCACTTAAATACTATATGCTCAGTGCTCAACACCAGCACTTCATTCCAATCGGCCGTGATTACACATTGGCGTTTAACGCACTCTTTGATTATGGTGATGTCTACAACAGTGATAATCCATTCCCGGTAATTAAGGATGTTTTTGCGGGCGGTATTGGCACTGTTCGGGGTTATCAGGGTAATTCTTTAGGTCCCAAGGACCCTCGCACCGGCACTTATCTGGGTGGCTCTAGGCGCGTGGTGGGTAATGTGCAGTTTTTCTTCCCACTGCCAGGGTCAGGACGCGATAAAACACTAAGACTTTTCGTGTTTGGCGATGCCGGTCAGGTCTATGGTACCGGTGCTGGAAATTCGTCTGATACAGTGGACTTTGGCGATCTGCGTTACTCTACTGGTTTTGGTATGTCTTGGCTGTCCCCGATGGGGCCCTTGCAACTCGTTTACGCCAAAGCATTGAACGCTAAAGAGGGTGATGAGACCCAGGTGTTCCAGTTCCAGGTTGGTTCGGCTTTCTAGATGTAATCAATGGCAAAATGACCGACGGGTGTCTTTGCATCTGCGTGTCATTCACACACTCAAAGGTGGTAACTAAATATGATCGAAGTGGGCAATTTGGCCAGTAAGGCTGACAGCAATGCTAAACCTGCAATGACTAGCCGAGTCATTGGCGCGATGGCATTGACAGCCGTCTGTCTTGCATTGTTTATCTCGCCTGTTGCGATGGCCCAATCCGGTGCGCAGACACCGAAGAAGGACGAATCTGCTCAGCCCTTCGTTGTCAAAATCGGGTTCGTCAATACGCAACGGATCTTGCAAGACTCGGGCCCGTCAAAACTGGCGCAAGAGAACATTGAAAAAGAATTCAAGAAGCGTAACGATGACCTACAAAAGGAAATCGCCGAATTTCGCAAGAAAGTGCAGCAGTTTGAGAAAGATGCGCCAGTACTCGCTGAAAGTGACCGTAATCGCCGCCAACGTGAATTAGGCAACTTAGATGCGGATTTGCAGCGTAAGCAGCGTGAAATACAGGAAGATTTTAATCGCCGTCGCAATGAGGAGTTTGCCATCATTATCGAGAGGGCCAACGCTGCCATCATGCAGATCGCGGATAAGGAGCAATACGACCTGATCCTTCAGGATGCAGTCACCGTTAGCGATCGTGTTGATATCACCGACAAGGTAATCAAGGCACTAGAGTCGAAGAACTAACTTGATTTCACCTAGAGACAATGCCCGTCATTCTCCCGCCAACTAAGGCGCCCACGCTGACAGAGTTGCTCGATGACATTGCAGAATCCAGAGCACTTGTGTCAAGTGTTTTGGCGGGCACCAAGCATAGCCCCGATGCACGTATTAGAGGTATAGGGCCTTTGCGATCTGCAAGTGCTGACGAACTATCATTTGTCGTCTCCAACAAATTCAAAGACGAACTAGCGATTACTGACGCCTGCGCTGTGATCCTGCCGCCCGGCATGCAGGCTATTGCACCTGCTTACGCCCAGATCGTCTGCGACCAACCCTATCTTCTCTATGCACTCATTGCGCGTTGGTTTGATGTCAAACGCCAACCAACGATTCAACCCGGATGCCACGCCAGTGCCGTGATCGATGAAACAGCCAATGTCGATCCGACAGCAGTGATTGGTCCCCATGTTGTGATCGGTGCTCATACCACCGTAGGTGCACACGTACATATTCTTGCTGGTTGTGTTGTGGGTTCGAACTGTGAAATTGGAGCAAACTCGATCCTCTATCCTAACGTGACCTTGTATGACAACACCCGCATGGGCGCTCGTTGCATCCTGCACGCTGGTGTTGTTCTTGGCGCAGATGGTTTTGGGTTTGCACCTAATCCCATGCTGGCTAAAGGGGCCTGGGGCAAAATTGCCCAACTCGGGGGTGTCCGTATTGGCGATGATGTGGAGATCGGTGCCAACACGACCATTGACCGAGGCGCGCTTGAAGACACCGTGATTGGTAACGGTGTTAAGCTCGACAACCAAATCATGGTCGGACATAACTGCCAAATTGGAGACCACACTGCCATGGCTGCATGTGTCGGGGTGGCCGGTTCGACAAAAATTGGTAAGCGCTGCATTATTGGTGGTGCCGCCATGTTCTCTGGACACATCAGCATCACCGACGACGTACAGATCTCCGGCGGCACGGCAATCACCTCTAGCATTGAAACGCCTGGCCGATATACCGGTGTGATGCCATCCGGGCCACACGCCCAATGGCAGCGTAATGCAGCTGTACTGGGTAAGCTTTCAGACTTGCGTAAACGGGTGCGCCAGCTTGAGCGCAACCCTGACGAAATTGAATAGAATAGGCGCAACACACGGGTAGGCGCTTGTGCACGAAGGACTTTCTCATGCAACTTGATATCAAAGCAATCCTTGACAGCATTCCTCATCGGTACCCGATGCTATTGGTAGATCGGGTCGTGGACATGGTGCCTGGCAAATCGATTCATGCTCTGAAGAACGTATCTATTAATGAGCCTTTTTTCCCGGGGCATTTTCCCCATCACCCGGTCATGCCTGGTGTGCTGATTTTAGAAGCTTTGGCTCAGGCCGCTGCGATCTTCTCATTTGCTGATGAGACTGGCTTAAAAGCAAAAGGGGAGCAGTTGCTCTATTACTTCGTTGGCATTGATGAAGCCCGCTTCAGGCGACCCGTTGTGCCGGGAGATCAGCTTAATTTGCATGTGGAAGCCCTACGTCTGAGTCGCACGATCTGTAAATACTCGGCCATAGCAAAAGTGGATGATCAAGTCGCTGCTGAAGCCAAGTTGATGTGTGCCATTCGTCCCATGGAAGCATAAATGGCCACCAACATTCA
This sequence comes from Orrella daihaiensis, assembly GCF_022811525.1. NCBI lineage: Bacteria > Pseudomonadati > Pseudomonadota > Betaproteobacteria > Burkholderiales > Alcaligenaceae > Orrella > Orrella daihaiensis. The sequence continues at coordinate 1,610,229 of NZ_CP063982.1, read as the reverse complement.
TCCGACAGCGATTGTTGATCCCGCCGCGCAAATTGATCAAAGCGTGCAAATTGGACCTTACTGTGTGATTGGACCGAATGTATCGGTTGGCCGGGGTACCGTATTTGGCCCTCACTGCGTTGTGGATGGCGTCACATCGATCGGTCAAAACAACACCTTTTATCGGTTTTGCAGTATTGGCGGTATGCCGCAAGACAAGAAATATGCGGGTGAGCCGACTCGGCTCGAGATCGGTGACGCGAATATGTTTCGCGAGTACGTGACCCTGAACACGGGCACCGTCCAAGATGGTGGTGTTACACGTATTGGCCATGACAACTGGGTGATGGCTTATGTGCACGTTGCGCATGACTGTCAAATCGGCAGCCATACGATTCTGGCCAACGGGGTCCAGATGGGCGGACATGTTCACGTTGGCGACTGGGCAATCGTGGGAGGACTAGCCGCCGTTCATCAGTTTGGCAAGATAGGCGCTCATGCCATGGTAGGTGGATCAAGTGCGTTGCATATGGATGTGCCGCCATTTGTGATGGGTTCCGGTAATCCTTGCGTACCGGTGGGTATCAATGGTGAGGGCTTAAAGCGTCGTGGTTTTACGCCAGAGGCGATTGCTGCCTTGCGTGATGCCTACAAGATAATTTACCGGCGGGGGCTGTCTTTAGAAGATGCCAAAAGCCAATTAAAAGAGCGGCAGGCACAGGACCCATTGGCAGCTGAATCCTTACAAATACTGCTCGACTTTCTCACCAACAGCACACGGGGCATTATCCGTCCATGACGGATTGCATTGGCTTGGTCGCTGGCGAGCCTTCAGGCGATCTGATTGCTGCCCAAGTACTCACTGGTATGAAAGAGGCGCGTCCACAGTTGGTCGCAAGCGGTATTGGTGGTCCAGCGCTACAGGCTTCAGGCATGCAAATCTGGCATCCAATGGATATGTTGTCCGTCTTCGGCTATGTGGATGCATTAAAAAATTTACCAAGAATTTACGCCATCTTTAAAGATGTCCAAAGGCGCTGGCTTGCTAACCCGCCCGAGGTATTTGTGGGTGTGGATGCGCCAGACTTTAACTTGCGTCTTGAACATAATTTAAAAAAACGCGGCATCCCAACGGTGCACTTTGTTAGTCCATCGATTTGGGCGTGGCGCTATGAGAGAATTCATCGCATCCGACAAGCCGTCTCACACATGTTGGTGCTGTTTCCGTTTGAGCTCGAGATCTATGAGCGTGAAGGCATACCCGCTACCTATGTCGGGCATCCGCTGGCCGACAAGATTGCATTGGAACCTGATCGTCAGGCCACGCGTGAGGCACTTGGAATCGATCCGGATGCTACGGTGATTGCAATCTTACCGGGTAGCCGTCGATCGGAAATCGAACTCATGACACCAAAGTTTCTGGCTGCTGCTGAACGGTTGCAACAGCGTGCGCCAGGATTGATATTTGTGGTGCCAATGGTCAATCAAGCTCGCAAGGCTCAATTCGAGCAAATGGCAGCCAATTTCAAATTGGCCAATTTACAGGTGATCGAGACCAGCTCGTCAGAGCAATGGCCAGCATCATGGCGAGCCATGGCAGCATGCAATATGGCCTTGGTCACCAGTGGCACAGCGACGCTTGAATGTGCTCTATTTAAGCGACCCATGGTGATTAGCTACGTTTTAAGTCCGTGGATGCGTAGAATCATGGCGTGGAAATCCGGACAGTCTAAACCCAATCTTCCGTGGGTAGGCCTGCCTAATGTGCTTAGCCAGTCATTTGTTGTGCCCGAATTGTTGCAAGATGAGGCTACCCCGGAAAACCTGGCAAATGCACTGTGGGGGTTGTGGGAGGATGCAGGCAGGCGTCATGAAATTGAACAACAGTTTGTACGCTTGCACCAAACCTTGCGCTGCGACACTGCCACTAGGGCTAGCCAAGCTATTTTGCAAGTCATGGAGCGAGGTCCATGAACCAAGTTATCTTGGTGGCTGGTGTTGATGAGGCAGGTCGTGGCCCACTGGCAGGCGATGTTTACGCATCAGCAGTCATACTTGATCCGGGTCGTGTTATTGAAGGTTTGACTGATTCCAAGAAACTGACCGAGCGCAGACGCGATCAGCTTGCCATGACAATCCGCGAGCGGGCGATGGCCTGGGCCATTGGCAGTGCATCTGTTGAAGAAATTGACCAAATGAATATTCTGCAAGCGACTATGCTTGCGATGCAGCGAGCCGTCAGTGGCCTGGGTCAAGTTCCAGACGAAGTATTAATCGATGGTAATCGAACGCCCAAGCTTGATGTCCCCACCCGAGCAATCGTCAAGGGTGATTTGACTGAGCCTGCCATTTCAGCGGCGTCAATACTTGCAAAAACAGCTCGTGACGCGGCATTACTTGAGCTGCATGAGCAGTATCCTTTGTACGGATTCGATCAGCATAAAGGCTATGGCACCGCTTTGCATTTGGAGCGGCTGCGTCAATATGGCCCCTGTCCGGCGCACAGACGAAGTTTTGCGCCGGTGCGCGAGTGCTTGTCAATTTAAGTTTGTCATGTGAGCCCGTCCATGAAAACGATTACCTCTCGTAGCAATCCGTTATACAAACAGTTGCATGCCCAGATGAAAGATGCTGGCCGTCCTGGCCATGATATCTGGCTCGAAGGCATGCACTTGTGCCAGGCTTGGCTGATGCACAAAGGTCAGCCGCAATTCGCGTTATTGGCGCTCGAGGCACGCGGGTTAGCAGAAATAGAATCGTTGATCACCGAGATTGACCCTGATAAACAGATCTGGCTGCCGCACAAATTGATAGGAAGTTTGTCAACACTGGTCACCGCACCCTCGGTAATCTTCGTGGGTGACCATCGACAAACACAAAATCGGCTGACGGTACCTGATCGATCTGGCTTGACGGGCAGTCATCTGCTTATGGATGACATACAAGATCCTGGTAACGTCGGCACCTTGTTAAGGACAGCGGCTGCAGCCGGTATTCGATCGGTATTCTCTGGACCTGCAACCGCAGGGTGTTGGTCACCTAAAGTACTCAGGGCTGGTCAAGGCGCCCAGTTTGCATTGGATATTTATGAATCGGTTAACTTGCGCCAGCTGATCACTGAATGGTCCTCTCAAACAAAACGACCACAGATACTAGCCACAGCGCTCGACGCAACAGCAACTTCCTTGTTTGATTTAAAGCTAGACCGCGAGGTGGCCTGGATCTTTGGTCATGAAGGGCGGGGAGTTGATCCTGCCTTGCTGGCTTTGGCTGATCATAAGGTGTTCATTGCGCATGACACGGATGCGGTCGAATCTTTAAATGTGGCCAGCGCTGGCGCTGTGTGTTTATTTGAGCAACGGCGACAATGGCTCGCGTCAAATCAACGCTAATAGGACTGGTGTTGATCCAGCTTGATTTCGTGCAGGATCGTCGTGGCAATTTCTTCAATGGACTTGGTCGTTGTTGACAGCGACGGAATGTTCTCCATACGCATCAAACGCTCAGCCTCAGCGACTTCGTGTAGGCACTGTGGCAAGGATGCATATTTACTGTTGGGACGGCGCTCCTGCCTGACCTCCGCGAGTCGTTCCGGTTGAATGGTCAGGCCAAATAACTTGCTGCGATGTGGATGTAACGTAGCCGGTAAGCCGCCGCGCTCAAAATCTTCAGGAATCAGCGGAAAATTAGCCGCTTTTACCCCATATTGCATGGCTAAATACAGACTAGTCGGGGTCTTGCCGCATCTCGACACGCCAACCAAAATCACATCAGCTTCGGAAAGCCCCTTGATGAATTGACCATCGTCATGCGCCAGGCTGTAGTTGATAGCATCAATCCGGTTGCGATATTGCGCAGAATTAGCCACTTTGTGCGATTTGCCAATGCTGTGGCTAGAACGCACTCCCAGATTGTGTTCTAGCGGTTCGACAAACCCGGCAAAAAGATCCAAAAACAATGCGTTGGCGGTTTTAATGCGGGTAGAGACTTCGGTGTTGACCAAAGTCGTAAAAGCAATAGGCTGAGTCCCCTGAGCGGCTAAGTGGTTGATACGCTCGACCACTGAATCTGCCTTCTCAAGCGTATCCACAAACGGAATACGTACTTGATTGAATTTCACACCTTCGAATTGTGACAGCACGGAGTGACTAAAGGTCTCGGCGGTAATGCCTGTGCCATCGGAAATAATGAAAACCGTGCGTTCGATGTTTGATGCGTCAGTCACTTTTAAGGTCCTAAAGTCACAATAACTGAGGGTACAATGCACTGCAGCAACCGGAGTCGCATCCGACGATGGCTTAACGGCAAGCGTCGGTAATTGCAGTGAAACCAGCCCAAGTTGCACAGTATCGGCTCAAGCCCAGATGTGTGCGACCTGCTGAGTAGGCCGGTTTGGTCAGTGTATCGCCTTTAGACAAGGTGTGGACTGACCAAACTCGCTTTTCATTCATTGTTATAAGGTGACTCCATGTCATATGTCGTACCATTTGATCAACTCCGGATGACGGATGTTGACACTGTAGGAGGCAAGAACGCATCTCTTGGCGAGATGATCAGCCAACTTTCTGACGCAGGTGTCCGTGTACCGGGTGGTTTTGCCACGACGGCGCAGGCATATCGTGATTTTCTGGCCCAAACCGGGCTTGCCGATCGCATTGCTGAGCGCTTGTCAACGCTTGACGCTGACGATGTGCGTGCGCTTGCCGAGGCGGGTGCTCAGATTCGTCAATGGATAGTTGAGGCGCCTTTGCCAACTCAGCTCGATGAGCAAATTCGCCAAGCTTTTGCAGAGCTCGATGCCGATGGTCAGGGTTCATTTGCGGTTCGCTCCTCGGCCACCGCCGAAGATCTTCCAGATGCTTCATTTGCTGGGCAACAGGAAACCTTTTTGAATGTTGTCGGTATCGATGATGTCATCGACAAGATCCGTCACGTGTTTGCGTCCCTATACAACGACCGCGCCATTTCTTATCGGGTACACAAAGGCTTTGCCCATGCCGAAGTGGCACTGTCGGCAGGGATTCAGCGTATGGTGCGTTCAGACAAGGGCAGTGCGGGCGTGATGTTCACGATTGACACGGAGTCTGGGTTTTCTGATGTCGTGTTTATTACATCGTCGTATGGCCTAGGTGAGACCGTCGTTCAAGGGGCTGTCAATCCTGATGAGTTCTATGTCTTTAAGCCAACCTTGACTGACGGTCATTACCCGATTGTTAGCCGTCGTATTGGCTCCAAGCTGATCAAGATGGAGTTTGACGAGGATCGGTCTAGCGGGCACGCGGTGCGAACTGTGGATGTCCCGGTGGTTGAGAGGAACCGGTTCTCTTTAAGTGATGCTGAGGTCATCGAGCTTGCTCACTACGCGGTGATCATAGAAAAGCACTATCAGCGCCCAATGGACATCGAATGGGGACGCGATGGCATTGATGGCAAGCTCTACATATTGCAAGCTCGCCCTGAAACGGTGAAGTCACAACAGTCACAGCATGATGTGCAATTGCGTTACCGCTTGAAAGCAACGGGCGACGTGCTGGTAACAGGCCGCGCGATTGGCCAGAAAATTGGCGCCGGTCCCGTGCGCATCGTGGCCGATGTGTCTGAAATGGACAAGGTCCAAGCTGGTGATGTCCTGGTCACCGACATGACAGATCCCAACTGGGAGCCCGTCATGAAACGTGCGGCCGCGATCGTTACCAATCGTGGTGGCCGTACCTGCCACGCAGCGATTATTGCTCGCGAGCTAGGTATCCCAGCCGTAGTTGGCTGTGCCGATGCCACTGACCAGCTCAAAGAAGGACAATCGGTCACTGTGTCTTGTGCTGAAGGCGATGAGGGACGCATTTATGACGGCTTGATTGAGACGGAAGTTGAAGAGGTTCGCCGTGGCGAAATGCCGCCAGTAGACCTGAAGGTCATGATGAACGTCGGTAACCCGCAGTTAGCTTTCGACTTTGCGCAGATTCCGAATCACGGTGTTGGACTGGCGCGTCTGGAGTTCATCATTAACAACAACATCGGTATCCATCCCAAAGCCGTGTTGGATTATCCCAATGTCGATAGCGACTTGAAAATAGCGGTCGAATCGGCAGCTCGTGGCTATGCGAGTCCGCGTGCCTTCTTCGTAGAAAAGCTTGCAGAGGGAATGGCAACGATTGCTGCGGCCTTTGCTCCTAAGCCTGTGATTGTTCGCTTGTCGGACTTCAAGTCAAACGAATATCGCAAGCTTGTCGGTGGATCTCGTTATGAGCCCGAGGAAGAAAACCCGATGCTTGGTTTCCGCGGCGCGTCGCGTTATCTCGCAGATGAGTTTGCCGAGTGCTTCCGGATGGAGTGTGAGGCTGTCAGAAAAGTCAGAGACGAAATGGGACTGACCAATATGGAGGTCATGGTGCCGTTTGTGCGTACCGTGCCACAGGCTGAACGGGTCATTAACTTGCTGGCGGAAAATGGGCTTGCCCGTGGACAAAACGGCCTGCGCATAGTCATGATGTGTGAAGTTCCGTCGAACGCGATTCTGGCCGAAGAGTTTCTGCAATACTTTGATGGGTTTTCCATAGGCTCCAATGACATGACTCAGCTTACGCTAGGTTTGGATCGCGACTCAGGCATGGAGCTATTGGCATCAGACTTTGATGAGCGTGATGACGCTGTTAAGTTCATGCTCAAACGTGCCATTGATGCTTGTTTGAAGGCGAACAAGTATGTTGGTATCTGTGGTCAGGGCCCGAGTGACCATCCCGACTTTGCTCAATGGCTAAAGGTGCAAGGCATTCTATCGGTGTCTTTGAACCCAGATACAGTCGTTGAGACCTGGAAAAAACTGGCAACGAGCTAGCGTATCCGGGTCCTTAGGACCAACTGCTGCTCGATTGATTGTGGGGGGCATCAGGCGATGCCCCCCACTTTTTAGGTGGTCCTAGTTAGCACGCCGCGTGTCATGTTTAAGCAGGCGCTCGCGTTCACGCGCCCAATCCTTGGCCTGAGCCGTATCACGCTTGTCATGTTGCTTTTTACCCCGTCCCAGACCTAGCTCAAGTTTGATTCGGCCATTTTTGTAGTGCAGGTTTAACGGCACGAGCGTAAACCCCCGCTGCTCCACCTTTCCGATCAGTTTGCTGATTTCTTCGGCGTGCAGCAACAATTTACGGGTTCGGGTGGGGTCTGGCTTGGTATGTGTCGATGTCGAGGGCAGGGGGCTGATATGCATGCCTATCAGGTAAATCTGCGCATCGCGCACAATCACATAGCTCTCTTTTATTTGAGCGCGACCAGCACGAATGGCCTTGACTTCCCAGCCCTCAAGCACCATGCCGGCCTCGAAGCGCTCGTCGATGAAGTAGTCGTGAAACGCCTTGCGATTGTCAATGATGCTCATAAAACCTTAAGACCGCGTGAACCGTTAAAATCCATCCATTCTAGCGATTTGTTTGAACTCATGCATTCTGTAGAACGATCAGTATTAGTGCCGTACAGTGCAGCCCAAATGTTTGATCTGGTTGCAGCTGTGGATCGATACCCTGAATTCATGCCCTGGTGCGGTGGCAGTCAGATTCACTGGCAAAACGAAAATGGCATGCAAGCCTCTGTCTCGATCGCACTGGCTGGCATCAAGCAGACCTTTACGACCAATAACCGGCACCAATATCCGCAGCTAATTGAGCTGGAGCTCGTCGATGGACCATTCTCAGACCTCAATGGTCGCTGGGAGTTTCAGGCATTGTCGGATTCAGCCTGTAAGGTGGTCTTCACATTGCGCTATGAGTTCTCGAGTCGAACCCTGGAGAAATTGGTAGGACCAATTTTTAACCGGATCGCCAATAGCTTCATTGACTCATTCACCCAAAGAGCTGACAGTTGTTATGGCAACCGTGCCTGAACCGGCGAACACGCAGAGGCAGATTTGGGTGGTCTACGCGCTTGGACGCAATCGGGTTTGGCAGCGAGCAATCCAGCCGTTGCCCGGCATGAGCATAGCGCAGGCTATTGATTCAAGTGGCTTTGAGGCCCAGCACCCTGACGTGGATTGGCGAAGCGGCGGGGTTGGTATATTCGGTCGGCGGGTCAAACCTGAGGACATGGTTAATCCCGGCGATCGTATTGAGATCTATCGAGCACTTGTCTTTGATCCCAAAGAATCCAGGCGTCGCCGGGCATTGCATCGGCAACGCCAAACCATAAAAGGAAAAACACGTGGACGACAGCGTATTGTTTGAATTAATCGAGTGTGCCGGTGGCAAATATGCGGCGATGGCAACATTAAATCGCCCCAACACACTCAATGGTTTGTCGCTTGCGATGACACGCTTGTTGAATGAGAAACTTGAAACCTGGGTTTGCGATGACAGTGTTTCGCTCGTGATCTTGCGAGGTGCTGGCGAAAAAGCCTTCTGTGCGGGCGGGGACTTGCACGGGCTTTATCACGAGATGCAGGCACACCAAGGGCAACCCGCACGGGCAAATAAGTACGCCTGTGATTTCTTCGCCGAAGAGTATTCGCTTGATTTCCTGATTCACACCTATCCTAAGCCTATTTTGGTGTGGGGCGATGGCATTGTGATGGGTGGGGGCATGGGTTTGATGGCTGGCGCTAGCCACAGGGTTGTCACCGAGCGCTCACGCCTGGCGATGCCAGAAATCAGTATTGGTTTGTTCCCTGATGTGGGTGGTTCCTGGCTGCTTGCTAAAGCGCCTGCGCGCACCGGCGTGTTTTTAGGGCTCACCGGCGCTCAGCTTGGTGCCTCAGACGGGATTCTTGCTGGTATGGCAGATCATGCTGTCGCAAGCGGGCGTTTTAACGAGCTAATTGAACAAGTCAAGACAAAGCACTGGCAGACTCAATATTCGGACTATCAGGTATTGACTGATATCTTAAGTCGTCTTGCGATCAAAGACTTACCGGTTGGCCCCTTACGTGAACACTTTGACCTGATTCAGCAAACTTGCCAAGGCTACGAGCTTGAGGATATTGCACGTAAGATCGCAGCACTGGCGCAGCACAGTGATCCATGGCTCGCACGCGCCGGTAAGACGTTCAGTGCCGGATGTCCGGCAGCAGCTCGCTTGTCTTGGATCTTGTGGCGTTGTGCACGTCAACTCTCACTAGCAGACGTGTTCCGAATGGAGTGGGGGGTCGCCATTGAATGCTGCGCAAGCGGCACATTTCAAGAGGGTATTCGAGCCGTATTGGTTGACAAGGATCGCAGCCCCAAGTGGGAGCCCGCTACCCTTGAGCAAACGGCTGGTGATTGGTGCAATCCTTATTTCGAGATGTCTATCGATGATCCCGATCATCCACTGAGACACTTAGGAACTTAAGGTAGAACGAGTCCCCGCACTCAGGGTCGGCCAACAGTATTATGTTGGTGCAATGTCATAGGGCATAGGTTGCATGGTCAACAAAGGCCCCTCTGAGGAGCCCACTCGCAACGATGCTGTTTCGATGCTTTTGAAAGGGGCTTCGAACAAGACCCAGATGGTGACAGGCCCTTCGTCGGTCTTGGTCACGGTGTTTGCGACATTAATTAAACGCCCCACTGGATTGTCGGGATCGCTGGCATCAAATACATCCATGCCGGCTTTCATCTCGACTTCAGTGGGGGAAACAATCGTCGCTACGTGCATTCGTCGCTTGACGGTTCCACGATAGTGCGCCCGCGCAATGACCTCTTGCCCCGGATAGCACCCCTTGGTAAAGCTGACGCCGCCAATTAGGTCCAGATTCAAAGTTTGTGCAATAAATAAATCCTGCGTAGATGCTTCGACCCATGCCATGCCGGCCTGGACATCCTGCGCCTTCCAGGCGTTGACATCAGTCAAAACTTTTCCGTTTTCGCCGAGTTGGTCAACAATTTGCTCAGCTTGCCGGGCAGTTGTCAGGGCTAACAGGCGCAGGCGACAGTTCTCGTTGGCCGATGGCACCTGAATCCAGGTGCCGCATGAAGTCATCTGAGCCTGCCATATTGCTCCGGGTAAAGTCACCTCGAGTGTTGAAGACAAAACATCGAAGTCAGCAGCAGCAACCTCAATCCCCAAGACCTGCAAGTCCGGCACCGGACCGAGTGTCACTTTGCTGCGAAGCACGAACATCCGCAGCCGCTTTAGTAAGCTTTCCATCAAATCCGCTGCGATCACTCCGTGGATTTGCTGTTCCTGATCTGTTGGGGTCAACAGCATAGTGGCCCAAAGACGTCCCTGCGCCGTACAAAACCCCGCCATTGCAGCCTGGCTGGGCGAGATCAAGGACACATCCTGCGTAAGCTGGGACTGCAGGAAGGCGCGGGTATCGGCACCCACTGCTGAAAAAATGGATAGGTGCTGACACGGCGTTATAAAAACAGGGGTCGTAAAGCTCGACATGTGGATCACCAGTGGGCCGTCAAACAATCTGAGGAAGATATGCAGATAATACCAATCCGGCTAGCAGGGCACCGCAAGCCCATGAAGACGACAAGGCGAGCTATCGGTAAGAGCAAAATCGTGTAATCACTAGACACGGAAATCAAAGTCTAGCTGGTCAATTTCCTTTAAACTCGTTGCCAATGCGTCTGTTATTCAAAACTTTGCTCTGGTTGATATTGCTCGGGTTCATCGCGGTTTTTGCTGTGGTGGGCTTTGCGTATCATTGGGTCAATAAGCCGCTTGAGCTTGTTGAGCCTGTCGTGGATGTTCGTGTGCCCGCTGGTGTTCGTCCCGGCCAAATTGGACAACTGCTTGTGGATGCGGGTGTGGTGATGCCACCTGAGGCGTTTGGCTGGGTTGCAAGGCTCACCGGACAGGACAGAGACATTAAAGCCGGCGGCTACCAAGTGTCACAGGGGGACAGTTTGGCAGATGTTGTCAGACGCATGGCCCAAGGCGAGGTCACCCAGCGGCAGGTGACATTTATTGAGGGATGGACAATCGAGCAGATCATGCAGGCGCTGGCCGCCCACCCGGATGTTGAAAAAACCATTGAGCCGAATTTGCTGCAGGATCACCGCGCACTGGCTAGTCGCTTTGGCGTTGAGCAAGAGCGGCTGGAGGGATTGGTGTTCCCCGATACTTACGTGTTTGCCGTTGGTGCCAGCGATGAGGAAATACTGCGTCGAGCCCTAAAGACTCAAGAGCAAGTCGTTGAACGCGCCTGGGAGGACCGTGTGCCGAATCTGCCACTGAAAAACCCCTACGAAGCCTTGATTCTTGCATCGATCGTGGAAAAAGAGACTGGCCAGGCCAATGAACGTCGTCGGGTTGCTGGGGTATTTATTAACCGATTGCGCAAGGGAATGCTGTTGCAGACTGACCCCACCGTGATTTACGGCATGGGCGATCGTTATCAGGGACGCATTCGTAAAGCAGACCTGCAGCGTGATACCCCTTGGAACACATACATCCGAGCAGGGCTGCCGCCCACACCGATTGCTGCTCCTAGCAAAGCCTCCCTGGAAGCCGTTTTGAATCCAGAGGAGCATGACTATTACTACTTCGTTGCACGAGGTGATGGCACCAGCGCATTCGCCAAAACCTTAAGAGAGCATAATCGCAACGTCGCGAAATACATTTTGGGTAGGTGATGCATGTCGGTTTTTTCGGGCCGTTTCTTAACTTTTGAAGGCGTCGATGGTGCTGGTAAAAGCACTCACATCGAGTGGGTGTGCGAGCAGTTAAGACAAGCTGGTATCGATGTTTGTCAAACGCGCGAGCCTGGCGGCACACCTATCGGAGAGAAGCTGCGCGAGCTGCTGTTGCACGAACCTATGCATTTGCAGACAGAGACGCTACTGATGTTTGCTGCTCGCAATGAGCACCTGCGCAGCCTCATCGAGCCAGCACTGGCTCGCGGACAGTGGGTGGTGTGTGATCGATTTACCGATGCTACCTTTGCATACCAAGGGGGTGGGCGAGAACTAGGTTTAGAACGCGTTGCGCAACTGGCTAATTGGGTGCATCCTGGGTTTAAGCCTGATCGAACCTGGTTATTTGATGTGCCACTTGAGGTGGCTCGTGAACGACTAAGCCGCACCCGTACCTTAGATCGGTTTGAGCAAGAGCAAGATCAGTTTTTTATTCGTACCCGCACGGTCTATCTTGATCACGCCAGAAATGAGCCTGGCCGATTTAAAGTCATCGATGCGACGCAATCGATTGAGACCGTTCGTCTTGAGCTTCAAGCAGATCTGAAACAACTGATCGCGCTTTGGGGCAAGGGCAGCTCCTAGTATGGGCACCATGCTGCTGCCGTGGCAGGTTGATCACGCCAAGCGATTGCTTGGCGATACAGGTCACCTACCGCATGCGCTTTTAATTCACGGTATCGCTGGCTCAGGTAAGCGAGAGTTCGCCCTTGCCCTTGCAGCCACTTTGCTGTGTGAAGATCGCGTCGATGGTTTGGCTTGCGGCAAGTGCCAGTCTTGCATTTGGGTGGCAGCCGGCAACCATCCGGACCTAAAGCTGGTGCGCCCAGAAGCCGTTGCGGTGCAGGAGGGGGCTGTTGCGCAGGTTGATGAGGACGGCGAGGCATCTCCCGAGGCCGGTGCCGCCAAGAGAAAACATTCGGAAGAGATCAAGATTGATCAGATTCGTGCGCTTGAGGCCTGGTACCATCGGTCGACTCATCGGGCTGGCTGGCGGATTGTGGTGCTTTATCCGGCTGACACTTTATCTGTGGTCAGTGCCAACGCCTTACTTAAAGCGCTCGAGGAGCCGCCGCCTGAGACATTATTTCTGCTAACGAGCAATGCGCCCGATCGTTTGCTGCCAACGATCGTGTCGCGCTGTCAAAAATTCGCATTAGGTCAGCCATCAAAAATTGATTGCGAACAATGGCTTACCGGACAAGGAGTCAAGAGTGCACCGCTATGGCTTGCTGCAGCGGGTGGCGCACCGCTAGCAGCACTTGAAATGTCACAGTCACTTCAATCAGCTTGTCCTGATTGGGCGCAGGCCCTCATTGCGGCCCTGGCCAAAGGACATGAGCCAGATTTGGCGGTCATGGCTGATAATCTTGCGAAGCAGAATGCTGGGCAGTGGCTAATCGTCATGCAACGTTTGGCAGTCGACCTCGGCTTAGCCTGCGCAGACTTGCCGGTGCGTTATTTTCCTGATTTGCAAGTGAATTTCAGTCAAGCAGCTAAACGGGGTCGCTTATCCGAGGCTCAGGCGCTTTCAGGATGGATCAATCAGCAAGCTCGGCTTGCCAAGCATCCGCTTAGCCCCAAGCTGTTTGCCCAAGTTTGTTTACAACGTTTTTGTGATGCTGTCTTATGACTGTCTTTATTGATTCTCACTGTCACGTCAACTTCCCTGATCTGGCTTCGGACTATCCGGAGATTGCCAAGCGAATGGCTAAAAATAGCGTACAGATGGCACTGTGTGTCAGCGTTAATTTGCCAGACTGGGATCCGATGATGCAAATGGTCGAACGAGAGCCAACGCTCTGGGCGTCCGTAGGGGTGCACCCGGACTATGAGAATGAGATCGAACCTTCTGTGGAAGATCTGGTGTCTCGCAGTCGCCATGCCAAAGTAGTTGCTATTGGCGAAACCGGTCTGGATTATTTTCGGTTGACGGGAGATCTCCAATGGCAGCGTGAGCGGTTTCGTACCCACATCCGGGCAGCCAAGCTTGCCAAATTGCCGTTGATCATCCACACTCGCCAAGCCAGCGATGACACCATAAAAATCTTGCGTGAAGAGGGTGCCGAAGAAGTTGGCGGTGTGATGCACTGCTTCACCGAGAGTTGGGAAATGGCTCAACAAAGCATGGAGCTCGGGTTTTATGTGTCGTTTTCCGGGATTGTGACCTTCAAGAATGCTCGTGACTTGCAGGAAACTGCGGCTAAAGTGCCGATGGACCGATTGCTGATCGAGACAGATTCTCCTTATTTAGCCCCGGTACCGTTCAGGGGCAAGCGCAATGATCCATCCCTCGTGGTGCATGTTGCAGAAAAAATTGCCGAACTCAAAGGTCTATCGGTCGAAGAGGTTGCAGAGCAGTCAACTGATAATTTCTTTAGACTTTTCAATAAGATAAAGCATTAAATTAAAAATAAATTCAATTATCTCAACAATTAATGGTCGAGACGTCAGATGCAAGAAATTACTTTGAAATCAAATAATAACCAATTGTTCCTAAAGGTTTTATTTCTTGTGCTCATGTGTTTCTCAGTGTCATTGCCGGTGTTGGCACAGTCACGCGATGATCTGTGGGTGTATGTAAGAAATGATCAAGCAAACGCTGTCCAAGCCTTGCTAGCACAAGGGTTGGATCCAAATACCAGAGATAGTCGTGGCAATCCCATCATCATGCAGGCAGTCAGGGACAATGCATGGGATGTGTTTGAGTTGGTTATGAACAACCGTAAAACCGATCTAAACATCATGAACGGCTACCAAGAGACGCCACTTATGTATGTCAGCTTGGTGGGTAATCTGGACATGGCGAAACAACTGGTTTCCAAAGGAGCACAGATCAATCACTTGGGCTGGACACCTTTGCACTACGCGGCTGCCAAGGGGCAGCTGCCGGTAGTTGAATTTCTTTTGTCCAAGGGTGCCTTACCAAACGCGCCTGCGCCAGACGGAACGAGCCCCATTGCCATGGCCGCTCAGGCGGGGGCAATCGACACCGTACAGGCGCTACTTGCTGCCGGTGCGGATCCAAGTGCCATCAATACCAACGGCGTTGATGCCGTCCAAGCTGCGCGTGACCGGGGGCATACCCAACTTGCTGACGCTCTACAAAAAGTGGTTGATCAGCGTCGCGCAAAAAATCGCTAAAAATCAATCCACAAGCGGTGGCAGTTTAGGCGCATTGGGATTCATCTTCTCCGACAAACCGTAAGCTCGTTGGGTCGCATCACGTTCGTGAATGTCGTTAAACCAACGCTTTACGTTTGGAAACTCATTGATGTCGATTTGCTGGCGGGTGTAGGCAGCCACCCATGGAAAGCAAGCCATGTCAGCGATTGAATACTCGCCTGCGATGAACTCCCTACCTTCTAGTCGTTTATCCAGCACACCATACAGGCGGGCAGTCTCATCAACGTAGCGCTTGATGGCGTATGGAATTTTTTCCGGTGCAAAATTACCGAAGTGATGGTTCTGACCGGCCATGGGACCTAGGCCACCCATTTGCCAGAACAGCCACTCAAGCGTTTGCTGGCGCACTCGAAAATCGCGGGAAAGAAACTTGCCGGTTTTCTCGGCGAGATATAGCAAAATAGCACCGGATTCAAAAATCGATAATGGCGCTTGGCCATCGGAAGGCTCGTGGTCTACGATGGCCGGAATACGATTGTTCGGCGAGATCGCCAGAAACTCAGCTGCAAACTGATCGCCCTTGCCAATATTGATTGGCTTGATGGAATAGGGTAAGCCAGTTTCCTCTAGAAAGAGGGTGATTTTGTGGCCGTTTGGGGTAGTCCAATAGTAGAGATCTATCATCGTTTGTCTTTTTTCGTTGTGTAAGTGAATCGAGAGTTTAGAGCAGTGCCTCAATATCTGTGCGGATCGAATCGGGCGTGGCATTTGGAGCGTAACGCTTGACTACAAGGCCTTGCCGATTAACCAGAAATTTCGTGAAATTCCACTTGATGGCTTCGGTACCCAACACACCTGGCATGCTTGATTTCAACCACTCGAACAAGGGGTGGGCTTGCTGACCATTGACCTCGATCTTGCCAAACATTGGAAAGCTCACTCCATACTGGGTCTGGCAGAATGATTCGATTGCTGCTTCATCACCAGGCTCCTGTGCTCCGAACTGGTTACACGGGAAACCCAGCACTACCAGCCCACGCTCACCCAAGTCGTTGTAAAGCTGCTGTAAACCAGCGTATTGCCCAGTAAATCCGCAGCGTGAGGCCACATTGACTATTAACACGACTTTACCGAGATAGTCAGACAGTGACCGTTCTTTACCGTGAATATCGTGAGCAGAAAAATCAGCGATGCTTGCCATCTTAGCTAATTCCTTGTTCGGGTTGGTATGTTTGTGATGCTTAGATAAATATTCAGAGCATTGACTATCGTTAAATACCTGTGAATGCGTCGATCGCTCGCTGACGGCTTGACTTTAAGTCAACCAACATGGGTGGATAGCCCAGCGCCTTGCGTTGTTCCTCAGTAGGGTTATGTATGGATTTTTTGTCCAATGAGGCCAGCTGTGGCAGCCAATGGCGAATGAACGCACCATCAGGGTCAAACTTTTGGGATTGGCTCACTGGATTAAATACTCGGAAGTAGGGTGCTGCATCAGCACCGGTGGATGCGCTCCATTGCCAACCACCATTATTGGCCGCAAGTTCACCATCAATCAAGTGCTCCATAAAAAAACGTTCGCCTATGCGCCAGTCGATCAACAGGTTTTTAGTTAAAAACATTGCCACGATCATACGTAATCGATTGTGCATCCAGCCCGTTGCAAGCAACTGATGCATGGCTGCATCGATTATGGGTACGCCAGTGCGGCCGTTGCGCCAGGCATCTACATCTTGCGGTGCGTCGCGCCACACAACAGCGTCAGTTTCCTCACGCAATGGTCGATGCATCGACAGCTTGGGAAACCCGTGTAATAGATGCCAGTAAAACTCTCGCCAGATGAGCTCGTTCATCCAACTGCGGATGCCAGGGTTGCCAGACTCTAGTTCTCCATGATTGAGCTGCAAGGCTTGGTGAAAGCATTGCTTGACGGAGATGGCACCTGCAGCCAAATAGGGCGATAGCTGGCTAGTACCAAGCTCAGCTGGAAAGTCACGTGCCGTGTCGTAATGAATTGCGCGATCGTTAATAAACTCTGTCAATCGCCGCTGAATCTCGTCCTGATCAGCGGGCCAGTAATCAGCCAGGCTAGGCAAATCCTCTGGCCAGATGGCATCGATGTCATCGGGCGATAAACTATCAAGACACTGGCTGCGTGGTGGTATCGCAGCAATGCGCAGCGGCGCCTTGGCAATCTGAGCACGACAAGCACGGGCAAATGGGCTAAAGACTCGATACGTAGCCCCGCTGCCGGTTTTAAGTGACCCAGGTGTAAGTAGCGTCTGCCCATCATGACCAACTAGCTCAATGTCATGATCAGCTAGCAGTTTGTAGGTGGCGCGGTCACGGCGACGCTCGTAGACACCTTGCTCACGATTGCAATGCACACGGCCGATGCCATGCTCTTGACAAAACGCCAGTAAACGCTGAGGTACCTCTTGCCACGTTTGAACTCTCAGTAGCTTCAGGGTGACGCCACGCTCACTCAGGCGGGGCTGTAAGTCTTTGAGCAACCTGCGCCAAAGCTCTAACTTTGCAGGTGCCTCCGGGTGTGTACCCCATTGTGTAGGCGAGACAATAAAGAGACCAATCGCCGGACCCGCGGCGCAAGCGGCGGCAAGCGCAGGTTGATCCGCTATGCGCAGATCAGTTCTAAACCAGACTAGTTCAGTCATTTCGTCTTGGCCGAAGGCTGTTGGGCATGCCAGTCACGAACTGCCGCCAATGTACGTGTGACATGCTGATCTGGACTCATGCTTTCATAGGTTTGGAGAATCGTGCCATCGGGTGCGACCGCATATGAAATGCGGTCGGCCATACCGGGAATAATCGCAAACCCGGCGTCATAGGCTTTGATAATTTTCCCATCAGGATCAGCAGCGACAGGAAATTTTCCACCGCAAGGTCCCTCAGAGAATTTCTTGAGTGTGTCAATATCATCGCCTGAGACGCCGACTACCGTGGTGTTAACTGCCTTGAAATCGTCCATTGCTTGCGCGAACAATTGAGCCTCTATCGTACATCCGCTGGTGAATGCCTTTGGATAAAAATACACGACGACTGGGCCTTGGTCGAGTGCTGCTTGAAGGTCAAACTCAAACGGCTTGCCAGCCATGGCTGCGGGTGCTTTGAAGTCGGGTGCCCGTGATCCGGGTGCCAATTGAGCCTGTGCTGTAGTCATCCATAAGCCAAAGACCAAAAGCATCAACGAAGCAAACAGGCCAATTGTTGTCGCTCGTGACTGTCTTGTTGAACCAACACATGGCTTTGAAGGGCGGGGGGCTAGTCGTGTCATCGGCATCGCGGTATCTTCTGAATGTAAATAACAGATCAATAGGCTAATCATGCGACAAATCCCGAGCAAATACTATAAAGGCTTACCCTTCACGGTGGGTATCTACAGGTACCCACGCGTTTCACGAATAGTTGCCATGGGGCTGATAACTATCGGCATCGGACTCGCATCAGGGTTAAGCTCTGCCCAAGCACAAGTCGAACAAAAAGCGTCAGGATCCACGACTGACGCACCAAATCCGGCCGCAATCGCAACAGCAGATGACCGCATGTCTAGCGAGGAGATTCTGAAGCTATTCCAACGCGAGGCCAGAGCGGCCTACCAAATGAATAAAGCCGCGTGCGAGGGTTTAAGCGCCGAGGACAAAAAAGTGTGCCTAGCTCGAGCCAGGCTACAGTTTGACGCAGACATGCGCTACGCTCAAAAGCGGGCTGATCAGGGGTACTGAGGTTTTGAGTTGTTTGGCTGAACCATCGATCAAAGTGGTACATCGGCAACGTGTTCAACCCAGGGCGCTTCTTGAAAATGTGGACTCACGAGCTCGCGCCATTTTTGAAAATTCTCGCTCTGACGAAAGTCAACCATGTGCCGTTGAACTGTATCCCACTGAACAAATAGCTGGTATTGCTGGGGATTCTCTACACAACGGGCCAGCGTCACGCCGTGACAACCTTCGAAAGACAAAAAGTGGGGCTTGGCTAATGCAACTTTTTTCTCAAATTCGGTTTCTTCACCAGCCTTGACAAGCAAATGTGCAATTTCAGTCACCACGATCATGCCTCCAGTTTAAATTTTTTAGGCGATTGCAAAGCAATCATCACAGCAATAACCAAGCCAGTGTATCGTAGAAGCAGGTGGGTGGATTTGTCTCACCACAGAATCGCCCAAAGCCAATCAAGTTTAGGATGCCGGCTCCCTGTTTGATTTAGGAGTAAATCGAGATGCACAAGTCAAGAAGTGACACTAGCTTGAACCTTCTCGGAGCTGCCGGCACAGTGACCGGTTCCAAGACTCTTTTAAAGGTCAAAGAGCATCAAGTCATGATCGATGCCGGGTTGTTTCAGGGATACAAGAACCTAAGACAGCTCAATTGGCTTGAGTTGCCGTTCGATGTCAAAAAACTATCAGCGGTCGTCTTGACGCACGCTCACATCGACCATTCAGGTGCGTTGCCGTTGCTCGTGCGTCAAGGATATAACGGTCCGATTTACACATCAGATGCCACTATTGATGTTGCGAGTGTTTTACTGATTGATAGTGCCAAGTTACAGGCTGAAGAGGCTGAGTATGCCAATCGGCATCACACATCCAAGCACCATCCGGCCAAGCCGCTTTACACCATCGATGATGTAGAAAAAACGCTCGAACTATTCGAACCGATGCCGTTTGGTCAATGGCAGGAAGTGTTGCCTGGATTGCCGGTCAAACTGCAGTATGCAAGCCATATCCTTGGCGCGGCATCCATTCGAGTCAAGGCCAATCAAGATGAAATCGTGTTTTCTGGTGATTTGGGTCGAGCCGAAGCACCGATTCTCGGTGCGCCCGAGCCACTTGGCGACGTCGATTATCTGGTGATGGAATCAACTTACGGTAACCGTCGCCATCCAAGCGAAGATCCGAAGCTCCTATTAGCAAAAATCATCAAAGACACAGTAGAGCGGGGTGGTGCGGTTTTATTGCCAGCGTTTGCGGTTGGTCGTTCACAAGTACTGCTGCACACGATTGACTCTCTGATCAAGTCTGGCCAAATTCCGAAAGTACCCGTGTTTTTGGATAGCCCCATGGCGGTCAATGTCACTGAACTTTACAAGCGTCATCACGATGATCATTTATTGTCGCAAAAAGCGATAAAAGAGGTCTTCGGCATCGCAAAAATGGTGCAAACAGTTGAGCAGTCGAAGGCATTGAATGAGCTCAAATATCCACGCATCATTATCTCGGCCAGTGGCATGGCAACCGGTGGCAGGGTGCTGCATCATTTGCGTACTTTGGTGGGTGACCATCGCAACTCGATCGTCTTTGCCGGGTTTCAGGCTGCGGGCACCCGCGGTGCACGCATGGTGGCCGGTGAAACTTCGATCCGTGTGTTTGGGCAAGATCTGATCATCAAGGCTAGCATTCATTCAATTGACGGGTTTTCTGCACATGCGGATGCCGATCAATTGATTGACTGGCTTAAAACAGCGACACGAGAGCCTCGCCGAGTTTATCTTAATCATGGTGAACCTGACGCTGCCGATGCTTTGCGTCTACGCATTGAACGTGAGCTTGGCATTGATTGTGTGGTTCCATTGCTTGGGCAGGAAGTGCGCTTATGACCCAGCCTGCAAGCTTGATCTACAAACCATTAGGTATTGATACTTTGCAAGAGCATGTGGCATTCATGCATCGTGATTGCCATATCTGCAAGTCTGAAGGCATCGAGGCACAGACTCGAGTTGAACTTAGGCATCACAATAAAAGTGTCATTGCGATCGTGAACGTGATCCATTCAGATCTACTAGATTGTGGCCAGATTGGACTGTCATTGAACACCGAACAGGATCTCGGTGCTAAACAGGGTGACCCTATTGAAGTGATGCAGGCAGCTCCCTTGGACTCACTGAGTCAATTGCGCACCAAAATCTACGGCCACAAACTTGATCGGCATGGATTTGAGACTATCGTGTCCGATATTGCCAAAGGTCGCTACGCCAACATCCACATTGCAGCCTTCTTAACAGCCATGGCAAGTCGGCGCGCCAATGTGCAAGAGGTCATCGACTTGACTGCCGCCATGGTTGCGATCGGTGAACGCCTGAGCTGGGGGGTAAGTCCAGTGGCCGACAAACACTGTGTTGGCGGTTTACCAGGCAATCGAACGACGCCTATTGTGGTGGCCATTGTTGCCAGCGCTGGCTTAACCATGCCTAAAACGTCCTCAAGAGCGATTACATCGCCAGCCGGCACTGCTGACGTGATGGAAGTCATGACACCGGTTACATTGAGTCTTGACGCCATGCGTGCCGTGGTGGACAAGGAGGGCGGTTGTTTTGTGTGGGGAGGTTCGCTGGCTCTGAGCCCAGCCGATGACTTGATGATCAAAGTCGCTCGTCCACTTGAGCTTGACAGTGATGCCCAACTCGTTGCCTCTGTACTGTCCAAAAAAATTGCTGCCGGGTCAACTCACACAGTCATTGATATTCCGATCGGCCCAACTGCCAAGGTTCGTAGTAAAGAGCAGGCTGACCAGCTCGAACACTTACTCAACCAGGTTGCTTTTGCCAATGGCTTGAACTTGAAGGTAGTCCGTACTGATGGCCTGCAACCTGTTGGCCGCGGAATTGGTCCTGCACTAGAGGCTAATGATGTCATTGCCGTTCTAAGAAACCACCCGCAAGCGCCGACTGATTTACGCGAACGAGCGTTAAGGCTAGCGGCTGAAGTATTGGAGCTCTGTGGTAAGTGCCCGGCGGGTGATGGCTATCGATTGGCCAACTCAATTGTGGTGTCTGGTCAGGCCTGGGAAAAATTTCTAAGGATTTGCCACGCTCAAGGAGGCTTTACAGAACCATTGCGCGCACCAATAGTGCATTTGGTTACTGCAAGCGTTGCCGGCACCATTAACGCGATCGATAACCGTCGATTGGCCAGGCTCGCAAAACTCTTGGGCGCACCAGAGGCCAAAACTGCTGGCGTGCAGCTGCAAGTGGCTCTTGGTGATACGGTCAGTCGTGGTGATCCATTGTTCAGTATGCACGCAGAAGCTCAAGGAGAGCTGACCTACGCGTTGACGTATTTGGATTCCCATCCGCCGTTGTTGATTGAAAGCCAATGAACACCATTACCTAAACGTAATTATCAAAAACAATATATAAGACTCTGATTATTAATGATTAAATTAATAGAAAAGTGTTACGAGCAGATCTGTACTCTCACTTCTTTAAAGCGCATAATGTATATTATGTAAAGTAACTGATT
This sequence comes from Orrella daihaiensis, assembly GCF_022811525.1. Classification (NCBI taxonomy): domain Bacteria; kingdom Pseudomonadati; phylum Pseudomonadota; class Betaproteobacteria; order Burkholderiales; family Alcaligenaceae; genus Orrella; species Orrella daihaiensis. The sequence goes on along the minus strand of NZ_CP063982.1, from coordinate 1,588,257 downwards.
TATGGAAGTATGCAATCCGCCTATCGTATTCCCTTTGGCAGTTTCATTCTCTATTGAGCGAAATCTCTTTCTGGGCAGCTAGCGCCTGCTCTGGCCAAGACGACTTGATGTAGGCCAAGATCAGCCTGATTTGTTCATCTGACAGAATCGATCCGAATGCTGGCATGTCACTCTGGTATCCTCGCGGCGCGTTGACACCGCCCATAAAACCGATCTTGATCATCTCAATTAATTGGGCATCGGAATGGTGCCAGGTGTGACCAGACACATCGTGGGGTGGCGCTGGCAACCTGCCATTGGCCATGCGGTCGCGCCATTTGGGCTCGCCTTGGAGGTGCACGCCATGGCAGCTCGCGCAGTAAGCGTCATAAAGGCGCTTACCTTCAAGCCTGGCTTGACCATCATCCGGGGAAATCCAAGCATCCGTTGCAATTCTGGAATCGCTCATGAAATGCCAGACGCCATAGCCGATGGCCATCGGCAGTAAAGCCACCAAAACAGGAACAAAATATCGCATAAGCATGCGATTTAGGTGGTAAACCTCTGACGAAGTTCGCGTACCCCGCGAGCAAGCACCCTCGCCTCAAGTCCGACTGCTACAAACTTCGCACCCAAAGATAAGTAGCGCTTGGCTAGGTTTTCGTCTGGCGTCAGGATGCCAGGCGCTTTGCCGTGCTTCAGTATGGTGAGGATGGCGTTCTCGATAACCGTTTGCACATCGGGATGACCGGGATTTCCAAGATGACCGTAAGCGGCTGCAAGATCGGAGGGACCTAGAAAGACGCCATCCACACCCTCGACAGCGCAAATAGCGTCAAGGTTTCCTATTGCTGTTTGGGTTTCAGCTTGAACGAGCAAACAAACCTCGTCGTCTGCGACTTGCGCGTAGTTCTGACGTAAATCCCACCGAGAGACTCGCGCAGTGCCGTAGCCAACCCCCCGAAACCCCTTAGGCGGATATCGAGTGGCGCGAACAAGCTCTCTTGCTTGTTCGGCGCTATCAACCATCGGGATCAATAGAGTCTGTACGCCGATATCGAGCAATTGTTTGATCAGCACGGGATCACCGATAACCGGACGCGCGATTGGATGAGTTTGCGGATACCCACCACACGCCTGAATCTGACTCAAGACGGTTTGGATATCATTGGGCGTGTGCTCGCCATCGAGCAAGAGCCAGTCGTAGCCAGCCGTGGCACAAATTTCTGCGGTAAACGCACTCGGAATCGACAGCCACAAGCCTATTTGTGGCTCACCCCTTAGCAATCGCTTTTTGAACCGGTTATCAAATGTGAGATTCATGCTGGTTTTTCCGGGCTCATTAGACCAATTGTGCCACTGCGTCACCGAGTGCAACCGTATTGGAATTGCCACCTAGATCTGGCGTACGGGGACCCTGGGCAAGTACCGTTTCGATGGCCTTTAAGATCGTGTCGTGCGCCTGCAGATAAGGTTGCTGCTCGTCACCTGAGAGCCCACGCCCCAGAAAATCGAGCATTAATGCAGCCGACCAAATCATCGCGATAGGGTTAGCAATGCCTTTGCCGTAAATATCGGGCGCAGAGCCATGAACGGGCTCGAACAAGGAAGGAAACTGTCGATCCGGATTCAGGTTACCCGATGGCGCCAAGCCAATCGTACCAGTACAAGCTGGCCCCAGATCCGACAAAATATCGCCAAACAGGTTGGACGCAACGACTACATCAAAGCGGCCAGGCTGCAACACAAAACGAGCCGATAAGATATCGATATGTTGTTTGTCAGTCGTAATGTCGGGGTATTTTTTTGCCATCTCCGCAGCCCTGCTGTCCCAATACGGCATGCTGATGGCAATACCGTTTGACTTGGTGGCAATGGTCAGGTGCTTGCGTGCCCGCTGGCTGGCGAGTTCAAACGCGTATTTAAGTACCCTGTCAGTTCCAATACGACTAAAGACCGACTCCTGGATCACAATCTCGCGATCTGTACCCGGGAACATGGTGCCACCGAGCGAGGTATATTCACCCTCTGTGTTTTCTCGCACCACAAAAAAATCAATATCGCCCGCTTTGCGATTGGCCAGCGGACACGGTACACCATCGAACAAACGCACTGGACGCAAATTGATGTACTGGTCGAATTCGCGGCGAAACTTAAGCAACGATCCCCACAGCGACACATGGTCAGGTACGGTGTCGGGCCAACCGACCGCCCCGAACAATAAGGCGTCGGATCCGGCCAAACGCTCCTTCCAGTCAACTGGCATCATGTCACCATGCTTGGCGTAATAATCACAAGAAGCCCATTCGTGATGTTCAAATTGCAGTTTCAGGCCGAATTTATCGACCGCCTTTTGCAGGACTTTCAAGCCCTCAGGCATGACCTCCTTGCCAATACCATCACCAGGTAATACTGCGATTCGAAATGTTTTGCTCATGTTGCGTGCCTTATCCATTAGCTGGGCGCTCACTAACCCTTGGTTGTTACTAAATATTCAGTGTTGCAAGCATTTGTCTCGTGATGCTGGGCGAATCGAGGCCAGAGGCTCATCTCGGCCCAGGGTCGTCACCAAACTCTCGCGACAACTGGCCTGCTCTCTCATAGGCAGCCTGCATTGCGCGTTGAACGATCTGAGCCAATCCTTCAGTCTGCATGACTTTTAGAGCCGCTTCAGTCGTGCCACCTTTGGATGTCACCCGCTCGCGCAAAACGGAAACAGGCTCAGCAGATTGAGAGGCCAATTCGGTTGCACCGGCTAGTGTGGCTAGCGTTAATTGCTTGGCTTGAACCTCATCTAGCCCCAAGGCCACGGCCCCTTCCATCATGGCCTCAATGAACCGGAACACATAAGCCGGGCCGCTACCGGAGACCGCTGTCACTGCATCAATCATGTCATCGGAGTCTACCCAGACAACCTCGCCAACGGCAGACAGGATATTTTGCACGTGCGCACGATGCTCAGCCGAGACTGCCACGCCGGCTGCCAGTCCGGTCATTCCCTTCTCTACCAACGCCGGTGTATTGGGCATGGCTCGCACCACCAAAGGCCAAGGCTTTGTGGATGAACCTAGCCAGTTCGACAAACAAGTCATCGAGATCCCCGCTGCGATGCTCAGCACCACAGTGTGTGGCAACAAGAAGGGTTTGCACTGCTGTACGACCTCGGCGAGTTGCTGAGGCTTTACGGCCAGCACCCACATCTGGTGATGCGACAAGGACTGATCCGGCTCACTTGACACGGATAAGCCGCGCTCACGCCAGCGGGCACGCGTATCACCATTGACCTCGATGACATGAAGACGCTCGGGTGGCATCCCTCGCTTTAACAGCCCCTCAATCAGTGCGCCAGCCATGTTGCCGCCGCCCACGAATGCAATATCAATGTGTGTTGTCATGGTTGCCAAGTGTACGCTGTTCGATGGCTTTATGGACTGATGGTTTGGTCTTTGTGTCTAACCGTGAATCAAATACTGAGCCAGGATCCCAGCAAAGACCATCGCCCCAAACCAGTTGTTATGGCGAAATGCCCGGAAACATGCCGCACGGTCACGGTGTCTGATCCAGCGCATGTGCACCAAGGCTATTGCGCTGGCCAAGGCCAGGCCGCTCAAGTAAGGCACCCCCCACCCCATCAACAGGCCCGCATACCCAAGCAAGATGATTGCAAGGGTATAGCAAACTCCTATTGCTACGACATCATATTGACCAAATGTGATGGCTGCAGTTTTCAATCCGAGCTTGACATCATCGTCGCGATCAACCATGGCGTATTCCGTATCGTAAGCCACTGTCCAACATATATTGGCCAATAACAGTACCCAAGCAACTAACGGCACAGAATCCGTCACGGCAGCAAACGCCATCGGAATACCAAAACCAAAGGCAATGCCAAGATAAGCTTGCGGCACGCCAAACAGCCGTTTCATCAAGGGATATGTAGCCGCTAGCAACAACGCCACGAACGAGAGTCCGATTGTGAGTGCATTTAGACTCAGAACCAGCACAAACGCGATCAATGCCAAGCCACCTGCCACCATCAAGGCCTCTTTGGGCTTGATCAGTCCTGCGGTGAGCACACGAGCTTGCGTGCGCTGCACGTGTCTATCAAAGTCGCGGTCAAAGTAGTCGTTAATCGCACACCCGGCTGAGCGCATCAAAAATGTACCGACAACGAATATCACCAGAATGGATAAAGGTGGATTGCCCTGCCCGGCTGCCCACAGGGCCCACAAAGTGGGCCACAGCAGCAATAAAGTGCCTATCGGTTTGTCCAGACGAACGAGCCGGGCGTATAGGCCAAGCCGACCCATGACTGCAGCTGTCATGACTTAGCGTAAAAGACTACGTAACATCCACGCATTTTTCTCATGAACGTCCAGACGCTGGGTCAGTAAATCGGCGCTGGGCTGATCATTGGCTTGGTCAGCCTGATTCAGCGCGGTGCGCGCTGTTTTGGCGACCGCTTCATTGCCTTGAACCAGCAAGCGAATCATATCGGTGGCTTCTGGCACAGCCTTGGGTTCTCGAATCGAAGAGAGCTTAGCGTAATCGGCGTATGTACCAGGTGCATAATGTCCAAGCGCTCGTATTCGCTCGGCGATGTCGTCAAGCGCTGTCCACTGCTCGGTGTATTGAGTCATGAACATCGCGTGCAAGGTGTTGAACATTGGCCCTTCCACATTCCAGTGGAAATTGTGGGTCATCATGTAGAGCGTGTACGAGTCAGCCAACATTTTTGACAGTTCGCTGGCAACTGCCGCTCTATCCTTGGCTGATATGCCAATGTTGATTGGGGGGGCTTTGGCAGTTGCTGTGAGCTTTTTAGCCATGATCTTGTCCTCTACAAAAATACCGACAACGTTTGAATCCAGAATACCACTGCACCGACTACTCGTCTAATGCACTGACATCAAGCTTGAGCATCTGCACTCCAGGTAACTGCGTTGCCTGTATTGCCTGAGCAAGCGCTTTAATCGCTGGCATGCGCGGAAAACTTTTACGCCAGGCCAGTACCACTCGACGTTCAGGAACGGGTGCTTTGAAGGGTACATACTTCAATAGCCGGGACTCGGGATGGTCGTTGCCCATCAATGACGTAACCGGCATCACGGTTAAACCAATCCCTGCGGCAACCATGTGGCGGATCGTCTCAAGCGATGATCCTTCAAACGTACGTTGTATGCCCTCGGATGCATCCGAGTAACGCGACAATTCCGGACAGACACCAAGCACATGGTCCCTGAAACAGTGACCGGAGCCAAGTAAAAGCATGTTTTCTTGCTTGAGGTCCTCGGCATCAATTTCCTGGCGGCTCGACCATGGATGATGTGCTGGCATGGCCACCATAAATGGCTCATCATAAATAGGCACCATACTTAAACCCGAATCCGGCAGTGGCAACGCCATGATGGCGCAGTCGATTTCGCCTTGGCGTAACAGCTCGACGAGCTTGACCGTAAAGTTTTCTTGCAAGATCAATGGCATTTGTGGCGTGCGCTCGATCTGCGTCGGTATCAGGCGAGGCAAAAGGTACGGGCCAATGGTGTAGATAACACCGACTCGCAATGGCCCTGCCAAAGGGTCATGACCCATGCGAGCTATTTCCTTGATGGCAGCGCTTTCTTGCAACACTTTATGTGCTTGTGCAACGACGCGTTCACCCACTGGCGTGACACCAATTTCAGAGCCGCCGCGCTCAAAAATAATAATGCCGAGCTCATCCTCAAGTTTCCGTATGGCGACTGATAACGTCGGCTGGCTGACAAAACAAGCCTCAGCAGCCCGCCCAAAATGTCGCTCTCGGGCAACAGCAACGATGTACTTCAGTTCAGTCAGTGTCATCAGTCATCTCTCCTGCTTCTATCCTAACCGTTTAAATAAGCCTCACGCCCCTGCATCCAGCGATTAATATGACGCCGCGCAATGTCTGGGTATTCTTGTCGTAATCTTTGGGCCAATTCTTTAGCTCGAGTAACCCAATGCGCATCAGCCTCAAAGTCCGCAAAACGTAATAACGACAAACCTGATTGACGCGCTCCGAGGAACTCACCTGGGCCGCGCAACTGCAAATCCCGCCTGGCAATTTCAAATCCATCGTCAGTCTCATACATCGCTTTTAACCGGTACTTTGCCTCTGCTGATAGAGGTGGCTCATACATCAATACACACACTGACTCGCGAGTACCCCGCCCCACTCGTCCACGTAGCTGGTGTAACTGTGCCAGCCCAAAGCGTTCAGCGTGCTCAATCACCATTTGACTGGCGTTTGGCACATCCACCCCAACCTCAATGACTGTGGTGGCCACTAGCACAGAAATCTCACCGGTTTTAAAACGCTGCATGACTTCAGTCTTATCTGCTGCAGACATCCGTCCGTGCACTAGACCTACTGTCAAACCTGGCAAGGCTTGCCTTAGCATTTCGTGTGTATCGACTGCAGTTTGCAGCTGTAACGCTTCGCTTTCCTCGACCAGAGGACATACCCAATAGACCTGTCCGCCTTTGTTCACGGAGTCACGCAGTCCTTCAATGACTTGCGTGCGGCGCGAGGCACTTACCAGCTTGGTTTTGACGGGTAGACGCCCGGGCGGTCGCTCGTCAATGACTGACACATCCAGATCCCCAAAGAATGTCATCGCCAAAGAGCGAGGAATAGGCGTGGCGCTCATGGTTAGTTGATGTGGCAGTCCACCCAAGGCTTTGCCACCGAGCGATAAGCGCTGCGACACACCAAACCGATGTTGCTCATCCACGATGGCTAACCCCAAGTCGTGAAACTCTACGCCTGATTGAATCAACGCTTGCGTACCGACCACGAGCTGCGCCTGCCCGCAAGCAATCTCGGCCAACGCTTTTCGTTTGACTGGAGCGCGTAATCCTGCAGAAAGCCAAACACAGCGCAGGCCAAGCGCACGTGCCCAAGGCTCAAGCTTTAAAAAATGTTGCTCAGCCAGGATTTCGGTTGGAGCCATGACGGCGGCCTGTTTGCCGTTATCGATTGCGCGCATGGCAGCTAACGCGGCCACCACTGTTTTACCGCTGCCAACGTCGCCTTGCAGCAACCGATGCATCGGATAGCTTTGCGCTAGATCCGCGTGGATTTCAGCCACAACCCGTTGCTGAGCACCTGTGAGTTGAAATGGCAAATGAGCCAACAGCTTATCAGCCAAGCTGATCCTATCAGTTGGTGGTAACAAAGGTTCGGCTCGACGTTCCCGCCGTTGCTCGCGTGCATAGGCCAAACTCAATTGTTGCGCTAGTAACTCATCAAACTTCACGCGTAACCAGGCCGGATGCGTCCGGTCCTCAAGGCAGACAAGGTCATCACCCGGTTTGGGTCGATGCAAAATATCGACCGCTTGCTCAAAGCTTAGCAAACCATAGGCCTGCACGACCGCCGGCGGTAGCGTGTCACTGAGGTCGACAGTTTGAAGAGCCGTTTCAATATGCTGGCGGATCGCTCTTTGTGCTAGACCTTCAGTGGATGGGTAAACCGGGGTCAGCGATGTGGGCAGTGGCTGGGACGGGCTTGACACTTTGGGGTGCACCATTTCAAGCCCCTGATACCCCGCCCGAATCTCACCCCGCACTCGCCATCGCTTTCCGGCCTGCATTTGTTGAATCTGGCTAGGATAAAAATTGAGCCATCGCAGCTGTATGGTGCCCGTGTTGTCTCTAAATTGGGCAGTCAAGTATTTTCTGGGGCGATAGATCACCTCGGACGATACAACTTCGCCCTCAATCTGAAGGTGTCGCCCTGGGGTGGCGACTGATATGGTCTGAAGACTCGTTTGATCTTCATACCGAATCGGGAAATGCAAGACAAAATCGAGCGGCGTCGATAGTCCAAGCCGCTCTAGTAGTGTTGTCGCACTGCGACGTTTAGAGGGCGACGATGGCTTCGACCTCAAATGAGGCCCCCTTGGGCAAGCTGGCCACACCGACGGTTGATCTCGCTGGAAACGGCTGTGGGATCATGGTAGCCATGATTTCATTGACTACAGAAAAATTATTTAAATCAGTAAGATACAAGGTTAACTTTACAATACTGTTTAAACTGCCACCGGATGCCTCAACCACTGCCTGCATGTTCTGAAATGCCTGTTTGACCTGCTCCTCAAAAGAAGAAGTGACAAGCTCTCCAGTGGCTGGAACAAATCCAATCTGCCCGGACAGAAACACCAGCTTTGAGGCGCTAGTAGCGACTGCCTGCGAATAAGGGCCGACTGCCGCTGGTGCTTTATCTGTGTGAATAATTTCCTTGCTCAACGCTGTTCTCCTTTTGAGTTTGAGACACACGACAGATCGCGCGATAGTTAAATTCTAATCGTTTACTCAGCTTGAATAAATCAGGGTTATAAAAACCACCCTGGTTTTCAGCTTATGCAAGGTTGGATACTGGTGCCAGCCGCCTGTCTGAACGCCCGGCCTCCAATAAACCCACAGAGAAAGTTTAGTGATTTTGCGTGAAATGCGTCCGCGATGTATTTTCGAGCGCTCAAAATTTACACGCACGATGCTAGACGCTAACGCTAGCGATCAAAGGGTCGATGCGGTTGACCAAGGTTCCGGTCAACTATCGCAATCTAGAGGATTGGGAGGCCCTAGCGTTTTGCCAACGACAAGACTCAGTTGGCTCAGAGTCCAGGGGGATCCATCCCGAGTTCGCGCAATTTCCGCGTGATCGTATTACGTCCCATGCCAAGCCGCGAAGCAGCTTCAACTCGCCTGCCACGACAAGCGCGCAAGGCGGCATCGATGACGGCCCGCTCAAACTCTTCGGTCAATGTGCCCCAAACGTCGGGTTGGGCACTCGCTAGGCGCTCAGAAGCCTCCTGCGAGAGCAGCTCTGTCCAACTTTTGTTCATGGGAACCGACTTAGGTGAAACGATCGGGGCGCCTGCTTCAGCCTCAGGATGATCGACTGCTAGGGGCACACCTGAGGACACCTCTGGCGGCAGATCTGTCACATTGACTGTTTGACCGGGCGCCATGACCGTTAGCCAATGACAAAAGTTCTCGAGTTGACGCACATTGCCGGGAAAATCAAACTGCTGTAGCTGCTGCATAGCAGCTTCAGACAAACGTTTGACAGGCACACCAAGCGCTTTGGCACTTGCGCTCAGGAAATGCTTTGCGAGCGCTGGCACATCTTCTTTGCGCTCACGCAGCGGCGGCAAGCGTAACCGAATGACGTTCAGTCGATGAAACAGATCCTCACGAAACTTGCCTTCGCGAACCCTTTCCTCTAGCGGCTGATGGGTGGCCGCCACAATGCGCACATCGACCTTGACTGGCTGTGAGCCTCCGACACGATAAAAAGTGCCATCTGATAAAACTCTCAGCAATCGCGTTTGCAGCTCAAGCGGCATATCGCCGATCTCGTCAAGAAACAGCGTTCCTCCGGAAGCCTCTTCAAACCGACCTCGGCGATTGGCACTCGCACCAGTGAAGGCGCCACGTTCATGGCCAAACAGTTCTGCTTCAAGTAAATCGCGTGGAATGGCAGCGGTGTTAAGCGCCACAAAGGGCGCGTGTGATCGCATGCCGTGGTCATGCAAGGCACGCGCAACAAGCTCTTTACCGCTTCCCGACTCGCCGGTAATCAAAACCGTTACGTTCGATTGAGCAAGTTTGCCGATGGCTCGAAACACCTCTTGCATTGCGGGCGACAGTGATTGCGTCAGCATCGCACGACCACTGCTCTTACCATTACCAGCTTTATCCTCACCGTTGCCCGCTGAGCCCTCGGTGTTTTCTTGGATGGCCCGCTCGATTAATGCAACCGCTTCGTTAACGTCAAATGGTTTGGCTAAAAAATCAAATGCGCCACCCTGAAACGCAGAAACGGTGCTATCAAGATCTCCATAGGCAGTCATTACGATCACGGGAAGCTTTGGGTGCTCTGACTTGATTTCGCCAAGCAGCTTCAATCCGTCCTTGCCAGGCATACGAATATCGGTGATCAATGCAGCAGGCGTATCTTTTTGCAACGCTTGCTCAACTTCTTGAGCACAAGCAAAACTGATGGTGTCGATATTGGCTCTCATCAAAGCTTTTTCTAACACCCACCGGATGGCTTGATCGTCATCGACTATCCAGACTGGCTTCATGACAACTCCATCGGAATCAATAATCGAAACTCTGTGTGGCCTGGCTTGGATTCCATTTCAATCAGGCCGCCATGTTGCTGTAGCAGATCTTGTGCCAGACTTAACCCCAACCCGGTACCACCCTCACGTGCGGTTACCAATGGGTGAAACACTTTGTCCTGTATGGCAGCAGGCACCCCGGGGCCATTGTCGATCACTGCAATTTCAGCAACCATGCGATGCTGCCGTCTATGCAACATCACTTGACGCGCGATTCGGGTGCGCACCACAACCGTTGGTCCATCTCGATCTGATTGTGTGAGAATCTGAGCCGCATTGCGCACAACATTTAGGAGTGCTTGCACCAATCGGGCGCTGTCCGCCTTAATTTCGGGCATAGATGCGTCATAGTCACGTACCAAATCGACATCCGGAAATTCGGCGCGAACCAAAGCACACACGCGCTCGCAAACTTCATGAATGTTGATTTCATGAATCTGCATGGGACTTGCTTGTGGTGCGGCTAATCGGTCAACCAGCGCTTGCAGTCTGTCTGCCTCAGAGATAATGACCTGGGTGTATTCGGTGAGTCGCTGGTCGGGCAATTCGGCCTCAAGCAACTGGGCCGCACCGCGCAAACCACCGAGCGGATTTTTGACTTCGTGGGCCAGATTCCGCAAAAGCTCATGCTGCACCTGAATTTCTTCGGCCAACCGCTGAGTACGGTCAACGACAGACCGGCTTTCAAGATCTGCTAGCTCCATTAAAGCCGACCATGGCTGCCCCATCAGGCTGATCGTCGTCACTGACACTTCACGCTGCGTACTATGTCGCGCAACGGTTGCCACTTGTCGGCAACTCTCAAGCGTGCCCTCACAGGCATGGAGTACCGATTGTGCCAAGGCCGCATCTTCTTCAAACAGGGCAATTGCCATCTGCCCTTCGATCTGCCGTTTGGACCGACTGAAAAGATCCTCAGCGGCTGCGTTGGCGCGAACCACCACACCATCGCGGTCAAGCAATAGAACGGTGGTCGCTAACAGATCATAGGGTTCGATCGGTGTCATGGTTGTCGGGCCGGGTCTGGCCCGACCACCTAGTTACACATGATTACAGGCTGTAATACATATCGAACTCAACCGGGTGTGTGGTCACACGCATGCGAGTGACTTCACCCATTTTGAGCTCGATGTAGGCATCAATCATTTCGTTGCTAAAGACACCACCGCGGGTCAGGAACTCGCGATCTTTGTCCAGAGCCTCCAAGGCCTGATCGAGTGAATGACATACGGTGGGGATCTTTGCATCCTCTTCCGGAGCCAAGTCATACAAGTTCTTATCAGCTGGATCACCTGGATGAATCTTGTTTTGCACACCGTCCAAGCCGGCCATCATCAATGCAGAGAAAGCCAGATAGGGGTTGGCAAGTGGATCGGGGAAACGTGCCTCGATACGGCGAGCCTTGGGGTTGCCTACATAGGGAATACGAATCGAAGCCGAGCGATTACGGGCGGAGTACGCCAACTTGACCGGCGCTTCAAAGTGAGGCACCAGGCGCTTGTATGAGTTGGTGCCAGGGTTGGTGATTGCATTTAGCGCCCGCGCATGCTTGATGATCCCACCGATGTAATAGAGGGCAAACTCGGACAAACCAGCATAGCCGTTACCTGAAAACAGGTTTTGACCATCTTTCCAGATCGATTGATGCACGTGCATACCCGATCCGTTATCGCCAACAACTGGCTTTGGCATGAAGGTTGCGGTCTTACCGTAGGCGTGCGCCACATTTTGCACGGTGTATTTCAGAATCTGGTTCCAGTCGGCACGACGCACCAGCGTATTGAACAGAGTGCCAATTTCTGATTGACCAGCACCCGCGACTTCATGGTGGTGCACTTCAACCGGAACGCCCTGCTCTTCAAGCAACAGGCACATTTCAGAACGCATATCCTGGAACGAATCGACCGGCGGCACTGGGAAGTAACCACCCTTGACTTTTGGACGGTGAGCCAGGTTGCCGCCTTCGGTATCGGCTGCCCGAGTCCAGAAGCCTTCGTCAGATTTGATCTTCACAAAGCAACCTGACATATCGTCATTCCAGGTTACGCCGTCGAATACAAAAAATTCGGGTTCCGGACCAAAGTAAGCCGTGTCGCCAAGTCCGGTTGATTTCAAATAAGCTTCAGCTCGCTTTGCCAAGGAACGAGGGTCACGATCGTACCCTTTCATGTCGGATGGCTCGAGCACATCGCACGTCAGGATTAGGGTGGACTCTTCGCGAAATGGGTCCATATGAGCCGTATCGCAATCGGGCATGAGCAACATGTCGGATGCTTCAATACCTTTCCAGCCAGCGATTGATGAGCCATCAAACGCTTGACCCGACTCAAGCTTGTCAGCGTCGACTAGCTTTGCAGGCACTGATACGTGCTGCTCTTTACCGATGGTGTCAGTGAAACGAAAGTCAACGAACTTGACATCGTTGTCTGCGATCATTTTTAGTACGTCTTGCGTCGTGCTCATAATGGCTCCGAATCAATGGTAGGTTTGAGAGTAAGGTCACCGCCGTTAAGGGTGTTGCAAGCACAAAAGCAACATTCATGCCAAGTTTCTGATGCGTCCACGATCGGCAAATGTACGTCCGGGAAGCTGCAAGAAAGCTATAGATGCCCTAAACTAGGGCATTATGCACCACTATGATGCACTATTTCAGTGCAAAAAGCTAGCGCAAGAAGATACTCTGCAGCTCATTAAGGTGCCGCCAGCCAAGATCAGTCGGCCTGACGATTCGGTTGGAGACGGTCAACAGTTTTTTTTGCTTCGCTTTTTGAAGCAGCGGCGTAATTACAGAACTCGACAGACCCGTATGTTCGGTAAACAGATCCAAATTGATGCCGTCGCGTAACCGCAGTGCATTCAGAAAAAACTCAAACGGCAAATCATCCTCGGTGAGTTCACGATTTTGTGCAATATGCTCGCCAGTAAACGCAAGCGTTGACTGCATCCATTGAATTGGATTGCGAGTCCTTGCTTGACGGACAATCCGGTCGGGAAACGAAATCTTACTGTGGGCGCCTGGCCCTATCCCAAGATAATCCCCGAAAGTCCAATAATTCATGTTGTGTCGGCAGCGAGCGTTGTGGCGCGCATAGGCCGATACTTCGTATCGCTGCCAACCTGCACTTTCGACCAATTCCTCAATTAGCCCCTCCATTTGCTCAATGGTCTGCTCATCGGGAAGTGTCGGTGGATATTTGGCAAACACAGTCTGCGGCTCAAGCGTTAGCTGATATAAGCTTAAGTGCTCTGTCTGAAATGAAACAGCGAGTTCAAGATCGCGCTTGCACTGAGTAAGCGTTTGTTCCACGAGTCCATACATCAAATCAAGATTCACTCGTGCGACCGCGTTCTGCGCCAAATCAATCGCGAACATCGCTTGCTGAGAATCATGAATGCGCCCCAAACGTGCGAGATGCTCGTCATCAAATGATTGAATACCTAGCGATATCCGGTTAACTCCACTGGCGGCGTAGCTTTTGAACCGATTGGCTTCAACCGTACCCGGGTTGGCTTCAAGCGTGATCTCGGCATCTGGCCACAAACTCAAGCGCGCCCGAATCATGCCGAGCATCTGGTCAATCGTTGCTTCGCAGAGCAAACTTGGTGTGCCGCCACCAATAAATACCGAGTGAATTTGTCTGCCCCAAATTAGCGGTAGTGCCTGTTCTAGATCCGCTGTCAAGCTAGACAAGTAATCCGATTCGGGTAGGGACTCAGGCGCTTGGTGTGAGTTGAAGTCGCAGTAGGGACATTTACGCACACACCATGGAACATGGATGTAAAGTGCAAGTGGCGGCAAACTCGACAGCCCCTGACCCAACGTTGGCGCGCCTGATGGTTTACCTGGCGTCTCATCAAAGATCGGTATGACGCGTTTATCCAAAATTACACTCTCAATGAGTGCAGCCCGAAACCAACCCTCGCTGGCTCATTTGCTCAATGAGCGAATGCATCGCCTGTCCACGATGGCTGACGCGATTTTTTTCAGCGGGATCGAGCTCGGCTGCTGATACGCCTAGATCAGGCAACCAGAAATGCGGGTCGTAGCCAAAGCCATGATCACCACGAGGGTCCGCCCTAACCTCACCCATCCATAAGCCTTGCGCAATGATGGGCAGAGGATCATCACGACGAGTCACGAACACCAATACGGCGACATAATAGGCGCGACGATCATCGAAACTAGCCAGAGCCTGCACTAATTTGGCGTTATTGAGCAGATCTTGATCGACACCTGGCTGAGGCTGCGCGTATCGGGCCGATCTGACGCCAGGCGCTCCACCCAGAACCGGTACGCATATCCCGGAATCGTCGGCAAGCGCCGGCAGACCGGTTTGTGCACTAGCGTGACGTGCCTTGGCCAGCGCGTTTTCCACAAAAGTGTCAAACGGTTCGTCTGCAGGCGATACTGCAAATTCCGATTGACTGCGGACTTTTACGCCAATCGGAAGCAGCAACCGATCAAATTCACGCAGTTTCCCGGTGTTGGCAGAGGCCAGCACCAACTCAGACAATTGGGTATTAGCGACCATTTTCTTCGCGTTCGTCGGTAGGCACGTCATCTTGCAGCATCTGTACTAGCTCGCGCGCGAATGATGGCAATGCATCGAGGTCACGTACACAAACATGCAATTTGCGCTCTGCCCAAGCATCGGTTAGCTCAATAACACGGATTTTCATGGTGTTGCTGTAGCGCAGCGCCGCTTTTTGGGGCACCACACCAATCCCTACGCCAGCCTCGATCATGCGGCAAACAGCATCGAAACTACCAACCTCTACCCGGAAGCGAAACGGGTACCCCAAATTATCTGCCGCTTGAATAAGGAATGCGTGTATGGCGCTCCACTCAGACAAACCAACGTATTCGAAGTCGAGGGTTTCGTTAAATGAAACAGAGTCACGATCAGCCAGCGGATGACTAGCTGGAGTAACTAACGCGAGGCGATCACGCCGATAAGGTAAATATTGCAATTCAGCATTTGCTGGCTTACCAGCAACGATGCCAATGTCAGCAGTACCGTCGATGACCGCTTTCACAACGAGATAACTTAGTCGCTCACGCAGATCAACCGTCACATCGGAGTGCGAGGCCAAATATCGACTAAGCACTGCCGGCATGAACTCATTCATGGCAGTCGTGTTGGCAACCATCCTGACTTGGCCCTTGATGCCTCGGGAATATTCATAGATATCGCCACGCAAATGCTCGATCTGTTGCAATACCTTACGCGCATGCCGCATGAATGCCTCGCCCGAAGGCGTTAGCGTCACACCCTGACTGTTTCGATGAAACAATCGAGTCCCGAAATGCTCCTCGAGATTTTTCACGCGGTTACTAGCCGCCGGAAGTGACAGGTGCGAACGCTCAGCACCACGGGTCAAGCTATTGGCATCCCCAATATTGACAATGAGCTGAAGGTCTGTAAGGTCAAAATGACTAGCCATGTGTTTTTGCTAAAAATTATGCTGCGGCGCAATGCACTTGCCGACCGCCACGGTTTGCCCTAGGCAAAGTCGGGGTTTGTGAAACGTCAATTGGCAAAGGTGCGTTCGGCAGGCTAATTTGGCGCGGTATCAAATCTCAATGATAAGCCAAATATGACAACCTACGCAGAACAGTATCAAGACATCCGTGATGGCATCCGTAGCCTCTGTGCTCAATTCCCCGATGAATATTTTCGCAAGGTGGACGAGCAACGAGGCTATCCCGATGAGTTTGTGAAAGCACTGACCGATGCTGGCTGGATGGCTGCTCTCATTCCTCAAGAATACGGTGGCTCAGGATTGAGCCTGGCTGAAGCCTCAGTCATCATGGAAGAAATCAACCGCTGTGGTGGCAACTCGGGAGCCTGTCATGGGCAGATGTACAACATGGGCACACTGGTGCGCCACGGATCAGAGGAACAAAAGCGCCTCTACCTCCCGAAAATCGCCTCGGGCGAATTACGACTGCAATCAATGGGTGTGACTGAGCCGACCACCGGCACCGACACCACCCGGATAAAAACAACTGCTGTCAAGAAAGGCGACAAGTACGTCATCAATGGACAAAAGGTCTGGATTTCTCGAGTGCAACATTCTGACTTGATGATTCTGCTTGCGCGCACTACGCCGCTAAATCAGGTCACCAAAAAATCGGAAGGAATGTCGATTTTTATAGTCGATTTGCACGACGCGGTTAAAAACGGGATGACCATTCGTCCGATCCTGAACATGGTGAATCATGAAACCAACGAGTTGTTCTTTGACAACCTTGAAATCCCCGCTGAAAACCTGATTGGCGAGGAAGGTAAGGGCTTTAAGTACATCCTCGACGGGTTGAATGCGGAACGGGTGCTGATCGCTGCCGAGTGTATTGGTGATGGCTATTGGTTTATCGACCGCGTCACGAAGTACGTCAAGGACAGGATCGTGTTTGGACGCCCCATCGGACAAAACCAGGGCGTGCAGTTCCCGATAGCCAAGGCATACATCAATGTTGAAGCAGCCAGCCTGATGCGCTACGAGGCGTGTCGTTTGTTTGACGCGCACCTGCCTTGCGGTGCTCAGGCCAATATGTCGAAACTCTTGGCTGCCGATGCATCTTGGGAAGCAGCTAATGCGTGTTTACAGTTTCATGGTGGGTTTGGTTTCGCTTGCGAATATGACGTGGAGCGTAAATTCCGCGAAACACGCCTATACCAAGTTGCCCCCATTTCGACCAACCTGATCTTGTCATACGTGGCCGAGCATGTGTTGGGCCTGCCACGTTCATTCTAATTCTGTCGAGGTAAACCATGTCTACTGCCACTCACATCGCCGAGTCGAACCCTGGGCAAACTGCCGTGTTGCATCCGAGTGCCACGCTGGCTACGTTTGCTGCCAATCTTCGTTTTGAAGACATCCCTGCGGCAGTGGCACGGCGGTTTGAAGATCTGCTGCTCGACACCATGGCGTCAATCCTAGCTGGCTCTAAGGCCAGGCCGGTACTCAACATGGCGGACTTCGCCAAAGCAATGGGACCGGCGCAAGGGCTGAGCGAAGACTTTGTGCGTCGCACTCACACTTCACCGTATTTCGCAGCAATGGTTAACGCTGCATCGGCGCACTTTGTTGAACAGGATGACGTGCATAATGGTGCGGTATTTCACGCCGCAGCAGTCGTTATCCCACCAGCGCTCGCGGTAGCCCAAGCCATTGGCGCATCTGGCAAGGACTTTATGACAGCGTGTGTGGCTGGCTATGAAGTTGGCATCCGCATAGGTGAGTTCTTGGGTCGTCCACACTACAAAACTTTCCATACAACCGGCACTGCCGGGACGATTGCCGCGGCCGCTGCGGTCGGGCGTTTGTTGAGTTTGACGCCTGAGCAAATGCTCAATGCTTTCGGGTCAGCAGGAACGGTGACTGGCGGCCTTTGGGAGTTTTTACGCGATGCTGCTGATTCCAAGCAGCTGCACACCGGCCATGCTGCGTCGACGGGTTTGCAAGCGGCGTATTTAGCGGCAAGCGGGTTTACCGGCGCGAAACGCATTCTCGAGGGCAAGCAAGGGCTTGGTGTTGCCATGACCACCAATGCCGATCCAGCCAAGCTCGTTGATGGCCTGGGCAGCCGTTGGGCATTGGCTGAAACCTCCTTCAAGTTCCATGCCTCTTGCCGGCACACCCACCCTGCTGCGGACGCTTTGCAAAAAGCAATGCTGGATAACAACCTGAGCGTAGATGATATTGAGTCAGTCGTAGCCCACGTGCATCAGGGTGCCATTGATGTGCTCGGTCCAGTCACTGACCCCAAGACAGTGCACCAATCCAAGTTCTCAATGGGTACTGTCCTGGGCTTGATCGCGGTTAAAAACAGCGCTGATCTTATTAGCTTCGATTCAGTGCTGGGCGACGGCAAGATTACCGAATTCCGTGAGCGTGTGACCATGGTGCTCGATCCCGAAATTGATCAGGCATATCCGGCACGCTGGATCGGAAAGGTGACCGTGACCACTCGCGATGGCAAAACCGTCACGACGGTAGTGGAGGAACCCAAGGGCGACCCCGGCAACACACTATCGCGCCCGGAAATCGAAGACAAGGCCATGCGACTTGGAACTTACCAAAACGCAGCCACGGCGCAGGAGGTCAAGTCAATCATTGATCAAGTCTGGCAAATCGAAACGGCAGCCAAAGTCGGCAATCTTTTATTGAACTAGCAATGACAATAGACATTAATCATCCTGTCATTCGTCACATACAAACGCTGCCTGATCGTCGTGCTGGTGGCAATTACGTCACCTATCGGCAAATCGGACATCTGTTGTACGTATCTGGACAGACGTCGACCCAGGATGGACGTGATCCAATCGTTGGCCAGGTTGGTAAAGATCTATCGATCGAGCAAGGATATGAGGCTGCCCAACTTTGCATGCAAAATATCCTTTTAGTGTTACGTTTGGCGGTTGGCGGCGATTGGAGCAAGGTGGCCTCTTGCGTGAGACTAACCGGGTATGTCAACTCAGAGGCTCCGTTTGGAGACGCCCCTAAAGTGATTAATGGAGCGTCTGATTTGATTGTAGAGATTATGGGTGAGTCTGGCCGTCATGCCCGCTCAGCAATCGGGGTGGCAGCATTGCCTGGAAATGTTGCCGTAGAAGTCGAAGCAATCTTTGAACTGCGCCAGTAGTCTGATCAAAGTCATGCCCGGGCCTGACTGGCGAGTTGCTGCAATTGCGCGATCCCTGTCTGAGCAAGGTCGATTAGCTGGTCAAGCATGGGTCGCTCAAACGTATGCCCCTCGGCAGTGCCCTGCACTTCCACAAACCTGCCACTGCCGGTCATGACCACATTCATGTCGGCATCACATCCAGAGTCCTCTTCATAGTCAAGATCTAGGCGAGGCTGGCCGCCAACTAGTCCGACCGACACTGCAGCCACACTGTCCAGTAATGGACTATCCATTAAAGCCCCCGCTGCAAGCAAGCCATCGATGGCATCAGCTAACGCCACCCAGGCACCAGTGATGCTTGCACAACGCGTGCCTCCGTCAGCTTGCAATACATCGCAGTCGATATGAATGGTTCGCTCGCCAAGCGCAGATAAATCAATGACAGCGCGCAAGCTACGGCCGATCAAACGTTGAATCTCTTGCGTGCGACCGGACTGCTTTCCTCTTGCGGCTTCACGATCTGATCGGGTGTGGGTTGAACGCGGCAACATCCCGTATTCAGCTGTTACCCAGCCTTGCCCCTTACCTTTGAGAAATGACGGGACTTTATCCAGTACGCTGGCTGTGCATAAAACCCTTGTTTCACCCATACTGATCAAGACAGATCCTTCCGCATAGCGGGTAAAACCGCGCACGAACGTCACGGGTCGAAGCGCATCAAAAGGCCGTTGATGTGCTCTTGGAATCGATTTGGTTGGCTCGGACATTCATGTTCCTTGACACGTTAAAACTCGTTGAATTCAATGCGGTAACTCAACAAGCCACTGCGCTCATTGCTATGATTTGCGGACGGGACATCCGTCCGGGCCACAACCGTTGAGTTACACCAATGAGCGACAGTATACGCACACCGCATTTTGACGCGATCAAACTGGTCTGGGGGCTGTGCATTGCCCTGTGGGTCGGAATACCGAGCAGCCTGGCTCAGGTTGCAGCACCCTCCTCGCAAGCCGTACTGCAATACGCCCAACGCCAGGAAATTTTTCAGCCGAACGTCGCAACAGGTGGCATGGTAGCGAGTGATCATTACCTTGCCTCCGAAATCGGGGCAAACATCTTGAAACTTGGCGGCAATGCAGTTGATGCCGCCGTAGCCACTGGTTTTGCACTTGCGGTGGTCTTGCCCTATGCCGGTAATCTTGGCGGTGGCGGCTTCATGCTCCTGCACCAATCAAGTCAGAATGTCACTGAAGCGATCGATTTCAGGGAAATGGCGCCACAACAGTCAAGTGCTGACATGTTTCTTGATCACAACGGCAACGTCGCGCGTGAATGGTCGATCGAGTCAACAGCCGCGATTGGTGTCCCAGGCAGTGTGGCCGGGCTGTTATTAGCGCTCGAGCGCCACGGCACGATGTCTCGTGAGACGGTCATTGGACCAGCGATTGCACTAGCTCAAGATGGCTTTATCGTATCGCCCACTTTAGCCAGGCTACTGCGTACGCATGCAGATCATTTGTACAAGTCACCGCCTAACCGGTCAATTTTTTTCAGGCGAGTCGCCCATAGCAAGTGCGAGCCAATCGTATGTCCTCGTGAATCGCTGCGGCCTTTAGCGGCGGGCGAAACACTGATACAAGCTGATCTGGCAAACACACTGAACAGAATCGTGAATCTAGGTGCGGATGGCTTCTATCGTGGCCCGGTAGCAAGCCGTATTGTCGACACGATCAATGCCGATCGTGGACAAATGACACTGGGTGATTTGCGCGACTATAAAGCCAAGATAAGACAACCCATCTGGGGCGATTATCGTGGTATCCAGATTGCCAGCATGCCTCCGCCAAGCGCTGGTGGCATTCATCTGGTGCAGATGCTCAATATGCTTGAACAGTGGGCGATTGCTTCCGATGGTTGGGGCAGTGCCATCAACCTGCATCGCTTTAGTGAAGTCGCCAAGCTTGCGTATGCAGACCGCGCAACCCACCTTGGTGACGCTGACTTTTACCCAGTGCCCATCCATGAACTGATTGCAAAAGACTATGCCCAATCCAGACTGTCATTGATCAATGAAACACACGCCACCGCGAGCGAGCAAATCAAATCAGGTCAGCCCAAGACACAAGAAAGCACTGAAACGACACACTTTTCTGTGGCAGACCGGCATGGCAATCTGGTGGCAACAACAACCACACTGAACCTAAACTTCGGCTCAGGCTGGATGGCCGAAGGCACTGGGGTGTTGCTAAACAATGAAATGGATGATTTCTCGGCAAAGCCTGGATTTCCAAATGCCTTCGGTCTGATTGGTAACCAGGCCAACGCCATAGCACCGGGCAAACGTCCACTCAGTTCAATGACCCCCACCCTCTTATTCAAAGAAGGCAAGCCATGGATTGCGACGGGATCACCAGGTGGGTCACGCATCATCACCATCGTCTTGCAATTCATTACCAATGTCTCTGACCACGGCATGAACATTGCCTCTGCCAGCGCAATGCCCCGTATGCATCACCAGTGGTTACCAGACACGTTATGGCTCGAACAGGGTTTTAGCCCGGATACCATCGCGATTTTGCGAGGCATGGGACATCCGGTTAAAGCAAGCAGAGCGGCAGGCCGCTTACAATCGGTAGCCATCGAAGGCAGGCAACAATTCGGTGCAAGTGACCCACGCAGCACAGACGGTGCTGCCATTGGAATTCTAGAATGACCATCAAAAGCATGACGGGCTACGGTAATGCCCAAGCCAGCAGTGACAACTGCACGGTAACCATCGAGATTCGAAGCGTTAATAGTCGCTACCTCGAAACGCAGTTTCGTATGCCAGATGAACTTCGCATGGCAGAGATGCCGCTTCGAGAGCTGGTGTCGCGAACATTGACGCGCGGCAAAGTGGATGTGCGAGCTAGCTATAGCCGCCCTCAGAAAAGTCTCTCCTCTGTGGTGGAGCAACGCACGTTAGATGACATTCAAGCAGTCTTTGAGCGGATCAAACAACAATTACCGAACATACAGGCACCGACCTTTGCTGACGTCTTGCAATGGACCGAAAGCGAAAAAAATGTTTCCGATCCGACGCGATGGGTCCCCCTTTGCCTTGAGGCTGCGAATGAAGCACTCGCGCAGTTGGTGCAGTCCCGAGAACGAGAAGGCGCCAGACTAGCCGATCTCATCAAAGGTCAGGCCATGCAGGCAAAAGACATCGTCATTGCGCTCAAAGCTGAATTACCTGTCTTGTTGAAATCGCAATCAAATAGACTGGCATCGCGTATGCGCGAAGCGCTTGACCAGGTCAGTCCCGAGGGTCTGACACACATTCGGCCAGAAGAGATCTCTGAACGGCTGGCAGCTGAAGCCAATCTGTTCTCACTGCGAGCTGATGTCGCTGAAGAGCTAGACAGGCTTAACCTGCATTTGGATGAGCTTCAGGACAGCTTAGCCACAAACGACCGCAGCACAGCCAGGCCAAATACCAAAAGCGTAGGTAAACGGCTCGACTTCCTGTTCCAGGAAATGAACCGTGAGGCCAACACGCTGGGTTCAAAAGCAGTTGATATTCGATTAACCAGAGCCGCTATGGATCTGAAACTCTTGATCGAACAAATGCGCGAACAGATTCAGAACATCGAATGACGACCATACCTCACTGCGGATGTCGCTCAAGGCTTAGCCACGACCGACAAACGGCATATTGGTTGCCATGATTGTCATGAACTGCACATTGGTCTGAAGCGGGAAGTTCACAATCTGAACGACCGACTGAGCTACATGGTTAACATCCATGCGCGGCTCTACCCGGGTTGAACCGTCAGCTTGCAAAATCCCTTTTGCCATGCGGTCGGTCATCTCGGTAGCGGCGTTACCAATATCGATCTGAGTGCAGGCAATGCCGTATGGTCTGGTGTCAAGCGCAATGGATTTTGTCAAACCAGTCACCGCATGTTTAGTTGCGGTATAGGCGATCGAAAACGGTCGAGGCGCGTGTGCAGAGATGGAACCATTGTTGATGATACGACCACCTTGAGGATCTTGTCGTTTCATCAGAGCGATCGCTTCACGCGCGCAAAAGAACATGCCATTTAAATTGACGTTGACCACATCGAGCCAGGTCTGCACCGGGAGATCTTCGATTGGCACGGCCGGCGCTCCACGACCCGCATTATTAAAGAGCACATCGAGCCGACCGAACTTCTGATCAACGTGGTCAAACAACGCTTTGACCTGATCGTAGCTTGTGACATCGGTGACCATCGCGTGAAGTCGCTCAGCTGGCCCCATCGAACGGGTTTGTTCCAGTGCGTCAGCTCGGCGACCAGCCATCACGACATCAAATCCATCTGCTGCCAATGCCAATGAGACTGCCCTGCCGATTCCACTACCGGCCCCTGTGACCACCGCCACCTTTTTTGTTGCTGCCTGATTCAAACCTGTCTCCTTAGTGATCTAGCCGCCACACCAAGCGATGGCGCTTCTGCTATGCTCAGGCAATTGTATGCATATGCAAGCCATCGTTGTTTAAGCACATGAAAAATCAGCCTGCCGGAAACGTATTTTTAGTCACAGCCCCCAGCGGCGCGGGCAAATCCAGCTTGGTGAACGCCCTACTTGAAAACGATGCCGGCTTGCAGCTCTCCATCTCCTGTACGACCCGGGCGCCGCGCGAGGGAGAAGTTGACGGACGAGACTATTATTTCGTGTCCTCAGATCAATTCAAAGCCATGCGCGATGGCGATGAGCTGTTGGAATGGGCTCAAGTGCATGACAACTTTTACGGCACCCCGCGCGCACCGCTGGCCAGAGCGCTTGAACTTGGGCGAGACGTGTTGCTCGAGATTGATTGGCAAGGCGCGCAACAAGTTCGTCGGATGCTGCAAGGTGTCACGGGCATTTTTATCCTTCCACCTTCGCTTGACGCACTTGAATCACGCCTAAGAGCTCGAGGCAAGGACTCCGAAGAGGTCATTTCCAAGAGAATGGCTGGCGCGAGCAGCGAAATTGCTCATGCCCACGAATTCGAATATGTTATTATTAATCAAGAATTTAGCGTTGCTTTACAGCAGCTCGAACATATCATCTCGAGTGCTCGCCTGCGATACGCCAGACAGGCTGTGATGAACCCGGCCCTATTCGATTCGTTTGGTTTACCGAGATAGTGCGCCTGATCAAATACCGTCGGATTCGCGCCACAATGCACTGGTGACAAGGTAGTACTGGTGTTGTGACACAAAACGCTATATCCTGTTGTTTAAGTTAACTTTTTTGTGAGAAATGGCCAAATGGCACGTATAACCGTTGAAGACTGTCTGAACCAAATCCCGAATCGCTTCAAACTCACCCTAGCAGCAACCTATCGTGCTCGTGAGTTGGCGCAAGGTCACGCACCGCGTCTAGACAGCCGTGATAAACCAACAGTGCTCGCGCTGCGTGAGGTTGCTGCCGGTTTGACGGGCACAGAAATGTTGCGCAAGGTGCCAACTTGATCAGGTAGAAAAAGATGGGGTTTCCGGGGCTACGCACTGCATCTAGCGGGTTGCTCTCGGCAATCAAGGTTGGTTCGCGCTTTGGTAGACGTGCAAAGAGTCAACAAAATAGCTCAGGTGCCACACAAGCTTTGACGAGTGCTGGCACCGAACCAGAGCAGGCATCAATCACCGAGCTACAAAAAATTATCTCTGGCTACATGCCCAAGAAGGATGTAGCCAGGGTAAAAGAAGCTTACAAATTCTCAGATCAAGCCCACTTGGGGCAGTTCAGGTCAAGCGGTGCGCCCTACATCACCCACCCCATTGCTGTCACCGAGATCTGCGCTGGCTGGAAGCTAGATGCCGATGCCCTCATGGCGGCTTTGTTGCACGATGTCATGGAAGACCAGGGCATCCCCAAAACTGAACTCGCGGAAAAATTTGGAACGGATGTCGCTGAACTGGTTGACGGTCTCTCGAAACTAGATCGGCTTGATTTTGCGACCAAGGCTCAACAACAAGCGGAAAGTTTCCGCAAGATGTTGCTCGCCATGGCGCGTGATCTGCGTGTTATCCTGATCAAGCTTGCCGATCGGTTGCACAACATGCGCACGCTAGGTGCGGTTAGCCCAGAAAAGCGCAGACGAATCGCCAAAGAGACCTTGGACATCTATGCCCCAATTGCCAATCGTCTCGGTCTGAATGCAGTCTATCGCGAGCTTCAGGACCTTTGTTTCGAGGCGATGTATCCAAACCGGTACTCTGTTCTACACAAAGCAGTGCTCGCTGCACGTGGCAACCGTCGCGAGGTTCTGACAAAAATTTTCGATTCAGTCCGTGCCGCGTTGCCTGCTGCCGGTATTGAGGCCGACGTCACTGGCAGAGAGAAAACGCTCTGGGGCATCTATCGCAAGATGACCGACCAGAAGAAATCGTTTTCCGATGTGCTTGACATCTATGGGTTCCGTGTCATCGTGCATACCCTGCCTGAATGCTACCTCGCGTTGGGCATTTTGCATCAGTTGTATCGTCCCGTACCGGGCAAGTTCAAGGATTATGTGGCGATCCCCAAGTTAAACGGATACCAGTCGCTACACACGACGCTGGTAGGTCCCTATGGGACGCCGATTGAGTTTCAGTTTCGTACCCGCGAAATGCACAATGTGGCTGAACAAGGTGTGGCAGCGCATTGGATATACAAAACCGATGATGTCTCTTTGTCAGACATCCAGAAAAAAACACACTCCGCGTTGCAATCGTTGCTTGATATCCAGAGCCAAACTGGCGACTCCGGCGAGTTTCTTGAGCACGTCAAAGTCGATCTCTTCCCTGATGCGGTCTATGTCTTTACGCCCAACGGCAAAATTATTTCGCTGCCACGCGGTGCAACACCAGTTGATTTCGCATATTCAATTCACACCGACATCGGGAATCACGCCGTTGCTTGCAAAGTCAACGGTGAGTATGTGCCACTGCGTACCGAGCTGTCGAGCGGTGACACCGTTGAGGTCATTACCTCGGAGGCATCACGCCCAAGCGCGCACTGGTTGAACTTTGCGCGCACCGGTCGTGCCCGCTCAGAAATTCGTCATTATTTGCGCACAGTTCGGTATGACGAATCGGTAGCATTTGGCAAACGACTGCTTACCCAATCCTTGCACGAATTGCAGATCGACTTTCCTGACAATGACGATCCCACGTGGGACAAATTGATCAAAGAAAGTGGTGCCAAATCGAGAGAGGAAATCCTTGCTGACATCGGTTTAGGCAAACGTCTGGCTGCTGTGGTTGCTCGTCGATTCACCGCCGATCACCCCTTGCTTGAGACCACGGCCGCCCATATCGACGTGGTAAGCGCTGCACGTGCCGCACCCATTCTTATCCAGGGCAACGAGGGACAAGCAGTATCACTGGCGCCTTGTTGCGGACCCTTGCCCGGTGATGAAATTGTGGCTGGTATTCGTGTGGGCACCGGCTTGGTTGTGCACACCGCTGACTGCCCAGTTGCTATGCGTGCTAAGGAGCGTGAACCGGATCGCTGGATTGACGTCGCTTGGGATCACAACCACGCCAAGCACTTTCTGGCGCGCATAGATGTCACTGCATTAAATGAACGCGGTGTGCTCGGTAAGATCGCCGGTGAAATCGCCCAAGCAGACTCCAACATTACCAATGTCACCATGACTGACGACACCAGCGAGGCGTTTTTGTTGAGCATGACCGTCCAAGTCGATGACCGTAAACACTTGGCTAAGGTATTTCGAGCAATCCGTCGCGTGCCGCAGGTCAGAAGGATTGCTCGATTAAAAGGTAATCACCAGGCCAACGCAGCCCATCACTGACATTGGTTGTTCGGTCACCGCCTGAACGTCTTCCGATTTAATCCTGATTGGACATAATGGCTTCGCAGGCTAATGCGATCGCAAGCACTTTATCGTCCTGTCCGCTAAGGCCAGCAAGCATCATTCCCACAGGGGGTTGTCCTCGATGATGACACGGCAGACTAATCGCACAGCCATCTAAAAAATTGATAACCGTCGGGTTGCGTAATACCAAGAGATTTGTCTGCGCATACAGCTCGTCATTGTCCTGCAGTGGGCCAAGCGCTGGCGGTACGATGGGGACTGTTGGCATCAATAGTGCATCGACCGAGTGAAGCTTTGCCTGCACGCGCGCAATCCAGTCTCGTCGTTGCTGCTCAAGCTTTGCGATGTACGGAGTATCGAGAGACTGGCCGCGTCGGATACGCACTGCCACTCTAGGGTCATATTCGGATTGTCTTGAATTAAGTAGATCTTGATGCCACGCCCAGGCCTCAGCAGCCGTAAATCCACCAGCGGCATTCATGGTAGCGATTTCAAGTAGCTCGGGCAGATCCAGACTAACAATTTGAACACCTGATTGTTCAAGTAAATCGCAGGTCACTGCAAAGGTGCTGGACACCACATCATCCATGCCATCAAGTACCAATTGATTGGGCACGCCGAGCCTTAGTCCATCTAACCCTATCGGTGCTGGTACAGAAACGGGTTCAGCAGCCATGACACAAGCAAGCCAGGCACAATCAGCCACCGTTCGTGCGATTGGCCCGATTGAGTCCAGATATGCTGACAAGGGCAAGGCACCACTCATATCGATCCGACGCGCGGTTGGTTTATACCCGACCAGCCCACAAAATGCTGCCGGTATCCGAACCGATCCGCCCGTGTCGGTACCTACTGCGGCGATCGCCATGGCATCGGCGACAGAAACCGCCGCACCGGACGAAGAGCCCCCGGCTATATGACCGGTCTGGCGATCCCAGGGCGACAAAGGCGTTCCGTAGTGCGGATTCAGACCAAGCCCTGAGTACGCGAATTCAGTCATGTTGGTCGTACCCAAGATCACTGCACCGGCCTCGCGCAGCCGCTTGACCACAAGGGCATCTGCAGCTGCTGGCTTGGCGTCAGACAACACAACAGAGCCAGCCGTCGTCGGCAACCCGGCAATATCAAACAAATCCTTGATCGAGATGGGTACACCATCAATCTCTGACAAGCAGTCTGCTTGCGCTCTCCTGACATCAGATGCTTTGGCATCGGCTAGCGCCTGCTCTTCGAACACGCGCGTAAAAGCCACGCTACCCTGCCCCTTCGGATCTTTGATACGCGCCAAACACGCCTGGGTCAACTGCAAGGCTGTCACCTTGCCCTCTCGCAGGCTTTGCGTAACGTTTAGCAAGGTATAGGGTTCACCAGACAACATTTCCGACCTCATTAGGTGGTTGGATCAATGTGCAAAAGCGTATCATGTGTTCTCACCGCTTAAGAGTCTCACTGTCGTGCAACCGATACCCACCCTGAGATCACAAAATGCGATTGCCGGTGTGGCAATCTTGTTGCTATCGCTATCGGTTCTTTCGGTTCTGGATGCCAGTGGCAAATGGATCCTGGCAGCTGGCGTATCGCTGGTAGTCGTTACGTGGTTTAGGTATGTCGTTCATTTTCTTTTGATCGTTGGGCTACTACTTTCACGCAACGAACTTCACCTTTTTAAAAGCCATGCGCTTAAGTACCAACTTTCGCGTGGTGTGACTATTCTGTTCACAACCATGGGCTTTTTTACGACGATATCTTATCTGCCACAGGCGCAAGCCACCACCATGTTGTTTGCTGCGCCCTTGATCATATTGGCGCTCGCGCCATGGTTGCTGGGCGAACCCAAACGCGTGTCCCGGTGGTTGGCGGCGACACTGGGTTTTATGGGGGTGTTGATTGTGGTGCGTCCAAGCTCGGGGCTTAGTCCGATAGGAGTTGGATTCGGCGTGCTGACAGCCCTGTTGATGGCTACGCAGCACTTGTTGACACGCAAAGTGGCCATTGACCATCCATTAACCACCATACTCTGGAGCGGGATGATAGGAGCCATCGCGCTGACTTTAATGCTGCCCATTATGCTGCCGATCGCTGATCCCCATTGGGCTCAAACCCTGGCGGAATTGCCTCTCGGCGCTTGGGCCGTGCTGCTGTCACTAGGGCTCAGTGGGGGAATTGGTCACCTACTGCAGGTACAGGCTTATCGACTAGCAGCCGCCTCCCTATTGGCACCCTTCATGTACGTACAAATTATTCCCGCCGCGGCTCTGGGATGGTTGATTTGGGGGGATTTCCCGGATGCGATTAGCTGGATTGGTATCGGTTTGATTTGCACCAGCGGCGCTGGCATCGCCTGGTACGAATGGCATAGTTCTCGTCGTCAAGCAATCTCGGCACTGGCCAAACGACCAGCATGAATCTCCACAACCCGTTGGCAGCGCTTGGCTAGATTGGGGTCATGGGTGACCAATACCAGTGTCGTGCGATGATCTTGGTGCAACCGAAACATCAGGTCAATAATGCGGGCACCTGTCACAACGTCTAGGCTGCCGGTGGGCTCATCGGCAAACAACAAGGCTGGGCGACTTATAAAGGCCCTTGCAAGTGAAACCCTTTGTTGCTCTCCACCAGACAATGTCGAAGGATAGTGATGCAATCGATGCTCAAGTCCTACTTCCGCAAGGGCCTCAAGCGCGGGGGCTTCAGCATCGTGACCAGCCAACTCTAACGGCAACATGACATTCTCTAGAGCAGTCAAGTTGGGTAAAAGCTGAAACGACTGAAATACAAATCCGACGTGAGAAGCACGAAACTTGGCACGACCATCCTCATCAAGAGAAAATAGGTCTGTCCCAAGCACATTGACCTTGCCCTGGCTGGGAACATCTAGGCCAGCCATGAGTCCCAAGAGGGTAGACTTTCCGGATCCCGATGCTCCTGTGATCGCCAGGGATTCACCCATGGCTACAGAAAAACGTATATCGTCAAGGATAGTCAACTCACCGCCGGCGTCAGACACTCGCTTGGTGAGCCCAATCACTTCAATTGCATTATTCGTCATCATGTATCAATTGTCGCATTACTGGAACCGCTTTTTTATCAATATCCCACTGACAAAGCTGACATTTCTGATTTTTGTTGGCTTAGTCCTGTTTGGCACAGCGCACGCATCGACACCGAAAGCCAGTCTTGATCGCCCAATCCTGATTGTGGGCGATAGTTTGTCATCTGAGTACGGCATCAAACGCCAAAGCGGTTGGGTACAGCTCTTGCGCAACCGGTTGGCCGAACAGTATCCCGAACCGCCAGAGGTCATTAACGCCAGCATCAGTGGTGACACAACCAGTGGTGGCGTGACGCGGCTACCAGCGCTTCTGAAAGAGCACAACCCGGGTCTGGTCATCATTGAGCTTGGTGGCAACGATGCGCTGCGTGGGCTGGCACTCGACATGACCCGCAACAACCTAACGCGGATGGTTGAGCTTTCCCAAAAAGCTGGCGCCCTAACCATCGTCACCGGGATTCAGATCCCGGCGAACTATGGCCCTGCTTACACTGAGGCATTTAGGTCGCTGTATCCTGAAATTGCAGCTGCAACCAACAGCGTACTGGTTCCTTTCCTGTTGGCGGGTCTTGAAACGGATCGCAACTTATTTATCGAGGATGGTATACATCCATCCGAGCAGGCACAACCAATCTTGCTTGAAAACGTCTGGCCTGCGGTTCAGAGTGCCCTACCCGCTGCTACACCTTGATTCAACAAAACTCGATGGGGCACGATCGAGAAGACCCACGCAGACAATCAAGTGCCAGCGTCATTGCCATCAATAAGGACTCTGGCATCAGGCAATATCTGCACATTAAATAAACGCCTGAGAACCAGCAGAGCGGCCTGTTCTTCTGCGCCGCCCCAAGCTTGGGCTAACTGGCCTTTAAACTGGGCTTGATTAGCATCTGGTAACGGCTCGCCGGGGTTAACCGCCTTGACTTCCAGAAGGCTGTATCCAATCGGGGTATCGACCCCAATTACCTTCGGCACCTCAGACTCGGACAACTTCATGACGGCATCAAGCTCAACTGGGCTCAAGTTACGGGGGTCTTGACGTGATACGACCTCTGCAGCAGCAAAGCCAATGGCTGGCTGACTGCCATCAGCAATCACCGTTAACGCTGCTTTGCCTGCTTCACGCGCTAGCTTGAGCGCACCTTGCGCCACCAGATCCTCACGTATCAGCTCCTTGACTTGTTCTAGCGGCGGGACCGAGGAGGGATTCACCTGGGTCACACGTAACGCTACCAATGAGCCAGGCGACGTCTCAATCACCCCAGAATTCAGTTTGTCCTGAAATACCTCCGGAGAAAACGCAACCTGCAACACCCGCGGATTACCCAGTATCTCGGCTTGACCAGCCTGCAAAGGTGTTGATCTGAAAAACAGCTCGTCAGGCAACAGCCCGCTGCGCGCCACCGCCTGAGCGCGCTTAAGCTCGAGCCCAAGCTGCTGGGCAATTGGCTCAAGCGCGTCGCGCTGGTCATACACGAGATTGGTCAATTCGCTTGCAAGATCCGCAAAACGCACCGATGCCATTTGGCGTAAGACTTCGTTTTGCACTTCGTCCCGAACCTGCTCTAGCGGCTTGACGCTCGCTGGTTGAACTTGGGTAACCACCGCCACATGGTACCCAAAGGGACTCTGAATCACTTCAGAGATCGTATTGGGTTCGAGTTTAAAAACTGCCTCCTCTACTTCGGGCACCAAAGTGTCTTTCGAAATCCAGCCCAGATCACCACCTTGGCCAGAGGAGCCTGGGTCTTCCGAGAACTCAGCAGCCAATTTAGCAAACTGACTCGGGTCGGCCTTTAACTGATTAGCTAGTTCCTGGGCTTTGGCAAGCGCTGCGTCTCTGGCTGACTGATCAGCATCTGTCGCAACCTCGCGCAGAATATGGCTGACACGTCGTTGCTCTGGCTGTCCAAACCGAGACTGATTTTGTTGGTAGTAGGCTTCAATTTCCGCCGCAGGCACCGAGAGTCCTCTGCTTGCAGCCGCTTCGTCTAGCACGACATATTCAACGTCGACGCTTTCCGGCAGACGCAGTTGCTCGGCATTGGCGTCATACCAAGCCTGGATATCAGCATCGGTCACCTGCACATCAGCCTCAAATCCCTGAGCGTTAAAGCGCCGTAGAGCAACCGTACGTTGTTGCGTCAGAGCAGCCATCAGCTCATCGGCTACACGCTTAGGTGCCGCTGCGGTCGAACCAATGGGGCCTAGCACTTGAGACAGGATTAAGTCGCTGCGAACGCGCATCTCAAAATCTGCTGGGGTCATGCCCTGGGCAGCCAGCACCTGTCGGTAACGTTCGGGCGAGAATACGCCGTTCTCCTGGACCGCTGGGATTTTGGCGATCGTTTCACGTAATTGCTCGTCCGACACGGTGTAGCGACCCTGCATCGCCGCCTCAGCAATCACGCGCTGATTAATCATGTCATTGAGGATTCGCTCACGAAATGTAGGGGTATCAAGCGCCTCTGCGTCAAATTGCGCACCAAGCACGCGCCGCAATTCCTCGAGCTGATTGCGGCGTACGGCATCATATTCCGGTTGGGTGATAGCTACCCCGTTGACCTCTGCTAGCTCCTTGTCACGCGACATGAAGCCCACATAGCCCTCAATCCCAAAAAAAGCGAACGCCGGTACCACCAGCAACAACAGGACCAGCTGCATCCAACGGCGATGCGATCTTATGAAATCAAACATGGATGGTAATAAGCCTGTAAATTAAGCCTGTAATCGATGTCGCCGAGTGTACCATTGGCGAACGCGCGCAAGCGGGACAGACCCGCCTGCCCTCGGAATAACGCAGCCAGTCTTAAACCTAATTGCCGGTGAGGATGATTTGTTTAGCTACCGCCACGGATTTCATGCCGGCAACCATGCCGATGTACTCAAGCATTGTGTTTTGCTTGAGGTTCTAAAGTATTACCAGGAGAAAGAGACGGGATTTGTGTACGTTGACACCCATGCAGGAGCAGGCCTGTATGACCTTACTGGCAAATGGGCCAATACCCGCAGTGAATACGCCGATGGTATTGGTCGATTGTGGTCTGCAACGGACTTGCCTTGGCTGGTGTCTGAATATGTCAGCGCGATCAAAGCGCTCAACGCGAGTCACGAACTAACACTGTATCCAGGATCGCCGTGGTTGGCCTTGCAGCTGCTTCGCTCGCAGGATCGTCTCAAGCTTTTTGAGTTACTGTCGGCCGAAGCGGATGTGTTGGCAAACAACCTCGATCAACAGCGCCGTTTACCGCCACGTGCCATCAAGTTGGAAAGAGCCGACGGATTTGCAGCCATCAAAGCGGTACTGCCGCCGCCGACACGACGAGCAGTCATACTGATTGACCCGGCTTACGAGAATAAACAAGACTATCGATCGGTTGTACAAGCCATCAAGGACGGACTGACACGCTTTGCCACTGGTTGCTATCTGATCTGGTACCCCCGGGTTAACCGATTGCAAGTCGACCAAATGCTCAAGCAACTGCAGCATTTACCTGGGATACAGTGGCTGCAAGCTGAGTTGACCGTTTGTAAAGCCCCCACGGATCAACATGGCTTATTTGGCTCTGGCGTGTTCGTGATCAATCCGCCCTACACACTGCACAAACAACTCCAGCTTGCCTTACCGTGGTTAGCAAAGACGTTGGCTCAGGATAATCACGCGAGCTGGAAGCTGCGCGCGAACGCTACCGAAACACCGAAACCTCACAAACCAGGTAGATCGGGCAGGCCACGCGCGATGCACTAGGGGTATGGCCATGCCGTGGCTAGATTTGCTCATTGGCCCCTAGGTATCGCCACTGACCAACAGGCAAATTACCCAACTTGATTTTCCCGATTCGCACCCGCTTTAAGCCCAGAACAGTCAGGCCAACAAGCTCGCACATGCGTCGAATCTGGCGCTTGCGACCCTCTTTGAGGACAAATTTCAGTTGATCCTGATTTTGCCAGGCAACTTGCGCTGGTTTTAAGGGTCGTCCGTCTAACACCAATCCATGCCGCAGGCGAGCCAAACCATCAGCCGAAAGCTTGCCTTTTACCCGCACGAGGTATTCCTTCTCAACGTCACTGTCTTGACCGATCAGCTGCCTTGCAACACGCCCATCTTGTGTCAACACCAACAGTCCAGTGGAATCTATGTCAAGCCGTCCGGCGACAGCCAGGCCCCGTAAATGTTCTCGACGAAACGCAATGCCAGAGCGATCTTCGCCAAAGTGATTCGCAGGCGTCACCAGGGTCACGGCAGGTTTATAACCGTCCTCGGCCTGTCCAGAAACAAGACCAATCGGTTTGTGAACCAGTACGGTGACGCTGGCGCGTTGCTGCGCCTGTCCGCGCTGATCCAGTACGATACGCTGTGTTGGCCAAGCTTTATCGCCTACCCCGACGAGCTGGCCATCAACGGTCACGCGCCCGGCAGCCAAATGGGCGTCGGCCTCGCGACGCGAACACAGACCCTGCTGGGCCATGAGTTTGGATATACGAATTTTTTCCATAAACGATGCGATGATACCTCGCCAAAGCGCAAACATGATTCCCGATCAAGCAATCGCATTGTGCCGTTGGAGCACCCAAATAGACCCTTTAGCGGATTCACTGCAAAGAAAGTGGCTAAGACGAGCCGGGGCTTTGACAGCCGGATTACGCAAGCTTGGTCGTCTGGAGCTCGGTGTGATCAGACAAACGACCGCCCTACCGACCCTTGATGAGCAACTCATCATGCGACTGACGTCAAGGCAGCCGGTGCATATACGGGAGATCTGTTTGTCGATCGATGGACAAAGCTGTGTCGTTGCTCGCTCAGTCGTCAGTCTGCCCAGTCGTCGTGGACTCTGGCAGGCCATCGGCCAGCTTGGCCGTCGACCGTTAGCCGATATCCTTTATGACGACAGACATGTCAGGCGCAGTGCGTTTGAAACTGGCAGGATTCATTCGCCCCATCCATTGGCCAGACTTGCTTTATCCAGTGAGCCAACGTCATCAGGCAACAGGAACCGGACCTTTTGGGCCAGGCGCTCCGTTTTCTGGCGAGGTGGCGCCCCTTTATTGGTGTCAGAGTGTTTTTTGCCGGCTTTTTGGGCGATCGCAACCACCGAATCCTCGACAAATGGGTAATATGCGCTCATGACTTTGGATCTCTCTCGCACATCACAGCATAACGCCCGTGTCCTAACCACTGCTCAGGCGCTTGGCGGCGCCAGTCCTGCCATTATCGTGTCTTTAGGCGGCTTGGTGGGTCAACAACTAGCGAGTAACCCAGCTCTAGCGACGCTACCTGTCAGCATCTTTAACCTCGGATTGGCGATCGGCACACTACCGGCTGCCTGGGTCATGCGACGCCATGGCAGGAGACTCGGTTATTTGTTTGGCGCTGGTCTGGGCATGATTGCTGGCTTGGTAGCCGCGTTTGGGATCTACCAACAATTATTCGTGATCTTTTGCTTAGGCACCATGATTGCGGGTTTTTATGCCTCTTACGTTCAGAGCTACCGGTTTGCGGTGGCAGATGGTGCGCCAGAGGATATCAAACCGAGGTTGATCTCCTGGGTAATGGTTGGTGGACTATTTGCGGCGGTGATCGGACCGCAGACCGTCATTTGGACAAGAGATATCGTGCCATGGGCGCCTTTTGCGGGGAGCTTTGTCGCCCAGGCGATCTTGGCGGCACTTGCGATTCCGGTTATCTGGCGACTGAAATCCGCGACTAGTACCCGTGCATCTGCTAGCAAGACGAGCAATGCAGCCAATCACACCGGACGCACCTTGAAGGAAATCGCCAGACAACCGCGATTCATTCTGGCCGTGACTGCCGGGGTGGTTTCGTATGCGCTCATGAGTTTTGTGATGACAGCAGCACCCATCGCCATGGTTGGCTGTGGCCACACGGTCGGTGAGGCGGCACTAGGCATCCAATGGCATGTCCTTGCGATGTTTGCACCGAGCTTTTTTACAGGGCGGCTTATACAGCGTTTCGGGGTCAAGACGATTACGGCGCTAGGCCTCATTATTCTGGCGGCCTCAGGCGCCGTGGCGCTAGCCGGGCTTGGTCTTGAACACTTTTGGATTGCGCTGGTATTGCTTGGTGTTGGCTGGAATTTAGGGTTCATTGGTGCCACCACGATGGTGACAACTTGTCATCGCCCTGAAGAGAAGAATCGGGTTCAAGCCATGAACGACTTTCTAGTATTTGGGTCGGTGGCTATTTCGTCATTTGCTTCTGGCAAACTACTCTCAGTCGCTGGCTGGGAATTGATTAACTGGTTGATATTCCCTTGCGTAGCAGTAGTACTGCTGATGATGCTTTGGGAAAAACGCCACCAAGCCATGCTGACTGGCGTTTGACATACTTCACGGCTTGACCGATCTAAAAACCAACCGCTTGACCGTCTCTTCGACTGTCACTCGCGGCGACATAGCCGTCTTCAAGGTCAGCTGAAAGGCGCCAAATAAATTGTCCCGAACCAAAATCCATGTAAGGATCATCAACTGATTTCAGTTGATGTCCAAGCGCCTTAAGCCCTTGAACAACGGTGGGATCCATGGTGGACTCGACATCGAGCGTGAAATCACGGTTGACCTTCCAGCGGGGCGCACAGCAAGCTGCTTGCGGCTGTTGGTCGTAATCAAGCATGCGTACCAATGTCTGCAAATGCCCTTGAGGCTGCATATCGCCACCCATCACACCAAAACTCATCACAGGCTCACCACGGCGACTCAAAAACCCCGGGATAATCGTGTGAAACGGGCGCTTACGGCCTGAGACCACATTGGGCGAATCTGCATCCATCGAGAAGCCAACACCTCTGTTTTGCAGGCTGACGCCTGATTCGGGCATCACCACACCCGAACCAAATCCCATGTAGTTCGACTGAATGAACGAAACCATCATGCCGGACTCATCGGCTGCGGACAAATAGATTGTGCCCCCAGCGTCGGGGACACCCGGCCCAAAATAAGTGGCACGTTTGGTGTCAATCAACTTGGCACGAGACGCCAGATACCCTGGATCGAGTAGTTGTTCGGCCGCCACTGTCATGCTGCCGGCATCTGCGACATATTTATACAAATCGGCAAACGCAAGCTTCATTGCTTCAATCTGCAAATGCTGTGAGGCAACCGAATCAACCCCCAAACTAGCAAGGTCAAAGTGCTCGAGCATGCCAACCGCCATCAATGCTGCAATGCCCTGTCCGTTTGGCGGGATCTCGTGCAAAGTGTATCCGCGATAATCTTTGGCAATTGGTTCGACCCATAGAGCCTCATAAGACGCAAAATCATCGAGCGTATGCGCACCACCATGCTCACCAAGGAACTTGACCAACTGTTCAGCCAGCTCGCCCTGATACATCGATTTGCCTTGAGTTTGCCCAATCAATCGGAGCGTCTTGGCAGCTGCGGGCCAACTAAATCGTTGCCCGACAGCCGGCGACTTTCCACCTGGCATGAATGCTTGCGCAAATCCAGGTTGATCTTTTAGTTCAGGCACGGCTGCTGCCCACTTATGCGCAACGACTGGTGGCACCGCATAACCACGCTCGGCAAGCTCGATGGCTGGCACCATTAAATCCGCAAACGGCAACTTGCCGAATTTCTCGTGCAGAGCAGCCCATCCGGCAACAACCCCCGGTACAGTCACTGAGTCAACACCGCGTTTAGGAGCGAGTGGTCGGCCTGTCGCGTCGCAGCCGTATTTACTGGAGAAATAATCAAGGTTCCAGGCGGCTGGGGAATGACCGGATGCGTTTAGTCCATGTGCCCTGCCCTTATCCCAGACAATCGCAAAGGCATCACCACCGATCCCACAAGAGACTGGTTCGACTAGCGTAATCGCTGCGGCTGCCGCAATGGCAGCATCTACAGCACTACCGCCTTGATACAGCATTCGCAATCCTGCTTGGGCAGCTAGCGGGTGCGATGTGGACACCACGTTTCTAGCGAACAGTGGTATGCGTAGGCTCGGATAAGGGTTTTGCCAGTTAAATGGTTTCATGCTGCGTTGCGTCAGAAGGTTTTTATGATGTCTTACAGACGGCAATAAGCACGCGTGGCCGGCTGTACCCGTTTGTTCGACAAAGCCTGAGCTTTAAGGTGAGTTTCAGCTAGTTAGAGTGCCTCATCGCCCTGCTCGCCCGTACGAATTCTGATCACCTCATCCAGCGGCGATACGAATATCTTGCCATCACCAATTTTCCCAGTACGCGCAGCCTTAATGATGGCCTCGATGACAGCCTCTACCTTAGCGTCGGCAACAGCGACTTCCACTCGGATTTTGGGTAAGAAATCCACAACATACTCAGCGCCCCGATAAAGCTCGGTATGGCCTTTTTGACGTCCAAACCCCTTGATCTCGGTCACAGTCAAGCCTGTAATGCCGACTTCAGAAAGCGCCTCCCTCACCTCGTCAAGCTTGAACGGTTTAATAATGGCGGTTACGAGTTTCACGGCTTCTCCCTATTTGGCTGTGCGGCGCCAGATGCACTAGGCACCCGTTTCACGAAATGCATTGGTCAAAGGATAGCGCCAATCGCGTCCAAATGCCCGAACAGTGACTTTAGGCCCCGGCGCAGATTGCGAGCGCTTATATTCATTGATGCGTAATAACCGAACTACTTGCTGTACCGCCTGAGCATCCAGTCCAGCCTCAATCAGTCGCGAGACCGGCAAATTGTGATCAACATATCCGGCAATAATGCTGTCTATCACTTCGTAAGGCGGCAAAGAATCTTGGTCAGTTTGGTCAGCTCTCAACTCAGCCGATGGAGCTCGCGTGATAATCCGGTCTGGGATGACCTCAGACTGCGTATTACGCCAGCGCGCTAGTCGATACACGAGCGTTTTAGGCACATCTTTAAGAACCGCAAACCCACCTGCCATGTCGCCGTACAAGGTGCAATAACCGGTGGTTAATTCCGACTTGTTGCCCGTGGTCAGCACCAGAGCACCCAACTTGTTTGACAGGGCCATCAACAGCGTGCCTCGAACCCTAGCTTGTATGTTTTCTTCGGTGGTATCAGCCTCACGTCCCGCAAAAACAGGTGCCAAAGCATGCTCGAAATGCTTTGCAATTTCATCTATAGCGACCTGTTCGTAGCGCACCCCCACACGCTTTGCCATGTCAGCAGCATCTGCCAGCGAAATGTCTGCTGTGTAGCGAGATGGCATCATCACAGCCATCACGTTATCGGCCCCTAGCGCTTGAACGGCCACTGCGAGAACCACAGCGGAATCAATCCCGCCGGACAATCCAAGCAAGACGGATTTAAAGCCATTCTTTTGCACATAATCCCGTGTACCTACAACCAAGGCCTGCCACACCATCGACAAATGGTCATGCTCGGCTTCTTCTTCCATGCTGGTCACAGGCGTCCAATCCCCAGACTCGGTTGTAACCGCCGTCACGGCACCACTGGCGTTAACGGAGACCTGTGTAACTGACTCATCATAGGCTGGCGCGTGTCCGATGCAATGGCCCGTTTTGTCCATTGCGAATGACATGCCATCAAACACCAGTTCGTCCTGCGCGCCGCAAAGGTTTGCATAGACCAAGCTGACGCCCGCCCGATCAACACAACGACGCATCATTTCAAGGCGTTGATTGAACTTGCCCATGTGAAAGGGCGATGCATTAAGAACCAATAAACATTGGGCGCCAGCTGCCACAGCAGCTTGAGGGGCATGCTTGAACCAGGCATCCTCGCAAATATTAAGACCAAATTTCAGGCCAGCATGCTCGAACACGCAGGCTTCATGCCCAGCAACGAAATAGCGCTTTTCATCGAAAACACCATAATTAGGCAATTCCCGCTTGAAGTACCGAGCGACTACCCTGCCCTCTAACAGCACGCTTGCGGCGTTATACAAATCGTTGCCCTGAGCCTGGGTGTGCCCCACGACCACAGCCAAACCCGGCAGATCGGCCAAACGTTCAACTAAGGCAAGCAATGCCACGCGTTCTTGCTCAATAAAAGCGGGGCGCAATAACAAATCCTCGGCCGGGTAGCCAGTTAGCGCCATTTCCGGCGTCAACAACACGTCGGCACCGCTAGCTGCCGCAAGTCTTGCCATCTGCTCAATCTTGCGAGCATTGCCTTCAAAATCGCCGACCGTCGCGTTTAGCTGAGCCAGCGCGACGTTTGCCGCGACCATAGATCTCTCTTTTTACGTCAAAATCATGAATCCCGATTATTGCACGCCTGCCGGCGACCCTAGCACTCTATAATCTGGTCACCATGACGAATAAATCTTCCCCCATTTCGAATCAGGACCAATTCGCCAACAAGGCGCAAGCTTGGTCTGCCCGCTTCTCAGAACCCGTGTCAGATCTGGTCAAGCGTTACACAGCATCAGTCGATTTTGATAAGCGCATGGCTATGCAAGATATCCAGGGTTCGCTAGCGCACGCCCAGATGCTGGCTAAGGTTGGAGTCATCAGCAGCCAGGACTTTGCGGACATTGAGCGCGGCATGACGATCATTGGTCAGGAAATCGCTAGTGGACAGTTCCAGTGGTCACTTGATCTCGAAGATGTACACCTAAATATTGAAAAGCGCCTGGTTGAACTCATTGGCGATGCCGGCAAACGCCTTCATACCGGACGTTCACGCAACGACCAGGTTGCCACAGACATAAGGCTTTGGCTGCGCGAGCAAATTGACTTGATTCAGCTTCAGTTAAAGTCTCTGCGTCGCACGCTTGCCGAGCAGGCGTTAATTTATGCCGATACCATCATGCCGGGGTTTACGCACCTTCAGGTAGCTCAGCCGGTCACTTTTGGACACCACCTGATGGCCTATGCCGAGATGTTCACTCGCGATGCTGAACGCTTGGCTGACTGCAGAGCGCGGGTTAACCGTCTGCCGCTAGGCGCAGCGGCGCTCGCTGGCACCAGTTATCCGATTGACCGTGAACAGGTGGCCAAAACACTCGGGTTTGACGGTGTTTGCCAAAACTCGCTGGATGCGGTTTCAGATCGCGACTTTGCCATTGAGTTCTGCGCGGCCAGCGCCATCGTGATGGTCCACATCTCCCGATTATCCGAAGAACTCGTGCTCTGGATGAGCCCTAAAGTAGGCTTCATCACGTTGGCTGACAGGTTTTGTACCGGCAGCTCCATCATGCCGCAGAAAAAAAACCCTGACGTACCGGAATTGGCACGCGGCAAAACAGGTCGTGTCAATGGCCACCTGATGGCTTTGTTGACTTTGATGAAGGGACAGCCACTGGCCTACAACAAGGACAACCAGGAAGACAAGGAAGGTTTATTTGATACGGCTGATACTGTCAGAGACACTTTGACCATCTTCGCCGACATGATGAAGGGATTAACGGTGCATGCTCAAAACATGCAAGCGGCTGCGCGTCAAGGATTTGCAACTGCAACTGACCTAGCCGATTATCTCGTTAAAAAAGGTTTGCCGTTTCGCGATGCTCACGAAGTAGTGGCTCACGCTGTACTGACTTGCGAGAAACGCGGTTGCGACTTGGCTGACCTTTCGTTGGATGAGCTAAAAGCCTTTGATGATCGCATCGATAGCACGGTGCACGAGGTCCTTACCCTTGAAGGATCAGTCAATGCGCGAGATCACATCGGCGGTACAGCGCCAGCGCAAGTCAAAGCTGCAGCACAAGCAATGTTAAAAACACTGTCGAGTCAGTAGGATAGAGCAATCAAGGAAAAAATGGCTGCATCAGCAGCCATTTTTATTTCAGGCTGACCAGGCTTGTTGTTCATCGGTTCGGCTCAAAAACTGCAATTGATTCAACATGGCCTGTGTGTGGAAACATGTTGATGACACCCGCTTGACGTAGCCGGTATGAACCGAGGTGACACAGCACAGCGGCATCACGGGCCAATGTGGCTGGATTACACGAGACATAAACGATACGCTTGGGGCGGTCAGCCTCACGTTGATTGGCCAAAGCCTCACAGACCGCCAATGCGCCCTCACGCGGCGGGTCAATCAACAAACGGTCAAAAACTGGTAAGGCGTGAAGATCTTCAAGCGTAAATTCAAATAGATTTCGGGCTTCAAAAGTTACATTACGCAAACCATTAGTTTCAGCGTTCTGAAACGCTCTTTGAACCAGAACGTCGCTACCCTCAATACCAAGCACGTTCTTGGCTTGCCGAGCCAGTGGCAAAGTAAAGTTGCCAAGCCCACAAAACAGATCAAGCACTTGATCCGTGGGATTAACCTCTAATAACGACAGCGCTTTGGATACCAGCGTGCGGTTGATCTGATGATTAACTTGCGTAAAGTCTGTTGGCTTAAAGGGCATGCGTACATCAAATGCGGGCAAACTGTAAGCAAGCTCTGATGAGTCCTGCCCGTCAAGTAACGCCACCGTATCAGGTCCCTTTGGTTGCAGCCACCACTGCACACCATGCTTTTGGCCAAATGCCCGCAAAAACTCCTCATCCCTGCTATCTAAAGCCTCAAGATGACGCAATACCAGAGCAATAACAGAGTCACCAACAGCCACTTCAATTTGTGGCAGTCGATCGGGGATGCTCATGGATTCGATCAGCCGTCGCAGTGGCACCAGCAAATCACTCACCTTAGGCGGCAGCACAGAACAGCTTGACATGTCTGCGACATAACTACTACGCCGCTCATGAAAACCAACCAAGACACCACCTTTACGCGGCACGAGACGCACGGTCAATCTGGCACGGAAACGATATCCCCAGCTCGGCCCGTGGATCGGTGAAAGCATCTGTTCGGGTTTTAAATCCGCCAAATGCTTAAAAGCATCCTCTAACACACGCTGCTTCACAGCCACTTGCGCATCTGCGGCCAAATGCTGCATCGCACATCCACCACACACACCAAAATGGGGGCATTGGGGCTGCACCCTCAGCCAACTGGTTTTATGAATATCGGTAGCTCGGGCAGTGTTGAACTTGGGCTTTTTCTTGATCAGCTGCGCTGTGACATATTCGCCAGGCAACGCACCCTCGACAAACACCACTTTGCCATCGAGGTGAGCTACGCCGCGAGCCTCGTGGTCAAGCGACTCAACGTGCAATTCAAACATTTGAGGCATTTTCAGGCTTTATCCCACGCTTTTAGGTACTCGCGCCAGTGAGGTGCATCAATACCAGCAAGATATTCACGCACAAGCTCTATTTCCTTCTCATAGGCCTGCGCCGACAACTCTGCACGAATTAGCCTGAATCGACAAAATACAAGCCAAGTGTTCACAACATCAGTCTCACAGTAGGCACGGACCTGCTCAGCCTGGCCGTCTCGCCATGCCTGCCAAACTTGACTGCCATCCATGCCAAGCTTTCCAGGAAAACCGCATAACTTGGCCATATCATCTAGCGGTGCATTGGCGCGACCGCCATATTTAGCCAGCACATCCATCAGATCCACATGGCGGTCGTGATAACGACTCAGATAATTGTTGTATTTGAAGTCTCTATCGTCTTGTCCCGTGTCCCAATAACGCGCACAAGCAATACCGTGAATTAAGCTGCGGTAATGCAACACTGGCAGATCAAAGCCTGACCCGTTCCAACTGACTAAACGCGGCGTGTAATGGTCAATCGTTTTAAAAAAACCCTGGATCAGACTATCCTCAGGATCATCAGCTTGACCTAGACATTTAACCCGGAATCCATTGTCATCTCGAAACACGCAACCGACTACTGCGATCTTGTGTAGGTGGTGCGGCAAAAAAGTACTGCCGGTTTTTTCTTGTCGTTGCGCAAACGCTCGCTCGACAACCTCGTCATCAGTCAGGTCAGACCAATCATTGATCTGACGCAAACCTTCTACATCCGGGATTGTCTCCAGGTCAAATACCAAGGTTGGTGTCATGCTTGACCCCGCTTTACTGAGCAGGCAAATAACGCA
This sequence comes from Orrella daihaiensis, assembly GCF_022811525.1. Classification (NCBI taxonomy): domain Bacteria; kingdom Pseudomonadati; phylum Pseudomonadota; class Betaproteobacteria; order Burkholderiales; family Alcaligenaceae; genus Orrella; species Orrella daihaiensis. The sequence continues at coordinate 1,544,750 of NZ_CP063982.1, read as the reverse complement.
ACGGATCAACCGGGGTGCCATTTCGACGCACCTCGAAATGCAACCGCGGTGAAGTCGTCGCAGACTGCCCCAACGTAGCAATTTGCTGAGACTTGCTCACGGCATCGCCCTTTTTAACAAGCAGTTTCTCATTATGTGCATACGCGGTGATAAACCCATCGCCGTGGTCAACTATCACCAAATTCCCAAATCCTCTTACGGCATCGCCAGCAAAGACAACGTTACCGCCAGCGGCAGCCACCACTGGCTCCCCGATGGTTCCAGCGATATCAATACCTTTGGTCTGTGGAGTAAAACGTTGAATGATTTCACCTTTGGCGGGCCACACCATGGCAATTTTGCTGGCGTCAGCAGCGGGCGTAACCTGTGCCGGGGCTGGTCTTGATTCCGGAGCATCTTGTACTTCACCGCGATCCATCGTCATCGAGCCACCCGAAGTTGACGTGTTACTGCCTTGCGCCATTGAGGCAGCAGGCACAACAGCATCGTCATTAAGGCGCAAACGCTGTCCAACACGGATCAAGCTTGGATTGGAGATATCGTTTAAGGCTATCAGGCGCTCGACACTGACGCCAGTTTCGCGCGAGATCGATGACAACGTATCGCCTGGCTGGACACGGTAAGTACCGTCTACGCCGCGGTCACTCAGATCGGCGATAGGAGCAAACACACCAGTTCCAGCACAGCCAGCCAATGTCACCAGAGCCACCAAACTGATTGCTTTGGCGACGCGCGTACCAAATGGGAGCGGCTCCCTCGCAACGCCCCTGTTATTGGCAAGTGCTGTCTTTGTGTGAAGCGCTTTGGCGCTAGCCATACTACTCTCCCATACTTTCAAGTCTGTACGCCGGGCTTAAGCGGCACGAATCGGACTGCCTCGAGTTCCACCCGCCGCCACTCCCTTGTCGACTGCCGGGTAACCATAATTAGACGCTGATTAGTATCACCCTCTGGTGCAATGAGCTTACCACCGACAGCAAGCTGATCTAGCAATGTTTGCGGAATTGACAGCCCGGCTGCAGCCACCACGATGGCATCAAACGGTGCTTTCGCACTCCAGCCGAGCATGCCATCACCAAACAGGCAATGCACATTGCGTATCGCCATGTCCTGAAGGCGCGTCTTAGCCATATCGTACAACGGACGAACCCGCTCAACCGTGAATACTTGCGCAAATATGTGAGACATCACTGCTGCTTGATATCCGCAACCGGTTCCAATCTCCAACACTTTGCGAGGTGTGTCGGGCTCACATAGGGCAGCCAACATACGCGCCACCACCCAGGGTTGCGAAATGGTCTGACCGTGACCGATTGGCAAAGCCCCATCCTCGTAGGCGCGACTGGCCAACGCCTGATCCACAAATCGATGACGCGCCACGCGGGCTAGTGCACCGAGCACCACCTCGTGTTCAACCCCCTGAGCACGCACGCGCTCAACCATGCGCATTCGTAAGCGATCTGAAGTCAAGCCTAAATTGTTAGGAGAGCCAGCCAGTAACTGTGGACGTCCCTCGGGCGCCACGCGACCACCCACGCTGATTCGCGTGTTGCTATTAGCCGGCTTGAGCTTATCAAGCCAGGCATCAGAGCGCTTCTTTACTCGTTCAACCATTGCGCAACGTGATCAAGTTGTTGATCATGGGTCAAATCGAGTCGCAAGGGTGTCACCGCGATGAAACCATTTGCGACCGCATTAAAGTCTGTGCCAGACGAGTCGTCCGCGGCATCACCAGCCGCCCCAATCCAGTAAACCGTTTCGTTTTGTGGGTTCAACGCGGGAATGACCGGTTGCGAAGCATGTCGCTTGCCAAGCCGTGTGGTTTTAATACCGCGGATCTGAGCTGCTGGCAGCGGCGGCAGATTGACATTTAACAGATAGTTTGAAGGCAAAGGCTTGCGAGCAAATCGCAAAACCAGATCACGACACCAATTGGCCGCGTCGGCCAGATGAGGCCAGCCTTTTTCTGTCAGTGAAAACGCAAGCGAAGGAATTCCAAACAAATATCCTTCCACGGCGGCTGCAACGGTACCTGAGTAAATAGTGTCGTCACCCATATTGGCACCATTATTAATCCCAGACACCACCAAATCAGGCTTGAAATCCAACAGACCGGTCAGCGCGATATGCACGCAATCTGAAGGTGTGCCGTTGACCACATAAAACCCATTCTTGGCTTGACGAACTGATAATGGCCGATTCAGTGTCAGTGAGTTTGATGCCCCACTATGATTGACCTCCGGTGCAACCACGGTGATCTGTGCATGTGGCGCAAGCACATCGGCGAGCGCTTCAATGCCGGCAGCACTGTAACCATCATCATTAGAAACCAGAATTTTCATGGGGCAACAAGTAAGTGATTCGTTAACGAATTGCATTGTACTCGGGCAAACCAAGCCAAATTACGCCAGGCAATTATCGGTCAGAGACTCAGGCCTTCCCTTAAACTACGATCACCATGGTTTTGGTGACATTCAGACGGGCAATCACAATGCAAAGTATCGATTCGGGTTTTACCGCAGTGGCAATTTTTGCGGTTTTGGGCTACCTACTTGGTTCAGTGCCCTTTGCCGTGGTCACTAGTCGTGTGATGGGGTTGGCTGACCCGAGAACCTATGGTTCAGGCAATCCGGGTGCCACGAATGTTCTAAGGACAGGCAACAAAAAGGCCGCCATACTTACTTTGCTCGGGGACGCTGCCAAAGGCTGGCTGGCAGTGTGGCTCGCGCACCAAATCACAGGACATAGTGATGTCGTCGCCATCACAGCGCTCGCGGTTTTCCTGGGACACCTGTTCCCGGTATTTCTGAAATTCAAAGGCGGTAAAGGCGTTGCCACTGCGCTGGGTGTTTTGCTGGCCATTGAACCGTTGCTCGGGCTGGCTACGATGCTTAGCTGGTTGGTTATTGCAGTTTTTTTCCGAATGTCATCTTTTGCTGCGATTGCCTCAGCCTTGTTTGCACCCTTTTACTATTTCATTTTATCGGGTGTCCTTTGGCCACTGTCTGGCTCAATATTGACAGCCATCAGTCTGATTAGCCTGATGTTGATTTGGCGGCACAAGGCCAACATCAGTCGAATTTTGAATGGTACTGAACCAAAAATTGGTAAAAAAACGGATCATTAGCGCTTGGCCAGGTTCTTGCCAAAATTGGGTTTAACCCAGTGCGCCAAGACCGAGGTCGCTGGCAGTAGGCGACCCCAGTTCCGATAATGGCCAACGCGGGCGAACTGTAAAAGCGTGGGATTGATCGTGCGAGAGATCACACAAGCCTGCATTGATTCGTTCTGCAGCGGCATATGCGATCATTGCACCATTGTCGGTACAAAGCTCGATGGGCGGGAAAAAGACTTCTACACCCCGTTTGGTGCAAGCATCTAGCAAACGCTGCCGTAAAAGCCGGTTCGCACCAACACCGCCAGCAACAACCAGTCTTCTTAGGCCAGTTTGGTCAAGCGTGGCGACGGATTTGGCAATCAAAATATCCACAATCGCTGCTTGCGCTGCGGCGGCAAGATCGGCTCGGGTCTGTGTGTCTAGCACACTAGCGTCAGCGGCATCCACCCCGACCGCCTTACAAGCTTTTTGAAGCTGATTAAGAACAGCTGTTTTTAATCCGCTAAAACTAAAATCGAACCCAGGCCTGTGTAGCAATGGGCGTGGCAGATCGAATCGTGCCGCATCACCAGACTGAGCAAGCGCGGCAAGCTCAGGCCCTCCTGGATAGCCCAAACCAAGCAACTTGGCGGTTTTATCGAATGCTTCTCCAGCCGCATCATCGAGCGTTTCACCCAGTAGCTTATAATCACCGACTCCACTGACTCGCATCAACTGTGTGTGACCACCCGAAACTAGCAGTGCCACAAACGGAAACGCTGGCCGTGGATCCGCTAAACGCGGAGACAAGAGATGCCCCTCGAGGTGATGGATGGGAATAGCTGGCTTGCCTAGCGACCAAGCTAACGCTTGTGCAGTACCTGCACCAACTAACAGCGCCCCGGCCAAACCCGGACCGGCTGTGTAGGCGAGCGCATCAACATCAGCCAATTTCAAATTGGCATCAACGAGTGCCTGACGGGTAAGCACAACGATGCGACGGATGTGGTCACGTGAGGCGAGCTCAGGCACCACGCCACCGTAGGCTTGATGCATCGCTGCCTGCGTGTGTAGGGCATGGGCGAGTACGCCGCGATCGGTGCACACCACAGCGACACCGGTTTCATCGCAAGAGCTTTCGAATCCAAGAATAACCATACACGCATTGTACGGCGACAGATCCAATTTTTCTGCATCCACAAACAACCAGAAAAGGCAATACCTCGGTTACACCTTGCAAGGTTTCACAGTCTGTGAATTGTCGCGTTCTAGCGACGCCAAGGTAGCTAGAGACTTCCTAACATCGCGCCACTTGTCAGGTCTTTTTGACAGGCAACAAATCGCATTTGGGAGAGACATTCATGCAGGACTTAACTCATTGGCTAAACATAATCGGCGGTTGGGTTTGGGGACCCGTTTTATTAGTGTTATTGGTTGGCACTGGCGTGTTTTATACCGTACGCCTTAAAGGTCTACAGTTTCATGCACTACCACGCGCTTTAAAACTGGCCTTCTCCAAAAGCCCACAAAGCGACGCGCCAGGTGACATTTCTCAGTTTCAGGCTTTAATGACCGCCATGGCGGGCACCATCGGAACTGGCAACATTGCAGGTGTGGCGACCGCGGTCGTACTCGGTGGGCCAGGGGCGATCTTCTGGATGTGGCTGTCTGCGCTTTTCGGGATGGCCACCAAGTACGCGGAGGCCTATTTAGCGGTTTACTTTCGCGTACGCGACCGAAACGGTCAAATGGCAGGTGGCCCCATGTACTATCTGGAAAAAGGCTTGGGGCTAAAAAGCCTGGCAATCATGTTCGCTGTTTGCGGCATGATCGCTGCACTAGGCACTGGCAACTCCGTGCAGTCAAATTCAGTTGCTCAAGCCGTGCAAAACACCTTTGGCGTGCCTGGCTGGATCTCGGGTGTGATCCTGACCACAATTACGGGGTTGGTGCTTCTAGGTGGCATTCGCAGCATTGCGAGGGTGGCATCTTTGATCGTACCGGCAATGGCCTTGCTGTACTTGACCGGTGGCTTGATCATCATCGTTGCGAACTACGAACTTGTGCTCCCAGCTTTGTCGGTCATATTGCGCGATGCCTGGGCTGCTGATGCAGTCGCGGGTGGGGCAATCGGCGCCGTTATCCGCTACGGCGTCGCACGAGGTGTGTTTTCTAATGAGGCGGGCATCGGAACCGCACCGATCGCCGCAGCTGCTGCTAAAACCAACTTCCCTCAAGATCAGGCACTCGTCTCAATGACCGGCACATTTCTAGACACCATCATCGTTTGCACCATCACTGGCTTGGTGCTTGTGATGGCAGGACAGTTTCATGACGGTGTCACGGGCGCTGCTCTGACCTCAAACAGTTTTGAAACTTTACTGCCAGGTGTTGGCGGGTGGGTCGTGACGATAGGTCTTATCTTTTTTGCCTACTCGACAATTCTGGGTTGGTCTTATTATGGCGAGAAATGCGCAGCCTACTTATTATCGGAGAAAGCGGTGGTGCCTTATCGCTTTGTTTACACCGGGTTCGTTATGCTCGGAACCACAATCTCGCTAGACCTGGTTTGGGCGTTGGCTGACGTATTTAACGGGCTGATGGCATTTCCCAATTTAATTGGCTTGCTGCTGTTATCGGGCATCGTTGTCCATCAGAGGCTACCCGAGCCGATCAGTGTTCGTGAATAACAAGATAGGCCATGCCAGCCTCGGTGGCTAACCCCACCTTGGCTCCGATGGGTAGGGTTACCTTGGCGGCAGTATGACCGTATGGCAAGCCGGTAATGACTGGGATCCCCACAGTTTTACGGATGTGTTCAATGACTGAGGCCATGTCATAGCCACGATCCTGCGCTGATACTTTGTAATCAGTGAAGTGCCCAAGTATCAGGGCTTTTTGTTTAGCGAGCACACCAGCATGAGCGAGCTGCAACAGCATACGCTCGATCCTGTAGGGATGCTCGTTAACATCTTCAACAAACAAAATGCCGCCTTTAATCTTCGGGAAGTGTGGGGTGCCCAGGAGTGAGACGGTCATCGCCAAGTTCCCGCCCCAGAGTACGCCACGACCATCAAATGGATCGGATCCGGGACTCTGAAAGCTAAGGATTTCAAGCTCGCCGCGCATCACTTCACCGAACAACTCCGCCGTCAATCCGTTGGGTGTTTTAACCCCAAAGTCAGTCACCATACTTGGACCGGTGTAACTCACCTGCCCTGTTTGTGCTAGTAGCGCGAGATTGAATGCGGTGAAATCACTATGCCCCACAAAAACTTTGCCGCTATCGGCCACAGCATTAAAGTCAATTGCGGGTAATAGCCTCGATAACCCATAGCCACCCCGAGCTGCCATGACGATATCGAAAGGCTGTACAAGAGAACGCTCAATGCCTTCGAGGCGCTTGCTATCTGAACCTGCAAAACGCTCTTCCACCAGCTTGACCTGCCGGTCGACCTTGACCTTAAACCCTAGCTGCTTGAGGTTCTGGGTTGCAAGGGTGAGTCGCTCGGGTTGATGGATGGCACCTGACGGTGCAATCACGTAAATGCCATTATTGGCTAGTGGTTCGTGGTCGTGATGATGCTCAGCCATTTGTCAGCCTTGAAATAATGATGAAATAGTCAGACGTTGCAATCTGATCTCAGCGACGGTCTACCATAGCAACACCGGTCAAGCTATCAGATCATGATTGTTGATTTCTTTTCTCTTTAAAAAAATCAGTCAAAAGCTGTCCACATTTCTGCCCCAAGACGCCACCTTGAACCTTGGCGTGGTAATTAATCAGATCAGGCGCGGCCAGATCCAGTTTCGAGCCACATGCACCGGTTTTGGGATCATAGGCCCCAAACACAATACGGCTAACGCGCGCGTGAAACAGAGCCCCGAGACACATCGCACACGGCTCGAGCGTGACGTACAGTGTTGTGTCAGGCAAGCGGTAGTTCTCCAGTATTGCGCCAGCGGCTCGCAACGCCACAATCTCGGCATGAGCCGTCGGATCCGATCGTCCAATTACTGCGTTGGCACCTTCTGCAAGCACTTCTCCGCTTGCGTTAACCAGAACCGCACCGACCGGCACCTCACCATCGGCTTGAGCACGCTTGGCCTGCTCAATGGCTAGCATCATGAAATGCTCATCATCCACGGTACATGCGCGCCTTGACCGCAATTCGCTTGGCTAGACTGATGACCGCCTCCTCAAGCCACTGGTAAAGCTCGGCGTCTTCATCATATCTAGCCTGATTCAGATTGTTCACTCTACCGTCTTCGATAAAGCCCCAGGCACGGCTGCGTTTATCCCGGTGTTTAGGATCCCACACTCCAAAGGCAATACCGCCCGCCTGGCGCACCAAAGAAAAGCATGGGATATCGGTGTATCCATCGCCAACAAACACCATTTGATCAAATGGCACACGCAAGCGATCCTCGGGTACTTTACGGTTTACCTCAAAGGGTTGACTCTCAAAAGCAGCGCCGATGATCCCTTTTTGCACGTGGAAAAGGTAGCGCGTTTTATCAGTAAAGCTGACTATTCTTTTAGGAAACGAAATGCCACCATCTTCAGCATAGACGAACTCTGATGCCCAAATCTGAGTAAACTCGTGCGCCACGCGTGTATGACGCACCACGTCACCAATACCACTCGATATCAAGTAAAACTCGAGCTGAACCTGTGGCTGCACTTCACGAACTTGCTGCCTCAAACGCTCAAAAAGGCTTTGAACACCCGAATGAAGCGGTAAAGCCCTGCCCCAGTTGGAAAGCAAGTCTTTAGTGATCTTGCCATATTGCCCTGACTTTGACAGCTCGATCATGGCATACAGATAGGCCGGCACAGGATCCCAGCCATTGCCTAGCAGTGGATCGACGTGATGAGCCCAAAAATTGGCCGTATCAACGCCTATATGCTCAAGAAATCCTGAGGTGCTATCAGGCGCCAATGTGTCATCAAAATCAAACACCAGCGCTATCACATCAGACATCCCGCTCTCCTGACAGACTTATGATTGTCCGAAATACCCATACGCTAGTGTAACGGTTGCAAGCCAATCGGAGATCTTCAGTTAACGTAATGATTCACCAAGCCATGAAAGCCCAAAGGTCCGATGCCTCGGGCCACCATTGCCATGACCAACTCACTCATTAAACATCTTGATCGACTACTTTGGATCGCGGTTGTGGTCGCGGTCGCGGTGACCATGGTTACGCCCAAACCGGCAGCTGCCAGCGACACAAGGTCGCTGGTTCTGCTGTTGCGCCATGCCTATGCACCAGGTGGTGGTGACCCAGACAATTTTGATCTGAATGATTGTTCGACCCAACGTAACCTGAGCCACCAAGGTCGCGAGCAAGCCAGAGACATTGGCCGACAACTCAAATCGCTAGGGATCAAACCGACCGCGGTTTGGTCTAGCCAGTGGTGCAGATCGTTTGAAACGGCAGAACTAATGAATGTGGGTCAAGTTCAAGCACTACCAGCCTTGAACTCATTTTTTCAGAATCGCGCGGCCGGTCCTTCGCAGATGCGCGAATTGCAGTCTTTCCTAAAAAAGCTAGATCCTGCCGGTGGCCCGTACATCATGAGTAGTCATCAGGTAGTCGTCAGCGCGATCGCCAACACCTGGGTCAACAGTGGTGATGGTGTATGGCTTGAATTGACTGGTAACCCCGACGATCCATGGCGGATTTATCCCGCGAAGACTGAGACACTATCGCTGCCACCCGGTTTTTAAGTCGTCGCGCCCCACCACGACAACGGCACAATCCGAACACTACAATGAGGGGCATGAATACTACCGAATTTCTGCCCGGTCAGTCTGAGGCCTTGCTCAAGGCACTGCACATTCTGACGCGCGATGGCAAATTGAACCAAGATAGTCGACGCAAGCTCAAGCAAGTCAATCACTTGTTTCAGTTCATCAAGCCTCTGCTTGAAGAAACACAACACCACAACCCTGCATTCACGCTCGTTGATCATGGTGCTGGCAAGTCTTATCTTGGCTTTATTCTGGTTGACCTGTATTTCAAACAATTTGCGCCCCAGGCCAGCGTTATTGGAATTGAACGACGTCAAGATCTAGTACTTAAAGCCGAGGCGCTTGCTAAAGAGGCAGCGTTCACACAGATGAGATTTCTAGCCTTAAATGCCAGTGATGCGGTGTGCAGCCCCGAATTGCCATCCGAGGTCGAAATAGTCACGGCTTTGCATGCCTGCGATACGGCCACTGATGATGCAATTGCTTTTGGCTTAGCCAAACAGGCCAAGCACATTGTGGTGGTGCCCTGCTGTCAGGCGGAGGTGGCCGCAGCACTCAGGCAATCCAAACGACCTTACGACGATGATCCACTGTCTGAGCTCTGGCGACGACCGATTCACACCCGAGAATTTGGCAGCCACCTGACCAATACCCTTCGTTGCCTGCAGCTTGAGGCGCATGGCTATCAGGTCACGGTCACTGAGCTAGTTGGCTGGGAACACGCCCTTAAAAATGAACTCATCATTGCCAAGCGCAAAGGTAAACCACAACAGAAGTCTGCCCTCAAATTACAGCAAATGCTTGATCGAGTTGGCTTACCGGCCCTGGCCGATAGATTTTTTGTGCCAGCGGACCTAAATAAACACCAGGAGATCAAAGTTTGAAACTCTTAATCGCGGGATTTGGTGATCTAGGCCAAACACTTGCGCAGACCTGCCTGACCACTGCAGGCTGGGAGCAAACTGCCGTGCTTGCGATCCGGCGTAATCCTCCGAATAAGGTCTACGCTAGCAACATCAGCTGGATTCAAGCGGATCTCAGTCAGCCTGAATCGCTGGCGGCGCTGACCGATCACGTTGCAGAGATAACCCACGTCGTCTATTGCGCTGCCCCAAGTGAACGACTTGAGAGTGCGTACCGGTCAACTTATGTCGACGGTCTTCGGAATCTCGTGCAATATTTGACGGCTCAGAAAGCAAGCCCAGCACAAAAAAGTCATCATGCACCGCCACAACTGCTCTTTGTCTCGTCAACTGCGGTATACGACAACCAAACGAAAGGTGAGTTTGACGAGACTAGCCCGACTAAACCACGCGGCTTTAATGGCAGGATATTGCTCGAAGCGGAGACCTGGCTGGCGCAACACTGGGCTGGCGCGATTATCCTCAGGCTTTCTGGCATCTATGGCCCAAACAAGACCGGATTGCTGACATCAATCGCCAGCGGTACGGCCACGATACCCACCAACCCAGACTTTATCGCGAACCGTATCCACATAGAAGATGCTGCCCGGGCAATTCTGCACCTTTTAGGGTCGAGGCAAAGTGGGGTTTTTATCGGCACTGACAGCCACCCGATACCCCTTGCAGACCTTTATCGTGGGCTGGCGCGGATGCTAGGCGCCCCGGAACCGAAATCTGGCAGCGCTTCGCCCATGATGGGAAAAAAACGCCTGTCGAATCAAAAACTGCTGTCAACTGGCTTGAAGCTGAAGTGGCCAGATAGCATGCTGGGATACAAGGCTCTCATCGCCGCCCGCGGACAACCAGATGCGACTCAGTCGTCGTAAGTCACAGACTCCACAAGCAGCGTTTGCGGACCTTGAGGTGTTTGCAGCCTTACTTCATCACCCTCACGAGCTTTGATCAGCGCCCTGGCAACAGGTGAAATCCAACTGATTTTGCCATTAAGCGGATCCACCTCATCGACCCCGACGATGGTAACGGTGACCAATTCGTTTTGTGGATCGCTGTAGGTCACTGTCGCCCCGAAAAAAACCTGATCTAACCCTGCCTGTTCAGAAGGATCCACCACGTGGGCGATTTCGAGGCGTTTAGTTAAAAATCGAATGCGCCGATCAATTTCGCGCAACCGCTTCTTGCCGTAGATATAGTCGCCGTTCTCTGATCGATCTCCATTTGAAGCTGCCCACGAAACCGTCTGGACGACCTCAGGGCGCTCGATGTTCATCAGGTGAACGAGCTCGGCTCGCAAACGCTCATATCCCTTACGAGTCATGTAGTTTTTAACTGTCGATTCTGCTTCTTTCATCGCAAACTAGTTGATCGACAAGGACTGCCAAACTGGCGTTAGGTCACGCGGCAGTGCTGGTACGCCACCGAGATCACAACGACTTTCAGCTGGCCCATGGAAATCTGAACCACATGAAGCCAAAAAACCATAGTCGCGGGCCACTTGGGCATATTGGACGTTTTCATGGGGGTGATGACTACCTGTACAAACCTCAATACCGAGCCCACCATACCCAAGAAATTCATTAAATAGGCTATCAAACTCGAGCTCGCTGTACTTGTAACGACCGGGGTGCGCAATCACCGCTACACCATCGGCTGCCACAATCCAACTTACAGCATCCTGTAGGCTTGCCCACTGCGTCGCAACATAGGCCGAACCTTGTTCACCCAGATAGCGGTCAAAAGCAATCTGCATGCTGCTGACATATCCAGACGCATACAGGTACCTGGCAAAATGAGTCCGACTAACCAAGGTGGGGTTCTTGACGTACTGGAGTGCGCCGTCATAGGCGTCTGCAAACCCCTCACGGGCTAACTTGTCGGCAATTAGAAATGCCCTGGCATCACGCTCAGATCTCAGTCTTGAGAGCCCTTGCACGAGCACCGGGTGTTGCTCATCTATGCCCAGACCCACCACATGAACGGTGCGATTGGCCCAAGTCACGGAAATCTCGACACCGGCGACAAAGCCAATGCCTAGTGACTGGGCTGCTTCACGTGCTTGCGCCACACCGGACACATCATCGTGGTCAGTCAACGCCCAAAGGTCCACACCATGTGCATGTGCTCGCATGGCAAGTTCAGCCGGCGCAAGTTCGCCATCTGACTGTCGCGAATGACAATGCAAATCTGGCCGGCAGAAATCGCTCAACTCACTCTCCACTCGACATTGCTGGCTCGTGCAGCCAGGGTTTTAAGCATCAGTAAACAAGAACTCGCTCACCACCTCAATCTGATCCTGAACAATCAGGCTTGGCGCGTGGCCTACCCCTTTGACCGTATGGGCCTGTGCCTGCGGGTTGGCTGCCAACATGGCCTGTACCGTGTCTGTCAAAAGCAGATCGGATTGCTCGCCATGCATGATTAGCGTAGGAGCACGGACGCATTGGTAAGCTTGCCAAAGCATCATCTCTCCCTGGGTGATCAAATCTTGGGTTACAGCAGCAAACGCCACGGCAATAGCGGGATCATAATGTTTGACCCACCGACCGTTAAACGGCACAAAATAATGGCGCGTGAGCATCTCCCATTGAACATCTGAATGCGGTCCAAACGAAGCAGCTGTTTGCCTCATATACTGGACCGCCTGCTCAAATGTCTCAAAACTCGTCGGCTCAGAAAGATATTGACCAATTCGCGTGAGAGAAGACGCCTCTATCCGGGGTCCAACATCATTGAGCACCAGACGACTGATCGGTATGACAGGTTCCCCGATGGTAGCGTTTCGTCTAGCTGGTGGCAGCGCACGATCAGGGTCCTTAGCATGAGCGACCAGCGCCGCGTAGGATAAAGCAATCAGGCCGCCCATTGAGGTACCCACCCAACACAAGGTCTTGGGCTGTAAACGAGCAACAAGAGCAACCATGTCAGCCGCATACTGGGGCACCGCATAGCTTAAGGGTTGTACGAGCCAGTCTGATAGTCCGCGACCAACCACATCCGGGCAAACGACACGAAACCGTTTGGACAAATGCTCAGCCAGAACATCGAAATCACGTCCCGTACGCGTAAGTCCATGTACGCAGAGCAATAAATCCGAATTATCCGGGTCGCCCCATTCGTAGTAAGCCATGCGATGTAAACCACCAGGGCTGGCGCAGGCTATCGATTTGACACGGGGAGAACTCACATTATCACTCCTTGCTGCAATTGGATCTATTTTAGGCTACCGACCGGGGTATGCCAGTAACGTTGCCGAAGCTGGCGCGCACTGAGCGCCACCAGACCATTGGCACTCGAATCAAAACGCACCGCACCATCATCACTAGAGACCCAAACTCTAGTGCCAGCGGCTTGCCAACGTTGAACAACCTCGGCATGCGGATGACCAAATCGGTTGTACTGACCAGCCTGGGCAACAGCGTGGCTAGCATTTACACGTCTGACCCACGTCGGATCTGATGATGTGTGCGAACCATGATGAGCGACCATCACCACATCAAATGAGCGACTTAATCTTGTCAACAACGCCCGCTCGATTGAAGCATCAATATCACCTGTTAACAACAAACGATGAAACCTGCCGTGTACTGCCAAGACACAACTACAACGGTTACGCTCGATGCCAGATAATGCCTTGCTGCTGCAATCACTGTCGGGGTGTAAGAACTCGAATCTGACGCCATCAACGGTCCAAGACTGTCCCGTCCGACAGGCAAGTACATCCTTGCGCTGCAATCCCGATCCAATCAGCTGACCAATCGAGCGTGTTTGCTCTAGTCGTTCTAGCCCGCCTAGATGATCATTATCGGGGTGCGATACGACGACAGCGTCCAAGTGTTTAATCCCCAGTGCACGCAATTCCGGCAAAATGACCCGATCAGTCGCATCGACATCACCATAGCGCCAGCCAGTATCGAACAAAAGGTTGTGTGATTTTGTCTGAACCAGCACTGCTCCGCCCTGCCCGATGTCCAATGCCGTCAAGCGCCACCCTCCATCCGGCGGTCTAGGTGTCGTGCTTGTCATCGAAGGAAGCAGCAACAGCCAAGCCAACCTTCGGCAACGCCATGGTGGCAGCAAAAGTGCCATCGCCACACCAACAATACCAAGACCGAGTTCCCACAGACCGATGGCCCGCGCTTCGATTGCCAGCCCATCGAACTTTGCCAGCCAGCGCACGGGTGCCAGTGATCCATACAAGGCAGCATGGGCCAGCCACGCGATGGGTGCCAGCCAGGCATCTGGTAACGGGACGACGCATAGCGCTGACAGCAGCAGCGCCAGCGGTGTGGCTAAAAACGTAATCCAGGGTATCGCCCAAGCGTTGGCTAATAAACCAATCACAGATAATTGCTGAAACAAGTAGACCGTGACAGGTGTAATGGCCAGGGTCATGACCCACTGCAACCGCGCTGCCACCATAACTGTTTGCTTGATCATCTCCCAACGTGAGATATCGACACGGGACGAAGCCGCCACTTGTTCAGCCAGGAAAATTAAAATTACCATGGCTCCAAATGACAACCAGAAGCCGGTCGACATCACTGCCCAAGGATCTAGTACTGTCATCGCGGTACCGGCAGCTAGTACCGCCTGCGGACCAGACAAGGGTATCCGGCCACTAAGACTAAGCGCACCGGCAGCAAGCATAAAAAATGTCCGCTGAGCCGGCACCCCCCAACCAGCTAATAAACAGTACAAAAAAGCGAGAACGCCAGCAGCCCAGACGAACACCAGACGAACCGCAACCCGCTCTGTCAACAATCGACCGCGCCAACGAAAACGGCGCCAGCCTATAGCGACCACTGTTGCACCGAGCGCAGCGATTAGCGTGACATGTGACCCACTAATCGATACCAGATGTGTAATACCCGTTAGATTGAAAATTTCCCAATCCTCTCGGGATACCCCTTGCTGATCACCAATCGCCAAGGCCACCATGACATTGACCTCACGTGCGTTGCCGAGCAACCGGTGTAACCGCTGCCGTATTGAGTTGCGCAACTGTTCTATCCATAAGCTTGGCTGCCACCCAGTCGCATCGGCCAAGCGAACCGGCTTACCCCTGACCGTGGCAGTGGCACGTAAGCCTTGGGCAAACATCCAAGACTCACCATCCATGCCTGCGAAATTCAATCTCGAACGAGGCTGTCTGAAGCGCAGGGCCATGCGCCATTGTTGACCCGGCTTGACCGGGTCAACACAATGACCGGCGCAAGCCCCCGGCCAAAACACCATGAGTTTTTTAGGTAAGGCGCTTGGTGAGGGGTCGAGCAAAACACCCGTAAAACGGACACCGTCGCTTGCCGGTGTTGGTAGATCTGACACCAATACTGACACTCGGGTAACTTTATCGTCTTCGTGATTGGCTAGCCTGTCGCTTAGCCTCGCCTGCGCAAGCCACGTTACCCAGCCCATGGCGATCAATGTGGCCAACATGGGGCAGAGAAACTGACGACATGATTGACGTCGCCATGCCAATAACGACACAACGAGCAGTCCACCTAGTGCAAGGCCGATCATCCTGGGGTCGGGTAGCTGTCGCCACTGTTGTGCCACACAAATACCGAGCAGCCACCCTGCTGCCATCAAGCTAACGTGCATGTCGTGCGCCACCAAAAAACCGTCAAGCGTGGCTCATCCGACACAAAAATTCAATTCGTAAAAACCGATAGCAATCGTAGAGTTGCCGTTGATCGTTATAGTGCGCGGGGCGGCGCAAACGCCAACTATGCCATCCAAAGTGGCCCAAGCTTGGGAATCACGCGCTTGGCAGCAAGCGACGTTTCGTGCAAAACGTGATCAAGGGAATCATGACGTAATTGCGCGAGCATTGCAGCAATTTGCGCTACCTCGTACGGTGTATTGCGCGAACCTTTTTCCAGCCAGGCTGGTGCCATATCCGGCGAATCGGTCTCTAACACTAAATTGGACAATGATAGCGTTGTCACCAATCGACGAATCTGCTTGGCACGTGTGAAGGTAAACGCACCTCCAACGCCCAGGGCGAATCCGGCATCAATGAATTGCTGTGCTTGCTGAAGGCTGCCGTTAAAAGCGTGAGCAATGCCGCCGATCAAAGGTCTACGACGCAACCACTTTAACAGCTCGTCTTGCGAGCGACGCACGTGCAAAATAACCGGCAATCCCATCGTCATGGCCAGATCGAGCTGAGCTTGATAAAACCTGATTTGTCGATTGCGTTGTTCACCCTGACTGATCTGAGCAACAAAAAAGTCCAAGCCAATCTCGCCCACCGCAACCAAGCGAGGGTCATCACGGTGCGCCTGCAAAAAGGCCTTCAGGCTCTGCAGGTCACTGTCTGAAGCCTGATGCACATACATCGGATGAATACCAACGGCATAAGCACCTTGGGCAAATCCATGGGCCAATCGCCGAACTTTATCAAAGTCTGATGCCTGCACTGCAGGAATAAGAATGCCCCGTACGCCGACTGTCGCGGCGCGGCCAATCACCTCATCACGATCAGCATCAAACTCACTGGCATCGAGATGGCAATGGGTATCAAACAATGCCCGCATCACTCGTCACCCCGCCTTCGAACAACCGGCCATTGACCATTGACAAGCAACGATCCGCGCGTTCAGCGAGGCTTAGGTCATGAGTCACGAGCACGACCGCTGTCCCGAAATCGTCACGTATCCGTGCAATGAGCTCAAACACTTGGCCGGCTGTTTCGCGATCGAGATTGCCGGTGGGTTCATCTGCCAACACACAGACCGGTCGAGTCACCAACGCTCGAGCTAGCGCAACCCGCTGCCGCTCACCACCCGAAAGTTGACCAGGATAATTTTCTAGACGATGACCTAAACCCATGGCCTCGAGCAGATGGCGCGCCGTTTTACGAGCACTGGCTAAAGGCTCTTTACCAACAATCAATGGCATGGCCACGTTGTCTGTGGCGTTGAACTCTGGCAATAAATGATGGAACTGATACACAAACCCAAGCGACTCATTGCGCAAGCGACTACGCGCCTTTTCATTTAATGTTTCCGTCGGTTTGCCAGCAATCGACAATTGCCCAGCATCCGGGCGATCCAACAATCCCAGACAATGCAGCAAGGTACTTTTGCCCGAGCCCGAAGCACCTACAATTGCCACCATCTCTGCAGCATGTATCGTCAAATCGACCCCGTTGAGTACCTGGATTTGACGCTGTCCATCCACAAAGTAGCGGCTCAAACCATGGGCTTGCAGCACAATCGTGCCAGCGGTTAATGACACGTTAATCATGACGCAACACCTGGGCAGGCTCAAGCCTAGAAGCACGCCAACTTGGATATAACGTGGCAAGTAGAGACATCACTAGCGATGTCAACGCAATCACCGTGATATCTGACACCCGTGGGTCAGATGGCAGGGACGCAATGAAATAAATTTCTTGGGGTAGAAACTGGATGCCCAATGCCCGTTCGATCGCTGGCACTAAGGTGTCGACGTTATATGCCAGCAACGCACCCGCTGATACGCCCAGAAACGTTCCCACTATCCCGATTAAAGCGCCTTGAATCAAAAATATCCGTGCAATCGCCCCTGGCGTTGCGCCAAGGCTACGTAATATCGCAATGTCCGATTGCTTGTCTTTGACGGCCATGACCTGCGAGGATAGCAAGTTAAACGCAGCCACCGCCACGATCAGTGTAAGAATTAAAAACATCATGCGCTTTTCTGTCTGCACGGCCGCGAACCAGGTTCGATTGTTTCGCGACCAGTCTGCTGCAAATACGCCTCGAGGCAACTGAGCACTCAGCTCAAGCGCCACTTCAGGCGCCTGGTGCATATCTGTTACACGCAAGCGCACTCCAGCAGTTCCCGTATCTCTGAATAACCTGGCCGCATCTTGCGCCTGCGCAAACACTAGCGAGCTGTCATACTCAAAATGACCCGATCGATAAATGCCAACAATTGTGAACTGCCTTAATCGTGGTGTGAAGCCTGCGGGGCTGACGCTGCCCTGGGGTGCGAGCAGCATCACGCTGTCTCCTGCGCTCAGGTTCAGAATATCAGCTAGGGTCTGGCCAACGATCAAACCATACTTGCCCGGCTTTAGGTCAGACAGACTGCCCACCACCATCTGCTGACCAAGCTCTGAAACAGCGGTCTCGGCCGAGGGCTCTACACCGCGAACTTGAACACCCCGAAGCGCCTGGCCGCGCATCAAAATGGCGGGTGCTGCCACAAAGGGTGCAGCACCTGTGACCTCGGGATTAGATCGAGCTATCTCAGACAGCGCGTTAAATTGCTCGAGCACAGCTTGAGGCTCATCGCCTGGCACGAACAATTCAATATGAGGCAAGACCGACAACATTCGATCACGAACATCTCGCTGAAAACCATTCATGACAGACAGCACGACGATCAGGGCAGCCACGCCAAGTGCAATGCCAGCCATCGCCATGGCAGCCACAAAGGACACAAAGCGATCGCGGCCAGATGCGCGCCCTGCTCGCCGGCCTATACCAGCGTAGCGCAGACCGACCCACCACTCAAAAAAATGACTCATCCAGCTGCTTGATTCCGTTAAAAACCATTCTGGCAGGACATAACGCAAGTGCATTTTGTCTGATTGCAAGTGCATTTTCCCTGATCTGAAGGCACGTTACCACAACTCGGATTGAACGATGACGCCGATCCCGCCGTTAAAATGAATCGCATGACCATCTTCATTCCCAACGCACTGCCTTCTGCCAACGCTAGCCCGGCGTTGGTAGAACCGTTTGCTATTCGCTATCCGAAACTTGCCCATCTGTTTAACGCCAGGCACGCCAAGAATCAGCCTTGGCCAGTCTCTGATCAAGGTTGCACCCCAGCAGAGGGTCTGTTGCTTCTGGAATTGGGTTATGAGCCCGAATCCAATGCAACGATCGGCAGTGGACTCGGGCCACTGCACGCCCGAAGCACACACTCCGGTCAATCCGTCTGGGTAGCGCAATTATGTGGCATCGTCATCACTCAAGAGCGCGCAACGGTCGTGCCTCTTGATTTGATAGATGCCCGTGCTGAAGATATCGTTGCGCTAGAGCATGCTGCCCAATCATTGTTTAGTCCAGACGCCGATGGCATTTTGATTGAACCTCTTGGACAAGGGTTATGGCGTGTGCATGGTGATTTCCCTTGCGGCAGTAAGACGATTAGCCCACTAGCTTTGATGGGCCAGGATCTCGGTGACTGGTGGCCCACGGACAATGCGTGGCGCAGCTGGCGTAAGCGGGTTAATGAAATTCAAATGGCGTGGCACAACCATCCGGTCAACCAGACACGAGAGAGCGAGGGTCTGCCTGCGATCAACACTATTTGGCTTTATGGTGGTGGCAAAGGCTTTACGCCAAACCAGGCGCTAGATCAACACTGGCTTGATGCACTCAGTCTGTTTGCCTCGCGTGGTGACTGGTCAGGCTGGTTAGACGCCTGGGAAGAATTAGAGCCGGCACTGCTAAAAGCAGAGCCAGATCGCGAGATTGTGCTAACGGGTGATGACCGTATCGTTCGTTTACAGAACGCGCCCAAACGCTGGTGGCGAAATCTATTCGCCAAAGAGCAGTCAGACTCATGGAGAAATTGGTGGCTGAACCAAAACTAATTGTCAGACCAGTGCCACAAGATGCGGTACAACGGCTCACAACCCACGGTGTTCATCCGCTTTTGGCGCGCCTGATGGCAGCACGAGGCGTTTGCGACAGCGCTGAACTCGACACCGATTGGCAAGGTTTGATCATGCCTAACCAGCTTAGCCATATCGAACAGGCCAGTGAAGCATTGGCCGATGCCATCGAAAGCCATCAAAAACTCCTGATCGTTGCAGATTATGACTGTGACGGCGCCACTGCCTGCGCCGTCGGTTTGCGGGGCTTGCGCGCCATGGGTGCCCGGGTTGACTATCTTGTACCCAATCGCTTCGAAACAGGCTATGGTCTTTCGCCCGAGGTCGTCGAACTAGCAACCAAACATCATGCTGGCAAACCTGATCTCATTGTGACGGTCGACAATGGCATTGCCAGCGTAGATGGAGTCATTGCCGCTAAGGAGCATGGCATTGACGTCATTGTCACAGACCATCATTTACCAGGTGATCGTCTACCACCCGCACTAGCCATTGTGAATCCGAATCAACCAGGCTGTGGCTTTCCATCAAAGAATCTAGCGGGTGTTGGGGTGATGTTCTATGTGCTCTTGGCGCTGCGTGCGACTCTAAGGGCCAGAGGCTATTTCGAGGGCAAACCTGAACCCCGATTGGACGCTTTGGTAGATCTAGTCGCCCTTGGAACCATTGCTGATGTGGTCAAGCTCGACGCCAACAATCGGCTACTGGTAACCAGAGGAATTCAACGAATTCGAGCAGGTCAGATGCAACCTGGGTTACGCGCTCTGTTTGCCGTGTGTGGCAGAGATCCAGCTCAAGCCAGTGCGTTTGATTTCGGGTTCACGATCGGTCCGCGTATCAACGCCGCCGGCCGTCTCACTGACATGAGTCTGGGTATAGAGTGTTTAAGCACTGATGATGAACAGCACGCACTTGAATTAGCGCGTGAACTAGATCGGATCAATCAGGAACGCCGTCAAATAGAGGTCACCATGCGTGAACAAGCCATGGCGTCTATGGACAGCCTTGATTCCAATGACAACACTCAGACAAACCAGGCGGCTATTTGTGTTTATCAACCAGACTGGCATCAAGGCGTAGTCGGGCTGGTCGCGTCGCGTTTAAAAGAAAAGTTCTGGCGCCCAGTAGTCGCACTAGCCCCAGCCGGTGACGGAACGTGGCGTGGTTCAGGGCGCTCGATACCCGATGTTCACTTACGTGATGTGTTTGACTTGGTATCCAAACGGAACCCGGGCCTGGTACTCAAATTCGGGGGGCATGCGATGGCTGCTGGTTTGACCTTGCCCGAAAACGGTTTGGAGCGATTTGCACAGGGATTTTCTGAGGCAGTCATAGAAATGACCGGCAAAACTGAATTTAGCGCCCGGATCGAGACCGATGGCTCATTAGAGAGTGGGTGGGCCAACGTGCAAACCGCCACGATGCTACAAGAACAGGTCTGGGGTGCCGGATTTCCAGCCCCCTTGTTTCTTGATGAATTTGAGGTGCAAAACCAAAGACTTGTCGGTGGCAAGCACATGAAGCTTTCACTGTTGCGTGAGCGCCAACGATTCGATGCGATCTGGTTTAACCGAGACGAGCCACTGCCTGAACGAATCTTGGCGGTGTATCGCCCTACCCCGAATATTTGGCAGTCCAATATCACACTGCAATTGGTGATAGAAACTGCCCAGCGAGCCTAACGGTTGCCTGAGGGACCGATCAACTCGGCTAAAATGCTCGATTATTCTTTTTATTAAAGCTACACACCATGGAAGTTGATCGCCAGAACTTGCTCGCCGCCCGGCTAGCAGACTACCTCGAACGTGAACTTGCCGCACGGAGGTATCTTTGACTACGAGGTCAAAGCTGCACGTTTAGAAGTTGTAAACGCTGAACTCGAAGACCCTGACGTTTGGAATGACCCAGACAAAGCGCAAGCGCTTGGACGAGAGAAAAAATCACTTGAAAACACGGTCCAGACGCTACAAGCGCTAGATGTTGGGATTCGTGACGCACTCGAACTGTTTGAGATGGCACAAGCTGATGATGATGATGCCACGCTCGAGGCTATCGAAGTCGATGCCAATGCGTTCCAAAAGACGCTTGAGACGCTTGAATTCAAACGGATGTTCTCCAACCCAGCAGATCCACTGAATTGTTTTGTGGACATTCAGGCTGGCGCGGGCGGCACCGAAGCGCAAGACTGGGCCTCCATGCTTTTGCGTCAATATTTACGCTACTGCGAGCACAAAGGCTTTAAAGCCGACGTCATGGAAGAGTCCGAAGGGGAAGTCGCTGGTATCAAATCAGCCACCATCAAAGTTGAAGGTGAGTATGCCTTTGGACATTTGCGCACTGAGACCGGCGTTCATCGTCTAGTACGCAAAAGTCCGTTTGATTCCGCCGGCGGACGTCACACCTCATTTGCCAGTGTATTTGTGTACCCGCAAGTCGACGACTCAATCGATATTGAGATCAATCCGGCTGACTTGCGTATCGATACCTATCGCGCTAGCGGCGCGGGAGGCCAGCACATCAACAAAACTGATTCGGCGGTGCGAATCACACACAACCCGACCGGGATTGTTGTGCAATGTCAAAACGATCGCTCGCAACATCGCAACAAAGCCGAAGCCATGGATATGTTGCGCTCCAAGCTGTACGAACTTGAAATGCGTAAACGTATGTCTGAGCAACAAAAAATGGAAGACGCGAAAACTGACGTTGGTTGGGGGCATCAGATCCGGTCATACGTACTTGATCAAAGCCGTATTAAAGACTTACGCACTGGCGTTGAAATTTCTAACACACAAAAAGTTCTCGATGGTGATCTGGACACATTTATCGAGGCAAGCCTTAAGGAGGGATTATGAAGCCAGGACCACTTACTATTGTGACCGGTGTCACCCGAGGACTTGGTTACGCCATGGCTCACGAACTAGCCCAAGGCGGCGGCCATGTGGTGACACTTAGTCGTCAAACGGTTCCTGGCCTGCAGGATCTCGCACAAACCAGTGGCACTATGCTGACAGAAATTCTGGTGGATCTGGTCGATGCTTCAGCACTTGAACAAGCCGCTGAACAAATGAGCAAAGTCCTATCCGAATCACCTCATCATCAAAACTGCCGTTTGATTCACAATGCGGGCATCGTCGCGCCGATTGAACCAGCAAATCAGCTATTAAACCTCGCAGCGATACGCACAGCGTTCGATGTCAATATCGTTGCCCCCATCTATTTGACCGGGTATTTTCTTGCCGCCACCGAACATTGTGCAGACCGTCGGGTCATGCTGATATCGTCAGGCGCCGGGCGCAGACCCACCGGTAGCTGGGGCGTTTACTGTGCCACCAAGGCGGCCATGGACCGCTATGCCGAGGTCGTACACACCGAGGATCACAACCATCTGCGCGTTTGCTCTCTGGCGCCCGGGGTTATTGACACTGGCATGCAACAGCAGATACGGCAAACGCCTAAGTCAAAATTCCCATCTGTTGGCCGCTTCGAAGACATGCATAGCCAAGGTGCATTGGCCGACGCCACCAACACCGCCAAAGCCACGCTCAAGTTTCTTGAAAGCGACAGCTTTGGTAAAAAATTGCTCGACGATATACGAGATCACGCCTGATGAACACCACACCCACAGACCCCGCACCGGTAGACGAGAACCATTTGATTGCCGAGCGTCGCCAGAAATTAGCTCGCCTGCGCGATCAGGGTCCCGCATTCCCCAACGATTTCAAACCGACCCATCGGGCAGGCGTGCTTCATTTTCTGTATGACGAGCAAACCAAAGAAGCGCTTGCCGAGCATAACCATGAAGTCAAGATCGCAGGACGCATGATGCTAAAGCGCGTCATGGGGAAAGCGAGCTTTGCAACATTGCAAGATAGCACCGGACGGATTCAAATCTATCTGGACAAGGGAACTTTGGGCGAGGACCATTACGAGTCCTTCAAACATTGGGATCTGGGCGACATCTTGGCCATTGAAGGCATAATTTTTAAAACCAACAAAGGCGAGCTCTCTGTTCATGCCAGTCGGGCGCGAGTACTCACCAAGTCGCTGCGCCCTTTACCTGACAAGTTTCATGGCATGGCCGATCAGGAGCTACGTTATCGCCAACGATACGTTGACCTGATCGTGACCGAGCACACGCGCAAGACGTTCGAGTTGCGCAGCAAGGCAATCGCCGCCATGCGTGAATTGATGGTGGAGCACGAGTTTCTCGAGGTTGAAACGCCGATGCTTCAGGCGATTCCGGGCGGTGCCACCGCAAAACCGTTTGAAACCCATCACAACGCACTGGATATGCAAATGTTTTTGCGTATCGCGCCCGAACTCTATCTGAAGCGCTTGTTAGTGGGTGGATTTGAACGAGTGTTTGAGATCAACCGCAATTTCCGTAACGAGGGTGTCAGCCCCCGGCACAACCCCGAATTCACCATGATGGAATTCTATGCCGCCTATACGGACTATCAATGGTTAATGGACTTCACTGAAACCTTGCTGCGTGAAGTGACACAGCGTACGTCTGGAACCACTAAACTGGTCTACCAAGAACGTGAACTTGATTTGGGTAAGCCTTTTGCGCGCTTGACCATCGTCGAGGCCATTGAAAAATATGCACCGGCTTATCAAGGCAAACCACTTGATGACGTCATTTATTTGCGCCAGGCTTTGGAGGCGTTAAAAGTTGATTTAAATTCACCCGCCATGCTCAATGCCGGCCTGGGCGCCCTGCAGCTTGCTTTGTTTGAAGAAGTTGCCGAGCATCTGCTGTGGGAACCAACCTACATCATCGATTACCCGGTTGAGGTATCGCCCCTGGCCAGGCAGTCTGACACCCGGGCGGGAATCACAGAACGGTTTGAACTCTTTATCGCTGGCCGAGAGTTAGCCAACGGCTTCTCAGAGCTTAATGACCCCGAAGATCAAGCAGCCCGATTCCACGCACAGGTTGCCGCTAAAGATGCGGGCGATGAAGAGGCGATGTACTTTGATGATGACTACATTAGGGCTTTGGAGTACGGGATGCCACCCGCAGGCGGCTGTGGCATCGGAATCGATCGCTTGATTATGCTTCTGACTGATAGTGCTAGCATCCGTGATGTGATCTTGTTCCCGCACCTGCGCCGCGAGGATCACAACTAAATCGTTTGGTGTATTACCCTAGGTGCAGGCCCATGGCCTGCACCCAACCAAGCCCGGCTTGAACGCTACCCCTCGGTTTGTACTCGCAGCCAATCCACCCGCTGAAACCGAGCTCTTCAAGCCGCTTGAAGATGGCTTCATATCGGATCTCACCCTCATCGGGCTCACGACGCGAAGGCACCGCAGCAATCTGGATATGACCAACGACTGGCAAGTAGTGTTCCAGCTTAACCAGCACATCGCCCTCTGTCACGCCAACGTGATAGACATCAAACATTAATTTGACATTTTCCCGGCCAGTCTGCACCCGGATCGAATTCGATTGCGCTTGCGTGTGGTAGAAATACCCCGGTTTGTCACGATGATTTAAGGCTTCCAACAAAATCGTGACACTTTCATTAGCTGCCAGGTCTGCAGCCCACTGCAAATTGGAGACGAACGTTTCGCGAGCGGCATCTGCGTTCGCTGGGGTTGCCATACCAGGCAGTACATGGATTTTTGTTGCGCCAGCGGTCAATGCCCAAGCCAGAGACATTTCAAACGCTGATTTGAACTCAGCTTCTCGGCCAACTTGAGCAGCCAGCCCTGCGTCGCCGGCACTGACGTCTCCTTGAGGCGTATTAACAGACAGCAATGTCAAATCATGGGCTTCACACGCCGCAGCCACCTGCGCTGGCGGCGTGTCGTAGGGCCAATGCAACTCAATTGCCTTGAACCCAGCTTGAGCAGCTTTGTCAATTCGCTCTATCAAGGGAAGCTCGGACCATAAGAACCCAAGATTTGCTGAAAGTTTAATACTCACAACGATCCTTTCGTGAGATGGGTTTCATAACGAATACCGCGTCAATATCCACTACCACCGGTTTTTCCGGTACCTTGGGAGCGAGCAATTTGTACAGCTGCCACCGCCGCTTGCTTAAGGATATTTGCATCGTTACCAGGCACAACAAACTTGAAGCCTTGTTCTAGTCGCATTGCTGCGGCCTCACCGGAAGAACAGAATATCCCTGGGATCTTCCCATGAACCTGAGCTCGGGCAAGGATATGCGCAATGGCTTTGACCACCACATCTGCCCTGGGCTCGGAACTCGGTGCCTGCCCAAGCGCTAAGCTCAGGTCATTCGGACCAATAAAGATTCCATCAAGGCCATCAACCGCCAGAATTTCATCGAGATGATCGAGGCCCTGCTGTGTCTCGATCATCGCCAAGGTCAAGATAGTGTCGTTGGCATGCTGATAGTAATCATCACCAGCGTATAGGATTGCACGCGAAGGACCAAATGAGCGATCTCCTTTAGGCGGATAGCGGCAGGCACTCACGAACGCGGCTGCTTGGTCGGCGGTCGAAATCATGGGACAAATCACCCCATAAGCACCAGCATCCAATAGCGACATGATTTGTGGCCCATTATTTGAAGGGACACGCACCAAAGGAACGGCTGCAGTCGCTGACAGTGCCTGCAGCATTGGCAACGCAGCATCAAACGCGATCATGCCATGCTGCAGATCGACCGTGACACTATCAAAACCGGACAAACCCAGAATTTCTGCTGACAAGGATGATGGAATACCTAACCAACCATTGACAATCGATTCACCCTTGAGCAGACGCTCTTTCACCGTATTTGGACGCACTTTGATTCCCCCCGAGTCGTGATGACCCGAGTTTAGTGGTTTTCTCGGGCGTGGTTAATCGTGTACCGTGGGATCTCTATCGTCAAGTCTTCCTGGGCTATTTTGGCTTGACAAGACAGACGGGAGGTTGGTGACAAGCCCCAGGCACGATCTAGTAAATCCTCTTCGGCATCCGTTGCATCTTCGAGCGAATCAAAACCTTGGCGAATAATGACATGACAAGTGGTGCATGCACACGACAATTCACAGGCATGCTCTATCTCGATATCGTGATCAAGCAGTACGCGACAAATGTTTTCACCGCTTGGCACATTCTCAATCACGGCACCCTCAGGACAAACCTCAGGATGTGGCAATATGGTCAGTTTAGGCATGAGAGGTATTCCAATTGTAATTTCTTCAATGTGGGCAAAGACAGTCAAGCAGCCCTAGAGCTCATTTAAGGACTTGCCTGAAAGTGCTTTGCGAATGCTGCGATCCATGCGTCGTGCCGCAAAATCATCGGTTGCTGCCGACAGCGCCCTCACAGCCTCGCGAACGTGTTCGAGGTCATCTGAATCCATCGCCGCCCGCGCTTGCTCGATATGCGCCACAACCGCCTGTTGTTCCTGATCAGACAGGAGATCGCGATCGACAGCTAGTGCTGCTTCGGTTGTTTCAATTAATTGCTGCCCTTTAACCTGCTCTTCCCGAATCATGCGCACCATCGCGTCGTGGCTCGCTTGCGCCACGCTGTCTTTGAGCATCGTGGCGATTTGCTCATCGCTCAAGCCATGTGATGGCTTAACCGTGATTTCGGCCATGACGCCACTTGATTGCTCCTGAGCCGTCACGTTTAGTAGACCGTCAGCGTCAACCTGAAACGTGACTCGGATGCGTGCAGCACCGGCAACCATTGGCGGGATACCACGCAACTCAAACCTAGCCAAAGAGCGGCATTCATTGACCAGATCACGCTCACCCTGAACGATGTGTAAAGCCAAAGCAGTCTGACCGTCACGATATGTCGTGAACTCCTGCGCACGAGCCACTGGGATGGTGCTGTTTCGAGGGATGATGGTTTCAACCAACCCACCCATCGTCTCGAGACCTAGAGACAAGGGTGTGACATCAAGCAACAACCAATCCTCGCCTGGATGACGATTGCCAGCTAAAAGATTAGCCTGCAGTGCAGCACCGAGCGCCACCACCTCATCCGGGTTCAAATTAACCAGCGGTTCGCGATGGAAATACTCGGCCACCATTCGCTGCACGATCGGCATGCGAGTCGCGCCACCGACCATCACCACGCCTTGTACCGCAGCGACATCCTTGCCAGCATCATCAAGCGCACGCTCAGCACAGGCCAGCGTGCGAAGTACCAAGGGCTTTGCCAGGGCTTCAAACTCTTCCCTCGCCAAACTCATTGAGCCAAGCACGCCTGATAACCCCGTGGTCACCGTTGCCTGGGCCTGCTCGGTCAATGACTCGCGCAGCGACCGTGCAGCCACGAGCAAGTGACGATGCTCCTGGGGTTTGAGTTCGGTCACACCTATTTGCTCGATGACATGCGCGACAATTGCCTCATCAAAATCATCACCGCCCAAGGCGGTATCGCCGCCCGTGGCAATCACTTCAAAAACGCCTGCGCTTAATCTCAACAATGAAAAATCAAACGTACCCCCACCAAGGTCGTATACAGCGTAGATCCCCTCAGCGCTATTTTCCAGGCCGTATGCAATCGCAGCCGCTGTTGGCTCATTCAGGAGCCGAAGCACATTCAACCCGGCCAGGCGTGCGGCATCACGCGTAGCCTGCCGCTGTGCATCATCAAAGTACGCAGGCACCGTGATGACGGCACCAACCAGATCATCGCCGAGCGTCTGCTCGGCGAGCGTGCGCAGGTGCTTCAGGATATGGGAGGCGACTTTAACCGGTGTGACAGTGGCGTGTTCCGTTACGATCGCGACACTGTTGCCCATTTCTTCAAACGCATAAGGCATACCACTTGCGATCGCATCAGAAACTGACTTGCCCATTAATCGCTTAACCGACACCAGGGTATCTAGTGGCCTGCGCTCCTGTTGCTCGACTGCATCATGCCCTACCAACACAGCATCGGGTGCCGTATAGAGTACAGCCGATGGCACTAAAACGTGGCCTCGCGGGTCTGGCAAGACCTCCGCCACACTGTGCCGAACAGCGGCCACTAGCGAATTAGTCGTACCTAGATCAATCCCAACCGCTAATTTTCGCTGGTGGGGCACTGGGCTTTGCCCTGGCTCGGCAATTTGCAACAAGGCCATTTTTTGAATCCGTTTCTACGATTTATAGGTTTTGTGTTTTTAAGGCGCGTTGCGTACTGACAATCTCTTCCAAGAATTTCTCAACAAACATCCACTCGCGTAGGCGTTCTACGACTTCACCCCATTGTTGCTTGGCAATGAGCTTGGCCGTATCAGCTTCTCGCCGCTGCCGATCCGCTTCAATATCAGCGGCAAGACCCTTTAGCGCGTCTGCGTCAGCGCTGGCTCGAATATCCTCAAGCATTTCGCGCCACTGCATCTGCTGACTAAGAAAAACAACATCCATGGCACCACTGGACTGGTTTTCAACGGGATGACCCGCAAGCTCGCATAGGTACTGTGCACGCCTTAATGGGTCACGTAATACCCGGTAACCCTCATTAATTGCGGCACTCCACTGCATGGCGACACGTTTTTCTGACTCCGATGCGTTGGCAAATCGATCAGGATGAACGGCCGAAGCACGCTCTTTCCAACGCTGCTCGAGGTCTAGAGGGTCAACCTCAAAACCTCGAGCCAGGCCAAATAGCTCGAAATGATCTGCTTGACTCAAATCACTAGACCGTAAACGACTCGCCGCAACCGCACGTGGCTTTCTCGTTGGGGTTGGAGAACTTAAACCCCTCGTTCAAGCCCTCCTTGGCATAGTCAAGCTGCGTGCCGTCGATATAGGACAGGCTTTTGGCGTCAACAAATACTTTGACCCCGTGACTCTCAAACACTTGATCATCATCGTGCTGCTCATCGACGTATTCGAGTTTGTAGGCCATGCCTGAGCAGCCAGTCGTGCGCACACCAAGACGTAAACCGAGTCCCTTACCGCGTTTTTGCAGATACTTTTCGATATGCTGGGCCGCTTGTGCGGTTAATGTCACAGCCATGACGTCAAACTCCAGTTCAACTTCCGTGCTTGTCTTTGTAGTCCTTGACTGCCGCCTTGATAGCGTCTTCAGCCAGGATTGAACAATGAATCTTCACCGGCGGCAAAGCAAGTTCTTCAGCGATTGCCGAGTTCTTGATTTCAAGCGCCTGATCCAAAGTCTTGCCCTTTACCCATTCTGTAACCAACGAACTCGAGGCGATTGCCGAACCACAACCGTAAGTCTTGAAACGGGCGTCTTCAATGATACCGCTATCGTTAACACGAATTTGCAGTTTCATGACATCACCACACGCTGGTGCACCCACCATGCCCGTGCCAATGTTTCCGTCGTCTTTGCTAAAAGAACCCACATTGCGCGGGTTTTCATAATGATCTAGAACTTTTTCACTGTAAGCCATGATGTTTATCTCCTTTGCTGACAGTCCAACAAATTAATGTGCAGCCCACTGGACAGAATCAAGATCCACGCCTTCTTTGACCATTTCCCACAATGGCGACATATCACGCAGCTTATCGACTCGACGCTTCAGTAGATCAACCGCAAAATCAATATCTTGTTCAGTCGTGAAACGGCCAAGTGTGAATCGGATTGAACTGTGGGCTAGTTCGTCGTTACGGCCTAGCGCCCTTAAAACATAAGACGGCTCCAAACTCGCAGAGGTACAAGCCGATCCACTGGAGACGGCGAGTTCCTTGACCGCCATGATGAGCGATTCACCTTCAACGTAGTTGAAACTGACATTCAGGTTGTGAGGCACGCGCTGCTCTAGATCACCGTTCAGATAGACCTCTTCGATCTCGGAGATGCCCTTCCAGAGGCGATCACGCAACATACGAATACGTTCGTTTTCGGTTTTCATCTCCAACTTGGCCAAACGAAATGACTCGCCCATGCCAACGATCTGGTGAGTTGCCAAGGTGCCCGAGCGAAACCCCCGCTCATGCCCACCACCATGCATTTGTGCTTCGATACGTACCCGTGGTTTGCGACGAATGTACAGAGCGCCAATGCCCTTTGGACCATAAGTTTTATGGGCACAGAAGGACATCAGATCGACCTTCAGATGCTGTAGGTCAATTTCGACCTTACCTGTTGCCTGTGCAGCGTCGACATGAAAAATGATGTCCTTTTCACGACAGATCTCGCCAATCGCTTCAATGGGCTGAATCACCCCAATCTCGTTATTGACGAACATCACGGAAACCACGACCGTGTCTGGCCGTATCGCTGCCTTGAGCACTTCAAGATCAACCAACCCATTTTCCATGACATCAAGGTATGTCACCTCGTAACCTTCGCGCTCAAGCTCACGACATGGATCCAAAACCGCTTTGTGCTCGGTCTTGACCGTAATGACATGCTTGCCTCGCTCAGCGTAAAAGTGGGCTGCCCCTTTGATCGCCAGATTGTTCGACTCAGTCGCACCTGACGTCCAAACGATTTCGCGAGGATCGGCGTTAACTAGCGCAGCCACATCAGCACGTGCCTGCTCCACAGCCTCCTCAGCCTCCCAACCAAATGAATGACTACGCGATGCCGGATTGCCATAGTGCTCGTAGAGCCAAGGCACCATCTTGTCAACCACGCGCGGATCCACCGGGGTGGTAGCCGAGTAGTCAAGATAAACCGGATGAGCCGTCATGAGAAAACTCCTGATTTGAAGAACTGAATCTTAATTCGCCAACCTGCATACTGGCTTACATCGTCACCGTGTCGTTGAGCTGACGACCAAAGGGATCTGCATTTGCCACAGTCGAGCTCGGCACCTTGATCGCACTTTCAGTACGTCCCTGCCCCGAGTCTTGCAACTGGCGCATACGCTGCTGGTCAACTAGATCCTGTAACGAAACAGAATCCAGGAAGTCCACCATGGTACGGTTCAAGGCAGCCCAAAGCTCATGCGTCATACAGACGCCTGGCCGGCCATCGGTGCCGGTCGAACAGTCAGTCTTACCGCCACAGTTGGTAGCGTCCATCGGTTCATCGACAGCAAAAATGATGTCTGCAACCGTGATGTTGCGGGCCAAACGCGCCAAGGTGTAGCCGCCGCCCGGCCCACGGATGCTGTCGACTAGCTCGTGACGACGCAGCTTTCCAAACAACTGCTCGAGATACGACAGAGAAATGTTTTGGCGCTGACTAATTGCGGACAGCGTAACGGGCCCGCTATGCTGGCGCAAAGCCAAATCGATCATGGCGGTAACTGCAAAGCGTCCTTTCGTAGTGAGTCGCATATCCAGGTCCTTTTTGAGATTGGTTGTTTACTCACGCTCGCATCTTGGCTGAAGACAACAGCGTGCACTAACTACAAACTGGAACTAACCTGACTAAACGACTCAAGTATAAACTAAATCCGACTAATTTACTTGGTCAATCCATACGATTTGTAGGGGATTGACCTAAAGCTTTGATATAAAAGAATAAACCGCGTCGAGCGCGGTTTATTTTGGTGCTAATTTTTTGCAAATCACTTAAACTGCGGGAAGATATTCCTGACGGCAAGCTTGTTCTTAGCTGTCTCCAGCCTTTCACAAACCTACGCCAATCTTACGCCGCTTGGTATTGCGTAGCCCGTTTGCGAACAATCTCAAGCACGCCCTGACACGCATCCTCAATGTAATCCAACACCTTGGAAAACGACTCAGCACCACCGTAGTAAGGATCAGGTACAGTCGCCTCTTCGTACTCGTTCGCAAAGCGCATCAAGAGCATTAACTTGTGATGATGAATCTTGGGGCACTGCTGCTGTAATGCAGACAGATTTTCCCAATCCATCGCCAGAATCAAGTCATACTCCAGAAAATCTTCTGGACGCACCTGCCGAGCCGCGCGCGGCTCAATCTGGTAGCCACGCTTTGCAGCAGCAGCCATAGCGCGGGCGTCGGGACCCTCGCCGAGATGATATCCATGGGTACCGGCCGAATCTACCCCGACCACATCTGCCAGACCCGCCTCACTGATCATATGGCGAAACACACCCTCAGCACTCGGCGAGCGGCAGATGTTTCCCATGCATACGAATAGAACTTTTGTCATAGTGGTCGAGATTTTGAGGGAAAACCCTCAATTTGTCCAGAACAATTTTTCAGGAGTTGCAAAGAACTAACAACGTTAAATTTAAATTTAAATGTTTATTTTTCAATTAGATAAAAGACATATATAAAGTTAATTGGAGATAAATTCGGGCTCGCATATCCGCAATTCCTGCGAGATTTCTGTTGCGCCGCACATCTTGAACCACGCAGCCAGAAAGGCGATTAGCTTTCAGATAGCTGACAAATAATCAAAAAACCGCGCAAGCAGATAAAACCTGATGGGGATCAAGACTGCAGCACTTGCGCCTTGAGCTGGTTCAGTGCATCCCGTGCTGCAGCGGCTTGTTCGAACTCGAGGTTACGCGCATGGTCAAGCATCTTCTTTTCCAGCGATTTAATGGCCTTGGCGACGGACTTTTCATCATCGATGCGAATGCCCTCTGGCAGCCCCAAATCAGCCTCCTGCGCTTGTGGCGCCTGTAACACGCCGTCTATCAGCTCTTTGACTGCCTTAACCACGCCTTTCGCTTGGATGCCGTGCTCTTGGTTGAACGCCAGCTGTCGCTGCCTACGTCGTTCGGTTTCGTGCATCGCCCGGCGCATGGAGTCCGTCACTGAATCAGCGTACAAAATCGCATGCCCGTTCAAGTTGCGAGCAGCCCTGCCTATGGTTTGAATCAAACTGCGTTCCGATCGCAAGAACCCCTCTTTATCAGCATCCAGTATGGCCACTAGAGAGACTTCGGGAATATCTAGCCCCTCACGTAACAAATTGATACCCACCAGAACATCGAAGGTGCCTAAACGCAAGTCACGGATTATTTCCACACGCTCAACTGTGTCGATGTCTGAATGAAGATATCTAACCTTAAGACCTTGCTCGCTCAAGAAATCAGTCAGATCCTCGGCCATGCGCTTGGTCAGTGTGGTGACCAACACGCGCTGGCCAAGGGCAATTCGTGCTCTGGCCTGCTCTAGCAGATTGTCAACCTGGGTTTTTGCTGGCAGCACCTCCACTACTGGATCAACCAGACCAGTTGGCCGCACCACCTGCTCCACCACTTGATCCGAGTGATCATTCTCATAATTTGCAGGCGTTGCAGAAACAAACACTGTCTGACGCATACGCTCTTCGAACTCTTCCATGCGCAGCGGACGATTATCTAGTGCAGATGGCAAACGAAAACCATATTGAACCAAGGTTTCTTTGCGCGCTCGGTCACCTCGGTACATGCCACCTAACTGCCCAATCGTGACGTGGCTCTCATCAATGAACATCAACGCATCGGCTGGTAAGTAGTCAATCAGCGTTGGCGGCGGATCCCCTGGCTTGGCACCAGACAAATGCCGGGAATAGTTTTCGATGCCCTTACAAAAACCAAGCTCAGCAAGCATCTCCAAATCGAAGCGTGTGCGTTGCTCAATGCGCTGCGCTTCGAGTAACTGACCATTGTCTACAAACTGCTTGACGCGAGTGCGCAATTCCTCCTTGATCGTCTCGATGGCTCGCAACACAGTGTCGCGTGGCGTGACGTAATGAGACCCGGGATAGACGGTAAAGCGCGGCACCGTCTGTCGTACCTTACCCGTCAGCGGATCAAACAGGGACAAGGACTCGATCTCGTCGTCGAACATAGATATCCGAACCGCAAGATCAGCACTTTCAGCAGGATAAACATCAATGACATCACCGCGCGCCCGAAAAATTCCTCGGGTGAATTCGGCATCATTGCGCGTGTACTGCATCGCCACCAAACGCGCCAGTACCTCTCGTCGAGAGATGCGATCACCCGCGCGCAGGATCAGCACCATGGCATGATAATCGGCTGGATTTCCGATACCGTAAATGCACGATACGGTACCTACGATGACTGTGTCACGCCGTTCAAGCAAACTCTTGGTTGCTGAAAGACGCATCTGCTCGATGTGCTCATTTATTGAAGAATCTTTTTCGATAAAGAGGTCACGTGCAGGGACATAGGCTTCAGGTTGGTAATAGTCATAGTAAGAGACAAAATACTCAACTGCATTGCGCGGGAAAAACTCTCGCATCTCGGCATACAACTGAGCGGCCAGTGTTTTGTTAGGTGCCAGGACTAACGCCGGTCTACCTGCTCTGGCAATTACGTTGGCCATCGTAAAAGTCTTGCCGGATCCGGTCACCCCTAACAGAGTCTGGTACATCAAACCGTCGGTCACACCCTCAACCAGTTTTTCAATGGCTTGAGGCTGATCACCAGCTGGTGGATATGGCTGGTACAAAGAAAATGGACTGTCTGGAAACTCTACGAATCGACCTTGCGACATGCTAGACTTTCACCCTAGGGAAATCCCTGAATCGTGAGACAACCGATCATTATGGCGCCAATGGGAGATTACGTCTACCAAGCCCGCCGAATGACCATGACATGACACTGCACAGACCAACATGAGCACACTATTCGAAGCTGTCGAGCTAGCACCCCGCGACCCAATTCTTGGGCTTAACGAGCAATACAACGCTGATGAACGCACCGGAAAAGTCAACCTAGGTGTTGGCGTTTATTACGATGATCAAGGTCGAGTGCCTTTGCTAAAGTGCGTTCATCAGGCCGAAGTAGATCGAGTGCAAGCAGCTGGCGCCCACAGCTACCTGCCCATCGAAGGCCTGGCCTCGCTAAACAAGGCAGCACGTGAGCTCCTATTGGGTAAAGACTCGGAGGCAAACACCTCAGGGCGTGCTTTCACAGTCCAGGCCTTGGGTGGAACCGGCGCGCTTAAGATTGGGGCCGATTACCTTAAACAGCTACTGCCGAACGCAAAAGTTGCCATTAGTGCACCAAGCTGGGAAAACCACCGCGCATTGTTCGAACGGGCCGGCTTTGATGTCGTTGAATACGCATACTACGATCCACAATCTCATGGACTAAACCTTGACGGCATGCTGGCATCGCTTAAAGCGCTGCCTGACAGCAGCATCGTGGTTTTACATGCGTGCTGCCATAACCCAACCGGCGTTGATCCAACGCCCGCACAATGGCAACAAATTGCCGATACGATCAAGGAAAAAAATCACATCTCGTTTCTTGACATTGCCTACCAAGGATTCGGTGATGGTTTGGTTGAAGACGCTGCCGCTGTAAGAATGTTTGTTCAGATGGG
The DNA here is from genome assembly GCF_022811525.1 of Orrella daihaiensis. Taxonomy (NCBI): domain Bacteria; kingdom Pseudomonadati; phylum Pseudomonadota; class Betaproteobacteria; order Burkholderiales; family Alcaligenaceae; genus Orrella; species Orrella daihaiensis. The sequence goes on along the minus strand of NZ_CP063982.1, from coordinate 1,509,239 downwards.
GCTGACTTGCCTGATTAGCACATCATTCTCGAAATCCTTCTCGCTGTATGGTGAGCGAATTGGAGCACTGACGGTGGTAACTAGCAGCGCCGATGAAGCCAAACGAGTGCTTAGCCAGGTTAAGCGGGTTATCCGCACCAACTATTCAAATCCACCGACGTTCGGTGGTGCTGTGGTCGCCGAAGTGCTCAATAGCGAAAAGCTGTTCGCCTTGTGGGACGCGGAACTCGCGCAAATGCGCAGCCGAATAAAAGAGATGCGCGATCAGTTGGTATCCAAGCTACAGGCGGCTGGCGTGGCACAAAATTTTGATTTCGTACTGACTCAAAAAGGTATGTTCTCCTACTCAGGTCTGACAGCCTCGCAAGTGGACCGACTGCGGGAGGAACACGGTATATACGCTGTTTCAAGTGGACGAATCTGCGTGGCGGCGCTTAACAGTCAAAACATTGACGGCGTAGTCGATGCGATTGCCTCTGTGCTGAAAAAGTGACGGATACTTCTGCTGTCTGCCAGCAAGTTCATCAAAAACTTGCATAAAATGCTGGTTTGAGCCACAATGCTGTACATCCATACAGCTAAGGGTTGCTCATGGCCAGCAAACTTACCGCCAGACAGTCAGAAATTCTGGGATTGATCGAGCAAGCAATTGCCAACACCGGCTTCCCTCCGACACGGGCCGAGATTGCCCAAACTCTGGGTTTCAAGTCGGCAAATGCCGCTGAAGATCACCTTCGCGCACTCGAAAAAAAAGGCTACATCAGTCTGGCACCGGGTGCTTCACGAGGCATTCGTCTAATTCAGAGCGCTCACGATTCGTCATCGTCTGTGGTCGCCGATCTTGCTCGCGGGGTAGTCAACGCACTTAGTCTGCCTGTGGTTGGACGCGTCGCAGCTGGCGCCCCTATTTTGGCGGCTGAGAACGTGGCCAGAGAGGTAGCCATTGATCCTGGTATGTTCGACAAACAACCAGACTACATGCTTGAAGTGCGCGGTATGAGTATGCGTGATATTGGCATTATGGATGGCGATCTGCTCGCCGTTAAGAAAGCCGCCGATGCACGCACTGGTCAAATCGTGGTGGCGCGCATTGATGACGAGGTCACAGTCAAGCGGTTAGTGCGTGAACGAGACCGGGTAGTTCTAGAACCAGAAAACCCTGACTTCGAGCCTATTGTGGTGACTGACGACACTAGTTTCGCCATTGAGGGGATTGCGGTAGGCCTGATCCGCACCACCACCCTTCAATAGGCATCTTTGCTGTAGACGTCTGCCGCGCAAGGCCGAGCGCCTAATCATCGCGAGCGAATCTCTCGATCGCGCGTCGATTTCGTTTAGTAGGACGGCCTGCCAGTTCCCGGGCGGGCTCAGCATACAACCGGCGCCTCTCACTGGCCTCCTGCCGTGCAGCCTTACTTTCGATTGTCTCGTCGTACAGCAGTTGAGCTAATGGTGCTGAACGTCTGACGTCACTTAGAAAGCGTACAAAGACTTCAATACGTTCCTGACCGCGTAAAACCCTGACTTTTTCACCTGTCTTAAGTAGGCGAGCTGGCTTGACTCGATCACCATTGACATGCACACGCCCCATCTCAATAGCCTCGCTGGCAAGCGATCGAGATTTAAAAAATCTGGCCGCCCAAAGCCACTTATCGAGCCGAACGCTTTGGACTGAAGCTTGCAACCCAATGCCTCCACACCTACCCGAATTCAGTGCTTGATCACGGGATCAACATCACCAGAATCGGCTGACTTGCCAACTACCTCAGGCAATGGCTCATCAGCTAGTGGCTCGGGCCGTTTTTCCAAAGCCACCTCCAGTACTTTGTCAATCCACTTCACAGGAATAATTTCAAGGAAGTTCTTGACGTTATCCGGTATTTCGGCCAAATCTTTAACGTTTTCCTCAGGGATCAAGACCGTCTTAATGCCACCTCGGCGAGCCGCAAGCAGCTTCTCTTTCAAACCACCGATCGCAAGCACTTCGCCGCGCAATGTGATTTCGCCAGTCATGGCCACATCAGCTCGCACCGGAATTTGAGTCAACGCTGACACGATCGCCGTTGTGATGGCAATACCCGCTGAAGGACCGTCTTTGGGCGTAGCACCCTCTGGCACGTGAACGTGCATATCGCGCTTTTCAAACAAAGCGTCGGCAATTCCTAGACGGCGTGCACGGGCGCGCACGACGGTGCGAGCAGCCTCGACTGACTCCTTCATCACATCGCCAAGTGAGCCGGTACGTAATACAGCGCCTTTGCCAGGCATATCGGCCACTTCAATCGTGAGCAGGTCTCCGCCCACCTCTGTCCAGGCAAGGCCCGTGACCTGACCAACCTGATTGTCTTTTTCTGCCATGCCAAACATGAAACGGCGAACGCCGAGATAATCGTTCAGATTCTCGCTCGTCACCACGACCTGCCCCGTGACGGCAGATGCTTTGGAGGCTTTGCGAGCCGCAGCACGCGAGGTACCAGCCGGAACATTGGCCACGAGTTGCTTGACAACCTTGCGGCAGATCTTGCTGATTTCTCGCTCCAAGGAACGCACACCGGCTTCGCGGGTGTAATAACGAATTACATCGCGTATCGCCGATTCCTCCACCTTGATCTCATTATCGAGCAGGCCATTGTTTTTCATGAGCTTGGGCAACAGATGGTCCATTGCAATATGGATCTTTTCATCTTCGGTGTATCCCGACAGACGAATGACTTCCATACGATCAAGCAAGGCGGGCGGAATGTTCAGCGTGTTGCTCGTCGCTACAAACATAACATCCGACAAATCAAAATCAACTTCGACGTAATGATCCTGGAAGGTGTGGTTTTGCTCGGGATCAAGCACTTCCAACAGAGCCGATGCGGGATCACCACGGAAATCCATGCCAAGCTTGTCAATCTCATCAAGCAGGAACAATGGATTACGCACGCCCACCTTGGACATATTCTGCAAAATCTTGCCAGGCATAGATCCTATGTAGGTCCGCCGATGTCCACGAATCTCGGCCTCGTCACGCACACCGCCTAGTGCCATACGAACAAACTTACGGTTGGTGGCTTTGGCGATTGACTGCCCAAGCGAGGTCTTGCCCACGCCGGGTGGCCCAACAAGACAAAGAATCGGCGCTTTCACCTTATCAACCCGCTGTTGCACAGCGAGATACTCAACAATGCGCTCCTTGACCTTCTCTAGGCCATAGTGATCGTCGTCAAGCACGGACTCCGCATGCGGAACCGAGTAGTTGACCGTGCTTTTTTTACGCCACGGCAAACCAATCACGGTGTCTATGTAATTACGCACAACGGTCGCCTCAGCTGACATCGGCGACATCAACTTGAGTTTCTTGAGCTCATTGTCGACTTTCTTGCGAGCCTCCTTGGGAAGTCGGGCTGCTTCGATGCGCTTTTCTAGCTCCTCGATGTCTGCGCCTTCCTCACCTTCGCCAAGTTCCTTTTGAATGGCTTTGACTTGCTCATTCAAATAGTAGTCGCGCTGGCTTTTTTCCATCTGCTTTTTGACGCGCCCGCGAATGCGTTTTTCAACTTGCAGAATATCGATTTCAGTCTCAAGCTGAGCCAAGAGCTTCTCTAGCCGCTCTACGGTGCCAAGCACTTCTAGCAACTCTTGCTTTTGCTCTAGCTTTAGCGGCAGATGCGCGGCAATCGTGTCGGCTAGGCGACCTGCATCCTCAATACCCGCGAGCGAAGTCAGGATCTCCGGTGGAATCTTTTTGTTTAGCTTGACGTATGCCTCGAACTGGCCAACAATCGCGCGCCTGAGCGCTTCGATCTCGGCGCCCGCGGCATTATCCGGCGTAATGGGCACCACGTCGGCCGAGAAATGTGTGTCAGCATCTTCGACTGCAACAACACGGGCACGCTGCGTGCCTTCGACCAGCACCTTAACCGTGCCATCGGGTAACTTGAGCATCTGTAATATCGACGCCAGACAACCAATTTCATACATATCTTCAGGTGTAGGGTCGTCTTTGCTAGCAGACTTCTGAGCAGCCAACATGATGTTTTTGCTGCCTTCCATGGCTAGCTCAAGCGCCTTGATCGAACGTGGACGCCCGACAAACAACGGAATAACCATGTGCGGGAACACCACGACATCGCGCAGTGGTAACAACGGCAAAGCTTGCCGCTCAGCTGGGAGTAACTCTTGACCTGACATAAAGAAGTGTCCTGTATAAGCCCGGTCGTGACCTGATAGTCACGATCGTGTCACTAATCATGACATTGATATTGGGACAATAGCGTAAAAATCAAGTTCAGGCAGCAGCATCCCGCACTTTACGGGGACTTGATTTACCAGAAGATCTAGGTTCACTGTCTTCATAAACCAACAGTGGTTCGCCATTGCCCTCGATGGCCGACTCATCAAGCACTACCTGCTTGATGTTGTTGTGCGATGGCAAATCAAACATGACATCTAGTAACGCCGCCTCGAGGATGGAGCGCAACCCCCGTGCCCCTGTCTTGCGCTGAATCGCTTTACGGGCAATGGCGTGCAGAGCTTGCGGTCTGATGTCAAGTTCCGCGCCTTCCATTTCAAACAGCTTTTGAAACTGGCGAACCAGCGAATTGGCAGGCTCTGTAAGCACGCGTACCAAGGTTTCTTCACCAAGCTCTTCAAGCGTGGCCACAACTGGCAAACGCCCGACGAGCTCAGGAATCAATCCAAACTTGACTAAATCCTCGGGCTCGACCGACTGGAAGGCGTCTCCGGCTGATTTTTCGCTTTTAGCGGCGACCGAAGCACCAAATCCAATACCAGACCGTTCGGTACGGTTCAGGATCACCTTCTCAAGACCATCGAACGCGCCACCCACGATAAAAAGAATATTCGTGGTATCGACATGGACAAAGTCTTGATTGGGGTGCTTGCGCCCGCCTTGGGGCGGCACCGAAGCTACCGTACCCTCAATCAGCTTGAGCAGTGCCTGTTGAACCCCTTCGCCGGAAACATCACGGGTAATAGACGGGTTATCTGCTTTGCGTGAAATTTTATCGATTTCATCGATGTAGACGATGGCACGCTGCGCCTTCTCAACATCGTAGTTACAGTTTTGCAGCAACTTTTGAATAATGTTCTCAACATCCTCACCCACATAACCCGCTTCAGTCAGCGTCGTGGCATCGGCCATCACAAACGGCACATTGAGCTGTCTGGCAAGTGTCTGAGCAAGTAGAGTTTTACCTGAGCCTGTTGGGCCTATCAGTAAAATATTGCTTTTGCTGAGCTCGACATCATCGCCTTTGATTTCACCATGCCGCAATCGCTTGTAATGGTTATAGACGGCCACTGCCAACACGCGTTTAGGGCCATCTTGCCCAATCACGTAACGGTCAAGAAATGACTTGATTTCCGCAGGTGTGGGCAATTCAGTACGAATGGCTTCTTTGGCGCTAGACTCCATCTCCTCGCGGATGATGTCATTGCATAAATCAACGCACTCATCACAGATAAACACTGACGGACCAGCAATCAGCTTGCGCACTTCATTTTGGCTTTTATTGCAAAACGAGCAGTGCAATGTTTTTGAATCAGATGCGGATTTTTTTGTCGTCATACGTCGTGGCTCAACCCACGTCAGCGCGGGTGGTTAGCATCTTGTCGATCATGCCATACGATACCGCATCTTCGGCCGACATGAAGTTGTCTCGCTCGGTGTCGACTTCAATACGGCTAATCGGTTGACCGGTATTGTCTGCCAGAATCTGATTCAGGCGCTCGCGCAAGCTCAAGATCTCCCTCGCCTGGATCTGTATATCGGACGCTTGGCCTTGCGCACCCCCGGAGGGCTGGTGAATCATGATGCGCGAGTTAGGCAAAGCAAATCGCTTGCCCTTGTGGCCCGCCGCTAACAGAAAGGCTCCCATACTGGCTGCCAGACCGGTGCAAAGGGTTGAGACGTCCGGCTTGATAAACCGCATCGTGTCAAAAATCGCCAATCCTGCGTAAACCGACCCGCCGGGCGAATTGATATAAAGCGCAATGTCTTTATCTGGATTCTCAGACTCGAGAAACAACATCTGCGCCACGATCAGGTTCGCCGAATGATCGTTCACGGGCCCCACCAAAAAGATCACCCGCTCACGTAACAGCCTGGAATAGATGTCATAGGCGCGTTCACCACGGCCAGACTGCTCAATGACCATGGGGATGTAACCCAAAGCCGTCGGCGTAACTGACTCGTTACCGTGCATGGATGCATAAAAATCTGTGAATCGTTCAATGCTCATTGCAACTCCACTTAACGATCTAGCCAGGCAATCGGGACGAGCCTGCTTCAGGCACTTTGCCCCATCAATTCCTCAAACGGCACGGCCTGCTCAGTCACCTTGGCACCTGCCAACACATGCTCGACCACGTTATCCTCGAGTACGACCGCCTCAATTTCGGCCCGACGCTGACGATCTGACAAGTAGTAGCTCACCACCTGGGCAGGTTGCTCATAGTTCTGCGCAAACGTTTCGATTTTGGCGCGTACCTGCTCGGGCTTGGCTTGCAGGTTGTTCTTGTTGATCAGCTCTCCGATCATCAGACCGAGCTTGACCCGACGTTGTGCCTCTTCAGAGAAGGTCTCTGGCGGAATCGGCACAGAATCAGCGTTCGGCACACCTCTTTGCTTTAGCTGCTCACGGGCCGCAGCAATCCGATTTTCGACCTCGCCGTTAACCAATGCCTTAGGCACCTCAAAGGTGGCCCTATCTAGCATGGCCTTCATCACACTGTCTTTCGTTCTCGCTTGCAAACGAGACTCAACTTCGCGTTCGATGTTTTGACGAATATCTGCCATCAGTTTCTCAACGCTACCCTCAGCCTGACCAAGAGACTTGGCAAACTCCTCATTGACCTCGGGCAACTCGGGACGCCCGACTTCCTTGACTGTGACCGTAAATTGAGCAGTCTTGCCAGCCACTTCCTTGCCCGGGTAGTCCTCAGGAAATGTAAGCGGAAACGTCTTTGTGTCGCCAGCCTTCATCCCACGAACCGCGTCTTCAAATTCGGTGAGCATTCGACCCTTGCCCACCACGAAAGGAAAGTCCTCTGCAGTACCGCCTTCGAAGGCAACATCATCGATCTTACCCAGAAAGTCAATCTTGACCTGGTCGTTATCTTGAGCTGCACGATCAGCTTCGGCAACGTACTCGGCCCGCTGCTCACGCAGAATATTCACCGTGCGCTCGACCTCCGCATCCGTCACTTTGCAAACCGACTTGGTCACTTCCACGGATGCAAGGTCTGGCAATTCGATCTCGGGGTAAACCTCAAAGGTTGCCTTGAAAGCCAATGTATCCTGCGCGACATCATCGGTTTTAGGCTCAAGTGAAGGCGCACCGGCCACCCGCAAACCGGTCGCTGCTAGCGACTCGTCCAGCACACGACCGACTTCGCGATTCACAACGTCATAACGAATGCCAGGACCGTGGGAGCGCTCAAGCATCGACATGGGGACTTTGCCAGGACGAAATCCAGGGGCTTTGGCAGTACGAGCCACTTTCTTTAATTCTTCCTTGACGCGTTTCTCAACGTCAGCCATCGCCACAGAGACTTCAATGCGGCGCTCTAGGCCGTCGAGGGTTTCCACCACAGGTTGCATAAATCAATCACCAAGTTTCGATCGGACGCGGCTGTATAGCCTGCCGAGTGTTAAAAAATGGTGCGAAGGGCGGGACTCGAACCCGCACACCCTAAACGGGCGTCAGGACCTAAACCTGGTGCGTCTACCAATTTCGCCACCTTCGCGGATGTCGAATTGTAGCGCACAGAAAGATGTGACTGTGCCATGAACCAAAAGCCTTAAAATTTATCCATGAATCCACGCCTAGAACTCTTACAGCCCTACCCCTTTGAAAAGCTCCGAAAGTTGCTTGCCACAGCGAACCCTCAAGCCACCGGTCTACCCCTGGTCGACCTGTCGATTGGGGAACCCAAGCACGATGCGCCTGAGCTAGCCAAACAGGCGATCGTCAATTCGCTTGCGGGATTGTCCGGCTACCCGCCTACCAAGGGTGACCCCGCTTTGCGGACCGCGATCTCGGGCTGGCTCGCCAATCGCTACCGCATCAAGGCACCCGACCCGGAAACACAGGTTCTGCCCGTTCTGGGATCGCGCGAAGCCTTGTTCGCAATCGCGCAGACAGTGGTGGATCCGAATGCTGGCGGTTTGGTTGTTTGCCCAAATCCGTTCTACCAAATTTACGAAGGCGCGGCACTTTTAGCGGGTGCTGAGCCGTTTTATGTCAATGCAGACCCGACCAATCACTTTCTTAGCGACTGGCGCTCTGTCAGTCCGGCTGTTTGGCACAGAACGCAACTACTGTATGTCTGCAACCCTGGCAATCCAGCCGGCAGCGTGATGCCACTTGAAGATTGGCAAATGCTGTTCGAGCTAGCCGATGAACATGACTTCGTGATTGCTTCAGATGAGTGCTACAGCGAAATCTACCTCGATGAGAGTCAACCACCGCTTGGCGGGCTGCAAGCGGCTGTGGCGCTTGGTCGAGACGACTTCCGGCGATTGGTGAGTTTTTCCAGTCTGTCCAAACGATCAAACCTGCCAGGCCTGCGCTCCGGATTCGTGGCAGGCGATGCTCAGATCATCGCCAAATTCCTGCTTTATCGAACCTATCATGGCAGTGCCATGTCGGGTGTGGTAACAGCAGCAAGCCTAGCGGCGTGGCAAGACGAGGAACATGTGCGCGCCAACCGGCAGACCTACAGAGAAAAATTTGATGCGGTGCTCGAGATTCTCGGCCCCGTCATGGATGTCCAGCGACCGCAAGCCTCGTTTTATCTATGGGCACGAACACCCTACGATGATGCAAAGTTCACTCACGACTTGCTAGACCAACAAGCAGTCAAGGTATTGCCAGGCAGCTACGTCAGCCGCACGGCTGATGGAATCAATCCCGGGGAGAATCGCATTCGTATCGCACTCGTGGCACCACTGGCAGATTGTGTCGAGGGTGCAAAGCGTATCGCGAGCTTTATGACAAATAATCCGTGACTGCAAAATGACTGATCACCGAACCATTCACAGATTCGCTACACTTTTGGTGTTCATAGGGACATTAAATCCATGACAGACCACCCCTTACAGACCACTTTAGGAAACACAAAACCATGACGCTTGATCTGCAAACCACCATCGAATCTGGCTGGGAAAACCGCGCATCCATCACGCCCAAGACTGCTGAGGCGAGCTTACGAGAAGCCGTGGAACACACGATTGACGGCCTCGATCAAGGCACATTGCGCGTAGCACAAAAGCTAGATGGGCAATGGGTGGTTCATCAGTGGATCAAAAAGGCAGTGCTTTTGTCTTTCCGTTTGAATGACAACGAGCCCATGGGGCAGTCGCCGATGCAGTTCTTTGACAAAGTACCGTTAAAGTTTGCAGGATTTGGTGAGACCGCATTCAAAGCGGGCGGATACAGAGTCGTCCCACCGGCGGTGGCTCGCCGTGGCGCTTTCATAGGACACAATGTGGTGCTAATGCCCTCCTATGTCAACATTGGCGCCTATGTTGACGAGGGCACGATGGTCGACACCTGGGCCACCGTTGGTAGCTGTGCGCAGATCGGCAAAAATGTCCATCTTTCTGGCGGCGTTGGAATTGGGGGTGTGCTTGAGCCACTGCAAGCCAATCCAACCATCATCGAAGACAACTGCTTTATTGGTGCACGTTCAGAAGTCGTTGAAGGCGTTATCGTCGAAGAAAACTCAGTGCTTGCCATGGGCGTTTTTCTGTCACAAAGCACACGAATCTACGATCGTGAGACCGGCAAAATTATTTACGGTCGAGTACCAGCTGGCTCAGTCGTGGTGCCCGGCTCCCTGCCCGCCGAGGACGGCAGTCACAGCCTGGCTTGCGCTGTGATTGTTAAAAAAGTCGATGCACAAACTCGCGCCAAAACCAGCATTAACGACCTTTTGAGAGCCTGAACCAAATGGAAACCACCGTCTTGCAGCTTGCCAAGGATTTGATTGCGCGACCTTCGGTCACGCCTGACGATGCAGGCTGCCAGCAAATGATCATTGAACGGCTCGAGCCGCTTGGGTTCGAATGGCAAGTGATGGCTGAAGGTGGCGTCAACAACCTATGGATTCGACGCGGTCAGGCCAGACCTTTGGTGGTGTTTGCCGGTCATACAGATGTTGTCCCAACAGGACCGCTTGAGCGCTGGAATACAGACCCATTTCAGCCAACCGAAACCGACGGCTACCTGTTTGGTCGCGGCGCATCGGACATGAAATCGTCCATTGCAGCGTTCGTGGTGGGCATTGAGGAATTCGTCAGAGCCCATCCTGATCATCCTGGTTCAATCGCGCTGCTGATTACATCGGACGAGGAAGGCCCTGCCATACACGGCACGGTCAAAGTATGCGAACACTTAAAATCAACTGGCGAGACGCCTGATTTTTGTGTGGTTGGCGAGCCCACCTCGGTCAATCATTTGGGCGACACCATAAAAAACGGACGCCGCGGATCGCTGTCAGGCAAGTTAACCGTCAAAGGTAAACAGGGGCATATTGCTTACCCGCACATGGCAATCAACCCGATCCATCGGGCCACACCAGCGATCAACGATCTGATTGCCGAGCTATGGGATCACGGCAACGACTACTTTCCCGCAACTTCGTTTCAGATCTCTAACATTCATGCCGGAACAGGCGCAGGCAACGTCATACCTGGCGATATTGTTATCGACTTCAACTTCCGGTTCTGCACGGAATCAACGCCGCAATCGCTTAAAGACCGTGTAGAGGCAATTTTGCAGCGCCATGAGCTCACCTATGAACTCGATTGGAACTTAAGTGGCTTGCCGTTTCTTACGCCAAGGGGTGAGCTTAGTGATGCGCTTTCAAATGCCATTAAGGCAGCCACTGGCAAGACTCCTGAGCTATCTACCACCGGAGGCACTTCAGACGGACGTTTCATTGCGCAAATATGCCCACAAGTCATTGAGTTTGGGCCCACGAACGCGACCATCCATCAGGTCAACGAAAACATCGAAATCGCTCAGCTTGAACCGTTAAAAGATGTCTATCGACTCACGCTGCAAAACCTGCTCCTAAAAACTTGATGGACACCCGTAATGCCAGACTCCACTGACGTGCTAGTGACCGTTCGAGATTGGCTGCGCTTTGCCGTTAGCCAAATGCACAGACACGAGGTTCATGTCGGTCAGGGCACTCAATCTATCTGGGATGATGCGGTTTTTCTGGTGTTGCGAACCCTTGACTTACCAATTGATCAGCTTGAGCCGTTTCTGGACGCACGTTTGCTGCCAGAAGAATGCGAACAACTCAAACAAAACATAGACCAGCGCTGCCTTGAGCGGATACCTACGGCTTATCTGGTCAATGAAGCCTGGCTATCTGGCTACCGATTCCAGGTCGATCCCCAGGTTTTAATTCCGCGCTCGCCCATTAGTGAGCTCTTGTCAGTGCAACTAGAGCCGTGGCTGGAAGCACCGGAATTGGTCTACCGGATCGCAGACATCTGTACTGGCTCGGGTTGTCTTGCTATTTTGGCTGCGTTGAACTTCCCGCAGGCGCAAGTCGATGCGACTGACGTGAGCGAATCGGCGTTGGAGCTCGCGCAAGCCAATATCGCTGATTACGATCTCGAAGATCGGGTGCAGCTGTTTGAGGGGCACTTGCTAGAGGCCTTGCCAGATGGGCAACGATATGACTTGATTATCTGCAACCCTCCATATGTAAATGCCTCTTCGATGAGTGCCCTGCCCGCTGAGTTTGAGCACGAACCAAGCCTCGCGCTTGCCGGCGGTTCTGACGGCATGGATTTAATCCGCGAGCTGATGGTCGAAGTGGGCAGCAGATTAAACGAAGACGGTATTCTGATTCTCGAGGTTGGCCATGAAGCAGATCATTTTGAGGCTGCATTTCCCGACCTTGAACCATTGTGGCTAGATACTGCTGCGACGCAGAGAAACATTATGCTGTTGCGTGCAGAGCAACTTCAAACGTGATCAAAGGTATCGGTCTATCGGTTCGACGCGGCACCCAATTGCTGCTCGAAGACGCCGACTTCGTTGTTCATCCGGGAGAACGGGTTGGACTCGTGGGTCGCAATGGCAGCGGCAAAAGCACACTATTTGCCCTGATGCGGGGCGAGATGGATGCTGACGCCGGTGCAGTAGAAATACCCGCGGCATGGCGGATCGCATCGGTGGCACAAACCATTGTTGATGGACAGCGCACTGCATGCGAGTATGTGATCGATGGCCATCAGGAACTTCGGGAGCTTGAGCGCCAACGCGAGGCGGCCCAAAATGGTGCGGGTGAAACCATTGCCAATCTCGAACTTGCTTTGGAGCAGGCGGGTGCGTGGCAAGCCAAATCTCGGGCTCAAGCGCTCCTGGCGGGTTTGGGATTCGCGAGCCAAGAGTGGGACAAGCCGGTGAACACATTTTCTGGGGGCTGGCAGATGCGCATTGCATTAGCCAGGGCTCTGATGGCACCGTCCGAACTCTTGCTGCTAGATGAGCCAACCAATCACCTTGATCTCGATGCCATGATCTGGCTTGAACGATGGCTCGCCGGCTATCAAGGCACAGCGATCATCATCTCCCACGATAGTGAATTTCTGGATGCGGTCTGTAACACCATCGTCCATATCGAACAACGCAAACTGACTCGCTACAAGGGCAATTACGAATCTTTTTTATCCCAACGGGCCGAGCGGCTGAGGCAAACCAAAATCGCCTGGGAGCGCCAGACACAAGAGGCGGCACGCTTACAGCGATTTGTCGATCGCTTCAAGGCAAAGGCCTCAAAGGCAAAGCAGGCGCAAAGTCGTGTAAAAGCGCTGGCACGTATGCAGACAATGGCACCACTGCACGCCGAGTCCGCTATTGATATTCGCATTCCGTCCCCAGACGACACACCTGACCGGCTATTGACCCTCAAAGACACCTCAGTGGGCTACAGCGATAGCCATGGAGCACTCACCCCTGTTTTATCAGGCGTCACCGCCCGGCTTGAAGCTGGCGATCGCATCGGCGTGCTTGGTGTCAACGGTGCCGGCAAGTCCACATTGATCAAGCTGATTGCCGGCGAGCTTGAGGCCATCAGCGGCGAGCGACTACCGAGCAAAGCACTGACCGTAGGCTATTTTGCCCAGCACCAAATGGAGATGCTTGACCGTGATGCCAGCGCTTTGCTGCACCTGGTTCGACTTGCACCAACTGCCAACGAACAGACATTGCGTAATTACCTTGCACAATTTGGATTCACAGGCGACCGGGTGAACGAGTCAATCGCACCCTTTTCTGGCGGAGAAAAAGCGCGTCTAGCACTGGCGCTGATTGTTTGGAACAAACCCAATCTTCTGATCCTGGATGAGCCTAGCAACCACCTTGATGTAGAAACCCGTGAGGCATTAACCACCGCACTGGCTGAATACGAAGGATCTCTTTTGCTGGTCTCACACGACCGCCATCTGCTTCGCACCACCGTCGATAAATTCTGGTTAGTCGCCCACGGCACTGTAAAACCCTTTGATGGTGATCTAGATGACTATCGCCAGCAAATCACGAGCTTTAAGCCTAACCGAACGCTGCCGCAGGACGTCTTAACAGAGGACAACCAAAACGCGCCAGATCGTAAACAACAACGCCGTGAACAAGCCCAGGCAAGGCAAGCACTTGCCCAAGCCCGTAAGCCAATTGAAAAGGCCTTAACCGCGCTTGAATCAAAGTTACAAACGGTTAGTAACCGCTTGGCACAAATCGACACTGAACTGTCCTGCGAATCTTTTTATCAAGATACCGATAGCCAAACCCGGCAACGTGTCATGACCGAACACGGCAAGCTCACCCAAGATAAAGAAACACTTGAAATTCAATGCCTAGAGCTCATGGAGCAACTAGAAGCGCTCGAGAAAACCCATTTGCAATGACCAACGCTATCGGGCAATGATCTCAAGCTTAGCCACTCCAAGTGCCAAGGTCTTGGTGCCTACATCCAGGAAATGGATCTGCGCCTGTGCATCCAGACCTAGCCCAGAAAGCCCTAAAATCGTGCCCTCCCCGAAGCGGGGATGTCGAACACCTTGCCCAACTCTAAAGGTCTGCCCACCCACTTCAATACCGCTTGCAACAGCAGATTTGGGACTAGATGCGCGATAACCGCCACCCATACGCGTAGCGACCGCCGAGCCAATCCAGTCGTCAATCGCAGGTTTGGCACTTAATCGTTTGACATGATCTTCAGGGATCTCTTCGATAAAGCGCGATGGCAAACAGTAACGCGTCTGGCCGTGCAACATCCGGCTTTGCGACAAACTGACATAGAGACGCTTTTTGGCACGAGTCATGGCAACGTACATCAGCCGCCGCTCTTCTTCCAGACCACCCGGCTCGTACATACTGTTCTCATGAGGGAACAGACCATCCTCGACACCAGTCAAGAATACGGCATCAAACTCCAGGCCTTTAGCCGCATGGATTGTCATCAATTGCACAGCATCCTGACCAGCCTGTGCTTGGGTATCACCTGACTCCAGTGCGGCATGCGATAAAAACGCTTCAAGCCCAGTCATCGGATCGCTGAGTTCATCCTGTGCACGAACACGCCGTTCTCCGCAGGGCAATCCGGCCAAGTCTTCTTCCAATTCAAACACCTTGGCAGCATTAACTAGCTCATCCAGGTTTTCCAGGCGCTCTGCACCATCACGCTGACTTCTGTAGTGCTCACGCAATCCACTGGTGTCAATCACCTGTTCAACAGCTTCAGACAGAGACAATGTGAGCACTTGATCTCTCAAGGTTTGAATCATGCTGACAAACTGCGCCAGGGAACTGCCCGCTTTGCCAGACACCCTGGCAACAGCCTGAGCCAAGCTGGTCTGATAAGCATTGGCCTGATCGGTTAACGTCTCAATCGATCGCGCGCCGATGCCTCGCGCTGGGAAATTCACCACCCGCAAAAATGCACTGTCTTCATCGATACGACTCACAAGACGCAAATAAGCCAGTGCGTGTTTGATTTCCTGCCGCTCGAAGAATCGCAACCCACCGTAGACACGATACGGCACGCCAGCCGAAAACAGTGCATGCTCAAGCACTCTGGACTGCGCATTGCTGCGATAAAGAATCGCCATGTCCTGGCGGCTCAGGCCGTCGTCATGCAAGGCCCTTATCTCATCCAACACCCATTGCGCCTCCGCATGGTCTGAGGGTTGCTCGCACAGGCGCACCAGCTCACCTTGACCAGCATCGGTCCAAAGCGTCTTGCCTAAGCGGCCCGTGTTATTCGCAATCAAGGCGTTTGCGGCGTCCAGAATATGCCCGTGAGAGCGATAATTTTGTTCCAGGCGAATGACGTTGCCGCGCGCATAGTCACGCTCAAAGTCAGCCATGTTTCCAACGTTGGCTCCCCGGAAAGCGTAGATTGACTGGTCATCATCACCGACGGCGAACAAACAGGTACCATCGCCTGCTAAGAGTTGCAGCCAGGCATATTGCAGTGGATTGGTGTCCTGGAACTCATCCACCAAGATGTGACGAAATCGCTGCTGATAGTGCGTACGCACTGGCTCGTGATTTTGTAACAGTTCGAGCGCGCGCAATAACAACTCCGGAAAATCGACGACACCTTCGCGCTGACACTGTGCTTCATAGAGCTCATAAATATCGCGCATACGTCGACTAAACGGATCATCAACCTGAACCGCAGGCGCACGCAGACCCTCTTCTTTACAACGGTTAATAAAACGCTGCGCGTCACGTGCCGGATACTTGTCCTCATCGATACCGTTAGCCTTCAAAAGGCGTTTGATCAGGGCAAGTTGATCAGTCGTATCCAAAATCTGAAATGTCTGCGGCAAACCTGCATCACGGCTGTGCGCACGCAACATCCGATGGCAAAGCCCGTGAAATGTACCGATCCACATGCCACGCGTATCAATCGGCAACATGGCGCCGACACGCGACTGCATTTCCTTGGAGGCTTTGTTTGTGAAAGTTACTGCCAAAATCGACAGCGGACTTGCCAGACGATTTTGAATCAGCCAGGCGATCCGAGTAGTGAGGACTTTGGTTTTACCGCTACCAGCGCCCGCTAAAACGAGCGCATGACCCTCAGTCAGCGTAACCGCGCGACGCTGAGGGTCATTCAGTTGCTCGACTGTCATGCCGCGTAGCGGCGCAGTCGCAGTGCGAACTCCTGTAGGCTGGAAATGCCACTTTGTTGAGCCCGCTGACACCATGCCTGCAAATCATGCAGCAGTTGTTCACTGCTTGCGCTCGAGCTTTCCCAAAGGCGCATCAGTTCACGGCGCATTTGTACCATTGTCGAAAGCGACTCGGTCTGAGACAAAGCGGCATCAATACGCTCACGTTCAGCCGGTGCCAAGGTCTCATCGCCCCGACCCAACCAGTGCACTGCTGACTTCATGGCCTCCACGTTGACCAGCGAGCCGCCCTTCTGTTTAAGTTTGGCTAGTTCGTCATGGCATGCCTGACGCATGATGCTCGAGTAACGCGCCAAAACCTCATAGCGGTGCGCAATCACGCCCTGCAACGTGCGTTGATCAACGGTTGCTTTTTCAGTCTCAAGCTTGAGTTTGGGCGCTACTTTACGGATCTCTGCCAAACCAAGAAACTTCAGGATTTGCAAATAGCCCCAGCCAATGTCGATTTCAAACCAGCGGCTCGAAAACTTGGCGGATGTACCGTAGGCATGGTGGTTGTTGTGTAACTCTTCGCCGCCAATGATGATGCCGATTGGAAACACGTTGGTGCTCGTGTCCGGTGAGGCGAAATTGCGATACCCCCAGTAGTGACCCAAGCCATTGACTACGCCAGCTGCCCAAAACGGAATCCAAGCCATTTGAACAGCCCAGACCGTCAAGCCGATGGCGCCAAACAGCGCCAAGTCGATACCAAGCATGATCAGTATCCCCAGCGCACTATGCTTGGAGTAAACATGACGTTCCATCCAGTCATCAGGCGTGCCGTAGCCGAACTTTTTCAGTGTCTCGGCATTCTTGGACTCGTCGCGATAGAGCTCAGCACCCCGAAACATCACTTTGCCAATGCCATAGATCATCGGCGAGTGCGGGTCGCCTTCCCGCTCACAACGCGCGTGATGCTTGCGGTGGATGGACACCCACTCCTTGGTCACCATACCGGTCGTCATCCACAACCAAAACCGAAAGAAATGTGCTGCCGCCGGGTGTAGGTCCACACCACGGTGAGCCTGAGATCTATGCAGGTAGATTGTCACAGCAACAATGGTGATGTGCGTCATCACCAGGGTGTAGAGCAAAATCTCCCACCAAGATGCTTGCATGATGCCACCAGCAGCCAAAGAAATTAGTGTGTCCATGTAATTAAATGCCCTGCAAATTAAGACGTAGCTTGAGTTTAGCCCAGAGTGTCACGAGACGAAACGAATCAACGGCAGTTCGTTGATAGATATCAAACTCATTTCCTAACTAATTGAAAAATAACAAGTATTTTACAAATATTCGTAGTTTCCCTACCACAGTTCATCAAATGGTTCCGCATCACTGTGAAGAATCAATGACAGCCCGGCCCTTACCACTGAAAAAACGAAAAAATCACTAAATATTTTTTTGTAAAATGGCTGCAAAAAATCCATCGGTCCCATGCCAGTCAGGCCTTAGCCGCAGCATGCCCTGTCCGTCAACCGCATTGGTTGGACAAATTGGCAGGCATTCAGTTGCATTGACCAGGGCAAATTCCGGGTGTTGCTGCAAAAACTGCTCAATTTGGGCTTCGTTTTCCTGATACAGAAAGCTGCAAGTGGCATACACGAGTCGACCTCCGGGGCGAACACACTTTGCCGCCTGCGTCAGGATGCTGGCCTGCTCCTGACACAGCCGCTGAAGTTGTTCCGGACTTTGGCGCCATTTCAGATCAGGATTGCGCCTAAGCGTGCCTAATCCTGTGCACGGTGCGTCCACCAATACCCGATGTGCCTTGCCAGCCAACCTATTGACCCGATCATCACGCTCGTTGCGGATAACAACAGGGTGAACATTACTCAAGCCGCTGCGTGCAAACCGTGGCTTGGCTCGACCAAGTCTAGCTGCCGATACGTCAAAAGCGTAGAGCCGCCCGGTAGATCGCATCAGTGCGCCGAGCGCCAAGGTCTTGCCCCCGGCTCCAGCGCAAAAATCGATCACCATTTCGCCACGTTTAGGCCCCACCAGATGAGCGAGCAGCTGGCTGCCCTCATCTTGAACCTCGATCACACCATCCGAGAACAGTTTCCAGCGATTAAGGGGTGGATGGCCAGTCAAGCGTATACCGTCTGGTGAGTATGGCGTGGCTTGCGCCGAGAACCTGCTGTCTTGCAGCTGCACCTGAATCTCTTCCAGTACCGCTTGCCGCTCACCTTTCAAGCCATTGACTCGCAGGTCAAGCGGTGCGCCATGCAGCAACGACTCGGCGTAGCTTTCTGGCTCAGGTAATCGCTTGATCTCCTGCTCTATCCAATCTGGCACGCTAAACCGGAGCCCAAATGCCAGGCTATCTGGATCAATTTGTTGGCTGTGAGCTGCCCAAGTCAGTTGCTCAGGCGTCAGTATTGATTGCCGCCCTGCATCGTCAAGACTAGCGTAAAGCCCAAAGACAGCCAGCTTGGCTTGCAGTCCACCCGCAATGCTCTGGGCATCATGCCGGTAACGCCGTAAATGTCTTAAGACATCGAAGACGGCCTGTGCGACTTGGGCCCGATCGCGAGCGCCCATGGCAGGATTGGATCGAAAGTATTTAGACAATAAAACATCCGCGGGCTGATCCCAACTTAGCACCTGCTTGAGCACCTCGGTAACCTGATCCAAACGCCGCGATCCACCGCGCTCATCTGTGCTTGCGCCACGGGCGCGCTCATGGCCTCGCGCTTTCGATCTGCTCGGGGGATTCGCCGCCCTGCGTGCCGACCGTTGCTCAGAGTCGTATTTTTTCATTCACTTACCCACAAGTGACGCTGCGTGATGCCCTCTAGGGTGATCTGCCCGACCTGATTAACTTGCACCAGTCCTTGAGCGAGCCATTGAACAACCCGAGGATAGATTTGATGCTCGAGCTTGAGCACTCGATTGGCAAGAACTTGCGGCGTATCGTTGTCCTTAACTGGGACAGCCGCCTGGGCGATGATGGGTCCGTGATCAAGCTGATCAGTGACAAAGTGGACGGTGCAACCGTGCCAGCCAACACCCGCAGCAATCGCCTGTTCATGCGTTTTAAGCCCCGGAAACGCAGGCAACAGTGAGGGATGGATATTGATCAATCGATGCTTGAACCTAGCAACAAAACCGGGTGTCAGTATGCGCATGAAGCCAGCCAGCAGAACATAATCAGGTCGGTCTGCCTCAATGATTTGCGCCAAATGCTCATCAAACGCCTGCCGATCCGTAAAATCACGATGTGGCACCACCGCCGTTTGTAGACCCTGCTGTTTGGCCCAGGCAATACCAGGCGCATCGGCTTCGTTGGCGATAACACGCACAAATTGTGCCGGCCAACCCTGAGCTCGCGCCTGTTCGATAATTTGTTGCATGTTGCTGCCCCGGCCAGATATCAGGATCACGAATCGGCGGGCATCAGCTTGGCGGTCAGTCATGTGGTTTGCCTAAAACGGCTTGAAATCAGAATAAGTCCAGTGCGAGATTGTAAACTGCGCAACGTGAAACCATTTCCTTTTGCTGCACGCATCATTCGGCACCTGCCCGCTCGGCCACCCGTGGCTGCGAGCGCGCTCACCATTGGCAACCTCGATGGCGTACACCTCGGACACCTGGCGATGCTTGATCGAGTCAGGCAAGCCGCCAAGCGGCGGGAACTGTCGCCATCGGTGTTGACCTTCGCACCGCATCCGCGAGCCTACTTTGCGAAGCTGCAAGGGGTGCCGCACAACGCACCGCTTCAAATCAACGGCCTGCGTGACAAACTCGCGCGCATCGCGAGCGCCGGTATTGAGCAGATAGCACTACTTAGGTTTAACGCCGCGATGGCACAAATGTCGCCAGAACATTTTGTCCGAACACTATTGTTTGACCAGTTGGCGATGCGTTGGCTCATGGTGGGGTCTGACTTTCGGTTCGGTCATCGCCGCGCTGGTGATATTTCCTTGCTGTCTCGCTTGGCAAAAGAGCTGGGTTTCGAGCTAGAGATTCTGTCGGAGGTAGTCGACCAAGACGGACAGCGCATTTCAAGCTCCCAAGTGCGACAAGCGATGCAAGCCGGGGACATGCCACGCGTGGCAACACTGCTGGGCCAACCATGGCGGCTGAGCGGTCGCGTCCTTCACGGCAAAAAGCTCGGGCGCACGCTGGGGTTTCCGACTTTGAACCTGAAAGTCAGCAGCAACACCGCTGCCCGATTCGGGATCTACATCGTTCGGGTACACGGCCTGAACGCCAGGCCATTACCCGGCATCGCCAGCCTTGGTCGGCGCCCGACGGTCGATGATGACCTTGGCGTTTTGCTGGAAACGCACATACTCGATGCCGATATAGACGCCTACGGTAAACTTGTGTCTGTCGAACTGCTGCAACACGTGCGGGACGAGCAGAAATTCCCTGACTTAACTTCCTTAACAGACGCCATGCAAGGCGATCGCCAGCATGCGAAGGATTACTTTGCGCACCATGGACTATAAGACCACGCTGAACCTGACCGATACGCCATTTCCCATGCGCGGCAATCTTCCCAAACGCGAACCCGAATGGGTCGCACAGTGGGAAGAAAAAGGTGTCTACAAAGCCATCCGTCAGGCGAGCGCCGGGCGCCCCAAGTTCATCCTGCACGACGGCCCACCCTACGCCAACGGCTCGATTCATATTGGGCACGCGGTCAACAAGATCCTGAAAGACATCATTGTCAAAAGCCGCAACATGGCTGGCTTTGATGCGCAATACGTGCCAGGCTGGGACTGTCACGGCATGCCGATCGAAATTCAAATCGAGAAACAATTTGGCAAGTCGCTACCGGTAGCAGAAGTCCAGGCAAAGGCGCGGGCCTATGCTCTAGAACAAATCGACAACCAGCGAAAAGATTTCAAACGCTTGGGCGTCCTTGGGCAATGGGATGAACCATACCTCACGATGAATTTCAAGGCTGAGGCCAATGAAATTCGCGTGTTGTCGCGAATACTGCAAAAGGGATATGTGTTCCGTGGCTTAAAGCCGGTCAACTGGTGCTTTGATTGTGGATCAGCACTAGCCGAAGCCGAGGTCGAATACATGGATCGAACCGATCCGGCCATTGACGTGGCGTTTCCGTTTGCGGACAACGATGGCATCGCCAAAGCGTTCGGTGTAAACACAGTCGCCGATGGTGCAATCGTCATCTGGACCACGACGGCCTGGACAGTGCCCTCAAACCAGGCACTGAACATTCATCCGGAGTTTGAATATGCACTTGTTGAACTCGACGAGCCCCGCGCTACCGGGAAACTATTGATTCTGGCCAAAGACCGCGTGCAGGCCTGCCTTGAGGGCTGGGGTCTAAGCGGACAAGTCCTTGCAACAGTGACCGGCGACAAGCTATCGGGCTTGACATTCAGGCATCCTTTGGCTGACATCGATTCAGGCTTTAATCGCGTATCGCCCATCTACCTTGGCGACTATGTCACTCTGGACACGGGAACGGGTGTGGTGCACTCTTCGCCGGCCTACGGGGTCGAAGACTTTATCTCATGCAAAGCGCATGGCATGACAGACGACCAGATTCTCAACCCAGTCATGGGAGACGGCAAGTACGCCTCTTGGCTACCGCTATTTGGAGGACTGTCAATCTGGGATGCCAACGCCAAGATAGTGAAGACCCTTCAGGAGGCCGGCACACTGGTCAAACAACACCCGCATCGGCACAGTTACATGCACTGCTGGCGTCATAAAACACCGGTGATTTACCGCGCGACCAACCAATGGTTTGCAGGCATGGATGTTGAGCCGAAGGATCACGGACCCACATTGCGAACCTCAGCGCTGGCAGCCATCGAACAGACCGCTTTTTACCCGAGCTGGGGCAAGGCCAGATTGCACAACATGATTGCACACCGACCGGACTGGACCTTATCGCGCCAGCGCCAGTGGGGCGTGCCAATGGCATTTTTTGTGCACAAAGAAACCGGTCAATTGCACCCTGATACGCCAGCCCTCCTGGAACAAATTGCGCAGCGCGTTGAGCAACACGGCATTGAAGCCTGGCAAACGCTAGACCCGGCTGAATTGCTTGGCCCGCAAGACGCACAGCTCTATGAAAAAAACCGCGACACCCTTGACGTGTGGTTCGACTCGGGCTCAACACACGCGACGGTGATCGGCGGACCAAACAACCAAGACCATGGATCTCATGGCTCCGAACTTGCATGGCCTGCTGACCTCTATCTTGAAGGGTCGGACCAACACCGTGGATGGTTTCACTCATCACTATTGACTGGCTGCATGTTGTACGGCAGAGCACCCTACAAAGGACTCTTGACACACGGGTTTGTTGTAGACGGCGATGGTCGCAAGATGAGTAAGTCAGTGGGCAACGTCATTGCACCACAGACGGTATCAGATTCGCTTGGCGCGGAAATCCTACGCTTATGGGTGGCCAGTACAGATTACGCAGGCGAGTTGTCCATATCGGATGAGATCCTAAAGCGGGTGGTAGAAAGCTATCGCCGCATCCGTAACACGGTTCGATTTTTGCTCGCCAACCTGTCGGACTTCAGAGAAGCTGACAACCTCGTACCCACCGAAGATCTGATGGAAATCGATCGTTATGCACTCATCATGACTGCCGAGGTTCAGTCCGAAGTGCTGGCTCATTACGAACGATATGAATTTCACCCCTCGATGTCGCGCTTGCAAACATATTGCTCCGAAGATCTAGGAGCTTTCTATCTCGACGTCCTCAAAGACAGGCTCTACACCAGCGCCCCGAACAGCCACGCCAGACGCAGCGCTCAAACGGCCCTATTGCATATCACGCAGGCGTTGCTAAAAATGCTGGCCCCTGTGTTGTCTTTCACAGCAGAAGAAGCTTGGCAAGTATTGCGCGACATTACCTTGGCACCGGTAGATGAGGCATCGAAGGTGACGATATTTGCACAATGCTATTACGCTATCCCGATTGACCAGGACACGTCGCTTTCTGAGAAGTGGCAACGCTTACGAGAGATCCGGGCAGAGGTACTTAAGACACTTGAAGTGTTGCGCACTGACGGCAAGATTGGGGCCTCTCTGCAAGCTGAGGTGGACATCTATGCCAAGGCGCAGGATGTCGAAATCCTCAATAGCATAGGTGATCAATTAAAGTTTTTGACGATTACTTCACGCGCAACGGCACATGAAAGCCAGGATGGATTGCGTATCGAAGCAGCACCCTCGGCGCATTCAAAGTGTGGCCGCTGCTGGCACTATGTCGATGACGTTGGACAAGACTCGAAACACCCTGACATCTGCGCACGCTGTGTCAGCAATCTTGCCCAAGCGACCGGCGGCTAATCGGGTGATGAGGAAATGGCTTGGGTTGGCAGTGGTCTTGATCGTTATCGATCAGGCCACCAAGCTGATCGCAGAAAACACCCTGCGGTTTGGTGAGCGTATCAACCTGTTGCCGGTGTTTGACCTGACTTTAGTCTACAACCGAGGTGCCGCGTTTAGCTTTTTGGCGCAGGGAGATGGCTGGCAACGCTGGTTTTTATCGGGCATTGCGATTGCTGCGATTGTCTTTATCCTTTGGCTCATGAAAACCCAAGCGCAAGACTCTCGCCGAATGATGCTCGCTCTGACGTTGATTCTGGCCGGTGCTGTTGGCAATCTGATCGATCGGTTGTTATACGGTCACGTTGTCGACTTTTTGTTGATCTATTGGCACCCTTGGTATTACCCGGCATTCAATATTGCTGACACAGCCATTACCCTCGGTGCTATTCTGCTTATCTGGGACGAATGGCGGCGCTGGCGAAAATCACGAAGCAACAGCCAATCACAATCTTGACGAGGGCAGGCATGGGTGACTTGCACAACAAGCACATTGTTTTAGGCGTGAGCGGTGGCATTGCCTGCTACAAATCGGCCGAGCTCGTGCGCCGCTTGATGGAACAAGGCGCGACAGTTGACGTGGTCATGACCGAGAGCGCCTGCAAGTTTGTGACCCCGGTGACATTTCAGGCACTATCAGGCCGCCCAGTCTACATAGACCCATGGGACAATCGTGCGCCAAACAACATGGTGCACATTAACTTGTCCCGCAACGCTGACCTAGTTTTAATCGCACCGGCAACAGCCAATATCATCGCCAAACTCGCCAACGGCATGGCCGATGATCTGCTGACCACGCTTTGTTTAGCCAGTACCAAACCACTGTTGATCGCCCCGGCCATGAACCGCGAGATGTGGCAGGCACCGGCCACAGTACGCAATATCGCTCAATTGAAAACAGATGGCATTCAAATTCTGGGGCCCGGTACGGGCGAGCAGGCCTGTGGCGAAACTGGGGACGGGCGCATGCTGGAACCCCACGAACTGGTAGGAGCCGTATGCGCACAGTTTCAAGCAAAGACAATGCAAGGCTTAAAAATCTTGCTGACCGCAGGACCCACTTGTGAGCCAATTGATCCCGTGCGCGTTATAACCAACCGGTCGTCAGGGAAAACGGGCTACGCATTGGCGCAAGCCGCTCATGAGGCCGGCGCCCAGGTCACGCTGATATCGGGCCCGACTAACCTGCCCTGCCCTCATGGTGTCACCAGACTGTCAGTGCAAACCGCACAACAGATGCACTCTGCCGTGATGAAGCACGCCAACGACAGTGATATTTTTATCGGGGTGGCAGCCGTGGCTGACTGGCGTGTAGCCAACGCCTCATCGGAAAAACTAAAAAAAACCGATGGACACCCCCCTCATCTTGAGTTTGTCATGAACCCGGATATTCTCGCAGAGGTGGCTAGCCTGGCCAACGGTCCATGGTGTGTCGGATTTGCTGCTGAGACATCACTAGCGGCCAAAGAACTCCAATCCAAACGCCAACGCAAGGGCGTGCCGATATTGGTCGCCAATCTTGCTCAACAGGTCATGGATACTGACCACACGACCATCCACTTGGTCGATGAAACTGGCATGACCGCGCTGGGAACAGGTCATAAGCTTGACGTGGCGCGTCAACTCATGACGGAAATTGTCAAACGCTACAGACAACATCAGGCATGAACAGCTAAACTTGCCGCGCAACTGACAGACACAAACGACCCCAACTCGAGTTTGACTCCTGATGCAAGCCTACATCGACCAAATCAGTTTATTCATAGAAGCTAACCAGGCCTGGGCAGGGCTTGTGGTGTTTTTATTAACACTTGGCGAGTCGATGATCGTTATCGGCATCATGATACCTGCCACTGCATTGCTGTTGTTTACCGGTGGCTTGGTCGGTGCAGGCACCCTGCCAGTGGCTCCTATTTTGATCTGGGGGATTCTTGGCGCCATTGTGGGCGATGCGGTGTCATTCTGGTTAGGCCGATGGGTCGGACCCACGATTCTTCGTTGGAAACTGCTAAAGCGCCACCGAAGCACTGTTGCTCGTGCGCGCCTGTTTTTTTACCGCTACGGTTTTCTGTCAATTTTCTTCGGGCGATTTCTCGGTCCAATCCGAAGCACGATTCCGACCGTGGCTGGTGTGATGGGGATGGGCCAGTGGCGGTTTCAGTTAGCCAACACCTTATCGGCCATCGTCTGGGTACCCCTGATGCTGCTTCCCGGATTTTTGGCGGCAAAAAGCGTCGAAGCTGCGCAAACGGCAAACAACCTCACGCTCTATATCGGTGGCGGCTTATCGGTCGTGATCGGTATCTGGCTACTTTACATGTTTACTAAAACTCGTGGAGCTGCCAGCCAGCGCCAGCTAAATCGATTGAATCGCCATGGTCATCCAAGGCACGCCAAATCGCAAACAGAGGAGAAGTCGCCTTGAAAACCGTTGACGTCAAGATCCTAGACGCTCGCTTAACAGACAACTTGCCAACGTACGCCACGCCTGGCTCGGCTGGTCTGGATCTAAGAGCTTGCCTTGACAGCGCCATTGATCTTGAGCCTGGTCAAACCGTACTGGTGCCTACTGGTCTGTCAATTCATATCGCTGATCCAGACTATGCCGCCATGATCCTGCCTCGCTCGGGCATGGGCCATAAAAACGGCATCGTTTTAGGCAACCTCGTCGGTCTGATTGACTCCGACTACCAAGGACCATTGATGGTATCCACTTGGAATCGAGGACAGAATGTGTTTCGACTCGAACCCATGGAGCGATTAGCCCAGCTAGTCATTGTTCCAGTTGTGCAGGCTCAGTGGCGCATCGTCGAGGAGTTTGAGTCGCAAAGCGATCGCGGTGCAGGTGGCTTTGGCAGCACAGGTCACAAGTGACCAAACCCGCTCGCCACGACAGTGCGCGGGCACCTGTCAAACCAGAAAAATTGGCCATCAGACAAGTCTGATGGCCAATTTAGCTTGAGCGTGCAGACAATGCTCCCATCGAGCAAACCTACTGCTCGTGGATCAGCTCCTTGGGTGCGTCTTTTTTCTTACCCGAAGGCTCATCCTCGTCAAACTGCAATTGCACCTTATCCTGATCGTCGATATCAAGCGTCACCGATCCACCGTTGACCAGTCGACCAAACAACAACTCATCTGCCAGTGCACGACGCAACATATCCTGAATCAGTCTTTGCATAGGTCTGGCTCCCATCAGAGGATCAAAGCCGTGCAAAGCCAGGTAGTCTCGCAGTTTCTCGGTGAAGGTAGCGTCTACCCGCTTCTCGTGCAGCTGGTCTTCAAGTTGCATCAAGAACTTGTCAACCACGCGCAGAATGATTTCCTTCGATAGCGGCGCAAAATGAACGATGGCGTCTAGCCGGTTACGGAACTCCGGCGAGAAAAGACGTTTGATCTCACCCATCTCATCACCCGTCTCGCGAGTATTGGCGAAGCCAATGGTGGGTTTACTCATGGCTTCAGCACCCGCGTTGGTCGTCATGATCAAGATCACGTTACGGAAGTCAGCTTTGCGACCATTATTGTCAGTCAGCGTGCCGTGATCCATCACCTGAAGCAGGATATTAAAGACATCTGGATGTGCCTTTTCTATTTCGTCCAATAGCAAAACGCAGTGTGGCTGCTTGTTGATGGCTTCAGTCAGCAAACCACCTTGATCGTAGCCGACATAACCCGGCGGCGCACCGATCAGACGTGATACGGTGTGACGCTCCATGTACTCTGACATATCAAAGCGCAAAAGCTCAATACCCAGCGTAAATGCGAGCTGTCGAGCCACCTCTGTCTTGCCAACACCTGTCGGACCAGAAAAAAGAAATGACCCAATCGGCTTTTCCGGTTTACCCAGTCCTGAACGCGCCATTTTGATCGCAGCGGACAGGGCTTCAATGGCCGTATCCTGCCCAAACACCACTGTTTTTAGATCGCGCTCAAGCGTTGCCAATCGACTACGATCATCCGTTGAAACCGACTGTGGCGGTATGCGGGCTATCTTGCAGATAATCGTTTCAATCTCGTGCTTGCCAATGACCTTCTTCTGTTTGGAGCGTGGCAAAAGCTTTTGAGCAGCCCCCGCCTCATCAATCACGTCAATAGCCTTATCGGGCAAATGCCGGTCATTGATATGCCGCGCGGACAACTCGGCCGCAGCAGACAATGCGGCAGCAGAGTATTTAACCCCATGGTGCTCTTCAAACCGCTGTTTCAGGCCCCGTAGAATTTGCACAGTCTGATCAACGCTCGGCTCGACAATATCGACCTTTTGGAATCGGCGAGACAGCGCAGCATCTTTCTCAAAGATGCCTCGAAACTCGTTATAGGTGGTGGCGCCAATGCAGCGCAGCTGCCCGGAAGACAACGCAGGCTTCAGTAAGTTAGATGCATCCAAAGTACCCCCAGAAGCTGAACCTGCACCGATGAGCGTATGAATTTCATCAATGAAAAGGATCGCATTGGGATTGCTCTTTAACTGCTTGAGCACTGCCTTTAGACGCTGTTCGAAGTCTCCGCGATATTTAGTACCCGCAAGCAATGAGCCCATGTCCAAAGCGTAGACTTGCGCATCCTGCAAAATATCGGGCACTTCTTTTTTGGTCACTCGATAGGCAAGGCCTTCAGCAATGGCTGTTTTACCAACGCCGGCCTCGCCCACGAGCAAAGGATTATTCTTGCGCCGGCGACACAGGATTTGAATTACCCGCTCGATTTCCTGATCACGGCCAATCAAAGGATCAATACGCCCGGCCATGGCGGCTGCATTTAAGTCTTGCGCATACTGATCAAGGGCAGACTGACGGGAGTCTGGCGTCTCTTCAGTTTGACCGGCCGCCTCTTTTGCTGTTGCCGGTGTTTCAGGTTGTTGGTTTTTTGTGATGCCATGAGACAAGAAGTTAACGACATCCAGGCGGGAAATGCCCTGCTGCTGCAGGTAGTAGACTGCATGCGAGTCCTTCTCCCCGAAAATGGCGACAAGCACGTTGGCACCAGTGACTGGCTTCTTGGAGGTGCCTCCTGCCGATACATGCATGATCGCGCGCTGGATCACCCGTTGGAATCCGAGTGTGGGCTGAGTATCCACTTCCCCGCCCTCGGGAATGACTGGTGTGTTGTCTGTCACAAACTTGCGCAAGCTCGTGCGCAAGTCATCCAGATCTGCTGTGCACGCCTTCAGAACCTCAATAGCAGCCGCATTGTCAAGTAACGCGAGCAGCAAGTGTTCAACAGTAATAAATTCGTGACGCGCCGAGCGGGCCTCCACAAATGCCATATGCAAACTAACTTCAAGTTCTTGGGAAATCACGTTTCCTCCCCTTGCTGCCAAAGCCAATGCACTAATGACGACAGCTTACTCAATTAAACCCATTCGATGGAACCATTCTACGCACTGACAACAAATTTCACCTAATCCCCCACTGGCTCCATCACACATTGCAGCGGATGTTGTCGACTTCTGGCAAACTGTAAGACCTGGTGAATTCGGGTGGCTGCAACATCTTGTGGATAGATACCGCACACACCTTTGCCCTCATGATGCACTGTCAGCATGATGCGCATCGCCTCTTCCTGTCCTTTACCAAAAATTTTTTGTAGCACATGCACCACAAATTCCATGGGTGTGTAGTCGTCATTCAAAAGAATAACTTGGTACATCGGTGGTGGTTTTACATGCGATGATTGCTTCTCTAATACGAGGGAACCAGAGGAGTCACCTTGGGTAGCCATGGTCGTTATCGGTACTGAAATTGAGGGATTGCCACCAAGTTTATTGCAGCCTGCCATAAGAGAAAACCCGCTAATGTCTTGACGGCAAACATAAATTTGACGCATATTTCGCTCGTGCGGCAACTGATTGTTTCGGTCGCGGCATCCGTGGGGCGACACATAAGTACTCGCCCTTAGATTATTTTTAGGCAATAAGAGGCAGTCGCGATGTCTGATTCGACCAACGCCCCAGACGCTCAGGGCAATCCCACTGCGACCGGCACGGTCAAGTGGTTCAACGATGCCAAGGGCTTCGGCTTTATCACCCCGGACGACGGTGGCGAGGATTTGTTCGCTCACTTCTCATCCATCCAAATGAATGGTTTCAAAACACTCAAAGAAGGCCAGAAAGTCAATTTTGAAATCACTCAGGGACCAAAGGGCAAACAGGCTGTCAATATAACGGCAGCATGATCAGCGCGCGGGAATAACCCCCCGCGCGTTGCTTGTTTTACCCATTCACTCGAAGATGCGTACACGGGCACTCGAGTGCAGGCTTTTCGCACACTCTGCGTTTGTATCACTTTAATTTCTTGAGGCCGAGATGCACTCGTCAGCCGTATCATGCGTTGTCTACAAACTGACTCCTTGGCCAAAACTGCACATGACTGCTTGGATTCTTGTTCTAACGGCAAGTCTCTACCTCGTTTGTCCGCCCGTCCGGGCTCAAACCCCCACCAGTCTGCCAACCGTCGACTTGTATGTTGGTATGCATCGACTGCAGGCCGAACTAGCTGTCGAACCTCGTGACCGTGCCACGGGACTGATGTGGCGTAAGTCCATGCCCGAGAACCGCGCCATGCTGTTTGTGTTTGAAGGTCACGCGTTGCATTGCTTCTGGATGCGCAACACATTCATCCCGCTCTCGATCGCTTTTTTGCGAGATGATGGATCCATCGTCAACATCGCGCAAATGCAACCTTTGCAAGAAACTAGCCATTGTCCGGCAGAGCCAGTGCGCTACGCGTTGGAAGTCAATCAGGGCTGGTTTAAAAAACGCAACATTGTGCCCCCGATGAAGGTGCGCGGGCTACCGAACTGAACTTCTGAACTTTGCACTGAACTCAAATATCAGACCCGCTCAAGCACCGTCGCAATGCCCTGACCAACACCAATACACATGGTGCACAGTGCGTAGCGACCGTTTGCTCGATGCAGCTGATTAACCGCTGTCATCACAAGACGTGCGCCGGATGCGCCTAACGGATGACCCAGCGCGATCGCCCCACCGTTCGGATTGACCCTAGGATCGTCGTCGGCCAAGCCCAGCATACGCAAGCTCGCCAAGCCTTGAGCCGCAAATGCTTCGTTAAGCTCAATGACGTCCATTTGATCAATGGACAACCCCGTCAGTGCAAGTACTCTCTGTGAGGCAGGTGCCGGACCAATGCCCATGATTCGGGGCTCAACCCCGACAGTGGCCATGGCGACCACTCGAGCTCGAGGCGTCAAGCCGTGGGTCTTAGCTGCCGCTTCATTGGCAATCAGCATTGCCACAGCGCCGTCATTTACGCCCGAGGCATTCCCGGCAGTAACCGAACCACCCTCGCGAACAACGCCCTTGAGTTTGGCAAGGGCTTGCAAGCTCGTCTGTCGCGGATGTTCGTCCTTCGATACAACGATTGGATCACCCTTGCGCTGCGCAATTTCTACCGGCGTGATTTCAGTGTCAAACACGCCATTGGTTTGTGCGCTGGCCGCTTTTTCCTGACTGGCCATGGCAAATTTGTCTTGATCCTCGCGTGACACACCAAACTGGTCAGCAACGTTCTCGGCAGTCTCAGGCATCGAATCCACGCCATACTGTGCCTTCATGAGTTTGTTGATGAAGCGCCAACCGATGGTGGTGTCATAAATAGCTGCTGCCCTAGAAAACGCTGTCTCGGCTTTACCCATGACAAACGGCGCACGACTCATGCTTTCGACGCCACCAGCAATCATGAGCTCAGCCTCACCCGCTCGAATCGCACGCGCAGCCGTGCCCACCGCATCCATGCCGGAGCCACACAAACGATTAATCGTTGCGCCAGCAATACCTGTAGGCAACCCAGCCAGTAGCGCTGCCATGCGCGCCACGTTACGGTTATCTTCACCCGCCTGATTGGCGCAGCCATACAACACATCACTCACCCGATCCCAGTCAACACCGGTATTTCGGTCAATCAGCGCCTTGATAGGCAATGCACCCAGATCATCGGTCCGCACCGATGCCAATGCGCCGCCGTAGCGACCAATGGGTGTACGTATCGCATCACATATGAAGGCCTGGTCTGCTGCCATGATATCCCTTGTTGATTTGACTGTCAGAGATCGAGATACCCCGATGTTCAAACCGATCATAAACAAGAAAAACGCCTGCGCATAACGTACGTGCAGGCGTTCTGTGTGGTAGGGCTAACGACGTTTGCTACCGAATACGATTAACCGAAGTTTTTCTCGGCAAACGACCAGTTCACCAGACTCCAGAACGTCTCGAGATATTTCGGGCGAGCGTTGCGGTAATCGATGTAATAGGCATGTTCCCAAACGTCACAGGTCAACAAGGGCTTATCGTCGGTCGTCAGGGGGGTGGCCGCATTACTGGTATTGACGATATCGACCGAACCGTCTGCTTTTTTAACTAACCACGTCCAACCTGATCCGAAGTTACCTGCCGCCGATTTGTTAAAGGCCTCTTTGAATGCGTCAACGCTACCCCACTTTGCTTTGATGGCATCAGCCAAAGCACCGCTGGGCTCACCCCCACCGTTTGGAGTCAGGCTGTTCCAGTAAAACGTGTGATTCCAGACTTGAGCGGCGTTGTTAAAAATGCCACCGGAAGACTTCTTGACGATTTCTTCTAAAGTGGCATTCTCAAACTCGGTGCCAGGAATCAGGTTGTTCAGATTGGTGACGTACGTCTGATGGTGTTTGCCGTAGTGATACTCCAGCGTTTCCTTGGAGATATGTGGTGCCAAAGCGTCCATCTCATAGGGCAACGGTGCAAGGGTATGAGTCATGGAAACAGTTTCCTTTTTTTGGTTTGAGAAATATTTTTGTTGGGAGCGGAAAATACCGCGACTCATTGATTGTAGCCAACCGTAACAGACTGGATTGTCATTCCTGTGCCAGCAAACGGGTTTCCGATGCTTCAATCGTCTGGCAAAACCTCATCAACCGTAGCACTTGCCCTGCCGCTCGCAAAGTCAATCCGGACAGTGTCTTTAGGTGACAAGCTTCGCGCGTTAGAAATAATGCGACCGTCTACCCCTTTGACAATGGCATACCCGCGCGCAAGCGGTGCCGTGGGCGATAAGCCACTCAATTTATCAGTCAGCCGTTCGAGCTGGCGTGACCACATGACAAGGCGCTGCTGCCACGCGATGGCTAACTGCTCGCGAGCTTTTTGCGCTTTTTGAGCGGCGCGCTCGATATCCGGGCCCGCATGCTTTAAGCGCTGCAAGACCAATGCAAGCTGATGACCTCGTGCCGCTATACGCTGTGAGGGCGAGACGAGCTTAATCGAAAGCCTGTCTACCCGTTGCGCCAATCGCTCTAGCTTGCGCGCCATGCGATCAGCCAGGATATCGGTGCGCGACTCCAGTAAGCCAACGAGGTCCGCGCGCGCTGCACAACAAAGCTCAGCAGCTGCGGTTGGTGTCGGTGCCCGAAGATCGGCAACAAAATCGGCAATCGTCGTGTCAGATTCGTGCCCCACGCCAGCGATGACTGGAATCAGGCTAGCGGCAATATCGCGTGCCAGACTTTCATCGTTAAATGCCCACAAGTCCTCGATGCTGCCACCACCACGAACCAGTAACAGCGTTTCTACCTCTCGGCGCTCATTGGCCTTTGCCAATGCCTGGCGCAAAGCCAAGGGTGCCGTTTGGCCTTGAACCAGAGCTGGGTAGACAATCACTGGCACATGGGGGGCTCTTCGAGCTAGCGTCGTTAAAACATCATGCAGCGCGGCCGCCCCCAACGAGGTAATAACTCCAATGGCGCGCGGCAAGGCTACCACTTCGCGCTTATTGGAAAGGTCAAACAGACCTTCGGCCTTTAACTTCGCCTTTAACAGTTCGAACTGCTCATTGAGCGAACCGCGTCCCGCACGCCTTAACGCCTGTATGTTGATTTGAAATTCCCCGCGCGGCTCATACAGCCCAATACGGGCCTGAACCTCGACTTCATCACCAATGGCAGGGGTGAAAGCAGAAAACGCCTGACGGCCACGAAACATGACTGCCCGCACCACAGCTCGATCATCTTTCAGAGACATATAAAAGTGTCCCGATGAAGCTCTCGTAAAACTCGAGACCTCTCCCCTAAGCCAGACTAAACCAAACTCCAAGCCAAGCAAATCAGAGACCGCCTGGTTCAATTCACTAACCGTGTAAATCGACGGCTCGCGCGCTTGTTCTTTGAAGAGACTTTCAATTGTCATAAGGCTTTCCGGAGAAAAACTGTCCACAGATCCCAAAAATTCGATATGTGACGAAAACACCACAGAATTTCATCGGACATTTCCACTATTTTCTTCAATTTATTTATCAAATAAATCGTCTAAACTACTGATACTAATCGTAAAATAAAAAAACTTGAAACGATTGCTTATTTTTTAAGCAAAGTACCTCGGAAAGCCACATTTCGGTAAACCACAGCAGTTTTCCCAGACTTATCCACAGAAACTGTGGATAGTTTTTTGTGGGCTCGATCTCACCTTTGAGCGACACATTGACTTGCCACATCCAAGCCTCGAACCGTACCATAGCGTTTCGCTGGCGATGCTGCCAGCTTTCATTGTCAAGGCGGTCACATCTTGCAGTCAATCATTGCTGAAGCCGGCTGGCCTATTTGGCCTTTGTTGCTAATTTCCGTAATCGGTCTGGCCATCATTTTTGAGCGGCTTCTGAGTCTGCGCCGTGCGCGAGTTTGTCCCAAAGGCATCGCAGACCAGGCTATTCGCCTGTATCGCAGCAATAGTCTTGATCCTGACTCACTGGCAAAGCTCAGAGACTCCAGCCTATGCGCCCGTGTCCTGGCGACCATTCTGGTGCATCGCAACCAACCTTTGCCTGAATTGCGATACCAGGCTGAACTGACTGGTTCTGACGCTGCTCACGACATGCAACGGTTCTTGCCAGCCTTGTCCATGATCGCGACAGTCGCGCCGCTGATGGGTTTGTTTGGAACGGTGATCGGGATGATCGAGATTTTTGCGGCTTACCAACCAGGCGGGACAGACCCGGGGCAGCTTGCGCGTGGCATTTCGATTGCGCTCTACAACACGGGATTTGGTATTTTGATTGCGGTACCTGCAGCCATCGCTCATCGGCTGCTACGAGTGCATGTGGATAACCTGCTGGTGCGCATTGAGCAAGAAAGCCGCATACTGCTAGAGCAGATTAAGCCCTGAGGTCCCCACACGATGCTTATTCGCAGGACATCCAGCTCAGACGATCCGGACATCAACTTCATCCCGTTAATCGATGTTCTTCTGGTGATTGTCATTTTTCTGGCGGTATCGACGACGTTTACACAAGAGCGGGTCATGGAGGTTCTGTTGCCCAAGGCGCTCACGCAGGCCGAAGTGCCAACTGCCATTGAGTTGACCATCTCATCAGAAGGTCAAATGGCGATTAACGATAGGGTCTTGCCGGAAATAACCGTTCAAGCCATCGCAGCAGCCCTATCGAGTGTGGCTAAAGGCGAAGATGTTGCTGTCGTGATTCGAGCAGATGCCAATGCAACCCATCAGGCTGTGGTCACGGCCATGCAAGCAGCCAGTCGTGCAGGCATTCAAAAGCTGAGTTTTGCAGCTCAGGTCGCTGACTAAGCCATCTGATGCTCCCGATGTCGCTCGTAGCCAACTTGCAATCGTGGATCCGCCGTCAATGGCAGAAACGAGGTTTATGGGCGTGGCTCACCATCCCGATCGCCATTCTGTATGGATTGATTTCAAAACATCGTCGCAGGATTAATCAATCTAGCCCGCAAAAGACCTATCGTGCCCCGGTACCTGTTCTGGTGATTGGCAATATCTACACTGGCGGTACTGGTAAAACACCGATCGCCTGTGAGCTCGGGCGCATTTTGCAAGCCCAAGGCTGGCATCCCGGACTCGTGAGCCGAGGCTATGGTCGAACGAACGACACAACTGTAGCCACTGGGCAAGGCGATCGGCTTGACTGGCGCGACTTCGGGGACGAACCCGCCCTGATCGCAGCAAAGACAGGCATGCCGGTCAGCGTCCATTCAAAGCGAGAGCTAGCGGTCAAGGCGCTAATGTCAAACTTTCCACAAACCGACATCATCATCAGCGATGACGGTCTGCAGCATTATCGTCTGGCAAGAGATTTTGAGATCATCATCCAGGATGAACGCGGCGTGGGTAATGGAATTTTGTTGCCTGCCGGCCCGTTGCGAGAGCCTCCCGCCAGACTGGATGAGGTCGATTTGGTGCTGACCAGAAGCGCGCGCGACCTGACAGGACTTGGGCCTTGCTTTGACCTGCAAATAGAAAGCTTCTGGCAACCATCGACCGGTGTGCAGCTTGGATGCGAAGCATTCGCAGAGTTTGCTCGCACCAACCCACCCGTAGCGGCGCTCGCAGGCATTGGCGTGCCTCAGCGTTTTTTTGATAGCCTGGCTGAGATTGGCTTGACCGTGGATCATTTTTTTGCGCTAGGTGATCATGCACAAATCGATTTTGACTGGCTTGAAGGCTTGGCAGCGGCGACTATACTCATGACAGAGAAAGATGCGGTCAAATTGCCTCATCCGCTCACAGATACACGTTTGTGGGTCGCGCAAACATCGGTTCAATGGCGCGCAGATGCCCAAGCTGTCTTGATAAACACGCTAGCGGCAGCTGGCATTCAACGTTCGGAGTCGTGATAGATGGATCACAAGTTGCTAGACATTCTGGTGTGCCCGGTTTGCAAGGGTCGCCTGCAAATGAATGCCGACA
Organism: Orrella daihaiensis; assembly: GCF_022811525.1. NCBI lineage: Bacteria > Pseudomonadati > Pseudomonadota > Betaproteobacteria > Burkholderiales > Alcaligenaceae > Orrella > Orrella daihaiensis. The sequence goes on along the minus strand of NZ_CP063982.1, from coordinate 1,472,976 downwards.
AATCCGGCCTCATCTGTCGGGCTGACAAGCTGGAGTACCCCATTGACGACGGCATACCTATCATGTTGCAAGCACAGGCCAAACGCCTTGACACTGACAGCGGCGTGAACGCAAGCTAGACCCCTATGGACTATCACGTCGTTATTCCAGCTCGCTGGGCTTCTACGCGGTTGCCCGGGAAGATGCTGGCGGATCTGGCCGGCAAGCCAATGGTGGTACGCACAGCCGAGCGGGCGCGACTGTCTGATGCACAGTCTGTGACTATAGCCACCGACTACGAGCCGATTGCGCAGGCGGCTCGCGAGCACGGCCTACACGCCGTCATGACTCGAGGTGATCACCAGTCCGGTACCGATCGATTATCCGAAACCGTGCAACTGATGCAATGGCCTGACAGTGCGATTGTGGTGAATGTGCAAGGCGATGAGCCTCGGATAGACCCTGCACTGATTGGTGAGCTTGCACAATGCCTCGCAAAGAACCCCGAGGCTGCGATCGCCACAGCGGCTGCACGCATGACCGATCAAGCGAATGTGGCCAATCCGAATGCTGTTAAGGTAGTGCTCGACCAAAAAAGCCAGGCTCTTTATTTCTCCCGGGCTGCCATCCCCTTTATGCGAACACCCGTGACTGGCTTATCCGCTTTGCATCACATTGGTATCTACGCCTACCGGGTGAGATTTTTAAAAATCTTCCCGGGGCTGACGCAAGGCTTACTAGAAAGGGCTGAATCGCTAGAGCAATTGCGGGCGCTTGAACATGGCTGGAAGATCCAGGTGCTCGTGACCGAGCGCGAGCACGCGCCTGGGGTGGACACCGAACAAGACCTGTTACAAGCCCGTCAGTTCTATGCAAGCACAATCTAGGGATAATGCGGAGATTGACGCAGCCATCGTCATTAAGCAATGGGGCATAATCCATCGTTAGAGAACGGACAGACCACAGGAATTGACATGCGACTTATTTTGCTAGGCCCGCCCGGTGCAGGCAAAGGGACTCAAGCCTCCTTTATCACCGAACATTTCGGCATCCCACAGATCTCGACCGGAGACATGTTGCGTGCAGCGGTCAAAGCGGGCACACCTCTTGGTCTGCAAGCCAAACAGGTCATGGAGTCAGGTGGACTGGTTTCAGACGATCTGATTATCGGTCTGGTACAGGATCGCTTAGAGCAGCCCGATTGCGACGCGGGCTATCTGTTCGACGGTTTTCCGCGCACGCTGCCGCAGGCTGACGCGCTCAAGAATGCCAACGTGGCACTGGACTACGTACTCGAGATCGATGTGCCAGAAGAGGAGATCATTGAGCGCATGAGCGGGCGTCGCGTGCACCCGGCAAGTGGTCGCACTTATCACATCAAATTCAACCCACCAAAAACTGCGGGTGTTGACGACGTGACTGGCGAGCCGCTGGTACAGCGTGATGACGACAAAGAAGAAACCGTGCGTCATCGTCTGTCGGTTTACCGCGAGCAAACACGTCCGCTGGTCGATTACTATGCCAACTGGGCCAAATCAGACAGTAGCGCCGCACGCTATCGAAAAATCAATGGCGTGGGCGACCTAACCGAGATCCGGCAACGCATACTCCAAGCCCTGCAACCCTAGTGTCAAATCGTTTGTGTACGATGAGCCTAAAGTTGCGTCTGGGCTATGTTCGAGCAAACAACAGGGATTAATCAACCATGCAAATCGCTAGTAAAGTTTTTATTGTCACCGGCGCAGCCTCCGGACTTGGGGCGGGCACAGTTCGGATGCTCGTGGAAAATGGTGCCAAGGTCATCATGGCAGACGTGCAAGATGAGCTGGGGCAAGCGCTGGCAAAAGAACTCGGTCAACACTATATGCATTGCGACGTCACTCAAGAAGCTGACGCGCTTGCTGTCGTTGACGAGGCAGTCAAGCACGGCGAACTTTTTGGGTTGGTGAACTGCGCTGGCATTGCGCCTGCGGCCAAAACAGTTGGCAAGAACGGTGCTCACCCCCTTGACCTGTTCCAGAAAGTACTCATGGTCAACACAGTGGGTAGTTTCAACATGATTCGCCTGGCTGCGCAAGCCATGCAAAAAAATACGCCGCAAGACACCGGCGAGCGTGGTGTTCTCATCAACACCGCTTCGGTGGCGGCATACGATGGCCAAATCGGGCAAGCAGCTTATGCGGCTTCCAAGGCGGCGGTTGTTGGCATGACCTTGCCGGTGGCTCGGGATTTGGCGCCTCAAGGTATACGTTGCATCACCATCGCCCCGGGAATTTTTGGGACACCCATGATCTTCGGCATGCCACAAAACGTTCAAGACTCCCTGGCTGCGAGCATCCCCTTCCCCTCCAGGCTGGGCCGTCCTGAAGACTATGCCAAGCTGGTACATCAAATCATCACAAACGAGATGCTCAACGGAGAGACCATTCGTCTGGATGGCGCCATCCGCATGCCGCCTAAATGAACCTGTTTAGAGCCGCGGCCACCGTCAGCAGCCTGACACTGCTGTCGCGCATCACCGGCCTGGCTCGTGACATCATCATTGCTCGCACCTTTGGTGCGAGCGCATTGACCGACGCGTTTTGGGTAGCGTTTCGCATCCCCAACCTTTTACGTCGCCTGTTTGCCGAAGGGGCCTTCACGCAAGCGTTTGTGCCCATACTGGCTGAGGTCAAGCAAACCAGCGAAGATCAGGACACGGTGCGCCAGACCATTGATCGAGTGGCCATGGCACTGTTTTCTGCGCTTAGCCTAATCACGCTCATTGGAATTGTTGGTGCGCCTGTGGTGGTGCTAGCCATCGCCAGTGGCTTAAGCGCAGCAGACCGCGCTGCCGAATACGAGGCAGCTGTCTGGATGACACGCCTCATGTTCCCATACATTGTCTGCATGTCGTTGGTGTCGTTCGCATCGGGCGTGCTCAACACCTGGAAACGCTTTGCTGTGCCTGCTTTTACGCCGGTGCTGCTTAATCTGAGCATGATTGCAGCAAGCGTGTGGCTCTCAAACCAAGTGAGCCAACCCATCTATGCGCTGGCGCTCGGGGTCATGATCGGTGGTGTGGCGCAATTGGCCGTTCAATGGTGGGCAATTTCGAAGCTGGGACTCAGACCGAGGCTAAGTTCCCCGACCGAGGCATTTGCAGACTCCACCGTCAAACGAGTGATGCGCCAGATGCTGCCTGCCACGCTCGGCGTGTCCGTTGCACAAGTATCGATCTTGATCAACACCAACATCGCCACTTGGCTTACACCGGGTAGCGTCACCTGGCTATCGTTTGCTGACCGACTGATGGAATTTCCCACAGCTCTCATAGGCGTCGCGTTAGGGACGGTACTTCTTCCAACCCTATCAAAGGCTCACGCCGACCAGAACCATGGGGACTACAGTCGGCTGCTGGGCTGGGGCATGCGAATCGTTTTTGTGCTTGGATTGCCGGCTGCGCTGGCCATGATGATGCTGGCAGACGGCTTGGTGTCAACCCTCTTTCAGTATGGTGCTTTTAGTGCGAACGACGTCCAGCAGACCGAACTGGCGGTCATGGCCTATGCGGTCGGTCTGATTGGTTTGCTGCTGGTCAAGATTCTCGCACCTGGGTTTTACGGCAAACAAGACATCAAGACCCCCGTTAAGATCGCGATTCTTGTTTTGATCCTCACACAACTCTTTAACCTCTTGCTCGTGCCCACACTGGCGCATGTCGGTCTGGCGTTGGCAATTGGTCTGGGCGCCTGCATCAACGCTTTGGCGCTTTACATAGGCTTGCGCCGACGCAAGCTTTACCAGCCACAGGCCGGCTGGTGGCCATTTCTTGGCAGGTTAGTGCTTGGACTCGCGGTCATGGCCAGTGCCATGCTGTTTATCGGAGGCGACATTGATTGGACTGGGCAGTCCCTATCCATCTGGCAAAGAGCCGGCTGGCTCGCCTTGACACTTGGCGGCGGATTAAGTGGTTATTTAGTCACTTTATGGGTTCTGGGGATGCGCCCGGCAGACTTCAAACGGGCACCCTCCTTGCCCTGACAGCATGGCTTAAACCCGCATTCCAGCTTCTCAAAACCGCTCAAAGCGTGGTAATATCCCCGATTATTTAAAAAATCTTGTCATACAAGACAGCTAGAAAAGGACAGCTAGAAACAAATGGCCAACACCGCCCAAGCCAGAAAGCGCGCTCGTCAATCCGTAGCCCGCAATATGCATAACTCCAGCCTGCGCTCCATGCTGCGCACTTCAATCAAGCGCGTCCGTGCTGCTATTGCCTCGGGTGACAAGGCTGCTGCCAGCGAAGCTTTCAAAAAGAGCATGAGTGTCATTGATAGCGTGGCTGATAAAAAAATCATCCACAAAAACAAGGCAGCTCGTCAGAAAAGCCGCCTTAACGCAGCTATCAAAGCTTTAGCCTAAGCGCTCACCAAACCGCTCGGTTTAGCCTAGCGGTTTTGCCCGAAAGATTTCCCTGCGGGCCTCTTCCTCTGTTTAGTATCGATCGCCTGACATTTTGTCAGGCGATTGCTTTGGTCCACGCTTAGCTGGCCCAATTTTCGTTTGCACAGCTGCAGATCCAAACATCTGCACAAATCCAGAGTTGTGCACTCGCCCAGAGTTGTGCACTCGCCTATTGATCACCCGAATGAGCTGCTAGTAGAGTTGCTCGCCAAACGTCAATCACCCACGCTATCGCAAACACGGTTGTGCTTGAGCCCGCATACGCCTAGTATGCTCCTGACTGAACACAATTTCTAATTGAGACATTTGTATGAGCAAACCCAAAATCGTCCAGATCGGTTCACTAGGTGGATCGCCCGGCGCTGATAACGCCTTACGCGAACATTTCGACGTCCTGCCGTTATGGCAAGCTGCTGATCGGGATCAAGCATTACGCCAAGCCGCCGATGTTCAGGTCGTTGTCACGTCGGCGGTGCACGGCTGTACAGCTGAAGTCATCGAGATGCTACCCAACCTCAAACTCATTTGCAACTGGGGTGTGGGATATGACACGATCGATATTGAAGCGGCGGCCAAGCGCGGTGTCTCCGTTACCAATACACCAGACGTGCTGAATGACTGTGTGGCTGATGAAGCCTGGGGACTTATGATTGCTGTGGCACGTCACATCCCGCAAGGTGACCAGTTCGTGCGTGCTAACCGCTGGGAAAACAAAGACGGCACGCTTGCCTTGGGCACGCGTGTTAGCGGTAAAAGACTCGGTATCGTCGGTCTCGGCCGAATCGGCATGGCCATCGCAAAACGTGGCATAGGATTTGATATGCAAATTGCTTATCACAACCGCAACGCCCGTACTGATGTGCCATATACCTATATGCAAAATCTGGTAGATCTGGCTCAGTGGTCAGATTTCTTGGTGGTAGCAACGGTCGGTGGCGCCTCGACCCGTAAACTCGTCAGCCGGGACGTATTAAAAGCCCTCGGCCCCAAAGGCTACATCATCAATATTGCGCGTGGCCCTGTCATCGACGAAACCGCTATGGTCGAACTGTTGATGAACGGTGAACTTGGCGGGGCTGGACTAGATGTATTTGAAAACGAACCCAAGGTGCCCGACGCCCTCAAACAGCTTGAGAATGTAGTGTTAATGCCACATGTGGGTAGTGCCACAACCGAGACCCGTCAAGCCATGTTTGAAGTCGTTATGAACAACTTGCAAGCCTATTTCTCTGGCAAAGCATTGCTGACACCCGTGGCCACATCCTGAGTGCTTTCAATGGTCTGTAGATGATTGTCGAGCGCAAAGTCGTGTACGAACTTCCAGGCCAAGGGCTCGATGTCACGCAAACGCTCGTCAATCACCACACATTTAATGCCTTGAATCACGCGTGGAATCACATACGGTGAGTAAGTCAGGTGCCCGCCTACTGATCCGGGGGGGCGATACGGCGCCATGACGCCGGCTAGCCTTTCTGCCCAGTCGCTCGGGCGAAACCGCTCGCCCTGAAGGGTCTGGCCCAGAATCACAAAATAAATCGGGGAATTACTCATTCAGGCATCTCGATGGTGAGCCACGCTTGTTACACAAGGCGACTCGCACAGGCTTGGTTGCGATTGTATATGATTAGGGTTTACCAATCCTTGCATGCTTATCGACATTGGCGTGCACACCTGAAACTCTACTTTTTCTGGAAGAGAACACCATGCGCTCTGCCCTGTCTCCAATTTACGGTCGTTTGCCAGTGGCTTTCACGCACGGGCAAGGTGTCTGGCTCTGGGATACCGAGGGAAAGCGATATTTGGATGGCCTATCTGGCATCGGTGTCTCTTGCCTCGGGCATGCACACCCTGCACTTGTGAAAGCGATTTCTGAGCAAGCCGCCAAAGTGATCCACACTTCAAATATCTACGAAGTGCCGCTCCAAGAGCAATTGGCTCAGCGCATTACAGCGATTTCAGGCATGTCCGAGGTATTCTTTGCCAACAGTGGCGCCGAAGCCAATGAGGGTGCGATCAAGCTCGCACGCCTGTATGGTCATTTAAAGGGCATTCAAGTACCCACCATCATCACGATGGACTCCTCCTGGCACGGGCGCACGCTCGGCACATTGGCGGCCACCGGCAGCGAAAAAGCTCGCCAGGGATTTGAGCCATTACCTGCCGGTTTTGTGCAGGTCACCTACAACAAACTCGATGCCATCACCGAGGCTGCTGCGCAGTGCCCAGAGGTCGTGGCCGTACTCATTGAAGTGTTGCAAGGTGAAGGCGGCATTCGGCCTTCCGATTTGAGCTATCTCAAGGCATTACGCAAACTGTGCGATGAACGCGGTTGGCTACTCATGATTGACGAAGTGCAGTCTGGAATCGGCCGCACTGGCAAATGGCTGGCGCACCAATGGGCTGAGATCTTGCCCGATGTCATCACGCTGGCTAAAGGCCTAGGGGGTGGTGTCCCAATTGGCGCGGTTGCAGCTCGCGGACCGGCAGCTGGCATCCTTAAACCGGGGCATCACGGGACAACGTTTGGGGGTGGACCGCTTGTGTGTGCTGCTGCTTTGGCCGTACTAGACACCTTGGAGCAGGACAATCTTCTGGAACATGCTCACAAGGTCGGTGATGCCATGCTTGCGCGCTTACAAGCTGGGCTGGACGGTCTGCCAGGCGTCACTGAGGTTCGGGGGCGCGGACTGATGATCGGCATCGAATTGAATCGTCCATGCGCCGATCTGGTGCGTCAAGCACTAGAGGCCGGATTATTGATCAATGTGACGCGCGACAAAGTTGTACGGCTATTGCCACCTCTGATTATCAGCGAGCAAGAAGCAAACGAACTTGTAGATGACGTCATCAAGCTCATCAAGACATTTCTAAGTAGCCAGTAAAACTGGCTCCTCAAGCTATCGGATATCGTTCATGACCGCGAAATCTTCAACCACTAGCCAACCGCTGCGCCACTTCCTGCAGCTGACAGACCTCACCGGCCAAGAGCTTTTGTATGTGCTTGAACGTGCCCGTATCATCAAGGACAAGTTCAAGCGCTACGAGCCCTACCAGCCACTCAACGATCGCACACTAGCCATGGTGTTCGAGAAGGCTAGCACCAGAACGCGTGTTTCATTTGAGGCGGGCATGTACCAAATGGGAGGCGCTGTCATTCACCTGACCACCAACGATTCGCAACTTGGACGCTCCGAGCCGATTGAAGATACCGCTCGGGTGGTCTCGCGCATGGTCGATTTGGTGATGATTCGTACATTTGAGCAAAGTCGGATTGAACGCTTTTCTGAATACTCCCGGGTTCCGGTGATCAATGGGCTGACCAATGAGTACCATCCTTGTCAGATTCTGGCAGATGTATTTACTTACATGGAGCATCGGCAAACCATTCAGGGCAAGGTCGTGGCATGGATTGGAGATGCCAACAACATGGCTTACACCTGGATTCAGGCAGCTGAACGCCTTGGCTTTAAGCTTAACTTCAGTGCACCAGAAGGCTACCAACTTGAGAGTCATCGATTAGCCGGTGTGGATCCTGCTGTTTACCAGTCCTTTCAAAATCCGCATGACGCATGCCAAGGTGCTGATCTCATCACTACCGATGTGTGGACCAGCATGGGTTACGAAACTGAGAACGAAGCCCGCAAGCGCGCATTTGCCAATTGGTGTGTAGATTCGACCATGATGGCCAAAGCCAAACCTGATGCCTTGTTCATGCACTGCCTGCCAGCGCATCGTGGCGAAGAGGTCACTGCTGAAGTCATCGATGGTCCTCAAAGCGTCGTGTGGGATGAAGCAGAAAACCGGCTACATGCCCAAAAGGCCTTGATGGAGTTCTTGCTGCTAGGGCAGATACAGTAAACCGGTCATTGCGCGCAAGATCATAAGGCAGGATCGCCATTGCCATAACGCAAGCGTTAAAATACGCGTCATTCAGGCAAAGACGCACCAGGTCTGGCGCATCAACTAGATCGTGTGTAATGTATTTTTAAAAGGCAACTCATGAGCAACGTCAATAAAGTAGTGCTGGCCTATTCCGGCGGGCTTGATACATCGGTCATTCTCAAATGGCTGCAAGACACTTATCAATGCGAGGTCGTGACCTTCACAGCTGATATAGGTCAAGGTGAAGAGCTTGAGCCAGCCCGTGCCAAGGCCTTGCAGTTTGGTATCAAACCTGAGCACATCTTTATCGATGACTTGCGCGAGGAGTTTGTTCGTGATTTTGTGTTCCCGATGTTTCGCTGCAACACCATTTATGAAGGTGAGTACCTGCTAGGCACCTCGATCGCACGCCCACTCATCGCAAAACGTCAGATCGAAATAGCTCGCCAGGTCGGTGCAGACACGGTTTCTCACGGCGCCACCGGCAAGGGTAATGATCAAGTTCGATTCGAACTTGGCTACTACGCGCTAGAGCCAGGGATCAAGGTCATTTCACCCTGGCGTGAATGGGATCTGCTCTCGCGCCAAAAGCTGCTGGCTTACGCGGAGGCTGCCGGCATCCCGGTTGACATGAAACACAAGCAAGGTGGCGCACCCTATTCCATGGATGCCAACCTGCTGCACATCAGCTATGAGGGCCGTCACCTAGAAGACCCGAATGCCGAGGCTGAGGAATCGATGTGGCGTTGGACCGTATCGCCTGAGGATGCGCCCGACCAAGCTCAATACCTCGAGATCGAATTCGTCAAAGGCGACCCAGTGAGCATCGATGGCCAGAAGCTGACGCCGGCTGCTTTGCTGGCGCGTCTGAACGAAATCGGCGGCAGACATGGCATCGGGCGCCTTGATTTGGTAGAAAACCGCTACGTCGGCATGAAATCACGGGGTTGCTACGAAACCCCGGGCGGTACGATTTTGCTCAAAGCGCACAGAGCCATCGAATCGATCACGCTTGACCGTGAAGTCGCACACTTAAAAGATGACCTGATGCCGCGCTATGCATCGCTGATCTACAACGGCTACTGGTGGTCGCCTGAGCGCCGTGCCATGCAAGTCTTGATTGACCATACACAACAACATGTCAATGGTACAGTCAGACTCAAACTCTACAAAGGAAACGTCTACACGGTCGGCCGAGACTCCGCCGACACGCTGTTTGATCAGACCATTGCAACGTTTGACGATGATGGCGGCGCCTACAATCAGGCTGATGCCGCAGGCTTTATCAAGCTCAATGCGCTTCGTATGCGAATCGAGGCCAAAAAGGGGCGCCAGTAACGTCTAAGCCAAAAATTGGCCTAAAACCAGGCAAAAAATGCCTCGCAAACTTGTATTTGCGAGGCATTTTTTTGTTTTTGCAGTTTAGTTTTAAAGAAGCCCTTTTAGCGCTTTAACTTAGCAAATGCAGCTGCCATGGCATTGGCAGGCTCTGCAGTTTTATGATTGGCGCCATCCCTAGCATTCGGGCGGGCATTGGATCTCACGGATGAGGAATTGCCAGCACTCGTTCTGCTGCCAGGCTCATCACCTAGCCGCATGGACAATGCAATTCGCTTGCGCGCCAAATCCACCTCAAGCACCTTGACCTTGACCGTCTGCCCGGCACGAACCACATCGCGCGGATCTTTGACGAACTGACTTGAGAGCGCCGAAATATGCACCAAACCATCTTGATGCACACCAATGTCCACAAAAGCCCCAAAGTTAGCCACATTGGTGACCACGCCATCGAGCACTTGCCCAGGCTTTAAGTCGTTCATGGTTTGAACGCTGTCGTCAAACGTTACTGGCTTGAATTCAGGGCGTGGGTCACGCCCTGGCTTCTCGAGCTCGATAAAAATATCTTTGACTGTTGGCAAGCCAAACCGCTCATCAATAAACTCTGATGGCGACAAGCCATTGAGTAGTTGACGGTTGCCCATGACCGCTTTGACATCGGCCTGCACCTTAGCCAGGATTTTTTGCACCACGGGGTAAGCCTCCGGGTGTACTGCCGACGCATCGAGCGGATTGTTACCACCATTAATCCGCAAAAAACCTGCCGCTTGCTCAAACGCTTTCTCGCCAAAGCGTGGCACTGCCATCAAATCAGCTCGAGAGTGAAAGCGTCCATTAGCATCACGGTAGCTCACAATATTTTTAGCTAACCCGCTGTTAAGCCCCGAGACATGCGCCAACAAAGCCGCTGAGGCGGTGTTGACATCCACACCGACTGCGTTGACGCAGTCTTCGACGACCGCTGTCAATGTCGTGGCAAGCTGACGTTGATTGACGTCATGCTGGTATTGGCCCACCCCGATAGATTTGGGCTCAATTTTCACTAACTCAGCCAGCGGATCTTGTAGGCGCCTGGCAATTGATACGGCGCCGCGCAGGCTGACATCGAGATCCGGAAACTCTAGTGCAGCTGTTTCTGATGCGGAGTAAACCGAGGCCCCAGCCTCAGAAACGGTCACTCGAGTTAACTTCAACTCCGGGTGCGCCTGGCAAAGTCCCGCCACTAACTTGTCGGTTTCGCGCGATGCCGTACCATTGCCTATGGCAGCAAGCTCCACCTGGTGACGTTTAATCAGGTCAGCCAGCGTTCTTAAACTACCCGCAACATCACGTCTAGGCTCAAATGGATAAATGGTGGTAGTATCGACCACCTTGCCGGTGCGGTCTATCACAGCCACTTTGACACCGGTTCGAATCCCTGGATCCAGTCCGATCACTGCTTTGGGTCCAGCTGGCGGAGACAGCAACAAATCCTTTAAATTTGTGGCAAAAACGTCAATGGCTTGGGTTTCGGCTCGCTCCCTGAGCACACCTACTATTTCCATCTCAAAGAACATCAAGAGCTTGACACGCCAGCACCAGCGGCAGACCTCTGCCAACCATTGCTCACGCGCACTCGCCCGACTGCCAAAAATTTGAGAACCGAACCCCATAAACTCAGCGATTCGCTCGCTACAAGGATGTGGCAATAAAGCCTCTTGATCCTCGGACAAGCCAATGCGCAAATCAAGCACACCCTGTTGGCGGCCGCGCAACAAGGCGAGCATCCGATGTGAGGCAATCGTGCTAATCGACTCACTGAAATCAAACCAATCCCGAAAATTTGCACCCTCTTCTTCTTTACCGGCGACCACCTTGGCATAAATCAAACCCTGACGCATGAGCATTGATCGAAGGCTAGCCACAAGATCCGCGCTTTCCGAAAACTGCTCGGCCAGGATATCTCGTGCGCCGTCTAGCGCGGCTTTGACATCCGCTACGCCCTTGTCAACGTCCACATAGGCCAAGGCAGCCTCTTGTGGCACACAGGCAGCATCGGCAAGCAACTGCTCTGCCAAGGGTTGCAGACCCGCCTCACGGGCAATCTGTGCACGCGTGCGACGCTTGGGCTTAAATGGGGCATACAGATCTTCAAGGCGTTGCTTGGTATCTGCCTCAGCGAAGGCCTGACGCAGCTGCTCAGTCAATTTCCCCTGCTCGTGCACCGAGGCCATCACGACGTCTCGCCGGGCTTCAAGTTCCTGCAGATACAGCAGCCTGACCTCCAACTGGCGCAACACGGTGTCATCCAAGCCAGCTGTGGCCTCCTTGCGGTAGCGTGCAATAAAAGGCACGGTTGACCCCTCGGCTATCAGCTGCATGGTGGCTGCCACCTGTTGCGGGCGCACCCCAAGCTCGGTACCTAGCTGTATTTGCAGGCGTTGCTCGATTTCCTGCGGGCTTCGGGCGGTGAATTGAGCCTCAGACATAGACACGTTCCCAACGTACGATTAAACCAAGTCCGGGATTGTGCCATAAGCTGGTTTGGCGAGGAAAAGCAGACAAGACCCAAGGATTACTATTTTTATGTGATAGCTTGAACCATCAAAATGTCAATATCCTACAGCCTAAGAAATCGATCAGTGACTTGGTCTTTACTGAATCACCCATTTACGTGATTCTCAATTAGGGTGCTTAGGAACTCGTATGCAAACTCAGCGTAGGTTGTCTCTCGCCCTGATTGTCCTTGCCTTGGTCATGCTCGGTTATTGGGGTTTCACCGTACTGGCGCCTGGCAAAATTGTGGTTGCTGTGGATGCACCACTGATGAGCGAGCGCGTGTTTGATCCGAGTGACATGGACGCCGCACGCTTGTATTTCGAGGAAAACCCCGATAGTCGGATGCAGTTAAAGGAGATGTTTTATAACTTCAATCCTGCACAATCCGCGCCGAGATTTGAGGCTGCCATAGATGAGGGCGTACAATTTTTCGTCACGACTCAACCGTCTTCGACACTGACCGCTAGCGCGCATTTGTTTGCCAACCCAGGCCCGTTGATTATCAACACCTCGGCCACCAGCCCCGCTCTGACTGCCAAAGATGACTTCATGATTCGAATCATCGCAGACGCAGAACTGGAACAACAGACCATTGCGGACTACATCAATACGCTGCCGGGCAGGAATCTTCTTATTCTGCAAGATGGCTCAAACGCTGCCTATACCGACCCCGCTCTGCGTTTTTTTCTGAAACAGTTGGGGACAAACCCTCGCTGGCAAGTCACCCACGCGAAACTGCAGTTCGAAGATTTCAAGCCCGACAATCTAAACGAGCAGATGGGTAAGCCGTTTGACGCCCTTTATGTACTTGGGGGCGATTTCCAGGCTAGCATGGGCAATATCGTGCAGTTGTTTCATCGCCACCATCCCAATGCCCCCATCGTGCTGACACCATGGGCGAGATCAAACACTGTGTTTGAGACCGCGGGACCAGCGTTGCGCAATATTGTGCTTATCAGCAATTTTCCGGCCAAGTCCAAAGACCCTGCCATCAAAGACTATCTGGACCGATTCACGCAGCGGTTCGGCTACCAGCCCATGGCCATGGCGATCATGATAAGACAAGCACTAGAAATACTCGAACAAGCCATGGCTGCTGGCCACAAAACACCAGCCAGCGTTAAGAAATACTTGCTATCTGGGCAGCCGCTACATACGAGCCTTGGCCAATTGCAGCTAAATGAATTCGGCGACCGTACCCAAGGGTTCTACCCCATTAGCGACCTAACCAAAGAAATGACCACGCCATGAAGCGCATCAATACCGAGGTACAGAGGTACGAGCCGCTCTGCTTGCGGCTGACTCGATCGACTCGGACTGCCGGATCGAGCCATTGCTGCCGCCCACTGATCGACTGGTGCAACCCTTGCATGCCCAGTCTGTTACGGAGCCTAAACGGTGATGTGCTTGCTAAACAAACTGTGTGGCAGATGCATCCGCCTATATTTAATTGATAAACCAGCCTATGTTTGATTCAAAAACCCTAAAAGGCAAGAATCTTCGCCTTGACATCGGCGCAGCGCTGGTAACCGCCCTCATTGTTGTGGGTGCGCTCTCGTATGTGTTTAACGCTTTGCAGAACAGGTTTTTGCAGGTCAACGTAGCAGATGCCGGCAACGTTCATGTCTTTATTGAGTCAGAGCTCGCGAATGCCCAAGAGCAGCTCGTTTTATTTGCTTCCATGACAGACCCCGCGCGTCGACAACACTCGCTTCGTCAGGTTGGAACATTTTCCGATCTGTACGAACTTGATCAATCTGGGCGGGTGATTTCGCTGTACAAGTCAGCTCCACAGAGCCGGGTGTTTGAGGGCTATACCTTTAGCGCCGGACCTGTTTGGGACCAGCTTCTGAGAGATAGCAATGTCGCTTCGGTTTCCTCAATCGTACAGGGCTATGAAGATGGTCTGCCAAGCGTCTATGTTGCCTACAAAACTCGGGACCAAATTATTCTGGGGCGCATCAATCTTGCATACATCAGAAACTTTATCGATCAGTATTCCAAGATCACCGGTAACGTCTTGTTAATGACTACTGACAAGGGCGTCGTCATGATTTCTGGAGGGCCTGATGTCACAATCCCAAGAATCGATATCGAGACCCTCACCAATAGCAACCAAACGGCACCCCGAATTGAAATAGAAAATAGAGGCTGGATCTCTGTGGTGAGCCGCTCGGATCAGCTTGGTGCCAGGCTCGTTGTATTGGTATCAACCCAACTGCTTGATGAGCAGCGAAACGCGCTGTTGATCGCCCTGGCTGCGATCCTAGCCGGTCTTGTGATGGTGATTTTGATTAAAGGGAGAAAGTTGCGCCAAGATGTGTTGGTTCCCATTGGAGCGCTCGTGACACGAATCCGCTCAATGGAGTCGGGTAAGCCCGTGAGCGAGCCACACAATGACCTCAGCGGCCAACCACTTGAGTTCACTGAAATCAATCGACACTTCGAGTCCATGGCCAACGCCATAGCGCAACGTGAGCACGCACTTGAATCGGCAGCGACTGAACTAAAAGCGCAAGAAACGGAGCTAAGGCTAATTCTGGAACATGTACCCATACCGCTGATCGTGTTCGATACTGTGCGGCCGAAGCGGGTGACCTTTATCAACGCTACTTTCACGGAACTCTTTGGTTACACAGCCGACGAAGTGCAGAACCTCGAGCGACTCTTTAACTTTTCCTGCCAGGATGAACAAACCGCAGCACACGTCTCAGAACTAGTGGCCCAGATGGTGCAATCCCATCACGAGACCGATACGCCTAGCAACCCCATTGAAGTAAGCATCGCCTGTCGCAGCGGGGTCAAGCACGACGTCATTATCGCCGCCATTTCCTTAAATAGCTCAGCGATTGCCACATTCGTCGATGTCACCCCACTGCGTACTTCGCAGCGTGAATTGCTTAAAGCGAAACTGCAAGCCGAGGAGCAGGAACGACAAAAGGCTCAGTTTCTGGCCATGATGAGCCATGAAATCCGGACACCCTTGACCAGTATTTTAGGTATCACAGAGCTTTTACAGGCAGAAGCGTTAAGTCCAAGGCAGCGTGACCTCGTTCAACGGCTAAGCGATGTGGACAATCTCTTGATGCGTATCGTTAACGACGTTCTGGATCACGCCAAAATTGAAGCGGGCGAATTGTCTTTAGCATCAACACGGTTCAATCTTGCCGAAGTTATCAGCAGATGTGAGCGAATGTTCGGCAAGCTTGCTGCAGACAAAGGAATTGGGCTGTTTACTCGAGTCTCACCTGACTGCCCAACGTGGCTTATGGGTGATGAGTTTCGCATCGAGCAGGTTTTAGCTAACCTCGTCGGTAACGCCGTCAAATTCACCGACCGTGGCGAGGTGACTGTTTCCGTGACTTGTATCAGTGGACGAGACCCTTTAAAGGGCATTCGGGTTGAAGTCAAAGATACCGGTGTAGGCATCCCAAAAGATCTCGAAGCGCTTGTGTTTAAGCCATTCAAACAAACCGACAGTGCGGCCGCTCGGCGTTTTGGGGGGACAGGTTTGGGACTTTCAATCAGTAAGCAAATTATCGAGGCCATGGGCGGATCGATCGAATTCAAGAGCCTGCCCAACATCGGCAGCACATTCTGGTTTGAATTAGCTTTGCCGAGCGCTGAGCCGAGTACTACAGACACAAAAAACACCAATGAATCGTTCACACCTGGCGCGCAGCGTCTAACTAATACGCACTTGCTCGTGGTGGAAGACAGTCAAGCCATCCAGTTTCTGATCAACGAAATGCTGAGTCCGCTTGGCATACATGTCACGCCAGCCCTCGACGGTCAGCAGGCGATTGAACGAATGCAGCATGCCGATAACGAGTTTGACGCGATACTGATGGACATACAAATGCCTAACATGAACGGCATCGAATGTACCCAGGCTATTCGTGCCAATCCGGGTTGGCGAACGATCCCAATCATTGCAATGACCGCTGACCTTGTTGGCACCCAACAGAAAGAGATTATGAATGCTGGCGCCAATGCCTTGCTACACAAGCCGTTGCAAAAGGATTCATTGGTCAAATGTCTGACCGCACATATAGAAACGGTGCCGTGGCGCGTATTTCCTGAAATAGACGGTATCGATCTCGAACACGCCATGCAGACCATGAATCACAACCCAGAGCTTTTTAGACGCCTGTTGCCGATCTTTATCAGTGAGAATCGGCATGTCGCACAGCAAACCCGTGAAGACCTGGCCAACGGCTTGCATGAGCAAGCAGCGCAACGTTTGCATAGCCTTCGCGGCAGTGCCAGCCAGGTCGGCGCGCTAAAGATCAGAGATCTCGTTGAACAAATCGAAACTTTGATTCTTCAGCAAACTACGGCACCCCCGACACTGACTGATGCGTTAGACACTGAGCTCGGGAAAATGCAAGCTTCCATCAATGAAAAGCTCGGCGTTTAGAGGTTTGCCTTGTCCTAGAATACGGCTGACTTCAACATATGGGCGCATGCCTCTGGCACACCAAACGAACAGACAACACGCGAGGTGTGATAGCGAGGCAGCACCACCTAAGTCAGGGATGTAACAACTTGGGATTTTTGTAACGCTTAGCCAGTTTGCTAGGCGGGGGTGCAAGCAAAATAACCGTGGTGGGTGCTAACGGGTTCGAACCGCTGACCTACGCCTTGTAAGGGCGCCGCTCTACCAGCTGAGCTAAGCACCCACGGTCTTGCTTTACTGATCCGCGCTCCTGATCCTTGTTGCAACCACATACGGAAAACAGTTGGGAAGGTATCAGACTAACGACGGAGTTAAAACTTCTATAAAGCAACTACTCCAAAGCAGCTTCTACAACCGAACTACTCAGAATTTATAAAAGCAACGGTCCGCATTATAGCGGACCGCAGCGATACTGCCAAACGCGATTGCAATTTAATTAACAGCGTCTTTCAAAGCCTTACCAGGACGGAACTTTGGCACTTTGGCCTTTTTGATTTTGATGGTTTCACCAGTGCGCGGATTGCGACCAGTGCGAGCAGCACGAGCCGAAACAGCAAAAGTTCCAAAACCGACCAAAGTCACCGTGCCACCTTTTTTGAGTGTGGTCTTAACACCGCCGATCAGAGCGTCGAGGGCACGAGCAGCTGCAGCCTTCGAAATATCCGCCTTGCTGGCGATGTGGTCGATCAATTCGGTTTTGTTCATGTCAGGATTACCCCTTGCAATTCAAGTTAATAATGTCCACAGCGAGCAATCGTGTGGAGTTTTCGTAGCGCCAACCGTGCGGTTACACCACATACTTGTATTTAGCCCTCACAAACGCTGACTGTCAAGCAAAAAATCATGCTGAGAACCGCATATTTATTGGGTGTGACGAATTTGAGACTTTCAGAAAGTTGGGCGTAAACAATGGTTGGAGTTTTCAAAAAAACTGCGCTATAACATACGCCCGTCAACCTGATCGGGCCTCAAACCATGGCGTCAAGCGCCTTTGAAAAATCAGCCAACACATCATTCAGATCTTCGATACCGACGGAAACACGAATCAAGCCATCCTCAATGCCCATCTGAGCACGCATCGCAGATCCCATTTCATGATAGATGGTCTGTGCCACTGGCAACGCTAGCGTGCGCGTGTCCCCTACATGGGTAGCCAACACCGGCAGACTCAAGCTATTGAGAAACTCGACACAATCCAATCCTGGATTTAAGGAAAACGAAAGCAGCGTCCCAAACCGATCTCCAAACAAGCGCGCGGCGCGGTCGTGTTGTTGGTGATCAGGCAAGCCGGGGTAAGCCACCCTGGCGACGGCGCGATGACCATCGAGCAGTTGAGCAAGCGCCAGTGCATTGGCACATGCCTTATCTAACCTGAGCGCCAATGTCTCAGCACCAATTGCGATGCGGTGAGCGGGCTCTGCGGCAAGCGTTGCACCCATGTCACGCAAGCCTTTTTTCTTGATCTGAGCCATCGCCCAGCCCTTCGGATCATTTTTTTGATAGGTCGGCAATATATTCGGATAGCTGGACCAATCAAATAGACCGGTATCGATCACCACTCCGCCAAGTGCCTGCGCATGACCTGCAATGTGCTTTGATAAGGAATGCATCGTCAAACTTGCGCCCACAGACTTGGCTTGAAACAAGTAAGGCGAGGTCAGCGTGCCATCAACGAAATAGACAAGATTGTTAGCTTTGGCAACCTCACCGATACCCTCTAAATCTGCAATTTGGGTTCCAGGGTTACCAATAGTCTCCACAAAAATCATCCGGGTATTTGTGCGCACTGCCGCCTTGACAGCATCTAGGTTGGTAGCATCAACCAAAGTCACCTCGATACCGAGCTGCGACAACGTGCCGAACAAACTGTTGGTATTACCAAATACGTACTGACTCGCAAGCAAATGATCACCCGACTTCAGCAACGTCGCAAATACGGCTGTTAGTGCAGCCATGCCAGTCGCAAACGTAATAGCGCTAGTTCCCGCCTCCATTTGAGCCAACTTGGCTTCTAGCGCAGCTGTAGTCGGCGTACCCTGGCGCGCATAAGAGAAGCCTGGTCGACCCTGAAACACAGCGACTAGGTCTTTGGCATCGGCATAGGCGTACTGGGACGATGTATGGATCGGTTGATGCACGGCGTTGTGCTCCGTGCCACGTAAGCGATCATGGTGCAAGATCTTGGTGGTAAAGCCCTTTAAAGTGCTCTTAGCGGTCATGGTCAATCGATCACTGAAATTAATAAGCGCAGTTTACTGCGCTGGCAAACGGCGCTGACGAACAGTTTCATA
The DNA here is from genome assembly GCF_022811525.1 of Orrella daihaiensis. Lineage (NCBI taxonomy): Bacteria > Pseudomonadati > Pseudomonadota > Betaproteobacteria > Burkholderiales > Alcaligenaceae > Orrella > Orrella daihaiensis. Next base: position 1,454,043 of record NZ_CP063982.1, on the reverse strand, counting down.
TAGACAAACCCCCGTGGCCACACTGACATTGAGACTCTCGACTGAACCGCCCATGGGTATGTGCACTAAATGATCACACAATTCGCGGGTCAGGCGCCTCATGCCAGCTCCCTCAGCCCCCATCACCCAGGCAAGCGCGCCACGCTGATCAACCTCATGCAAAGTCTGGGGGGCACGCTCATCAGTACCGATCAGCCACACCCCCCTGTCTTTAAGCTCGCGCAGCTGCCGAGCCAAATTGGTGACCATGATGTAGGGCACGGATTGGGTAGCGCCACAAGCAACGCGCTCGACCACGGGGCTTAATCCCACTGCCCTATCCTTGGGTGCGATCACAGCATGCACCCCAGCCGCATCAGCGGTTCGAAGACATGCCCCGAGATTATGAGGGTCAGTCACACCATCGAGCACCAAGATAAATGGGGCTGACTGCATGGTGTCAAACACTTCGTCAATATCTTGGGCCAATGCCAAAGGCTCCACTAGCGCCACAACGCCTTGATGACGAACCCCTTGCGTCAGCTGGTCAAGCCGCTGGGCATCAACGACATGACACGTAATACCTTGATCTTTTAACCAGGCGAGAAGACTTGACATGCGCTTATCACGCCTAGTCGCATCGAGATAAACCTCGCGCACTGATCCTGGCGCCTGACGCGCGCGAGCTTGAACTGCGTGAAATCCTGCCAACAGTTTAGATTGACTCATTGATATTGATTCTCAAGCATTTGTTATCTAGCGCCGCCGGCTAGGCGATTTCTTTGAGCCACGTCGACCGGTTTTCTTGGCGGCAGCACTGTCTGGCTTTGCGCTACGCTTAGCTTGCGCACGTCGCTGTTTTGCAGTCTGACCCTTAAGTTCAAAGGGCTTGGTCGAAGCTGCTTTTTTGACATGACGAGTGCTTGCCGTGGATGCTCTGGCTGCTTCGCGCTTAAGTGAAGCGAACGACGTGCCGGCCACTAGCCTGAACTCGATGCGCCGGGCCTCAAGATCCACACGCGCGACCTGCACCTGTACTGAATCGGTCAGTCGGTAGCGCATGCCTGTGCGCTCTCCCCTTAGCTCGTGCATGGCCTCGTTAAACTGAAAATACTCAGTGCCGAGTTCGGAAACATGCACCATGCCTTCGACATGCAACGTATCAAGCGTGACGAAAATCCCAAAACTGGCCACACCAGTGATTCGGCCACTAAAGACCTCGCCGACACGTTCTTTCACGAACCAGCACTTAAGCCATGCCTCCACATCACGAGAGGCATCATCAGCACGGCGCTCACGAGCTGAAAGCAAGATACCGAGCTTTTCCCAAATATCGTGCTCATACTCTTTACGGGTCATGCCTGGCACCACTACATGATCTGGGGCAACAGGCATGTATCGCTCTTTGGCTAGCAACGCCTTAATGACTCTATGTGTCAGCAAGTCGGGATAGCGCCGAATCGGCGAAGTGAAATGTGTGTACTCAGGATAAGACAACCCAAAATGACCGACATTATCAGGTGAGTAAATAGCTTGCTGCATCGAGCGCAAACACATGCTTTGCAATAAATCGAAATCCGGACGATTGCGCGCCTTATCCACCAATGCCGCGTAGTGGCTCGCCTGTGGCTCATCACCGCCAGCCAGATCAAGCCCCAGGGTTTTTAAAAATGCGCGCAGGCTCTGCAGCTTCTCTGGCGTCGGACCCTCATGAATGCGAAATAGCCCTGTATGCTTGCTGCGCCGCATGAAGTCAGCCGCACAGGTATTGGCAGCGAGCATGCACTCCTCGATCAAACGGTGCGCGTCATTTCGAACCAGTCCAACAATCCGTTCAATTCGACCTAACTCGTTACAGACAATCTTGGTTTCGACGGTATCGAAGTCAATTGCACCACGGCGTTTACGAGCATCGGCCAGCACACCAAACAGTTCATGCAGGTTTTGAATATGCGGCAGTACTGCGCCTATCTGCTTGGCAATGGGACCTGTCGGTTGCTGCAAGGCTTCCCATACCTGCGTGTACGTCGTTCGTGCGTGAGAGTGGATCACCGCGTTATAGAACTGGTAGGCCAACACCTCCCCGGCCTTCGCGCCCGAGGCTGAGATCACCATATCGCATACCAGGGCCAGACGATCCACGTTCGGGTTTAGCGAACACAGCCCGTTAGACAGCTTGGTTGGCAGCATCGGAATCACACGGCGCGGAAAGTAGACGCTAGTCCCACGCTCACGGGCATCCTCATCCAAAGCGTCACCATCCTTAACGTAATGGCTGACATCGGCAATGGCCACTAGCAAGCGCCAAGCCGAGCGCTTGCGTGACTGTCCGAGCTCGACCGGCTCACAATAAACCGCATCATCAAAATCGCGCGCATCCTCGCCATCAATTGTGATTAACGGCACATCACGCAAATCCACTCGACCTTTCAAATCTTGACGCCTAACCTCCTCGGGCAATTTGTCACACTGCCGCTGGGCCTTGTCAGAAAAATCCACCGGCACATCAAACTTGCGAACTGCAATCTCGATTTCCATACCTGGATCATCGATTTCGCCCAGAATTTCAGCCACACGCCCCAAGGGCTGGGTATGCCTTGTTGGCTGCTCAATGATTTCAACGGTGACGACCTGGCCATGCTGTGCGCCAGCGGTCTCAGATGGCGGAATCAATACATCATGCTTGATGCGTTGATCCTCTGGCACCACAATCGAAACACCGCGCTCATTTAAGAAGCGACCCACCAAGCGGTTGGTGCGGCGCTCCAGCACTTCAACAATGGTGCCATCAGGTTTGCCACGATAATCGCCAGTTATCTTGACCAAAACGCGGTCTGCATGCAGCACCTTGAGCATCTCACGGGGAGACAGAAAAATATCCTGCTGACCATCATCGCGCTGCAGAAAGCCGAAACCATCACGGTGACCAAGAACCTTGCCAGCAATGAAATCCAGTTTCTTTGCCAACAGCAAAACACCCTTGCGATTCGGCATCAACTGCCCGTCACGCTCCATGGCTGCGAGCCTGCGCTCAAAACCGACCCACGTGGCGTCACGCACGACCCCCAAGCGATCGGCTAACTCGGCGGGCGTTAATGGCGTGGTGCTACGCCTCAACTCAAGCAGAATCGCCTCACGCGACGGTACGTCTGGATCAAAATCCGGCAAATCTGTAGTACTTGAAGTCATTAGGCTTTACTTGCTTTGAGAGTCACGAAGCGGTGAATTACGAGGGGTTTAATCTCGTATATAATTTGCGTCCTGTTAGACATTATGCCTGACGCAGTGCCCAGGTGGCGGAATTGGTAGACGCGCATGGTTCAGGTCCATGTGCCGCAAGGTGTGGAGGTTCGAGTCCTCTCCTGGGCACCAGCTTTTATGGGTTCTAACCCCTTATGAGCCGATTAGTCGAATCGGCTCAGCCTGATTAATCAGTCGGGCACATCTCAAACCTCTTGAATCACATCAGTCCAACCGGTCGCGTCAATTCTGCCGGACCATCAGGACGTGTCTGATGCCTGCTTCCATGAAAGGCTCGCCCAGAGCCTGAAATCCAAATGAGCGATAGAAATGCTCGGCCTCGCATTGGGCGTGTAACTTTAGGGTCTTTGCACCAAGCACATCGGCTTGCTCGATTAAGGACCTGAGCACCGCTTTGCCATATCCTTTGCCCCGATAAGGTTCAAGTACCGCGATGCGACCAATTTTGGCGGTAGAGTTCGGACTCGTCAGAACTCGTCCCGTGGCAACCGCACACCCATCTACATCAAATGCAACGACGTGAGTGGCTTGCTCATCGAACTCGTCTTGCTCAAGCTCGTAAGGTACGCCCTGCTCCTCGACAAACACCGTCAAGCGGATCGGCAAAGCCAACCGCTTAAGGTCGACCCAGCTTCCAAACCTCAGATTCGCAGCATTATCGGTGGTGTTCAAGCAACAAACCCTATAGACGATGTCATTTTTAGGCGGCGCTCAAAGTACACTTCGAGCCTAGTCAATTGTAATGATGACACTCAATGTTCGCAGCAGTCATAAATTCTGTCGTGCCCATTTTTGGGCTCATTTTTCTTGGCTGGCTTTGCGGCAAACGCGGCCTGCTTAACGCGACGGCGACTGACGCGCTCAACAGATTTGTGATTTATCTCGCATTGCCAGCGTTGCTATTTGTTGCCATGGCAAGGGCTGATCTTAATGCAATGGCTGAACTTGGATTTGTTGCGAGCTTCACACTCGGGACAATATTCACCACGCTGATCTACGTCTGGTTGAGTCGCAATGACGGACTCGCAGATTTGCCGCGTATGATCAACGGCATGAGCGTGAGTTACGCCAACGCTGGATTTATGGGTATCCCGCTTATTCTTCTGGTGTTTGGCGACCAGGCATTACCAATCGCAATTATCGGCACGGTGTTAACGGTTGCCGTGCAATTTGGTTACACCATTGTGATCATCGAAATTCAGCGCGCTCGCGGTCGTAGCCTATTGCCCGCCCTAAAAAAAGTAGCCCTCTCACTGTTAAAAAACCCAATTCTGGTAGCCACACTACTTGGGATTTTATGCTCGGCCCTCGGGATTAGCCTGCCTGTGTCGATCGTCAGTGGCATCGATTTACTCGGTGCGGCTGCGACACCATGCGCGCTGTTGACCATTGGTTTATTCCTGGCGCAAACCACGGTTCCAGCCAGCACTGGGTCGGTACTGAAAATCGTAAGTTTGAAATTGTTTGTACACCCCTTAGCCGTTGGGGTATTGGCGATCGGCGTGTTTGATCTTGACCCCTTGTGGTCCTGGTGCGCCATTCTAGCCACGGCTCTACCGGTGGGAACGGGACCGTTCATGCTAGCGAATTTGTATCAACAAGACGCTGCCCTAAGTGCTCGCGCCATCCTGATCAGCACAATTGGATCGGTCATGACATTAACTGCATTGATCGCGTGGGTAAATATCCAAGGAATTGCATAAGTTTCTGCTATCTTAAGTGTGTCGTGCACCAATAGACCTGACATACAAAACGCTCAAATCCATAGAGCCGGAGACATCAACATGATCAGCAGCCACCTGCCACCGTTACGTGGCCAGTTCGCCGTATTCTGGGTTGTGTTCGCATTGAGTTTCATATTTCCAGTGCTCGCACTCATTTGGCACAAAGAGTGGTGGCTGCTGGCTTTTGCGAGCTGGGGCTTGTTGATACTGGGCTTGTATGACTTGAAACAGACCCACCATTCCATTCGGCGCAACTACCCCATCATCGGCAATATGCGCTATCTGCTCGAGTCCATCCGACCGGAACTGCGGCAATATTTCTTTGAGAATGACCAGGACGACACACCGTTTTCTCGGGCGAAACGCTCGTTGGTCTACCAACGCGCCAAGCAGCAGCTCGACAAAAAACCTTTCGGTACCGAGGAGAACGTATACGCTGAACATTACGAGTGGATCAACCACTCGATGCAGCCAGCTCACATCAGTAACAAAGACTTTCGTATCAAGGTCGGTAGCAAAGATTGCACCCAGCCACATGAGCTGTCCGTTCTAAATATCTCGGCCATGAGTTTTGGGGCGCTGTCTGCCAATGCGGTTCTTGCGCTTAATGAAGGCGCAAAGATTGGTGGCTTTGCACACGATACCGGCGAAGGCGGTATCAGTGAATACCACCTACGTCCTGGCGGTGACTTGATCTGGAATATCGGTTCGGGCTACTTCGGGTGTCGCGATGAGAACGGCAATTTCAGCGAAGAAAAATTTGCAGAAAACGCTACCCGCCCAGCAGTCAAAATGATAGAAATCAAACTCTCCCAAGGAGCCAAGCCTGGTCATGGTGGGATACTGCCAGGCGGCAAAGTCACGCCGGAAATAGCTGCAGCACGTGGCGTGGCAGTTGGTCAAGACTGCAACTCGCCAGCAGCGCATTCGGCATTCAAATCGCCCATTGAGTTGATGCACTTCATTGTCAAGCTCAGGAAACTATCGGGCGGCAAACCAGTCGGCTTTAAGCTTTGCATTGGACATCCTTGGGAATGGTTTGCGATTGCCAAAGCCATGCAGCAAACAAACATCACACCCGACTTTATTGTGGTTGACGGCGCAGAAGGCGGAACAGGTGCCGCACCGGCTGAATTTATCGATCATGTCGGCACACCGCTCAGAGAAGCATTAAGACTGGTACACAACACGCTAGTGGGTCTGAATCTGCGAGACCAGATCAAACTAGGTGCCTCAGGCAAAATAGTGACCGCATTTGATATGGCCCGCATCATGGCCCTAGGCGCCGATTGGTGCAACAGTGCCCGGGCATTTATGTTTGCAATTGGCTGCATCCAGGCTCAATCTTGTCACACTGGCCGCTGCCCCACTGGTGTGGCCACACAGGACCCTTTACGCCAGCGAGCCCTGGTGGTTGAGGATAAAGCGCCCAGGGTAGCCAACTATCATCGCAACACCTTGGCTGCACTGGCAGAACTTATTGGGGCAGCCGGTTTACATCACCCAGATGACTTAAAAGCCCATCACATTGCCTGTCGGTTGTCAGTCAATCACGTGACCCTTTTGTCCACCGTCTTTCCGGAAGCACGCCCGGGTGAAATCCTGGAAAACGACCTGCGCTCACGAGTTCTGCAACTCGGATGGCCGATGGCCGACCCAAATTCATTCAAGCCGGCTGGTGACCTGTCTGAGCGACTGGCCCAAATGGACACTCAGGCAATCCCTTACACGGTGTGACTGCCACGAAGTTGTATCTAGCGATATGATCTAAATGTGGTCGGGCATGGAAAATGCCGCTGCGCGTCACAACTCGCTTTACGACCAGGCAAAGCGAGTCCGGATGACGTCAATTGCTCACACATGGGGAGAAAGCTTGGACGAGCAGCAACAGGTACTGACGGCGTTATATCGCACGATGGTGCGAATCAGAGCATTTGAAGATGCGGCCGAGGACGCTAGCCAAGGGGGTGTGGCAGTCTACGGCCAAGCTACCAGTGGCCGCGCAAAGGTGCGCGGGCCACTGCACTTGTCCACTGGGCAAGAAGCGGTCGCTGCAGGTGTCTGTGCGCACTTAACCGCCAACGACTACATCACCTCAACCCACCGCGGACACGGCCACACACTGGCCAAAGGCGCGGACATGACCAGAATGATGTGTGAACTCTTCGGCAAAGCACACGGCTTTAACGGGGGTCGCGGTGGATCCATGCACATCGCTGATTTTTCTGTTGGGATGCTAGGTGCCAACGGCGTAGTGGGTGCAGGCATGCCGATTGCCGTGGGCGCAGCCCACGCCCAAAAAATACAAGGAAGGCCCGACATAACCGCGTGTTTCTTTGGCGATGGTGCCATTAACCGAGGACCGTTTCTGGAATCTCTTAATTGGGCACAAGTCTATCGACTTCCGGTTTTGTTTGTATGTGAGGACAATCAATGGAGTGCCACCACGGCGACGAGCGCCATGAGTGCTGGCGCTGGTGCCGCAGCCCGAGCGCGCAGCATGGATATCGAAGCCGTGGAAGTCGATGGCAATGATGTGCTTGCAGTCTATCGCGCCGCCCAAGAACTTGTGAACAGCGTGCGCAAAGGGGACGGTCCAAAGCTGCTTCATACCCGGACCTACCGCGTCAAAGGACATGTCTCAGTTGATAAAGCGGCATATCGCAACCCGAGCGAAGTCGAGCAAGCGCTCGCACGTTGCCCCATCAAAAAAGCCCGTGCTCTTTACCTAACCATGCCAGGCGCCCGGGCCGACGTACTAGACCAGATAGAAGCCGATGCGCAAGCCGAAATAGAAGCTGCATTGGCTTACGCCGATGCCTGTGACCCGCCAGATCCAGAGACGGCATATACACACATCCAGACCGTAGGAGCGGGTCAATGGCATTAATGACTTACGCCCAAGCCGCAGTTGCTGCCTTAGATGACGCGATGAGTGCGAACGACCGTGTCATTGTGCTTGGTGAAGATGTCGGACGGGGCGGTATCTTTGCCCAGTATGCCGGTTTGGCACAAAAGTTTGGCCCAGACCGGATAGTGGATACACCCATTAGCGAAGCAGCCATCATGGGCGCAGGTGTGGGCATGGCGTTGGCTGGTATGCGACCGGTCATCGAACTGCGGGTTACGGATTTTGCGATGTGCGCCATGGATGAAATCGTCAACCAGGCAGCTAAAAACCGCTACATGTTTGGCGGGCAAGGTACGGTTCCCGTGGTGGTACGAATGCCCATGGGCATCTGGGATGCGTCGGCTGCCCAACACAGTCAATCACTGGAAAATTGGTTTGTTCACTTGCCTGGTGTGGTTGTGGTGGCGCCATCGACACCACAGGACAACTACAGCCTGTTGAAAGCAGCATTGGTTTGTGACGATCCCGTCATTTTTCTAGAGCATAAGACCCTATGGGCAAGCAGTGGCGAAGTTGATACCAGCCTCGACATTGAATTAGGCAAAGCCGAGGTCGTGCGAACAGGGGAACATCTCACTCTAGTTACCTGGAGTCGCCAACGACAAGTCTGCCAGCAAGCGATCGAAGAGCTTGCAAATCAGGGTATTGATGTTGAACTGATTGACCTCAAGAGTCTCTGGCCCTGGGATAAGGAGGCAGTGCTTCAGTCTTGCCGCAAAACTGGCCGCCTGTTAGTGGTGCATGAGTCCGTTCAAGTCGGTGGGTTTGGCGCAGAAATCGTCAGCACAGTCGTCGAGCGCCTGCCTTGCCAGGCCAGGCGACTCGGTGCGCCGCGCATCCCGGTGGGCTACGCCAGTGAGCTTGAAGCCCTGGCCAGAGTCACCAGCCAACAAATCGTGGATTACGTTCAACGAATGCTCGCACAACACACTGATCAAGTGCCCACCTCATGAAGCCAGACCCAGTTAACCCTACTCCTAACGAATCATCCGAACCGACCATCAAACCCAAAGTGCCATTGGCGATTGAGGACGCACTGACCGCCGCGGTGATGGGCGCGCTTGCGCTGATTACCTTTATCAATGTACTAGTGCGCTATTTCACTGATCAGTCCTTTGCATGGACCGAAGAAATCTCCGTATTTTTAATGATTGTTCTGGCGCTAGTTGGCGGCTCAATCGCTTTTGCTCGCAACCATCACATTCGCATTGAATTCTTTGTAAACAAATGCAATCCGCAACAGCAACGATGGCTTGGTGAGTTTGCAGCCTGGCTAGGCGCATTGATGTTTTTTGCGCTGGCTATTCTGAGCGCGCGCCTGGTGTGGGATCAATATGAGTACGAAGAGATTTCGCCAGCCATTGGCGTGCCGCAGTGGTGGTACTCCATTTGGCTGCCGCTGCTGTCTCTGGTGATTGGCTTGCGTCTGATTGGTCTCTGGATGCGCACCAGGAAGTCGTCATGATCGGCCTGATTCTATTTGGCGTCTTTATCGTGCTGATGCTCTTGGGATTACCCATCGGCGTAGCCATGGGGCTAGCAGCCACGTTGGCAATCGGTCTTGCCAACGTGGACACGTTCTGGTTTGGACTACTTGCCGTCCCGCAAAACTTCTACGCGAGCCTTGGTAAATATCCGCTTCTGGCACTACCAATGTTTGTCTTGGTAGGCACCATCTTTGAGCGCTCCGGTGTCGCTAGCCGCCTGGTTGACTTGGCGATCGCCATCCTTGGCCGCGGGCCTGGTGTCTTACCGGTTGTCGCTATCGCGGTGGCCATGTTGCTTGGCGGCATCTCGGGTTCCGGACCTGCCACAGCAGCTGCGGTTGGTGGCGTCATGATCGCTGCGATGACACGTGCAGGCTACTTCCCCTCTTTTTCTGCGAGTGTGATTGGCGCATCGGCTGCGATCGATATCTTGATCCCCCCTTCCATCGCGCTGATTGTGTATTCGATTCTGGTGCCGGGCGCCTCCGTACCCGCCATGTTCGCAGCCGGCTTGTTCCCTGGACTTCTGTTTGGCATTGCGCTGATGGTCCCAGCCTACTTGCTGGCACGTCAATACAACATGGGTGCAAATGAAGCTTCATTGCCACGCCCACCGTTTTGGCGTAGCCTGAAAGAGGCCATCTGGGGATTGGCCGCGCCAGTGCTTATTCTTGGCGGCATGCGTGCAGGGCTTTTCACGCCGACAGAGGCCGCCGTGGTAGCTGTCTTCTATGGCTTGTTCGTGGGCATGGTCATCTACCGCACCATCAAAATCAAGGATCTATTCGCCATCTTCAGAGATGCGGGCGAACTATCTGCCATCATTCTGATGGTGGTGGCACTTGCTGGCATTTTTGCCTACTCGCTTTCCACATTAGGCATCATCGATCCCATCACTGAAGCAATCACGAGCTCTGGGCTCGGTGAATATGGGGTTTTGGCGCTCGTGCTGCTGCTTCTGGTTCTAGTCGGCATGGTTCTGGATGGCGTTTCGATTTTCCTGATTTTTGTGCCATTGCTGATGCCGATTGCTGCCTTTTACCAATGGGATCTGGTTTGGTTTGGCGTGATTTTGACGATCATGGTTGCCATCGGCCAATTCACACCGCCAATTGCGGTTAATCTGATGGTTTCATGCAAGATCGCACAAGTGCAGATGGAGACTACCATCCGATGGGTCATGTGGCTGTTGCTGGCTGCGGCCCTGGTTCTGTTGCTGCTAGTGGTGTTCCCTGAAATCGTGGTTTGGTTGCCAAGGACACTGGGTTATTAACTGGTCTTTTAATCGTTTTACGAGCATTTAGATTTTTACAAACGACATTGACATGGAGGAGATGTCACGATGAACTTTAAAACCACACTCAAAGTGGCTTTGGCCACTGCGGCTATGGCGATGGCCACCGGCGCCGCTGCTCAGAACTACAAACCCGAATACCGTATGTCTCTGGTAGTTGGCACGGCGTTCCCTTGGGGTCAAGGTGGCCAGATCTGGGCTGACCTTGTGCGCGAGCGCACCAACGGTCGTATCAATATCAAACTCTATCCTGGGGTCTCTCTGGTCAATGGTGATCAAACCCGCGAGTTCTCGGCAGTCCGCCAGGGTGTGATCGATATGGCCATTGGTTCCACCATCAACTGGTCACCGCAAATCAAGGAGCTTAACGTCTTCTCATTGCCATTTTTAGCAACGACCTGGGCGCAAACGGATGCCATGACCGGGGGTGAGGTTGGAAAGCAAATCTTTGACATCATTGAAAAGCGCGGCGCCATTCCACTGGCCTGGGGCGAGAACGGTTTCCGTCAGCTAACCAACTCCAAGCGAATTGTCTCCTCACCGGCCGATATGAAGGGAATGAAGATTCGTGTGGTGGGTTCGCCACTGTTTATCGATGCGTTCACCGCCTTGGGTGCCAATCCCACGCAAATGAGCTGGGCCGATGCACAACCTGCTCTGGCAAGCGGTGCAGTCGACGGTCAGGAGAATCCTCTGTCTATCTTTGTGGCCGCCAAGATGGATAAGCTTGGACAAAAATACATCACTGAGTGGAACTACATGAATGATCCACTGGTGTTTGTGGTCAACAAGGATGTCTGGAACTCCTGGACCGCGGCCGATCGGGACATCGTGCGCCAAGCCGCTCAAGATGCTGCCAAGCAGCAAATCGCCTTGGCTCGTAAGCCCGTGAAAGAGACCATTCTGGCCATGGGCGTTGGTATTACACAGTTGACGCCGGCGCAATTGGCCGAGTTCAAGAAAGTAACCAAGCCCGTCTATGACAAGTGGGTAAAGCAAATTGGACCGAGCTTGGTTAAAAAGGCCGAGCAAGCAGTAGCCAACGCCAAGTAGTTGTTGGCTCACCTGTGTGGTCATGAGTAACAGGGGCGGCATTTGCCGCCCCTGTTACTTTGACTTAACGACTTTCAGTAGCCTAATGAATAGCTGAATCGACCGCACAAGACCCACCTATCCCAATTCAGAAGCCCGCGTAAATTCCTCACGCTCAGCAATGAAATTCGGTCGTGGTGCAAGCCCACAAAATGGACTAACTGGTTTGTTTTGAAGGCTGTTGTAGACAATAAAAATATTGCTGCGTGCCATTGGCGTGATGTTTGAGCTCGATCCGTGCATGGTGTTGCAATCAAAAAATGTCACTGACCCAGCTGGCCCTGTAGGCGCCACAATGCCAAAGTCCTGCACCAGCCTTGCCAGGCTTTCGTCGTCTGGTATGCCAAGATCCTGGCGTCGAAGTGAAGCCTGATAATGATTCTCGGGCGTGCGCCCAACACAAGCAATGAAACGATGATGCGAGCCTGGGATCAGCATTAGTGGCCCATTATGTGGCGTGTTCGGTGTCAGGCTGATCGAACAGCTTACCGTACGCATCCCGGGCAAACCATCCTCGACATGCCAGGTTTCGAAATCGGAATGCCAATAAAATTCTTTGCCCCGAAACCCACCCTTATAGTTAATGCGTGACTGATGCACGTAGACCGGGCCGCCGAGCAATTGCTCGGCGATGCCGACAATCTTGGGGTGCGCTGCTAGATGACGCATGACGCGACTAGTGCGATGCACAGCAAAAATCGAACGCAGTTCTTGACTGTGGGGCTCGATAATCGCCTGGGCAGAGGATTTCACCGCTGCATCGGCCCTTAATCGATTTAATTCATCAATCCAACCTTGCAAGTCGGCGTCACTAAATAGGGAATCAAAATATAGCAACCCGTTTTCGTCATACTGATCGAGGGTGGCCTGATCAAGTGGTCCGTCGCCAGCCATACCGTACACCACCGGGTCAAGACGTGGTGTAACACGAGGTGTATCAGCAACTCTTGATGGATATCGGTCCACCAGCACCATGGAATCTGCGAAGGCTTGGTCCATATCGCTCTCCTTATGCGGTATTTAAAGTCGGTTCACTCGCTCAAGGCGTAGGCGCCGGTCTGATCATGCACCTCACGACCGGTCAGGGGCGGATTAAAAACACAAACCATGCGCATATGCACCCCTTTGTTAGCGCGCAAAATGTGGCGATCGTGATTATTCAAGGCATAAATCGTTCCCGTTCGTATCGCATGGGTTTGCCCTGTGGCCACGTCCGTGAGCTCACCCTCGCCTTCAATGCAATACACCGTCTCAAAATGATGGCGATACTCCATTTCAAGCTCGGCACCAGGTTTGATAATGGTGTCATTGACTGAGTAACCCATGCCGGCGTCCCTGTAAATCAACCGTCGACTGTTCCAGCCGTTCGTGTCTACATCAGCTTCTGTTCCCAATATGTCATCAAGATGCTTGACAATCATCGTCCTATTCTCCGAGTTGCGTTAGCTTATTTGCGCCGTATCGGCCTGAGCGATGGCTTGCATACTTTGCTCAATAATGTCTAAGCCGTGGTTCAGATCAGCTTCATCGATCGTCAAACTCGGTAAAAGCTTTAAAACCTGATCATCAATTCCCGCGGTCTCGATAATCAAACCACGCTCAAAACACGCCTTTGAAACTTGAGTCGCCATTGCACGATCGGTGAACTCCACGCCCCAAATCAAACCGCGACCACGCACATCGGCCTCAATCTCCTGATCCTGCACCATGGCGTTCAATCGACGCTCCACCAGCTTTGACTTTTTACGCACCGACATTTCCAGAGCGTTGTCCGTCCAGAAATCAAGTGCCGCAGTCGCTGTCACAAACGCCGGACAGTGGCCCCGAAATGTTCCGTTGTGCTCACCGGGAGACCAAAGATCGAGCTCGGGCTTCATGAGCACTAACGCCAGCGGCAATCCGTAACCAGACAACGACTTTGACAATGTGATGATGTCAGGCTCAATACCAGCATCCTCAAAACTAAAAAACGCGCCAGTGCGACCACAACCGACCTGAATGTCGTCCACAATCAGCAAGATATCGTGCTGCTTGGTAATGTCTCGCAGTCGCTTTAGCCAATCTTGACTGGCCACATTGACACCACCCTCGGCTTGCACTGTCTCGACGATGACAGCAGCCGGTATCTCCATGCCACTACCACTGTCGATCAACATGGCTTCAAGATATTCCAGCGTGTCAATTTCCTCGCCCAGATATCCCTCAAACGGCACGGCTGCCGTGTGATGCAATGGCACACCAGCACCTGCACGTTTAAAGCTGTTACCCGTGACAGCCAACGAACCTAGTGTCATGCCATGAAATGCATTCGTGAAATTAACTACGGTTTGACGCCCTGTCACTTTACGGGCCAGCTTAAGAGCGGCTTCAACCGCATTGGTCCCGGTAGGTCCGGGAAACTGAAACTTATATGAAAGACCACGCGGCTTAAGCACAACATCATTAAAGCGCTGGATGAAACGCTGCTTGGCTTCGCTGTACATATCAAGCGTGTGGGTAATGCCATCACCAAGCAGATAACGGATTAACGGTTGTTTAATACGGTCATTGTTATGACCATAGTTCAAAACACCAGCACCACTGAAAAAATCGAGATAGCGTTGCCCGCCAGTGTCAGTCATCCAAGCGCCTTTTGCAGAGGAAAATACCGCCGGAAAATTGCGGCAATAGCCTCGGACCTCAGATTCGTATTGTTCAAATATATTCATACTAATTTCCTCCTTCGTAAGTCTGACTGTGACGCAGAGCTAGACAAACACGCCCACCAGACCGATTTAGACGCGCTTGCGCGCAGCCTTGGGAATTGGACCAATTCGATAAATCGGCTCAGGCCGATGCCCTGCCGGAAAATGATCCGCTGTGAAATGTGGTTCAACAGAACAGGTCGCTGATAACGATCTCGCAAACGATCGAAACAGCTGGTCTGATGCAGCATTGTCATCAGCCACTGTGGCTGTAACCCAATTGACTTCACGATTAGCCGGCAAATTAAGCCAAGCGCAGAGCATGCGTTTACCTAGCCCCTGTCCTCGCCAGGCAGGCAGTACACCGATTTGCCAACAAAATGCCGTCTCAGGATCATTAGGTGGGTGATACCCAATCAAAACGCCAGCAATCGCCTTGTCATCTTCGGCAATGAGACAGGTTTCCCGGAAGTCACTGCAAAAAATCAAATAAAAATATGCCGTGTTTGGCTCAAGTGTTCCGGCCTGTTGAACAGCTCGCCATACCGCCACGCCATCTCGCTGGTTTGGCGCACGAAAAGTCAATGATGATCTCGCTACAAATGATGGTGTGTCTTTAATCTCGCTCATGCGTAAAGTTGATCTTCTCTAACGCCATCAATGACCGAACCTGATCGGTCTAGGCGCTTGGCTGAAACGATGCTTTGCACATCATTTGTCGCAGCCACTGTCCTGTGACAGGACTTGAAATACATGCCGGCGTCACATAACTGACGACAATGCCGCACATGATCGGAACAACCCTCTCTCAGCAAAGAATCTTGAAAGGACTGCGCGTAAGGTGAGCGCAAAGCTCACCAGCAACAAAGCAGAGGTTAGCCCACGCATATGAATCCAGACAAACTCGTCTTACCAATTGTGATCACAATCAGAAAATTATTGATTTTTTTGACTTAAAACCAAGATATCATCAGATATATTTCAAATATTGTGATCACAATATTCAATAAAAATTGCCAAGCATATTGATAAACGCATAAGAGTATGAAAACCGTATGAGCACTCAGCGACAATGACAACTCACACAAACACACCTCCCCCCCGCAAGCGGACACATCAACTGCCCCAACCGCGTGCGACTGAAGCAGATAATGTCTATGGCAAACTAAAAATGCTGCTGTTGACCGGCGCACTTCAGCCCGGTCAGAAACTGACGCTCAGAGCACTAGCTGACCAATTTGGCACAAGCATCATGCCTATTCGTGATGCCATCAGGCGATTGACGGCTGAAGGCGGTCTTCAAATGCATACCAATCGAACGATTAGCGTCAATGCACCAACTCCCGCGAAGTTCGGCGAGATCATAAAAATTCGCTGCGCACTAGAGGGGCTTGCTGCAGAAGTTGCCTGCCGGCAAATGACCCAAACAGAGCTAATGAAGCTGCGCCACCACGCCCAGCGGTTTGAGAAGGAAGGTCACAAGGCAAGGCCCAACCCAACGCTATTGGCTCGGGTGAATCGAGATCTGCATTTTGGGGTATACCGTGCAGCGAACATGCCACAGCTGCTCGAAATGATTGAAAGCTTATGGATCCAGGTGACCCCGGCCATCTCCTCAACGCTGCGTCATGCAACCAGGGGGGTTAAGCAATGGGAGTCGTTTGCCCATCACGCCAAGCTCATCGACAGTCTGTCGCGTCGAGACGGGGTGCGTGCCAGACAAGCAATCGTCGCTGACATTCGTGATACGGGCAGTTTTATTTTGCGCTCAGGTGCGCTCGAATTTCTAGGGGACGTATCACCGAAAGAACTGAGACAGCCGAGCAGACGTCAACATCGTTTGTGATTAAGCAATGACATCAAATGTTGCTCAAATTACAATTACTTGCCTGTTTTTTAAAAAAGCCCGTCAACCTGCTTGGCGAGGCTGACGGGCTTTAATGTTCTGGTGGCGCATCAGGGACTCGAACCCCGGACCTGCGGATTATGATTCCGTCGCTCTAACCAACTGAGCTAATGCGCCGATATGACCGCGAAGCGGATGATTGCATCAATTTGGATATAACTTGATCGCAACTTTAGATTGCTTGACTGATTTAACAATCACGACCTGATGCAGTCAGGAACGAGAATATAGCACTTTTTTAGACCTATTTCAGGAATATGCACCCATGAAGCACAACCCACAAAGGCCCACCATTCGGATCTGGGATCTACCGACCCGTTTATTTCACTGGCTATTCGCTGCTAGTGTGATCGGTGCCGTGGCGACCGTTAAAGTGGGCGGCAGCTGGATGGACTGGCACTTGCCATTGGGCATCACTGCACTTGTCTTGCTCGTGTTTCGCTTGGTTTGGGGCTTTACCGGCTCTCGCTACGCTCGATTCTCTAGTTTCGTTCGTTCCCCTGGCGCTACAGTGACTTACTTGCGCAAGCAACATCGAGTCGTAGCGCCGGGCCATAACCCCCTTGGCGCCTGGTCCGTGCTGGCTTTGCTCACCGTCGTTGGCATACAGGCCTTCACGGGGCTGTTTACGACTGACGAGATCCTCACTCAAGGCCCACTTAATCAGTTCGTCAGTAGCGATGTTGCAAGCCTGATGAGTTCGATTCATCGGTTCAATGAAAAACCATTGTTTTTGCTGGTTGGCTTGCACTTGATTGCTATCTTGATTTACGCGCTCAGGGGCACGCGATTGGTGCCACCTATGATCACCGGTGACAAACCAGCCGATCAGCTACCACCCGATACACCTGCAGCCCGCGATGATGTTGGGATCAGAGCTTGGGGCCTGGTGTTAATCGTCATTCTAGGTAGTATCGGGTGGTGGCTCATTGAGCTTGGCAACTCTGCTGGCATGAGTTTTAACTAAAACAAAGGGCGCCGAAGCGCCCTTTGTTTTAGTTAGCGAGAAACTGATCAGCCGCTGGTTAGTGGCAGCTCAATCCCGAAAGCTATCGTGGCAAGCCTTACAGGACGCGCCCGTATTGGCGAATGCTTTCTTCAAGTCATCGAGGTTGCCAGCCTGAGCAGCAGCAGTCAAGGGTACCAACGAATCCAGAAATTTCTTCTGAGCGGCCTTAAAGCCTTCTTCATCTAACCAAATGTCGTCGCGCGCATCACCACCCTCTGTGCCCGGTCCAAATGCCTTCCAGGGAAGCTTGGCGACTTGATCCAGGATCTGAACATTGGCAAGCACTGCCGCTTGATCGTATGCAATTTGGCCTTTAACCACAGGCTGCAATGCACCAAAGTGTGCTTTGATGATCTGAAATGCACCTTGACGATACTGAATCGCATCGTCGGCCTTGCCAAAGGCCTGAGCTTGAACACTGGTCGCCACCAGTGGTGATGCAATAGCCAGGACAAGTGATGCAAACAAAGATTTATTCATAACGGCACCTCCAAAAAAACAACTTGTTCACCTCGACTATACCCGCTCAGGGTTGCTTTGCAAGTGATATGGATAAACCAAGATAGCTTCTTGGTGTCATTTCAAGCAATCTGTCCTTGTCGGCTTGAGGCAAATCAAGCGCAATAATGAACTCGCGTAGTCCTTCGCGCGTAATGCCCTTGCCTCGAGTCAGTGCCTTCAGTTGCTCATATGGCTCGGGTAAACCATAGCGCCTCATGACTGTTTGTACGGGTTCGGCCAATACTTCCCAACAAGAGTCGAGATCCGCATCGATGGCGGCGGTGTTAACCTCGAGCTTGCCCAAACCCTTGGCACAAGCATCGTAGGCCACCATGCTGTAACCGAGCGCAACACCAATGTTTCGCAGCACCGTTGAGTCTGTCAGGTCACGCTGCCAGCGCGATATCGGCAATTTTTCAGATAGGTGTCGCAAAACTGCGTTAGCCAAACCGAGGTTACCTTCCGAGTTCTCGAAATCGATCGGATTGACCTTGTGTGGCATGGTTGACGACCCGACCTCGCCTTCACGCAATTTTTGCTTGAAATAACCCAGCGATATGTACCCCCAGATGTCCCGGTTCAAGTCAAGCAGAATCGTATTGGCCCGAGCAATAGAATCGAACAACTCAGCCATCCAGTCGTGCGGTTCAATCTGAATAGTGTGGGAGTTCTGGGTCAGACCAAGCCTATCTAACACCCCGCGACTAAATGCCGGCCAATCAATGTCAGGATACGCACTCAGATGAGCGCTATAGTTGCCGGTCGCACCGTTGAGCTTGGCTAATGGCCTGACAGAAGCAATCGCTTGAATGCCACGCGCGAGCCTGTGCGTCACATTTGCAAACTCCTTGCCAAGCGTGGTGGGTGTGGCCGGCTGTCCATGTGTGCGTGACAACATCGGCTGCGCCGCCTGCTCAATCGCGATAGTTTGTAGCTGAGTCAACAGCCCCCTCAGGGCGGGCAGCAGCACTGTCTCACGAGCGCGGCCTAGCATTAATGCGTGGGAAGTGTTGTTGATATCTTCAGACGTACAAGCAAAGTGGATGAATTCCGCAGCTCGCGCTAGTTCGGGATGGTCCTGAACTTTTTCTTTAAGCCAGTACTCCACCGCCTTCACGTCGTGATTGGTGGTGCGTTCGATAGCTTTGATGCGCGATGCGTCGTCTTGACTGAAGTGGTCTATTAGCGCCTGCAAACGCGACTTGGCATCCGCGGAAAACGCCGGCAACTCCGGCAAACCTGCTTCACTAAGTCCAATGAGCCAGGCGATTTCCACCTCGACTCGATGCGCCATAAAACCGGCCTCAGACAATAACGGTCGTAAAGCCTCGCAGCGGCTTGCATAGCGGCCATCTAATGGGGAAAGTGCGGTTAGCGCGCTCAAGTTGGTCGAGATGGACATGATCTATATTTGTAAAAAAACGACAGTTTGAAGGTAGATGAGTGTAGCACCCAGTATTTTCGCTCTACGCATTCCATGTGGCTATAAACTCAATGCGTCGAATTATTCAACGATGTTGGATCAGCTCCGTAATGCATGGACTTGAAAACAAATTTGATCCGTTTTGCTGGAATTGCATAGAAGCACCGAATTATGAAACTGATTGGTTCTCTTACAAGCCCGTACGTGCGCAAAGTACGTGTTGTCATGGCTGAAAAAAAACTTGAATGCCAATTTGAACTCGAGGATGTTTGGAGCCCTGACACCCATATTCAGACAGTTAACCCATTGGGTAAAGTGCCGTGTCTGGTCATGGAAGACGGTGGCGCGCTGTTTGACTCACGTGTGATTGTTGAATACCTAGACACCCTGTCGCCCTATAACCGACTCATTCCACAAGCCGGGCGCGAACGCGCAGCGGTTCGCTGCTGGGAGGCACTGGCCGATGGTGTGCTCGATGCCGCGGTAACAGTATTTAAGGAGCGACAGCGCCCCACAGAACAAATCAGCCAGTCGTGGATAGACCGACAACTTGGCAAGATCAATGCTGCGCTAAAGGCGATGAGCAATGGACTGGGCGAACAGACGTTTTGCCGGGGCACTGCCGTCTCATTAGCTGATATTGCGGTGGGTTGTGCACTGGCCTATCTGAGCTTTAGATTTTCTGAGATTCAATGGCGTGAGTCTTATCCCAATCTGGCAGCCTTACACGACAAGATGATTGTCCGCCCATCGTTTGTAGATACCCAGCCACCGCAAACTTAAAGGGTGGTTACACAATGATGCCACCACCTAGACAAACGTCACCGTCATAGACGACAGCGGACTGACCAGGGGTCACGGCCCATTGTGCAGACTCGAACTTCAGACTGAAACCGTCGAGATCTGTTTTAACCAGAGACGCTGCGGCGTCGACCTGCCGGTAGCGTGTCTTCACGCCAAAAATACGCCCAACCTCAGGGGCATTGCCCGCCACCCAACTCGCTTGCTCGGCACAAAGGTGCGTCGACTGTAGCCAGGGGTGATCATGCTCTGGCACGACGTAAAGTGTGTTGTTCGCCATGTCCTTTTTTGCAACATACCAGGTCGGACCACTACCATCGGCGTTTTGATATTGCTTGACACCCCCAATACCCAGGCCTTTGCGCTGCCCCAAGGTGTAGAAGGCCAAACCATGATGCTGCCCTATCAGTATGCCATCGGCGGTCAACATCGGACCCGGATCGGTCGGTAAGTATCGGTTTAAAAACTCTCTAAATGGCCGCTCACCGATAAAGCAAATACCCGTGGAGTCTTTTTTTGCCGCATTGGGCAACCCAAGATCATGCGCAAGCTCACGCACGCGAGTCTTTGGTAGCTCGCCCAAAGGGAAACAGGCCTTGGCGAGTTGAGCCTGATTCAATCGATGCAAAAAATAACTTTGATCCTTGGTCGCGTCCAGTCCTTTGAGCAGTTCAAACTCGCCGGGCACGGTTGGCGACGGGCGTACGCGCGCATAATGGCCTGTGGCAATCAGATCAGCGCCGAGCGTCATGGCATGGTCTAGAAATGCCTTGAATTTAATTTCGGCATTACACAACACATCAGGATTGGGCGTGCGTCCTGCCTGATATTCCCGTAAAAACTCAGCAAATACCCTATCCTTGTATTGGGCCGAGAAGTTCACTGCCTCAATATCAACCCCGATCAGATCAGCCACGCTCGCTGCATCAAGCCAGTCTTGGCGAGACGAACAGTACTCATCATCATCGTCACCCTCCCAATTTTTCATGAAAAGTCCGATGACCTCATGACCCTGTTGCTTTAAGAGCCAGGCAGCCACCGAGGAGTCCACTCCTCCAGACATGCCAACCACGATGCGTTTTGGCTCGAGTTTGTTTGATTTATTCATGGCTTAATTGTACGGGTCTGTTGTATAACGATTGTTTTAATAAAACAACGAAGAAACAATAGGAGAAGCTCGATGCGCATCGGGATCCCCAAGGAGACCCGCGATGGCGAAACCAGGGTCGCTGCCACACCGGAAACCACCAAAAAGCTGATCGCCGCAGGACACCAGGTTCTAGTTGAACGCCACGCGGGTGTGCTCGCTCGCTTTCAGGACCAAGCCTATACCGAGGCCGGCGCTGAACTGACCGATGCGGCAACGGCACTCTCGGCTGAAACGGTGCTCAAAGTACGCGCGCCAAGCGCCGCAGAACTGACACACATGAAATCTGGCAGCGTGCTGGCAGGGATGCTAGACCCCTTTGACAACGAAGGGCTGGCCGCCATGGCCGCTGCCGGCTTAACCGCTTTTGCCCTTGAGGCTGCACCCCGCACCACACGGGCTCAAAGTCTCGATGTCCTGTCATCACAAGCCAACCTTGCTGGATACAAGGCTGTGATGCTTGCTGCCAACCACTACGGGCGTCTCTTCCCGATGATGATGACCGCTGCGGGTACTCTGAAGGCGGCAAGGGTAGTGGTGCTTGGCGCAGGGGTAGCGGGCTTACAGGCCATTGCCACAGCCAAACGTCTTGGCGCTGTTGTCGAAGCCTCTGACGTGCGGCCAGCAGCTAAGGAGCAGGTCGAGTCACTGGGGGCGAAATTTATTGACGTGCCATTTGAGACTGACGAAGAACGTGAAATCGCTGAAGGCTCTGGCGGCTATGCCCGTCCGATGCCCCCTGCGTGGATGGCCCGTCAGGCTGAACTGGTGGCCCAACGCTGCCAACAGGCTGATATCGTCATTACGACTGCATTAATTCCTGGGCGGCCAGCACCACAGCTCGTGAGTGCCGATACCGTTCATCGAATGAAGCCTGGAAGTGTCATTGTCGACCTCGCGGTTGAACGGGGCGGCAATTGCCCGCTATCTGTTGCCGGGCAAGTTGTCGAAGAAAACGGCGTCGTCCTGGTTGGCCTGACCAACCTGCCAGGCATGGTGCCCACGGATGCGTCTGCCCTGTATGCACGCAACCTGCTCGACTTCCTGAAACTCATTGTGGATGCCGAAGGCAAGCTGGCGATTAATCGTGAGGACGATATTGTGCAAGCCTGCCTTGTGTGCGAATCTGGCCAAGTTCTGAGGAAAAACTGACATGGAAGCTATTAGCCCTACCCTTATCAACCTCATCATCTTTGTGCTCGCAGTCTATGTTGGCTACCACGTGGTTTGGAATGTCACGCCAGCACTGCACACCCCCTTGATGGCGGTAACCAATGCCATCTCAGCCATTGTGATTGTCGGTGCCATGTTGGCGGCCGCCTTGACTGAAGGCTCTTTGGCTCGTTTCATGGGTGTATTTGCCGTTGCGCTGGCGGCGGTCAACGTCTTTGGAGGCTTTTTAGTCACTCGTCGGATGCTGGAGATGTTCAAGAAAAAACAAAAGGTTGCCAAATCGGGAGATGCAGCATGATCTCGATGAATCTTGTCACCCTGCTCTATCTGATTGCCTCGGTTTGCTTCATTCAGGCCCTCAAAGGCCTTTCGCATCCAACAACCTCTCGCATCGGTAACACGTTCGGCATGGCAGGCATGGCCATTGCCATTTTCACGACAGGCGCTCTGATTGTTAGCCTGGCTGGCACTGAAGGTGCGGCGATGGGCCTGGGCTGGGTGGTTCTGGGCCTGGTGATCGGCGGCACAGTTGGCACCATCATGGCCAAGCGTGTTGAGATGACAAAAATGCCTGAGCTCGTAGCCTTCATGCACAGCATGATTGGCTTGTCAGCGGTTGCTATCGCTGTGGCCATTGTCGCTGAACCCCAGGCTTTTGGCATCGTCGACGCAAACGGTGCGATCCCCTTGGGCAACCGATTAGAACTCTTTATCGGTACTTTCGTAGGTGCCATTACCTTCTCAGGCTCAGTGATTGCATTTGGCAAGCTTTCGGGCAAATACAAGTTTCGGCTGTTTCAGGGCGCTCCGGTCGTATTTGGTGGTCAACACATGTTGAACCTCGTGCTGGCAATCATCATGATTGCCTGCGGCATCTGGTTCATGCTGACTGAAACCTGGACGCCATTCATCATCATGACCATCATTGCCTTCATTTTGGGGGTCCTTATCATCATCCCGATTGGGGGCGCTGATATGCCTGTGGTGGTATCAATGCTCAACAGCTACTCTGGCTGGGCAGCAGCTGGTATTGGGTTTTCGTTGAATAACTCAATGCTCATCATTGCCGGTTCGTTAGTCGGTTCGTCGGGAGCCATCCTGTCCTACATCATGTGCAAGGCCATGAATCGCTCCTTTTTCAACGTGATTCTTGGCGGTTTTGGTGGTGGTGCTGATGACAGCGCCTCTAGTGCGGCCCAGGGTGCTCGCAACGTTCGTTCAGGTAGCGCTGAGGATGCTGCATTTATCATGTCTAACGCGGAATCGGTCGTCATCGTGCCGGGCTATGGCTTGGCTGTCGCACGCGCACAGCACGCCTTAAAAGAGCTCGCTGAGAAACTCACCGAGCAAGGCGTGACCGTCAAGTATGCGATTCATCCCGTCGCCGGTCGCATGCCTGGTCATATGAACGTGCTTTTGGCGGAAGCCGAAGTGCCGTATGATCAAGTCTTCGAGATGGAGGATATCAACGGAGAATTTGGGCAAACCGACGTGGTGCTCGTGCTAGGAGCCAACGATGTGGTCAACCCTGCGGCCAAGAATGATCCCAAATCGCCAATCGCTGGTATGCCCATCCTCGAAGCCTACAAGGCAAAAACCGTCATCGTGAACAAGCGCTCGATGGCAGCAGGTTACGCCGGCCTAGACAATGAGCTCTTCTACATGGACAAGACCATGATGGTGTTTGGCGATGCCAAGAAAGTCATTGAGGACATGGTCAAAGCCGTTTAGAGACACAGATACCAAAGTGGCCTTACCAAGGTCTTTGACAACCCGCCACGCGACTAACGTGGCGGGTTTTTTGTCACGATTCAGGCGCAAAAGCACTGAACAACGAGTGCACCAACCCACTAGCGCAGTGCGGCATCTATCACCTCAACCCAGTGCTTGACTGGCATGTCTGTCCCCGACTGCAAATGCCCGATACAGCCAATATTGGAAGACACAATCACGTCCGGATTGGCAGCGTCAATGTGCTCAAGCTTGCGATCGCGAAGTTGAGTCGAGATTTGAGGCTGTAAAACTGAATAGGCACCTGCTGATCCGCAGCAAAGGTGGGTTTCTGCAAACGGCTGCAAGTCAAGACCAATATCACGCAGCAGCGTTTCACTTTGAGGGCGAAGTCCCTGCCAATGCTGCAAGGTGCAAGGTGGATGAAACACTGGCTTAGCCGGCAAGCGAGAAACCTCGATCAACTCCTTGAGTCTCTGAGCCTGTGGCGCAAGATACTCGGCAATGTCTTTGACATGTTCGCTGATTAGCTTGGCTTTTTCTGCATAAACCGGATCCAGACGCAGATGGTGTTCGTATTCACGTACCATGCCGCCACAGCCCGAGGCATTCATCACGATTGCCTCGACTTCACCATTGGCCAATAAAGGCCACCAGGCGTCAATATTTGCCCTCATCTGGGCCCTGCCAGCCTCCTGCGCATCAAGGTGGAAATTCAAGGCACCACAACAGCCGGATTCCTGAACAATTTGAGCACCGATCCCCAACTTATCCAGGATACGGATTGTCGCAGCGTCGATGTTAGGCATCATTGAGGGCTGCACGCAGCCTTTGAGCATAATCACCTGACGGACATGTCCTCGGTTCTCTGGTATGACGCCTGCGGACTGCCTGGCAATCACCTTGCGCTTAATCGACTCCGGTAGCCATTGACGCACTGATTGTCCGAGCTTGTAGGCATGACCGAACCAAGAGGCGTTCAAAGTACGACGCAGGCTCTCACGCTTTATTTTTTCTGGCGTCGAGCGTGGCACGCGTTCATCGACGATCTGACGCCCTATATCAATTAACTTGCCATACTCAACCCCCGATGGGCAAGTCGTCTCACAGTTTCGGCAGGTCAGACATCGATCAAGATGAAGCTGGGTTGACTCAGTCACTGCCGCGCCTTCGAGCATTTCCTTGATGAGATAAATACGGCCTCTGGGACTATCGAGCTCGTCGCCGAGCACTTGATAGGTCGGGCATGTGGCCGTACAGAACCCACAGTGCACACACCGGCGCAAAATCTCCTCTGCTTCTTGTCCTAGCGGCGTTTCCTTAATGTCGGGCAACAACTTCGTCTGCATGCCTGCCTTTCCTTCAAATGCCGGCGACCAATCGCCCTGGGTTAAAGATGGACTTGGGATCGAACTCTCGTTTCAGACGCTCGGTGATGACGC
Source organism: Orrella daihaiensis (assembly GCF_022811525.1). NCBI lineage: Bacteria > Pseudomonadati > Pseudomonadota > Betaproteobacteria > Burkholderiales > Alcaligenaceae > Orrella > Orrella daihaiensis. Next base: position 1,428,478 of record NZ_CP063982.1, on the reverse strand, counting down.
GAGCTGATGGTGCCATTGGCTGAAACACACCATCAGTCGGCAAAGGCAACGTTTCGCCACTTCTAAACAGGGTTGCGTGCCCGCCAGCGGCTTGAGCAGCCTGCCGCACCGTTTGTGCCTGCAGATCACCTTTTATCCATCGCACTTCTCCCGCCAGATCAAACGCAGTGGGTCCCAGGTCTAGCGCTGGTGTTTGTCCCCGCACCGCAAGACGCCACAGGGGTTGGCCATCAAAAAATGATGTGGTCTGATCTCTAAAATCTTGCCACCATTGCGTAGCAAGCGCTTGATCAAGCGTCTGCCCACCGAGCAATTGCTTTGCTTGCTCCACAGCGGATTGCGCGCCACAGAGCCGAATAGCTAGTTGACCTTGCTTCCCGATACCACTCGGTACCCAGGCTGCTGCCTTGACTGGCATGGCTTTGGCACGCAAGGGTGCACACCGTTCGAGCGATTCTGACTCGGTCAGGTCGAACACCAAGGTCGCGTCGCACATCGGCAAAGGCAGGACTTTCAGGGATACCTGAACAATGACACCGAACATACCCATTGAGCCAGTCAACAAGCGCGAGACGTCATAGCCTGCGACGTTTTTCATGACTTCGCCGCCAAACTTCAGAATCCGGCCCTGAGCATCGAGCAAGTGTGCACCCAAAACGTAGTGCCGCAGCGGTCCATAACCAAAACTCAACGGTCCCGATAATCCGCTTGCTACGACGCCACCAATCGTACTGCCTGAACCAAAACATGGCGGATCAAAGGCAAGCATTTGCCCCTTCTGGGCAAGCATATCCTGTATATCAGCAAGCGGCGTTCCAGCCATGGCCGTGACCACAAGCTCACTAGGCTCGTAGGTCAAAATGCCTGAAATCGATGACATCTCAAGACGCGTCGTCTTGTCCTGAGCAGGCATTGGATTGCCGTAGAAGCGCTTGGTGCCCCCGCCAACGATCTCTATCGCATGAAAGTTTGCTCGAGCGGTCATGACCTGGTCGCACAACTGAGACAGCGCGTAGTCCATTATCAAAACCTCGGAATATCAGCAAACGGCAGCTTACCGCCATGGACATGCATCTTGCCGTATTCGGCGCAGCGAGCCAGGGTCGGAATCACTTTCTCTGGGTTCAGAAGTCCCTCAGGGTCAAAGGCTCGCTTGACACCGAAAAACGTGTCGAGCTCATCGCGCTCGAACTGAACACACATTTGATTGATTTTTTCCAGCCCTACGCCGTGCTCCCCGGTGATAGTGCCACCCACTTGAACGCACAACTCTAGAATCGCAGCACCAAATTTCTCGGCACGCTCAACCTCATCCGGGTCATTCGAATCAAACAGAATCAAGGGATGAAGATTGCCATCGCCTGCGTGAAATACATTGGCACATCGCAATCCAAAGGTGGTCTGCATGGTTTCGATCGCCTGCAGCACGTCGGACAAACGTCTGCGCGGTATCGTGCCATCCATACAGTAGTAATCAGGCGAGACACGACCAGCTGCCGGGAAAGCGTTTTTGCGGCCCGCCCAAAACAACAGGCGCTCACTTTCAGTCTCAGACACCTGAATACGGGTCGCACCCACGCCCTCAAACACGCGGGTCATACGCGCAATTTCCTCTGCGACTTCCACTTCCGTACCATCTGACTCACACAGCAAGATCGCTTTGGCACTCACGTCGTACCCTGCTTTGACAAATGGCTCGACCATCTCGGTGGCGCGCTGATCCATCATCTCCAAACCTGCAGGGATAATACCGGCCGCAATCACCGCCGCTACAGCTTGACCCGCCTTCTCGACATCATCAAAACTAGCCATGATGACCTTGGCGAGCGCAGGCTTTGGCAATAAGCGCAGGGTCACTTCGGTCACCACACCCAGCATGCCTTCTGAACCGATAAATGTCGACAACAGATCAGGCCCGGGCGCATCGGGCGCCTCACTGCCGAGCTCCACCACCTCGCCGTCCAGCGTCACCATGCGAACCTTTAATACATTGTGCACGGTTAACCCATACTTCAGACAATGCACACCACCCGAGTTCTCGGCGATATTGCCGCCGATGCTACAAGCAATTTGACTTGACGGATCTGGCGCGTAGTAAAGCCCAAGATGAGCGACCGCTTCAGACACCGCGAGGTTACGCACCCCCGGTTCGACCACTGCGGTTGCTGCGACCGGATCAATATGCTTAATCCGATTGAATTTGGACATACCAAGCAAAATACCCTGAGCATGGGGCATCGCACCGCCTGAAAGTCCAGTGCCTGCACCTCGGGTGACGACTGGCACATTGAGTCGCCGCGCCGCACGCAACACCCCTTGCACTTGGGATTCATTTTCAGGTAGGACCACCACCATCGGAATTTGCCGATAAAGCGACAGGCCATCACACTCGTAGGGGCGTTTTTGCTCGTCTCTGGCCAAGATGCAGTGCTCGGGCACCACGACCCTGAGCGCATGCAGAATTTCATCTAACGGCGGTACCACAGTCTCGGAGACTGGCATTTCCAGTTCAGTTGTCATCACGATTCTTCACTTCGTATTGCTTAACACAACAATACATTGTCGCGATGCAATTGACAGCGAGGATTTACCCCAAATCAGGGTATTTCAGAGGGTCGGCAAAACCTTCCCGGGGTTAAGGATATTGCTAGGGTCATAGGCACGTTTTAACGCCCACATCAGCTCAAGCGCCGCCTCACCATGCTCCTCGTGCATAAAGCCAAGTTTGTGCAAGCCAATTCCGTGCTCACCGGTACAAGTGCCATCGACGGATAGTGCCATTTCGACAAGCGCATGGTTCAGTTTTTCTGACTCTTGCCACTCATTGGAGTCTTCAGGGTCCAACAACATCAGCACATGGAAGTTACCGTCACCGACGTGACCGACGATGGTGTACGGAAACGATGCAGTGGCAAGCAACTCGCCGGCGCGATCAATACACTCTGCCAACCTGGAGATAGGCACACAAACATCGGTGGTGCTCGCTCGGCAACCAGGCCGCAACTGCAGCCCGGCAAAGTACGCGTTGTGACGGGCGGTCCAGAGCCGTGACCGTTCCTCCGGCAAATTCGCCCATTCAAAGTCCATGCCGTCATGCTCACGTGCGATTTCCTGCACGATCTCTGCTTGTTCCTGAACACCGGCGGCGCTGCCGTGAAATTCAAACAGCAACAGAGGGGTTTCACGTAGATTCAAATGGCTATACGCGTTACTTGCCTTGACCGCATTGGAATCCATCAATTCGACACGCGCGATCGGAATCCCCATCTGAATAGTCTGAATGACCGCCGCCACGGCATTTTGCATCGACGGAAAATGACAGACGGCAGCACTAACCGCCTCTGGCTGAGGATAAAGCCTCACGGTAACCTCAGTGATGACGCCCAGCGTACCTTCGCTGCCTACAAAGATGCGGGTCAGGTCGTAGCCAGCCGATGACTTGCGTGCTCGACGAGCCGTTCGTACGACCTTTCCTTGCGCGGTCACTACCTCAAGGCCCAAGACATTTTCACGCATGGTTCCATAGCGAACTGCATTGGTCCCTGACGCACGGGTTGAAGCCATTCCGCCGATAGAGGCATCGGCGCCTGGATCAATCGGAAAAAATAGCCCCGTATTGCGCAACTGTTCATTCAATTGCTTGCGGGTGATGCCGGGCTGCACCGTGACGGTTAAATCCTCCACGTTAAGCGACACGATTTTATTCATGGCGCTGACGTCTAAAGAAATGCCTCCCTCAATAGCCAGCAAATGCCCTTCAAGCGAGGAGCCAGCGCCATAAGGAATCAACGGTACGCCGTATTCAGAGCATGCCTTGACCACGAACACCACATCATCTCGTGACTCGGCAAACACGACGGCGTCGGGCAACATGTTGGGAAACGGCGACTCGTCACGACCGTGATGCTCCCTGACTGGCAACGAGAGTGAAAATCGAGTGCCAAAGCGCTCGGTAAACTCGCTCACCATCTTTGGCGGCAGAGGTTTGCGCAACCGCTGTTCAATCAACATGTGTCCCATTTTTGATCCCGTTGCGTGTCAATAATGTCGATGCCGGCCTATTTACCTGAGGTGGCTAGCGTTCTACGACGCGCCTGCACAGCCTGCGCGAGTTCTTCAAGCACAGCCACCGACGAATCCCAATCGATACAACCATCTGTGATGCTTTGCCCGTATGTCAGCGGCTGGCCTGGCACCAAGTCTTGACGCCCGCCCACCAAGTGGCTCTCAACCATCACACCAATGATACGAGTATCGCCGGCTGCGACCTGTTGCGCAATGTCATGACACACCGCTGGTTGGTTTTCCGGTTTTTTATTGCTATTGGCATGGCTAGCATCGATCATCACGCGCTGGGCCTGACCCGATTTCGCGAGTTCCTCACAGGCCGACTGCACACTTGGTGCGTCAAAGTTAGGCGCCTTGCCACCCCGCAAAATGACATGGCAGTCCTCGTTGCCCTCGGTGGACACAATTGCTGAATGACCGCCCTTGGTGACCGAGAGAAAATGGTGAGGCTGCGAGGCAGCCTTCATGGCATCCACAGCAATCTTGATGTTGCCATCGGTGCCGTTTTTAAACCCGACCGGGCAAGACAATCCAGATGCAAGCTCGCGGTGTACCTGGCTCTCAGTGGTGCGTGCGCCAATGGCGCCCCAAGACACCAGATCAGCGATGTATTGCGGCGTGATCATGTCCAGGAACTCACAGCCTGCAGGCAAGCCCAGTGAGTTGACATCCAGTAAAACCTCGCGGGCCAGACGCAAGCCCTTGTTGATCTGGAAGCTACCATCCAAATCCGGGTCGTTAATTAACCCCTTCCAACCCACTGTAGTGCGTGGCTTTTCAAAATAGACGCGCATGACGATTTCAAGGCTGTCCTTTAAGCGCTCACGAACCGGCTTCAGACGGTTGGCATATTCCATGGCCGCCTTGGTGTCGTGGATTGAGCAAGGCCCAATGACCACCACCATCCGGTCATCCATCCCATGCAATATGCGGTGGATGGCCTGGCGCGCCTCATGCACCACGGTACTAACCGACTCCGTGCAAGGAAACTCGCGCATGGCATGCGCAGGGGGGGCGAGTTCTTTGATTTCTCGAATTCTAATGTCGTCGGTATTGTGTGGCACAGCAAACTCCTCGGATTCAAATAAATAATTGCGAGCATCCATAAACAAAAACCGCCAGCTTGGCTGGCGGTTTCAGATTCGGTTCAGTTATTTAGGCACTAGGCAACCGACCTTCCGCCAGCAAGGGGAGGAAAGCTAAAAAAGTAAAACCAAAAGTAGGTTGCGTTTTTGACCATGGCACGAATCTACCACAGATAAGCTGACAAGGAAATTTCAGCCAGCTACTGAAGCCTATTTGTTGCTCATTCACAACGCTTTGAAGACACCGGGATTTCAAGCTGTCCCACCCACTGTCAGGCCATCGATCCGAATCGTGGGCATTCCCACGCCTACCGGCACGCTTTGCCCCTCTTTCCCACAAGTGCCAACTCCGCTATCGAGCTGCATGTCGCGCCCGATCATCGACACCCGAGTCAAGGCATCCGGACCGTTACCAATCAGGGTCGCGCCTTTAACTGGGTAGGCGATTTCTCCATTCTCAATCATGTAGGCTTCTGAGGCCGAGAACACAAACTTGCCACTTGTGATGTCGACCTGGCCTCCGCCGAAGTTGACTGCGTAGAGCCCTCTTTTGACTGATTTGACAATCTCTTTTGGATCGTCTTTGCCCGCGAGCATATAAGTATTGGTCATACGGGGCATCGGTAAATGCGCAAAAGACTCACGCCGACCATTACCGGTGGGAGCCACTCCCATCAGACGGGCATTCATGGTGTCTTGCAAATAACCTTTGAGAATACCGTCCTCAATCAGCACGTTGTGCTGCGTTGGATTGCCTTCATCATCAATATTCAGCGATCCACGCCGTCCGCTTAACGTGCCATCGTCAACCACGGTCACGCCCTTGGATGCCACGCGCTGCCCAATGCGCCCAGCAAATACACTGGAGCCCTTGCGATTGAAGTCACCCTCAAGGCCGTGGCCGACTGCCTCGTGCAACAAAATCCCGGGCCAGCCACAGCCCAGCACAACGGTCATTTCGCCAGCTGGCGCGGACCGTGCTTCGAGATTGACCATGGCTTCATGCACTGCCTGATCCACGTAGCTCTGCAGAACATCATCAGTGAAATACCCCAGGCTCGTGCGACCGCCTCCCCCAGCTCTGCCGGTCTCTCGACGACCATTGCGTTCGGCAATCACGGTCAAGGACAGGCGTACCAAAGGCCGAATATCTGCGCATTGACGTCCATCACTACCGACCACCATCACCACGTCATACTCCATGCCAAGCGAAGCCATCACCTGAACCACGTGCGGGTCGCGAGCACGAGCCATCGCTTCGAGGCGTTCAAGCAATCTCACCTTTTCTTCGGCAGGCAAACTGGCCACGGGGTCAAGTGATTCATATAGCGCATGCGCACCTGGCACTTGCTTACCCGTGATCGGGATGCGCCGCTGTTGACCCGCACCCGCAATTTCACGAACGGCTCTAGCCGCATTCATGATGGCATCGGAGGACAAAGCATCGGAGTAAGCAAATGCCGTCTTCTCACCAGCCACAGCACGCACGCCAACACCCTGCCCAATTGAAAAACTGCCTGTTTTGACAATACCCTCCTCAAGCCCCCAGCCCTCGCTGCGGGTGTACTGAAAGTACAAATCGGCATAGTCGACCTTGTGCTTAAAAATCTCGCCCATCGCACGATCGAAGTCCTTGTTACCGAGCCCCCAAGGCTCTAGCAACAAATTTTGCGCAACATTCATGGGTTGGCTATCAATTACGGCGCTCATTCATTAGTTCCTAAAATTTCGTTCGTTCTTACACAACAATCAAACCAGCTATTACGGGGCAGTCTCGCCAACGTTTCACACAACGACTCAAAGCACCCGGTTTTTAAGCGCCGGAAGCGATGAACGCACCGACCTCAGACGCTCGCCACTGATTTCGCCTACCAACACACCAGGACCAAAAGTCATCTGTGTGATGATCTCACCCCATGGGTCGATCAGCATAGAATGCCCCCACGTACGACGTGCCCCCGGATGCTCCCCACCCTGGGCTGAGGCCAGCACATAAGTCTGATTCTCAATGGCGCGGGCCCGCAGCAGCGGTTCCCAATGTGCACGACCTGTGGTTTCAGTAAATGCCGCTGGCACCACGATTAAATCGACCTCACCCATCGCACGGTAGAGCTCGGGGAAGCGCAAATCGTAACAGGTAGAAAGCCCGACTTTGCCTAGTGGCAATTCAGCGATGCGGGGCTCGTGGCCTGCCACAACAGATTTTGATTCATTATAGGATTCAGCCCCATTATCAAAATTGAAAAGGTGAATCTTGTCGTACCGCGCAACCACCTCGCCATCAGGTGAGAATACCAACTGGGTATTAAAAACCCGATCAGTTTTACCAATCTCATTGCCTTTCAGCGGTAACGTACCACCTACCAACCACAATTTAGTTTCACGGGCTAATTGGGCCAGTGCAGTTTGAATAGGACCATCGCCATAATCTTCAGCGATTTCTTTTTTAGCATCATCGCGCGGACTTAGTAGACAAAAATACTCTGGAAGAACAACAAGTTGTGCCCCTTTTGTGGCCGCCTCACGAGCACCAGCCTTGGCACTTTCAATATTAGCTTGCACATCATCGCTCGATACCATTTGCACAGCTGCCACTAAAAAACGGTCAACCATAAAATCTCCTTAATAATTATCTGGATGGCAGTTAAATCGAAAGCGCAGTACACACTTTAATGGATTCGCTATAATCAATCGCTGGATAATTTGCTTCTTCATTTAAATTAAAACTTAGCCACCAAATCTCAGTCATTAAAAACTTGATTGGATCAACTCGGTCAGATCAAATAGCCCTGAACTGTGATTAGGAGTGCTGATTTACAAATCAATAAGGCAGACCTATTTTGCGAATACACGTTCTAGCATGCACTTTCAATCATGCTCACTGAATTCCAAGCAACCTATGTCCTTATCACTACTTAGCTGACTCCATACCAACAGCAGCTACAACAATAACTTTCCAAGCCATACTGAATCGAGTCAGAACTAAAACAAACTGAATCTAGGAAAATCATCATGCCACGTCAAAGTTATGCTGCATTACAGGCAAAAATTGAAAAAGAAATCGAAAAATTAAAAAAACAGGCGCAAGCTCTGCAAAACAAGAAACGCCAGCCTGTGATTCGTTCGATTATCAATTCGATGAAAGAGTATGACATCACACCCGAGGAAATTGCAGCGGCATTCGGCAAAAAAGGCAACACCAAGCTGCGCGGCAGCAAAATCAGTACCGGCAAACGTGGATCTCGTGGCCCAGTACCTGCCAAATACCGCCATCCAGATACCGGCGAAACCTGGACCGGTCGCGGCAAAGCCCCACGCTGGGTCACACAGGCCGAGGCGTCTGGTCGCAAACGCGACGAATTTCTCATTCCGACCGCTTGATTAACTGACTATTCAATCAATATTTGAATAGTGCTTCACGGCCAGTCAACTATGGTCAAAGTCTCGGGGACACGGACGGCTCGCGTCTGTTAAAACCTCCCACTAGCACTTTGCGCGCGCCTGCCTTGCTCACGCTATCGTCATCTATCGGCCCCGATCGATCGCGTGAGCAAAAGCCCTGAGGCAAACTCTATGGCCGGTCTAAAATCGACTACATTAAGTTGCTGACTGCATTGAGTGAATAATTGTCAACAACCTCTCGATTTGCCGCCAATCCAAAAGAAAATGACTGTATACCGTAACGACTACCAACCATTTCCGTATCACATCCCGACCGTTGCTTTGCAGTTTGACCTAGACCCCGAGGCTACACGGGTCACCTCCTTACTGTCGGTCACTCGGCGCGATGGGGTTGCCGCGCATACCCCCCTCAGACTCGATGCAGAAGACCTCGAATTCGTCAGCGTCAGTCTTAATGGCCAGCCTTGCGCACCTGATCGGTTTGTAGTTGACGACACATCTCTGACAGTTTTGGATCTACCCTCAAGTTGCGAGATAGAAATCGTTTGCATCACACAGCCCGCTCAAAACACCAGCCTCATGGGGTTGTACGTCTCGGGCCACAGTCTATTCACCCAATGCGAGGCTGAGGGTTTTCGGCGTATCACTTACTTTGCCGACAGGCCGGATGTGATGTCGACATACAGCGTGACGTTAAGGGCCAACCGCAGCCAATACCCGGTTCTGTTATCTAACGGCAATCTGGTTGAAGAAACAAACCTCGATGACGGCCGACATGAATGCAAATGGCATGACCCCTTCCCCAAGCCCTGCTACTTGTTTGCGCTCGTGGCAGGTGAGTTTGATTTGCGCCAACAGCAAACCTACACCCGCTCCGGCAAAGCGGTGACCCTGCAAATCTATAGTGATCCGGGCACCTTTGATCGCACTGAATGGGCCATGCAATCACTCGAACGTTCGGTACGCTGGGACGAGAGTCGCTTTGGACTCGAACTTGACCTTGATCGGTTCATGATTGTGGCTGCCCGTGATTTCAACATGGGCGCCATGGAAAACAAGGGCCTGAATATCTTTAACGCCGCCTATGTGCTGGCAGATCCTGAAACCGCCACCGACGCCAACTATCAGGCCATTGAAGCAGTGATCGGCCATGAATACTTCCACAACTGGACTGGCAACCGAGTCACGTGTCGTGATTGGTTCCAGTTAAGTCTGAAAGAAGGTTTGACCGTATTTCGCGACCAGGAATTTACTGCTGACATGCTCGCTGAGGGTCTGGACGAGACCTCGGCAGCCAGTGCGCGTGCAGTCAAACGCATTGACGACGTCATTATGCTCAGGGCCGCCCAGTTCCCCGAGGATGCTGGACCCATGGCTCATCCTATCCGGCCAGAGAGTTTTGAGGAAATCAGCAACTTTTACACTGCGACCGTCTACGAAAAAGGGGCCGAAGTCATACGCATGATGCATACCCTGCTTGGAGAGCAGACATTTCAGTCGGGCATGCAAGAGTATTTTCGGCGCCATGACGGCCAGGCTGTGACCTGCGATGATTATGTCAGCTCACTGGAGTGGGCGTTGCAAGCGGAACACCCGAACCGTAATTTGGACGTCTTTCGTCGCTGGTATAGCCAAGCGGGCACGCCGCATGTCAATGTTGAGCTATCACACGGCCCAGAAGATGCCACACTGACCTTATCCCAGCGATGCGAGATGGTTGGCGTCGAAAAATCCACTGGCTTTGCCAAACAGCCCTTTCATATTCCACTGCGCATTGGCGCCATTGGTGCCGACGGGAGCAAGCGCTACCTGTCCGTTCATGCTGAGGGTGAACAAGCTGTACAAACCGGTGAATCTGTCTTGCTCGAATTGACGCAAACGCAGCAATCTTGGCGAATTTCCGGACTCATCAAAAACGACATCTTGTCGCTAAATCGGGGCTTCACCGCACCAATTGAAATTGCTTATGAATACAGCAATGAGCAACTAGCAGCCTTAGCGCAACACGACCCAGATGCCTGGGCGCGCTGGGAGGCGATGCAAATGCTTTACACCCGCTATTTGCTTGCTCAGACCCAGGCTGCCGACACCACCCAAAACGACACGCCAGCAATTGCAAATTTACTCGCCTTGGTTATAGATGTCTGTAACGCTACTTTGGGCGATTCTAAGCTTGACCAAGCCTACATCACCAGACTACTTAGCCTGCCCTCGGACAAGTATTTGCTACAACAAATGCAACCGATGAACCCGCTGTCATTGGCTCGCGCCAAGCATCAGCTTGAGACCACTCTGGGAATGAATCTGGCTGATCAACTCATGGAATGTGTAGCCCAGTCTCCAGTGACACAGCAGTTTGACGCCTCACCAGAAGCCGCAGGCAAACGGGCGTTACGCAATTTGGCGCTAGGCTGGCTTAATTTAGCCAATGTAGAGCAAGCCAAGTCTTTGGCCACACACCATTACGACAGCGCAAACAACATGACTGACCGCCTCGGCGCTTTGCGTGCGCTATTGCTAAGCCCCGTTCGCGACGATCGGGTCGAGGCGGCGTTGGCCCATTTTTATGATCGATTCCAAAATGACCCCCTGGTAGTGGATAAGTGGTTCGCCATCCAAGCGAGCGCGCCGGGCACCGGTCTAAAGACTGTGTCGCAATTGCTGAATCACCCAGCCTTTGTATTTCGCAACCCGAATCGGCTCCGAGCCCTTGTCTTTCAATTCTGCTCGAATAACCCACTTGGATTCCATGCGCCCGATGGCAGCGGCTATCGCTTCTGGGCCGAGCAGGTCACCCGCATTGACCAATCCAATCCCGAGGTTGCTGCGCGACTAGCGCGTATGCTTGACCACTGGGCTCACCATATCGAGCCACTAAAGTCACACATGCAAGCCGCATTAAAGTCTGTTGCCGATACGCCTGATATATCCGGCAACACCCGTGAGATCGTCACCAAAGCTCTAACCCTGTAGCGCATCACCCTGTTTCAGATCATCCTCCCATGAGAGTACATCATGTCTAAGAAAAGAACCTCCCTGACCCAGTATCTTGTTGAGAAGCAGCGTACCGACAAGGCACTTCCGGCAGAACTCAGACTCTTGATCGAGATCGTTTCTCGGGCCTGCAAAACGATCAGTCATTCAGTCAGCAAAGGGGCTCTTGGCGGCGTGCTCGGTAGCCTTGAGCAAGAGAACGTTCAGGGTGAGATCCAGAAAAAACTCGATGTCATCTCCAATGAGGTACTACTGGAAGCCAACGAATGGGGTGGTCATCTAGCGGCCATGGCATCTGAAGAAATGGAGGCCATTCACCGTATCCCCAACCGCTACCCCAAAGGGGAATACCTGTTGATGTACGACCCACTCGATGGGTCGTCAAACATCGACGTGAATGTTTCAATCGGGACTATTTTCTCGGTGCTACAAGCACCACCAAGCGCATCTGGGCGAGACATCACTGAGGAAGACTTTCTGCAACCCGGTCACACACAAGTCGCTGCCGGTTATGCGATCTACGGTCCACAGACCATGCTGGTATTAACAGTTGGCGAAGGGGTGGTTGGCTTTACCCTGGATCGAGAAATGGGCTCCTGGGTGCTTACACACGAGAACATGCAAATTCCAGAAGATACACAGGAATTCGCGATCAATATGTCCAATGTTCGCCATTGGGCACCCCCGATGAAGCGCTACATCGATGAATGCTTAGCGGGCAAAGATGGCGCGCGCGGCAAAAACTTCAACATGCGCTGGATCGCATCCATGGTGGCAGACGTACATCGCCTCATGATGCGGGGCGGTATCTTCATGTACCCTTGGGACGCTCGAGAACCCAACAAGCCCGGTAAATTGCGACTCATGTACGAGGCTAACCCCATGGCAATGCTGGTGGAACAAGCCGGTGGCATGGCCACTGATGGGCGTCGGCGCATTCTAGACATCGAACCCAAAGGCATGCACGAACGAGTCAGCGTCATGCTCGGCTCAAAAAATGAAGTTGCTCGTGTGACGCAATACCATCTTGAGGCTGACCAGGCTTAAAAAGGTCAACAAGACTTTGAGCGGGCAGCGCCAACACCCCCGCCGCAGCTTAAAGCGCTGCGGCGGGTAGACCCTTGGGGTTATTCAAATACAAAAATCGAAGCCCCAGTTGTCATTCGGGCCTTCAATGCCGTCTGCGCTTGGGCGGCCTGTTCAAGTGTGTAACGTTGATCGATCTGCATCTTGATCTTTTTAGCTAATACCAATTCAAACAGCTCATCGGCAGCGGCTTGCATTTTTTCAGGCGTGGGCACATAAGCCGCAAGCGTGGGACGGGTCACATAGAGTGATCCCTTAGCTGCCAAAATACCCAAGTTCACACCATCCACAGCACCCGAGGCATTCCCAAAACTCACCATCAAGCCGCGTGGCTGCAAACAATCGAGTGAGGTCTCCCAAGTGTCTTTACCGACACCATCATAAACAACCGGTACTTTTTTGCCTTTGGTCAGCTCAGCGACTCGTTGCACCACATTCTCTTTGCTGTAATTAATCACCTGCCATGCGCCATGCTTTTTGGCCAGCGCTGTTTTTTCGTCGCTTGAAGCTGTGCCAATTAGTTTGACACCCAAAGCCTTGGCCCACTGGCACGCAATCAAGCCCACACCCCCGGCGGCTGCATGAAACAGAATTGTCTCGCCACCTTGAAGACGATAGGTTTGGCGAAACAGGTACTGAACCGTCAAGCCTTTAAGCATCATGGCAGCGGCATCCTCAAACGAGATACCCTTGGGCAAGTGGACCACTTGAGCCGCCGGCACATTGCGCACCCCTGCGTACGCACCGATTGGGCTTTGACCATAAGCAACCCGGTCACCGACCTTGAAACGCTTGACACCCTTACCTACCCCAATCACTTCACCAGCCCCCTCGAAACCGAGACCATGAGGCAAAGGCGACTTGTACAACCCTGTTCGGAAATAAATGTCGATGAAATTAAGGCCGACGGCTCGTTGACGGATCGTGATTTCATGCTCAGCCGGTGCAGGCACTGCGATCTCAACGAGTTGCAGGACCTCGGGTCCTCCGTGCTGTTCAATACGAATGGCTTTTGTCAGGGTACTCATAGTGCTCCCTATCCTGTTATTTGGTTGTGTGCTGTTTTTTGCTGGACTGCGCATCGACGGCCAGGTACAACAGAACTCGGCAATCAAGCCCGATTGACTGACAATTGATGCTTGCTAGCTAGTGTATCTTCTGGCGGGCTAAAATGATGGTTTTTGACAGAACCGATGGGGCGATATGGCAGGTCACAGTAAATGGGCGAACATTCAGCATCGCAAGGGCCGGCAGGACGCCAAGCGAGGCAAGCTCTGGACTAAAATCATCCGCGAAATCACGGTCGCGGCTCGCGCAGGTGGCCCAGATCCAGAGGCCAACCCTCGCCTCAGACTGGCGTGGGATAAGGCTACCGCCGCTAATATGCCAAAGGATAATATCCAGAGAGCGATTGCACGCGGCGCTGGCACTGGCGAAGGTGACAATTATGATGAAATCCGCTACGAAGGCTATGGCATCAGCGGTGCGGCCGTTATTGTTGACTGCATGACAGACAACCGAACGCGTACTGTGGCTGAGGTACGGCATGCTTTTACCAAGCACGGTGGAAATCTGGGGCAAGATGGTTGCGTGGCGTTTATGTTTCGCCATGTCGGTCAATTTCTATTTGCACCGGGAACCTCAGAAGATGACGTGATGGAAGTTGCGCTAGAGGCTGGTGCTGATGACATCGTGACTGATGAAGAGGGGGTTATTGAGGTTATTTGTGAACCTGGCAAGTTCGGTAGCGTCAAAGCCGCGCTAGACGCCAAGGGACTGACCGCCGACATGGCCGATGTCATCATGAAACCAGAAAACGAGGTAGAACTTACCGGTGAAGATGCCATCAAAATGCAAAAACTGCTCGATGCGCTAGAGGGCCTAGATGATGTACAAGAGGTCTACACCAACGCCGTTCTGCCAGCCCAAGACTGAAACTACCGACAAGGAATTTAGCGCATGCACAAACTGTTAGTGATTGGCTCAGGCGGCCGAGAACATGCCTTGACCTGGGCGCTATTGCGCTCCCCAAAGGTCAGTCATGTGTATGTCGCGCCAGGTAACGGCGCAACAGCCAGTATGGCCAAAGTCACCAACGTGGCGTTGTCATCCCCGACTGAGCTTGCCAAGTTTGCTAAGGACCATGATGTGTACCTTACTGTCGTCGGACCCGAGGCGCCATTGGCGGCAGGCGTGGTGGACGCTTTTCAAGCGCAAGGTTTACGCATTTTTGGCCCTACCCAAGCATGCGCCCAACTCGAAAGCTCAAAAGATTACGCCAAGGCCTTCATGAAGCGTCACGGCATTCCAACAGCAGCTTATGAAACGTTCACGGATCCGGCAGCAGCACATGCCTATATCGATGCACAAGGCGCCCCGATCGTTATCAAAGCCGATGGCTTGGCAGCCGGTAAAGGTGTGGTGGTTGCAACAACGCTCGATCAAGCCCACGCAGCCGTGGACAGCATGTTGGGTGATGGCAGCTTGGGAGCCGCGGGCGCAAGGGTTGTGATAGAGGCCTGCCTGACTGGAGAAGAGGCCAGCTTTATCATCATGGCTGATGGCAAACACATTTTGCCGCTAGCCAGCAGCCAGGATCACAAACGTCTAGGCGACGGCGATCAAGGCCCCAACACGGGTGGCATGGGAGCTTATTCGCCAGCACCCGTGGTGAGTGCAACGATTCACGATCGAATCATGCGTGAAGTCATCCTGCCAACCATCTCAGGTATGCAAGCAGATGGCTTACCCTACACCGGCTTCTTGTACGCAGGCGTCATGATTGGCGATGGCGATGATGCCACTCGCTCAATCGATGTGCTGGAATTCAACTGTCGCATGGGTGACCCTGAGACTCAACCCATACTAATGCGCCTGCGCTCGGACTTGCTAGAAGCACTGGATGCCGCGGTAGACGGCAGACTGAACGAAATCACGCTCGACTGGGATCCTCGCACTGCACTGGGCGTTGTAATGGCAAGCGCTGGCTACCCTGCCAAAGCTCGCACAGGAGACGTGATCACTGATTCAGGCGCTGATAAAGATCACAAAGACGTGGTTGTCTTTCATGCCGGCACATCACTACAAGACCAGAAGTTGGTCACTTCGGGTGGTCGGGTACTTTGCGTTACAGCCCTCGGTGACACCGTTCAGGCGGCTCGCGAGCTTGCCTACTCAAGGCTTGGAAGCATCAAGTTTGATGGTGCTCAATATCGCAACGATATCGCTTGGCGAGCACTGACATCATGACTGAGCACAACCCGCACGCGATAACCCAGGCAGCCGATGTGCCCCGTGTACATTCCTACCTGATCAATTTGCAAAATACCATCGTCAATGCCCTTCAAACGGTGGACGGCAACGCCTTTGCGATAGATGAATGGACGCGTGAGCAAGGCGGCGGCGGTATCTCTCGCTATCTCGAGGGTGGCACTGTGTTCGAGCGTGCCGGCGTGTTGTTTAGTCATGTCAAAGGCGATACGCTGCCCGCGTCCGCCACAGCCCACCGCCCCAACGTGGCGGGCCGTTGCTGGGAGGCCATGGGCGTATCCATGGTGCTGCACCCAGACAATCCCTATGTGCCCACGACACATATGAACGTGCGCATGTTTGTGGCGTACGCCAAGCCCGATTCTGGGGAGAATGACATATTCTGGTTCGGTGGCGGTATGGATTTAACCCCCTACTATGTGTTTGAAGAAGACGCCTGCCACTTTCACCAGACCTGTAAAACTGCGCTTGATCTTCACGATCACTCACTGTATCCGGCCTACAAGCAGTGGTGTGACGAATATTTTTATCTCAAACACCGGCAAGAAACACGGGGGATAGGTGGTGTGTTCTTTGACGACCTGAGTGATCGCGGTTTCGAGGGTTCATTTGCCGTGATGCGCGCGGTTGGTGACGCTTTTATTGACGCTTACCTCCCAATCGTCGAGCGTCGGCGCTCAATGCCATACAGCGTACGAGAAAAGGACTTTCAAAGATATCGTCGTGGACGCTACGTCGAATTCAATCTCGTGTTTGATCGCGGAACGCTATTTGGGCTCCAATCGGGCGGTCGGACTGAATCGATCCTACTTTCTATGCCCCCTGAGGTAACTTGGCGTTATAACTGGCATCCGGAAGCTGGCAGCCCCGAATCTCGTCTGTATGATTACCTCAAACCCAGGAATTGGGTCTGATGCGTATCGGATTACTCGGCGGCAGCTTTGATCCGGTGCATAAGGCGCATATCGAGCTCGCCAAAACCGCCCTGCGTGACCTGGCGTTGGACCAAGTGCAATTGTTGCCGGCGCGCCAGCCCTGGCAAAAGCCGATCCTGTCAGCCAGTTGCGAGGACAGGCTGGCCATGGTGGAGATGGCCATCAGCGACACCCCTGGTCTAAGCGTCAATCCGGTTGAGCTGAATCGGCCCGGTAAAACCTACACGATCGACACCTTGACCACATTGCCTGCGGATCATGACTATTTCTGGATTCTAGGGTCAGACCAGCTACAAAACTTCCCCACATGGCATCGCTGGCAAGACATTGCCAGTTTAGTGACGTTGGTTGTGGCGCATCGTCCTGGGGCCGTGCTGCTACTGCCGGACGAGCTCCAAAAGCAGGTAGATGCTGGTCAGGCCCACGTCCAGGTGCTTAATTTTAGGCCGATGGATATATCTGCCAGCCATTTGCGCCATGCAATTAAAGCCGGCGAGTCGACAGAACATTGGCTCGATCCGAGGGTGGCTGCCTACATTGCAGACAACCATCTTTATCAATCTGAAGACAAGCCTTAAGGGCTCAGCATCGAGTAACATTGAACTCATGGATATTAAGAAACAACAGCGTGCGGTGGTTGATGCTCTTGAAGACATCAAAGCGCAAGACATTCAAGTCTTTAACACCGAAGAGCTCACGAGCCTGTTTGACCGAGTGGTAATCGCCACGGCCACATCAAACCGTCAGACGCGGGCACTGGCAAATTCTGTAGAGGACAAGGCCCGAGAGCTTGGTATCCCCGTGATTGCCACTGAGGGCGAGGAAACTGGCGAATGGGTGCTAGTCGACCTAGGTGATGTGGTCGTACACATCATGCAACCTGCTATCCGACAGTATTACAACCTCGAGGAAATTTGGGGTGGCAAACCTGTGCGCATGAAAATCGGTGGACCTCCACCCTCAAAGCGCGCCGTCAAAACACTCTCTCAAACTGTGACCAAAGCACCTGCTAAAAAAACCACTAAAACTGCCGTTAAAAAAACGTCCAAGAAGGCTGCTTCCCTCAAAGGCGCATGAAGCTCACCATTGTTGCGGTCAGCCAGCGCCCACCTGACTGGGCACAACAAGCGTTTGACACCTATGCCAAACGATTACCGCCCGATTGGCAACTCGACGTTAAAACCATCAAACCCGCTGATCGCCAAGCCGGCAAAACCGCGACTCAGAACATGGCGATTGAAGCAGAGCGAATTGAAACAGCCCTTAAACAAACGCAGGGAGTGCGCATTGCATTGGATGAGCACGGCAAATCGCTTACCACCGAGGCATTTCTCAGACTGTTAAAGACACAGCAAAACGATCACGGTGGCGTAATTTTTGTGATTGGTGGTGCAGATGGGCTCGACAGCCAATTTAAGGCAAGTTGTCCCCTCAAGATACAACTATCGGCAATGACGCTGCCACATGCTTTAGTCAAGGCATTCCTGGCCGAACAGATATACCGGGCTTATTCCATCGACACCGGACACCCATACCATCGGACCTAGGCCATGTGGACAAACCAATCAGATCGACTCATCCTAGCGTCGGCTAGCCCGAGAAGGCTCCAGTTGCTTGAACAAATTCATGTACCTGTCGAGCAACTCGTTGTGCCAGCAGACGGGGAAGACGAGCCTAGACTCAGTGGCGAGCGTGTGACTGATTACGTCACCCGCACTGCCCGCGACAAACTAATCCGCACACAACATTACTGGCGCGAGCAACATCCAAGCCAGCCCCTGCCCCCAATGCTTGCAGCAGATACCACGGTTGCCATGGGACAAACCATTCTGGGCAAGCCGTTAGACGAAATGGATGCCAAACGCATATTGACCGAACTTGCCGGAAAAACTCATGATGTCTACACAGCGGTAGTTCTGTCACATGACGGCCAGCTGCATGAAGCCCTAGCACATGCCCGTGTTGAAATGGACACTTTGACAGAACCCGAGATTGATCACTACGTCGCTTCAGGTGAACCATTCGGCAAAGCAGGCGCATACGGCATTCAAGGCATAGCTGCCGCTTATGTCAAGAACATCGAGGGCAGCTACTCCGCTGTGGTGGGTTTGCCGCTTTTTGAAACTGCACAGTTGCTGAAACGAGCAGGATTGTACGTTTAGCGGACCTTAGACTTGCGGATCAATTTTGTTCGTAACTGCTTCAAATGCGGGCTACCAACGATTCCAGTGGCTAACGCCGTACCAAGCAAAATAACTCCAGTGGCCAGCAAAATCACGCCCGTGACCTCTTCCTCCAACCACATCCAACCCCAGAGAACCCCAAACACGGGAATTAACAAAGTCACCGTACTCGCTTTTGCAGGTCCAGCATTCATAACCAGACGATAAAAAATAATATAGGTCACACCGGTGCAAAGGATGGAGAGCATCAATAAAGCGCCCCAAGACCGCTGACTGATCTCTCCCTCAGGCCACATCAAAACCGCTAAAGGCCACAGCACCAGCGTCGCAGATAGCAAAGCACCTGTGGCCACTGCGATGGACCTCACGCCCATTAAATACCGATTGGTAAATGTCGATGACAGCCCATAGAACATAGGTGCAGCCACCGCGGCAGCCAGACCAAGTCCAGTCCCTATCAACTGATCCACCTCGAGCTCATCCCAAACCAGCAAGATCATTCCGCAAAATCCGATCACAAGACCAGCAATTCGCCACTTAGGCAGAATATCCTTTAGCCAGAGTCCCGCAAAAACGGCGCCCCACAAGGGTGTGGCAGCGTTAAGAATCGACAATACGCCGGCCGGAATCACAAATGCGGCATATGCGAGCAAAGTAAATGGTAAGGCGGCATTGATAATGCCTACCGTGAAGATCGGTTTCCAGTGACGAACCAAATCTGGCAAGGCGTGCCGCCAGAACAACAGAGGCAGTAAGACCAAAAGGCCGATACCGGTGCGCATGGCCATCAAAGCAAAAGGACCAAAATCTTCGACAGCCAGACTAATAAACAGAAACGAGCTGCCCCAAATGGCAGCTAGCAAAATGAGATCGGTGATGT
Organism: Orrella daihaiensis; assembly: GCF_022811525.1. NCBI lineage: Bacteria > Pseudomonadati > Pseudomonadota > Betaproteobacteria > Burkholderiales > Alcaligenaceae > Orrella > Orrella daihaiensis. Next base: position 1,408,575 of record NZ_CP063982.1, on the reverse strand, counting down.
CCTGCCCGCGCATAGGGCTTTAGTTTAGCGTCCGTGACAGTGGCAGAACAGCTGTAAAGAGACGCTGCGCCGATTGCTACGGTACTGGCAGGCCAGATTGTTGCTGAAATGAGTCAGTATGGATGAGGCAAACCGTCGGTGCCAAAGACAAACCCCCGCTTTGAGGGCGGGGGTTTGAGGGTAAGGAGCTTGACGATGACCTACTTTCACAGATGTACATCCACTATCATCGGCGCAAAGGCGTTTCACGGTCCTGTTCGGGATGGGAAGGCGTGGGACCACCTTGCTATGGTCGTCAAGCGTAAGCTTGGTTGCACACCTGCGTTGTGCGCAGGCATGCCAATTGGGGTCGAAGCACAGCGTGTGTGTGTTTGCTGGATTGATTTGGGTTGTGCGTTTTACTGCACGGTGTTGCATGTACTACGTTACTGAGCGGCACACTTATCACGCTATAACCTGCACAGTTATAGGATCAAGCCGCACGGGCAATTAGTATCGGTTAGCTCAACGCATTACTGCGCTTACACACCCGACCTATCAACGTCCTGGTCTTGAACGACCCTTCAGGGGGCTCTAGGCCCCGGGATACCTAATCTTCAGACGAGTTTCCCGCTTAGATGCCTTCAGCGGTTATCTCTTCCGTACTTAGCTACTCGGCAATGCCATTGGCATGACAACCGATACACCAGCGGTACGTCCACTCCGGTCCTCTCGTACTAGGAGCAGGCTCCGTCAAGTATCCAACGCCCACGGCAGATAGGGACCAAACTGTCTCACGACGTTTTAAACCCAGCTCACGTACCTCTTTAAATGGCGAACAGCCATACCCTTGGGACCGGCTACAGCCCCAGGATGAGATGAGCCGACATCGAGGTGCCAAACACCGCCGTCGATATGAACTCTTGGGCGGTATCAGCCTGTTATCCCCAGAGTACCTTTTATCCGTTGAGCGATGGCCCTTCCATTCAGAACCACCGGATCACTATGTCCTGCTTTCGCACCTGTTCGACTTGTCAGTCTCACAGTCAAGCACGCTTATGCCATTGCACTATCAGCACGATTTCCGACCGTACCTAGCGTACCTTCGAACTCCTCCGTTACACTTTGGGAGGAGACCGCCCCAGTCAAACTGCCCACCATGCACTGTCCCCAACCCGGATCACGGGCCAAGGTTAGAATCGCAAACAAACCAGGGTGGTATTTCAAGGTTGGCTCCACGCAGTCTGGCGACCACGCTTCTGCGCCTCCCACCTATCCTACACAAGCCGGTTCACAATCCAATGCAAAGCTGCAGTAAAGGTTCATGGGGTCTTTCCGTCTAGCCGCGGGTAGATTGCATCATCACAAACACTTCAACTTCGCTGAGTCTCAGGAGGAGACAGTGTGGCCATCGTTACGCCATTCGTGCAGGTCGGAACTTACCCGACAAGGAATTTCGCTACCTTAGGACCGTTATAGTTACGGCCGCCGTTTACCGGGGCTTCGATCAAGAGCTTGCACCCCATCACTTAACCTTCCGGCACCGGGCAGGCGTCACACCCTATACGTCGACTTTCGTCTTGGCAGAGTGCTGTGTTTTTAATAAACAGTCGCAGCCACCGATTCTCTGCGGCCCCTTCATGCTCCAAGCGCAGGCTCTTCACACTACCAGGGCATACCTTCTCCCGAAGTTACGGTATCAATTTGCCGAGTTCCTTCTCCTGAGTTCTCTCAAGCGCCTTGGAATATTCATCCCGTCCACCTGTGTCGGTTTGCGGTACGGTCTCGTATGGCTGAAGCTTAGAGGCTTTTCCTGGAACCACTTCAATCACTTCGTGAACCTAAGTTCACTCGAGCCACACCCTTGAATCACGCGCCCGGATTTGCCTAAGCGCCTTCTATAGTGCAGCAACAGGGACTTCCAACACCCTGATGACCTTCAGCAATCCGTCCCCCATCGCACCATACGACGGTCTTTGGAATATTAACCAGCTTCCCATCAGCTACGCATCTCTGCCTCGCCTTAGGGGCCGACTCACCCTGCGCCGATGAACGTTGCGCAGGAAACCTTGGACTTACGGCGAGGGGGCTTTTCACCCCCTTTATCGCTACTCATGTCAGCATTCGCACTTCTGATACCTCCAGCCTTTACAAGCCACCTTCGCAGGCTTACAGAACGCTCTCCTACCGCGTGTACAAACGTACACACCCGCAGCTTCGGTCTATCGCTTAAGCCCCGTTACATCTTCCGCGCAGGACGACTCGATCAGTGAGCTATTACGCTTTCTTTAAAGGATGGCTGCTTCTAAGCCAACCTCCTGACTGTCTATGCCTTCCCACTTCGTTTCCCACTGAGCGATAGTTGGGGACCTTAGCTGGCGGTCTGGGTTGTTTCCCTCTTGAGTCCGGACGTTAGCACCCGGTGCTCTGTCTCCCACGCTAATACTTGCCGGTATTCGGAGTTTGCCATGGTTTGGTAAGTCGCCATGACCCCCTAGCCATAACAGTGCTCTACCCCCGGCAGCAATACGTGAGGCACTACCTAAATAGTATTCGGAGAGAACCAGAAATTTCCAGGTTTGTTTAGCCTTTCACCCCTATCCACAGCTCATCCCCTAATTTTTCAACATTAGTGGGTTCGGTCCTCCAGCACGTGTTACCGTGCCTTCAACCTGGCCATGGATAGATCACCTGGTTTCGGGTCTACACCCAGCGACTATATCGCCCTATTCGGACTCGCTTTCGCTACGCCTGCCCTATTCGGTTAAGCTTGCCACTGAATGTAAGTCGCTGACCCATTATACAAAAGGTACGCAGTCACCCCTCAAGGAGGCTCCTACTGTTTGTATGCATGCGGTTTCAGGATCTATTTCACTCCCCTTCCGGGGTTCTTTTCGCCTTTCCCTCGCGGTACTGGTTCACTATCGGTCGATCACGAGTATTTAGCCTTGGAGGATGGTCCCCCCATCTTCAGACAGGATTTCACGTGTCCCGCCCTACTTGTCGTGCGCCTAGTTCCACCATCGTGATTTCGTCTACAGGGCTATCACCTGCTATGGCCAGACTTTCCAGACTGTTCAACTATCACAACGGCTAAAACGCACCGGCTGCTCCGATTTCGCTCGCCACTACTTTCGGAATCTCGGTTGATTTCTTTTCCTCGGGTTACTTAGATGTTTCAGTTCACCCGGTTCGCCCCACTGGACCTATGGATTCAGTCCAGGGTACCTACCTCACGGTAAGTGGGTTTCCCCATTCGGATATCTGCGGATCAAAGCTCGTTTGCCAGCTCCCCGCAGCTTTTCGCAGGCTGCCACGTCCTTCTTCGCCTGTGATCGCCAAGGCATCCACCACATGCACTTAGTCACTTGATCCTATAACCCTGCAGGCTCGCACCTGACAGACTTATAAGTTTTTTACTACTTTGCTGAGTTTTCGCGTTTGTGTGCCGTTCTTCCTTTCAAGGCTCTTTGCGTGTCTCCACACAAAGACTTGAGTAAGAACAAATTACTACTATGCAATCACAACCCGTATCCGTGCCTCTTCGCTTACCCAACCCCTGTAGGCCAGATAAACCCTTTGACACAAACACTTCTCGTTGTGCTTCTTCCCAATTGTTAAAGAACAAAGAGTTATTACCCTACTGATACATCGCGCACCGCGCGCCCGCCAATACAAGCGCCCTCACACAATGCACAGTCAACAACACAAGACCCGCTTGCCCTGTTCACTGCACACTGCACCGCCCACTGCCCAAACCTCACTGCTGCATCCGCCGCTTCACCAACCCACAACACACAAACTTGGTGGAGGATGACGGGATCGAACCGACGACCCCCTGCTTGCAAAGCAGGTGCTCTCCCAGCTGAGCTAATCCCCCTCTGTGTGTCGCAACCGCAGATGGTGGGTCTGGTTGGATTCGAACCAACGACCCCCGCCTTATCAAGACGGTGCTCTAACCGACTGAGCTACAGACCCAACCGACCCAGCATTTAACTCTCTATCCCAACCAACAACCGATAAGTGTGGACACCTGCCACCTAAGACACTGTGTGCATCGCGCAGACTCTGAAAGGAGGTGATCCAGCCGCACCTTCCGATACGGCTACCTTGTTACGACTTCACCCCAGTCATGAATCCCACCGTGGTAATCGCCCCCCTTGCGGTTAGGCTAACTACTTCTGGTGAAACCCACTCCCATGGTGTGACGGGCGGTGTGTACAAGACCCGGGAACGTATTCACCGCGACATGCTGATCCGCGATTACTAGCGATTCCGACTTCATGCAGTCGAGTTGCAGACTGCAATCCGGACTACGATCGGGTTTGTGGGATTAGCTCCCCCTCGCGGGTTGGCAACCCTCTGTCCCGACCATTGTATGACGTGTGAAGCCCTACCCATAAGGGCCATGAGGACTTGACGTCATCCCCACCTTCCTCCGGTTTGTCACCGGCAGTCTCATTAGAGTGCCCTTTCGTAGCAACTAATGACAAGGGTTGCGCTCGTTGCGGGACTTAACCCAACATCTCACGACACGAGCTGACGACAGCCATGCAGCACCTGTGTTCCGGTTCTCTTGCGAGCACTCCTAAATCTCTTCAGGATTCCAGACATGTCAAGGGTAGGTAAGGTTTTTCGCGTTGCATCGAATTAATCCACATCATCCACCGCTTGTGCGGGTCCCCGTCAATTCCTTTGAGTTTTAATCTTGCGACCGTACTCCCCAGGCGGTCAACTTCACGCGTTAGCTGCGCTACCAAGGCCCGAAGGCCCCAACAGCTAGTTGACATCGTTTAGGGCGTGGACTACCAGGGTATCTAATCCTGTTTGCTCCCCACGCTTTCGTGCATGAGCGTCAGTGTCATCCCAGGGGGCTGCCTTCGCCATCGGTGTTCCTCCGCATCTCTACGCATTTCACTGCTACACGCGGAATTCCACCCCCCTCTGACGCACTCTAGCTCGACAGTTAAAAATGCAGTTCCAAGGTTAAGCCCTGGGATTTCACATCTTTCTTTCCGAACCGCCTGCGCACGCTTTACGCCCAGTAATTCCGATTAACGCTTGCACCCTACGTATTACCGCGGCTGCTGGCACGTAGTTAGCCGGTGCTTATTCTGCAGGTACCGTCATCCACACAGGGTATTAACCCATGCGATTTCTTTCCTGCCAAAAGTGCTTTACAACCCGAAGGCCTTCATCGCACACGCGGGATGGCTGGATCAGGGTTGCCCCCATTGTCCAAAATTCCCCACTGCTGCCTCCCGTAGGAGTCTGGGCCGTGTCTCAGTCCCAGTGTGGCTGGTCGTCCTCTCAAACCAGCTACGGATCGCAGCCTTGGTAGGCCTTTACCCCACCAACTAGCTAATCCGATATCGGCCGCTCCAATAGTGAGAGGTCCTAAGATCCCCCCCTTTCCCCCGTAGGGCGTATGCGGTATTAGCTACTCTTTCGAGTAGTTATCCCCCGCTACTGGGCACGTTCCGATACATTACTCACCCGTTCGCCACTCGCCGCCAGACCGAAGTCCGCGCTGCCGTTCGACTTGCATGTGTAAAGCATCCCGCTAGCGTTCAATCTGAGCCAGGATCAAACTCTTCAGTTCAATCTCTGTTTGGTTGGCCTGCACCTATCACAGCACAGACCTCGCTTCACTCAAAGAAACAAACAAGTCATCTACCAAATCTCTCCAAAGAGACTTCCTTACCTTGCTTCTTCTTCGTGAGCACTTGCTATTTACTTGTGGTCATCGCGCCTCCAGATAGCCACCCCATGTCAAGTAAACCCAACACCAAGTCACTACCCAGAACACCCAACGCCTACAGACAACAAGTGCCCACACTTATCGGTTGTTTCGTTGTTAAAGAACGGAGTAGCCAGTAAGCTACTTTCGCAACTTGATTTTGCCTCGTTTCCGATGCGTTTGTTCAAGCAGCGAAGAAACGAGATTATGAACGCGTTTTTGGCGGTTGTCAAATTAAAACTCCGGGTTAGCCCGAATAGGGCTAGACTCTAATCACAGAGATCAAATCCTTTGAACAAAACAAAGCCCAAATGGACCCATCCACTGAAGATATCCTCATCAATGTCACTCCGTTTGAGACCCGAGTCGCCCTGGTCTGTCAGGGCACGGTACAAGAGCTTCATTTAGAGCGCAACATTCAACTCGGGCAAGTGGGTAGCGTTCGGCTTGGCAAAGTCGCCAGAGTGTTGCCGGGCATGCAAAGTGCATTCATCGACATAGGTCTTGACCGAGCAGCGTTCATTCACATCGCCGACGTACGCGAGAACCGACTAGAGCGACTTGCTGGCACAACCACGACACCGATTGAGAAATTGCTCTTTGAGGGGCAAACGGTGATGGTGCAGGTCATAAAAGATCCTCTTGGCACGAAAGGCGCTCGGCTCTCGACTCAGATCAGCTTGGCCGGGCGCTTGCTGGTGTATCTGCCACATGACCCACACATCGGGGTATCGCAGCGAATTGAATCAGAGCAAGAAAGACAAGTGTTGCGCGAGCGCGTGCAGTCACTGATGCCAGAGGACTGCAAGGGTGGTTTCATTGTTCGCACACAAGCCGAAGATGCCAGCGATGAGGCTCTAAAGACAGATATTGAATACCTGATGCGTCTGTGGCAAAACATTCAAACAAACGCGAAATCCTGCACGGTACCT